>DBZL01000032.1 GCA_002311745.1 Phycisphaerales bacterium UBA1161 | reverse complement strand
CGGCATAGATGAAAAATGTTGGGTACTCCGGGGGAGGGTCGGGGTGGGGGCTTCGTGCGATGGCACTCGCATCGCGCCTCGGAGCGTGTGCCTCGATGTACCTGCTTAATATCTGTCTTCGCGTCCTTCGCGCCTTCGCGGTGCTATTTATCGGTTACGGGCCGATGGCCGCCGTCAGGGCCGCGGCCAGGGCATCGTCGCCCAGCACCGCCGGGTTGAAACGGATGCTGCTGGTCTGGCGGGCCAGAGCCACCATTTCCGGAACATGCGATGGAAGAAGTCCGAACTGCTTCAGCGGGGGGATGTTCAGCTCCCGTACCAAATCAGCCGTGAAGCCGAGGCAGGCGTCGATGGCCTTATCGTCCGCCGCGTGCTCGTATTCCGGCAATTGCCGGCCGATGTTGGCGTACCGGGCCAGAGCCGGCGATTCGGCGGCTGCGATTTGCCAGCGCAGCGCGTTCACGTTGGCGCGGATGATATGCGGCAGCAGGGCGGCGCATACTGTTCCGTGCGGCACGGGGAAATTCGCTCCCAGCGGAGCCGCGAATCCATGCACGGCGCCCAGGCCCGCGCTGGTCAGCGTGATGCCGCTGAGCAGCGCGGCCAGGGCCATGCCCTCGCGGGCGTCCAGGTCCTGGCCGTCACGATATGCCTGCGGCAAGCACCGCGCCGCCACGCCGATCCCGCGCAGCGCCAGCGCATCGCTCACCGGCGATGCCCCGGTGGAGGTGTAAGATTCGATGAGCTGGCAAAGGGCATCCATGCCGCAGCGCGCCGTGATCTCCGGCGGCACTTTCAGGCCAAGCTCGGGATCGACCAGGGCCACGCGCGGCAGCAGCAGTTCGCTGCGGATGCTCGCCTTGAACCGCTTCTGCGGAAAACCGATCACGGCGTTGCGCGTGGCCTCGGCCCCGGTCCCCCCGGTGACGGGGATGGCCATCCATGGAGTTGCCGGGCGGGTGATCTTTTGGCCTTTGCCGACGATCTCCATGTAATCGACGGCCGCGCCCCCGTTGGCCAGCAATGCGGCGACGGCCTTGGCCGCGTCGATGGCGCTGCCGCCTCCCAGACCGATCACGCAGTCGCAGCCGTGCCGCTGCGCCTCCTGCACCGCCGCATCGACATCCGCCGCCACCGGCTCGCCGCGCTGTCGCCGCAACGTCGCCGCCACGCCCGCCGCCGTCAGCCGCTCGATCAGGCGATCGACCACGCCATTGCCGTTGTAGATGACCAGGGCCGCCCGCCCCAAACCCGCCGCCAGCTCGCCGACAGCGGCGAATTTGCCCCGCCCAAACACGACCCGGCCCACGCCGTAGAACTCAAACGCTTGCATCTTCGCCGTCTCCGAATTCGCCCCAAGGGCGAATAGAGTGGGAGACAGTAGTACGTCGAGAGTAGACCAAAGGCAATCGCCGCATAGGAAAGTGCGGCAACATCGCGGGCCGCAGTCTCCCGCGGTCTACTTTCTACTCTCAACTTTCCGTGCTATCTCCGAAAAACAGCGACTGGTGCTTCACGCCCTGCCTCGGCTGCGCCATGAAATCCGTTACCGTCTCCTTCCAGCGCAGGTAATGCGGCGTCTGCTGATGCTTGGCGAAGTCGTCCTTGCTGCGATACGCCTCGTACAGCAGGAACCGCGTCGGCTCCTCTTCCGCCTGCAGCACGTCGAACCGCACGTTCCCCGCCTCCCGCCGCGTATGCCGCGCGTTTTGCAGCGTCGCCTCGATGAACGGCTTGACGCTTTCCGGCTTCACAAAAATCGTCACGCTGACGACGTACATAACGCCTCCTTGTTCGCCCGCAGGGCGAACCGAGCACCAGAAAGTAGTAAGAAGAAAGTCGAGCAAAGGCAAGGACAGCGCCGGATCACCGCATGACACCGCTGGCCGAGTGCCCCCGCCATTTGCTTTGCGCGCCGCCGGACCAGCCAGCCTCCCCTCCAATGTGCTATACTCCGGGCGACGGCCAGCCGCATCGGAAAATGCTCGAAGCATGAATGTCATCATCGTATCCGCCGCCGACTCGGAATATTTCCCCCTGCTGAAGGGTCTGGTGCTCTCCATCATTGAGCATCGATCCGACAGGCCCGTCGCCATGGCGGCCCTCGACGTGGGGATGCGCCCCGACCAAGTTTCCCAATTGCATGATTTAGGCGTTTGCGTCCGAACGGCCCAGTGGGACTTCGAATTTCCCCAGCGGCCAACGACCGTCTCATGGTTTAAGGCGATGACCGCCCGGTGTTGCCTGCCCCGGTATTTCCCCGAAGCGGACGTGATCGTCTGGATCGACGCCGACGCCTGGCTTCAGGACTGGCGGGCCCTCCACTTGTTGGTTTCCGCCGCGCTCGACGGCTCCATGGCCATCGTGCCGGAATTCGACAAGGCCTACAAGGCCGTCTTGCAACGCTTCGGCCCCGACGCCGAGTATGCCGGCACTGACCAGGACGGCCACGACTATTACGCCAAATTGTTCGGCAAAGACCTGGCCGACATCCTCTCAACTTCCCTCACTTATAACTCCGGCGTCATTGCCCTCCGCAGCGATTCGACAGCATGGAAAGCCTGGCAGAAATGGATGCAGATCGCCCTTGACAACGCCAGGCACCGATTGACGGAGCAGAGCGCCTTGAACGCCGCGATTTATCGCGGCGAAGTTCCCGTGGCGCCGCTGCCCGCCTGGTGCAACTGGATGTGCCGCTATGGCGGCACCGGCTACATTCCCGCCAAGGGAATTTTCGTGAGTTCCGGGCGTCCGCACGAGCGGATTTCCATCCTCCACGTCACTCCACGCTCCGAAAAACTCGTCAAGGCAACCATCGAAGGAAAGGAGATGCTCATTCCCCGCGACTATCTCGAGCACCAATCATTCCGCGCAACCTTCGAAAGTCGTCGCTCCCACCCCAACGACCCCGGTACGTAACTCACCTTCCGCGCGACAGGTTCTTCTTTTACCGCACAAGGGAAAGGGGGTCATTACTGCACTGTCTCGACCCTCGATTTCCCCGCCGGCAACGCGGTACCCTCGCCCGGCGCTTCGCTTTTCCCCTCCCCCGGTACGCCCAACATTTTTCATCTATGCCG
>DBZL01000005.1 GCA_002311745.1 Phycisphaerales bacterium UBA1161 | reverse complement strand
TCGC
Source organism: Phycisphaerales bacterium UBA1161 (assembly GCA_002311745.1). Taxonomy (GTDB): domain Bacteria; phylum Planctomycetota; class Phycisphaerae; order Tepidisphaerales; family Tepidisphaeraceae; genus UBA1161. The sequence goes on along the minus strand of DBZL01000005.1, from coordinate 26,433 downwards.
CTGCGCGTCGTAGTCCTGACGGAAATGAAGCGTATAGACCAGGTTGCTGTGCACCTGATGGAAATCGGGCTTGATGGCGATGGCCTTGCGATAGTAATCGATGGCCTCGTCGAGCTGGCCCATGTCCTTAGCGGCGTTGCCCAAATTGTTGTAGGCGTCGGGGAATTCGGGTTGCAGTGCCACTGCTTGGCGGGCAAAGACGGTGGACTCCTCGGGCCGACCCATGGCCTGCAGGGCATTGCCCAGGCTGTTGTGAGTGTCCGCACGGTTCGGCTCCAGGGCCAGCGCCCGCTTGTAAGACTCGATGGCCTGCTCCATCTGGCCCTGCGCCTGATAGACATTGCCCAGGTTGTTGTGCACCCCAACCAAATCGGGCTTGAGAACCAGGGCTCGCTGGTAGCAGGCGATCGCATCGGCGAATTTCTCCTGGTGTTGCAGGGCGTTTCCCAGGTTACTGTGGGCCTCGGCATAATTCGGCCGGGCCAAAAGCGCCCGCCGGTAACAGGCGATGGCCTGGTCGAATTTCCCGGTTTCCTCGAAGACATTGCCCAGATTGTTGTGCGCCTCGGCATAGTCGGGATCGATCTCAATGGCGCGGCGGAAACTGGCGATCGCCTCTTCAAACTCCTTTTTCGTGTGCAGCACCACGCCGAGATTCGCGTGGGCGTCGGCGTAATCGGGCTTGAGGGCGACGGCTCGACGATAGCACGCCATCGCCTCGTCGGGTTGCTTGCAGCCCTGCAACATGTTGCCCAGGTTGTTGTGCGCTTCGGGAGCATCGGGGTTAATCGCCAGGGCGCGCTGGAAACAGGCGATCGCCTTCTCGACTTGGGCGGCGGCCTGATAGGCGTTGCCGAGATTGATCTGCACATCGGCCCGATCGGGGCTGAGTTCCGCGGCGCGATCGTAGGCGGCAATCGCCTCATCCAGGCGTCCGAGATTGCGCAACACCATACCCAGATTGGCGTAGGCGTTGGCGTAAGTGGGCTTGAGGGCAATGGACTGCCGAAGGCAGGCCAACGCTTCTTCGGACCGTCCCAGCCCCTGCAAGGCCGCGCCAAGATTGGCATGGGCCTCGGGCGAATCGGGCACGAGCTTGACGGCCCGGCCGATCAAATCCGCCGCGACGTCAAACTGATTGTTCTGCAGCGCGATCAGGCCCAAGAGGTGCAGGGACTGGCCGTGCTGCGGCCAGAGCGCCAGGATCTGCTCGTAGAGCTGCTGGGCCTGCTGCAACCGTCCAGCGCGGTGATGCTGCAGGGCCGAAGCGAATGTTTGCTCGATCGACATCTTCGCCACGAGAAGCCCTTTCCGCGGGCAATCTTGCGCGACGGCTGACCGCGTCGCAAGCAACCGCTCAAGCGCCGGTGGAAATATGGCCGCCAGGGCAGTAACCTTTTTCTATCCGTGGCTACATCCAAAGACAAAGCGCGTGGGCCGCGTACCGATTGGGGCGACGTGGCGGATTGGTATGACCAGTTGGTGGGCGAATCCGGAAGCGAATATCACCGCGAAGTGGTCATTCCGGGCGTGCTGCGGCTTTTGGGTGCGGCGGTGGGGCAGGCCATCATCGACGTCGCCTGCGGCCAGGGGGTGCTGTGCCGGGCGCTGGCGCGTTGCGGCGCGGAAGTGACGGGCGTCGATGCGGCCGAAGAATTGATCCGGGTAGCCCGCGATCGGGGACCGGCCCATATCCATTACCACGTGGCCGATGCTCGCCATCTGTCGTTTTTGCCGGCCGATCGTTTCGACGGCGCCGCTTGCGTGCTGGCGATTGCCAACATCCATCCACTGGCGCCGGTTTTTCAAGGCGTCGGCCGAATTCTCAAAACAGGGGGACGCCTCATAATTGTCCTGATGCATCCGTGCTTTCGCGGGGAAAAGGAAACGAGCTGGGGTTGGGATGAAAAGGCCAAGCGGCAATATCGGCGGGTGGATCGCTATTTGATCCCGCGCAAGACGCCCATCGTGACGCATCCCGGGTCCAAGCCGGGCCAGTACACCTGGACGTTTCACCGGCCGCTGAGCGCGTACGTCAAAGCGCTGCGGCAGGGGGGGCTGGCGGTGGATGCCATGGAGGAGTGGCCCAGCCACAAGCACAGCAGCAGCGGCGGTCGCGCGGCGGCGGAGAATCTGGCGCGGCGGGAAATCCCGCTGTTTTTGGCGATGCGGGCGATCAAGTTGGGGCGGGCAGATTGGCGCGGCGAGCTTCCAGAACCAACTGAGTCCGAAGCTCCGAAAGGGACGACTCCAAGCCCACCGGATATTCGTGAGGATTCAGAAGGCGTTTGATGCCTTCGTGGAAGCCGGCCAGTTGTCGCCGGGCGCGGGCCTGAGCTTCGGTCAGGGGCGGGGGATCGTAGACGCGGCTGCCGGCGCGGAAGATCGGCACCAGGAGGTCTTCGCAGGCGGCTCCGTGGGGAATCGTCTTGTGCCGCATGACATCGCCCGGATCAACGATGGTGCAGTCCCGGCGCGCCGGGATCGGATGAGCCTCGTCGAAAATGGCATCGGCGATGAAACCGTGGTCGTCGCTGAAGCGTCTGACTTGGAGGATGCCGGGCATGGAAATCTTGGCGGTTTGCTCGGAGAGCTTGACTTTGTATCGCCATTTTCCGCCGGCATCGGTGACGGCGCCGAGTTTGTAGACACCGCCGAGGGCGGGCTGACCGTAGGCGGTGGCCAGGCGCGTGCCGACGCCCCAAACTGCGATTTTCGCACCCTGCAATTTGAGGCTTTCGATGACCTGCTCGTCGAGATCGTTGGTGGCCAGGATGGGGGCGTCGGTGAATCCGGCGTCGTCGAGGATTTTGCGAGCCTCGATGCTCAAGTAGGCCAGATCGCCCGAATCGAGGCGAATGCCCAGGAAGCGGTGGCCGGTTTGCCGCAGCTTTTTGGCGATTTCGACGGCATGACGGACGCCCTGGAGCGTGTCATAGGTGTCCACCAGGAACGAGCAGTTGTTGGGCATGGCGCGGGCGTAGGCGTCGAAGGCCTCCAGCTCGGAGTCGAAGGACATGACCCAGCTATGGGCCAGGGTGCCGCGGACGGGGATGCCGAACATTTTTCCGGCCAGGACGTTGCTGGTGGCGGCGCAGCCGCCGACGAACGCGGCCCGGCTGGCGGCGATGGCGCCGTCGATGCCCTGAGCGCGGCGCAGGCCGAATTCCAGCACCGGCTCGCCGCCGGCGGCGTGGCAGACGCGCGCCGCCTTGGTGGCGATCAACGTCTGAAAATTGATCATGTTCAGCAGGGGCGTTTCCACGATTTGGCCATGCAGAATCGGACCCTTGACGCGCAGCAGGGGCTCGTGCGGAAAAACGATGGTGCCTTCCGGCACTCCGTCCACGTCGCACGCGAAACGAAACGATTTCAGATGCTCGATGAAAGGGGGTTCAAACAGGGGCAGGTCATCGTCGCCCTTCAGAGACGAAAGATAATCCAGGTCGTCGTCCGCAAAGCGCAGATCGGATAGAAACTGAATGACGTCTTGCAGCCCGCAGGCGACGGTGTATCCACCGGAAAACGGATGAGTGCGGAATGAGAGGTGGAACACGGCGTCGAGCCGATCGCGGCCCAGCTTCCAGTAGCCGTAGGCCATGGTGAGCTGGTACAGGTCGGTCAGCAGGGCCAGGGATCGGCCCAACGGTGCCTGGGCGCCGGCCATACCGTGGTTATACGCCGGAGGTGGCCAAACCAGAAACCCGAAACCAGAATCCCGAATCAAACCCGAAGTCCGAATAACGAAATGACGACCGTTTCGGATTTCGTCATTCGGATTTGATTCGTCATTCGTCATTCGAATTTCGCCATTCCCCTTTCCCCGCTCCTCTTTACAAATGGGGTCCAATCCATAGACTCCGCCTTCTTGCTGTTGGCAGATTTTGTTGCAGGAGAACCATGGCTCATTCACTGTCGGCAAAGAAGCGGATCCGCCAAAATCTAAAGCGGCGGGCGCGAAACCGGGCTCGCAAACAGACGATCAAGGACCAGGTCAGGACCTATCTGGCGGCACTAGCCGGCAACGATCTGGTCAAGGCGCAGGAGGAGTTGCGCAAGACGGTGTCGCGCTTGGACAAGGTGGCGGCCAAGCACACGATTCATAAGAACACCGCCGCTCGCCGCCGCAGCCGATTAACGCGGCGGTTGAATGCGGCGCGCACGGCCGCGGCAACAGCCCCGAAAACCTGAAACCTCACCTCACCAACCCAGCCATGCCCGACGCGAAAGTTATGGAAAAACTCGTTTCCCTCTGCAAGCGTCGCGGATTCATCTATCCGGGCTCGGAAATCTACGGCGGGCTCAACGGGACCTGGGACTATGGGCCGCTGGGCGCGGAAATGCTGCGGAACGTCAAAAACGCCTGGTGGTTCGACAACGTCACCACGCGGGATGACATCGTCGGCGTGGACGCGGCCATCCTGATGCACCGCACCACCTGGCAGGCCAGCGGACACGAAAGCAACTTCACCGATCCCCTGGTGGATTGTAAGACGTGCAAGTCGCGGTTTCGCCAGGACCAGATTGAAGAAAGCCAGTGCCCGCGCAAGCCGAGCAAGGCGCCGGGGCAATTTGAGGAGTGCCAGCTCACCGAGGCCCGCAAGTTCAACCTGATGTTCAAGACGTTTGTCGGCCCCGTCGAGGACGAGGCCACGATGGTCTACCTGCGGCCGGAAACGGCCCAGGGAATTTTCGTCAATTTCAAGAACGTCTGCGATTCGACGCGGATCAAGATTCCGTTTGGGATCGCGCAGATGGGCAAGGCGTTTCGCAACGAGATCACGCCCAAGCAGTTCACTTTCCGCTCGCGGGAATTCGAGCAGATGGAGATCGAATTCTTCTGCAAGCCCTCAACCAGCGATGACTGGTATCGCAAGTGGCGGGATGAGCGGTTTGCGTGGTATCAGACGCTGGGGCTGGCCGGGTCGAACCTGCGCCTGCGCGAGCATACCAAGGAGGAGCTGTCGCATTACTCGCGGGGCACCAGCGACGTGGAATACAACTTTCCCTGGGGCTGGGGCGAACTGGAGGGGATTGCCCACCGGGGCGATTACGACCTGAAGCAGCACATGCAGTTCAGCGGGAAGGATTTGAGCTATTACGACGACGAGACCAAGGAGCGATTTATTCCGCACGTGATCGAGCCGTCGGCTGGGGCGACGCGAGCGATGCTGGCTTTTTTGTGCGAGGGTTTTGCCGAAGAGACGGTGGAGGGGGAGCTGCGGACGGTGCTGCGGCTGCATCCGCGGCTAGCCCCGGTCAAGGCGGCGGTCTTTCCACTGGTCAAGAAGGACGGCATGCCCGAGCGAGCCATGGCCATCTATAAGGACCTGCAGAAGCATCTTGCCGTGTTTTACGACGAAAAAGGGGCGGTGGGGCGGCGATATCGCCGCCAGGACGAGCAGGGCACCCCGTTCTGCATCACCGTGGATGGCCAAACCGCCCAGGATCAGACCGTCACCATCCGTGACCGTGATTCCATGCTCCAGGAAAGAATCTCCACCGATCAGATAAAAACCTATCTTCTGCAGCGGCTTTCGAGGTAAAATAGGGGGATCAATTCGGGCGCCGCCGCCTGAACGCAATAAAACCCATTCTCGAGCGTTAAAATGACGGCGGCACCGTGGCCCAGGCGGATGTTTTACAAAATATGTCGGATCAATTGAACATTCTGGCCCTGGAGCCGTTCTACGGGGGGATTCGCAAGTCGATGCTGGAGACGCTGACCCGGCGCAGCCGGCACCGCTGGACCTTGCTGAAATTGCCGCCGCGGCGAATCGACCGGCGCCTGGCGGCGGCCGCGCAGTGGTTCGCCGAGCAGTTGGCCCGCCACTGGGTCGGGCAACTGGACCTTTTGTTCACCAGCGAAGCCTTGAACCTGGCGGACCTGGTGCGCCTGCTGCCCATGCTGGCGCAAAAGCCATCGGTGGTTTATTTTCACGCCAATGAGTTGCCCGATCCGCCGCCGTCGCGGATCACCAGCCGGGACTTGGTCAACTTGGCGACGGCGCAGGTGGCCAGCGAATTGTGGTTCAACAGCAACTTTCACATGGAAAACTTCGGGCAGCGGGCGTCGGCGCTGATCGCCCAGCATCCGGAATTGTCCAGCCACGATCCGGTTCCGGAGATGCTGTCCAAATCCCGCCTGATGCCGCCGCCGATCGACCTGCACCCGAAGGGCGATTTGGCTGCGCCCGCCGGGGCGCAGCGCCGCCAGCAGACGATCTTCGTGGAAACGCGCGACGCGGACATGCGCCTGCTCAACGCGGGATTGCAAAACCTGCTGCAGCGCGGCCAGAAATTCGAGTTGGTGACGGTGGGGCCGGTCAAGGAATTGTCCGCCGACGTTTCGCGCACCACGTTGCCGGAATGGGATGATTTGGCGCACACGGCGGCGATGTTTCAAGCGGACGTGTTTTTGAGCGCGCGGCGAGCGGCGGCGATGGACCATTTCGCGGTGCGGGCGATCGCGGCGCATTGCTGGCCGGTGGTGCCCGCGGATGGGTTCTACCGGGAGATCATTCCGCAGAATCTGCAGGAGCGATGTCTTTACGACGGCACGCCGGAGGGATTGGCCGGCTTCGTGCAGGACGCGTGGTATCTGGAACTGCCGGAGTCGGCCGACGAGCACCTGCAGGCCGCGCTGAAACAGTACGACCCCGCTACGGTTTGCCGGGCGATGGACAACCGTCTGAGCGAGGTGGCGGTCGCCTACGCTCTGGCCAGCGAACGCGCGGCCGAAGAGATTCCCCAGGGGCAGATTGGCGATAGCGAAGTCGGGGAAGCCGAGACGGTCGAGTAAGCAGCCACCTTTGCAGCGGATTTCAGCTCAGCATAAGCCCAATCGAATGTCCGCGGGCTTCCGCCGGCAGCTATCATTCATTTATTGCGAGCCCCCCACCCCGTCCCATAAGCCTTGTTATGTTAAGTTCGATGGTAGTGGCATCATTTCAATAATCCGATCAAATCTTCGATTTCCCAGAGCTTTTCCGTTGGCCCCGCCGCCATCGCGGCTGGGCCGCCAGCGACCTCGATGCGTTCCTTTCGCCAAAAGCGACGGACAAGCGGATTGGCCGTCCGGCCTAAATCGCGCTGGACTATTTGCCGATAAGAGTGTATCCTAGGTATATCCATCTGGAGGCGTCATGGCTCTTGGAACCGTTGAAAAAATCAGCAAGGTCGCACGCTGGGGAAATAGCCTGGGCGTCCGCATTCCACGGGATGGCGTAGACCAACTCAAGCTGAAAGAGGGCGAATCGGTAAAGGTGCGGGTTAAGGGAGACACGATCACGATCCGTCGTGCCAAGGCGCACAGGAAATGGACCGAGAAGGAACTATTGAAGGGCGTGACGCCGGAAATGTGCGGGCCTGACCTCATCCCCGAACGTGCAGGCAAGGAACTGATTTGAGCAAGCAAAGCTACCACCCTGACCGCGGCGACATCGTCCATGTGAACCTCTCCCCTTCCGCCGGTCACGAGCTCACCGGTCCTCATTTTGCGCTGGTCATCAGCACGGTTAGGTTTGCCAAGGCCACGGGCTTCTGCCTCGTCGTTCCCGGCACGACCAAATATCATGCGGAGCAGAGGTTGGCCGGCCAGCAGCTCATGGTGAAGCTGCCTCCCATGCCAAAACTCACGCAGGAAGGCTGGCTCTACCCGCACCAAGTGAAGTCGCTTGACTACCGTGATCGCGGCGTGTCGTTCGTTGCCAAGCTCGATAACGACGATTTTCTGATCGACATCATGGAACGGGTACGGGCCTTTATCGATCCCGACACGACAATTTAAGGGGGGATAGGTTATGCCCGATTTATTTTGTGCTACCAGCTCCGCCTCAGTGGTATCATTTCAGAAAAGCAGGCTTTCCGGGCAGCGGCAGAAGCGGCAGGACTGCCCTTATCCGGCTGGATACGGCAGCGCCTACGCCGAGCGGCCCGGAAAGAGCTAGAGGATATGGAAATGCCCGTAGCATTTTTGGACCGGCTATCGGCGTAGATGCTCCCGAATCAACGAAATAATCACACAAAAAAACGATATCATGGCGGACAACACGCAAATCAGCGCGAACCAGTTTCCTGATATCTGTTCCCAAAACCCGTGGGGATAATCCTTGCCATCCCAAGCAGTCAAATCCGCAGAACGAAAAATAATTTGGCTGGAAGTGGTGACATTGATCTTCGCATCCTTCGTCGTATTGGGATTGGTCGGAGAATTTGCAACGGATTCGTGGATCAATATTTCCGGGCATCTGGATAAGAATGTGGGCGATCCAAGCCAGATCAAGATTGCTGGCGAATTGCACTTCACTGCCTTCGTAAACCGCATGTCGCGGTACGCAGTAATTGCCGGAGTAGCCGGCGAGTTTGGCTTTGGGATATGGCTACTCGTAACCAACCGGAGGTTGGCGATACTACAGGGTGCCGAGATTGGTGCCCTAGAACTCAAAATCGCGCAAGCCAACCTCGCAACCGAGGAGCTACGCAAGGAGAATCTCAAGCTGCGAGAAGAGCTATCGCCCCGCAGACCCAGCGAAAAGCAACTTTCGGCGCTACGAGATGTTGCGTTGCATGTGCGGGAGCACGATATGGACGTCCTGGTTGTGGGTAGCGCTACTGAAACTAAAGAATTTGCACAGTTAATCACCTTCCCGTTTCGCACCGCTGGGTGGGATATCCGGTTCTGGTCCGCCCCTCCAGAAATTATAAATCGCGGCATTTCAATATCTTTTTGGGCGCACGCGAATCCCGAATCGAGGCGAACTGCTGAGGATGTGCTTACAGCGTTTAGCCTTGCGAAAATCGACTGTGAGGGCGTCGGCTTCTTTGAAAGCGAAAAAAGAGGTGTCCCAATGGGAAGTGACCAGCAACAGCAGCAAAAGAAGATGGCAGAAATACGGATGATCGTCGGCGAGAAGCCGCACCGGCAGCCTACTTCGGATTCACCAGCCTTGCCCCAATGAGTTTTTCCACAGCCGCAAGCGCCGTCTGGCTGGCATCGGGCTTGGGCTTCCGCTTCGCTTTCGATTTCTTTGCCTTGTTCGCCTTTTTGGACATGGTAGGCATCTGTGACTGGGCGGGAGGGTCAGGTCATTGGCCCCCCGATCCAGACGCTACCACTACCAGTCCGAAGACCATACGAGATTTTTCACCGCGGATTACACGGATGACACGGATAACAGAGATAAGAACCAAGATCTGCATCGCCGGGGATGGGCCAGTCTTCGGTTGTTTATCCGTGAAATCCGCGTCATCCGCGGTTGGAAATTTATTTGTAGTGAGACTGTTCTAGGCGGATTCCAGTGCCAAAACCGCTACTGGGCCGCCGAAGCCGCTGGCTATTGCGAGGCTCCGCCGGATCGGGGTGCGCTGGGCGGATTGGCTGATTCGCACGGCGCGGGTGGGCAGTGGATGGGTCGTATTCACGTTCGGCGGCACCGCGGCGTCGCGGTGGCAGAGGCAGTTCACGACCACGGAAACGAGGCCGGCGGCGCCCTGGCTGTGGCCCAGGGCCGCCTTATGCGAATAGACCAGCGGGCAACTGCCCGTGGTCGCGACGGCGGATTCGATGGCGGATAGCTCCGCCGGGTCGTTGAGCAGCGTGCCGGTGCCGTGGGCGTGAACCAGATCGACGCGGCGGCCGTCGATGACCTGTTGGAGCAAACGGCGCAGCGTCTGCGCGTCTGGATCGGTGGCGGTGAGATGTGTCGCATCCCCCCCTATCGCAAAGCAGTCGAGGCGCGGCAGGGGCGAGGCGGCCGCCTGCTCGGCGGGCTGGAGGCAGACGGCGGCGGCGGCTTCGCTCATCAAAAATCCGCGGCGGTTCTGATCGAACGGCCGGCAGCCATGCCCTTGCGGCGCCAGGACGCCCAGCCGTTGGAAGCTGGCCAGAAACAGCGGATGCACGGCCGCTTCCACGGCAACCACCAACGCGCGCTGCGATTCACCGCCGGCCAGAGACATGGCGGCGCGAATCAGGGCGTGCAGTCCGCTGGCGCAGGCGGCGGATAGCGTCAGACGCGGACCGCAGCCCATGTGCAGCTCCGCGGCCAGCCATGCCGCGATCTGACCCATGCCATCGGGTCCCGGCCCATTGGAGAGCCAATCCTCAATCGGGCCTTTGCTGGTGCCCAGAAATAATCCCGTGCCGATGCCGGCCAGGATGGGCGGGGTCCATCCTGCCTGGGCAAGCGCCTGCCGGGCGGCGGTCAAGGCCAGTTGCCCGGCGCGGTTGCCCGCCGCAAGTCCGTCGATGCGCGCATGATCCGCGATGGCGCGACCGGCCAACAGCGCTTCCCACGTCTGGTCGGCCGAGGAGCCCAGAGCCGTGACCAAGCCAACGCCCGCGATGACCGCAGGCGCAGTCATGTCAGTTGTCGTTTGTGAAAATAGCAGCGCCAAAATTCCAGAAGTGCGGCTTCCTGGGCCTGGCTGCTGTATCGCCGGGCCGTGGCTTGGCCCGATTGGCGGATTTGCTGGATCGTGCCCAGATAGGAAGGATCAGAAAGCCGACCCACCATGTCCTGGAGCTTTTGAGCAAGCGCGAACGGGTCGTCATCGGGGACCCACAGGCCGTTGTCATCGGTGGCGTAATCCAGGCCGCCGCCGGCGCGATAGCCGATGACCAAGCATCCGGCCGCCATCGCCTCCAGGCTGGGCAGGCCAAGGCCCTCGTGATAGGGAGTCGTGATGTAGATAGGACAGGATTCGAGGATTTCGGCGACTTGCGGGCGTTGCAGGGCATCGATGGGGCGCCACCGGATGGGCCAAGCGAGCTTCGGCTGCACGTACGGGCCGAGCAGTCCCTGGAGCAAGCGCAGGTTTGCGGTCCCCTTCCGCGGCATGAAGGCGACGTTCAGGGGCCGGGCGAAGGGAGCCGGCTGGTCCGTAAAGAACAGCTCATCGACCGCGGGCCGCACCACCGTGGCCTCGACGCCGAACCACGTGCGCAGGGCGTCGCCGATCGGCTGCGAGAGAGCCATGTAATCCTGAATGCCGAAATCCGTCCAGCTCTGGCCGGGGTCCAGGCCGTGATAGATGTAGTAGTGATTTTGGCAAAACAGGATTTTGCCGCATTCCACGCTGCGCAAACTGCTCAAGAGGGGATGATCTTCGGGGATGACAAAGGTGTCGCGATAGCTCACGGCGCCGATGGAGCCGGAATAAATCACGGGGACGGACTGGTGCGCGAAGGGATAGACAAAATCGGGCGTGCCTTGCACGATGAAGGCGTCCAAGCCGTGGCGGCGGAGGACGGCCACGTGGTCATAAAGGATGCCGATGCCGCCGCGCGGCAGCGGGATATCGTGACTGACGTAAAAGACGCGGCCCTTATCCATTATTCCATTGCCGTTCCAAATCGATGATCTCGTAGGTTCGGCGCACTTCACGGTACAGCTTGTAATACCCGTAGATCGTGTGGCGCGCGATCGGGTCGTCCACGATATCATCGATGGAATAACCGGCAAAGGCCATGATGCGATGCAGCGGGCGATTGACCACGACGTGCTCGTTTTCGCCGGCCGGGGGAGGCAGCAGAAGGATGCGGTCGATGCTGAGGGCGGGATCGTTCATGGCTCGGAGCATTATATCCATCGGGCGCTGGAGCAACCTTGAGATGTCCGGAAAAGACCGGCCCGAGGACGGGCCGGCTCAGCTCGAGAATGGAGCCAACGTTCAGTGGCCGCGGAGATGCTTGATGCGTGCCTGCACGTCCAGGTAGTTGAACTCCCACTGGGCGACTTTGCTGTAGTGGCTCAGGGCCTCGGGTTTTTGGCCCTTTTGCTCCAGGGCCCGGCCCCGCCAGTAGTACATTTCCTTGGACTTGGTGTCGCCGATGAGCTGGTAATCCCGGATGAGCATGGCCAGGGTGTCGTCGGCTTCGTCGGCAAATCCAGCGGCCAGGAACGAGCGCCCCACCAGCAGCCCCGCATCCACGCGGTACTTCGGGTCCATCCGCGCCTCCTGAAACACGGGAATGGCATCCTGGTAGCGCTGAAGGTTGTACAGGCGCACGCCCACCTCGTAACGCCATTTCATCTCGGTGGGATAGGCTTCGGCGGCCAACTGGTATTCCTTGAGCTCGAACTCGTTTTGCTCGCGCTTGAAGTTGGTGTAATCCTTGATCAGTTCGGGATCCTTGGGGCTCTGGGCCAGGGCGGCGCGTTTGGAGCGTTCCATGCGGTTCATCTGGCGCATGTTGATGGCTCCGATGCGCTGGCGATACCGGAACTGCTTGGTGCGCTCGAACAAGACCTGGAGGATTTCGATGGCGCGGTTTTCGTAGTCGGCGTTGTCCGTCTTCTCCATCGCCTCGACGAGCTTCATGGCCTTGGCGGAATCGTCGGGGTTGGCGCGGTACTGGGCCTCGGCCTCGGCGATCATCATGGCCTGGACGCCTCTGTCGGTGACATCCTTGTCCTGCAGGAACAAGCGGGTCTGCCCGTCCATATCGCGGACCTGATCGCGGAAGCCGCCGCCCTTGGCGTAGCCGGCGGTGTCCATGGTGTCCATCGCGCCCAGGTTCTTCACCTCGGTGGACAGGTCCATGTCCTGCGGCCGCATGCGCAGGGCACATTGGGCGGCATCCGCCGCCAGGCGCCACTGCCTCAGCGATTTGTAGATGTCCCGCAGAAGCAGGAACTTGTTGTAATCGGGCTTCTTGTCGTCCAGGTTGGCCTTTTGAAGGATCGGGCCGATCCACAAAACCGTGTCGTAATACCCGGCCTTGTGGGCGCATTGCATCATGGATTGCATGTGATCGGTGTTGCCCGGGTCATACGCCAGCAACTTCTCGGCGTTGAGCATGTTCTGCTTGTCGTCGCGGGTGGAGCGCTTGAGCTTCATCGCTCCGAACATGCCCGTGCCCTTGCCGCCGCTGGCCGTCCGTCGGAAGGAAATGTCGCGCAGTTCCTGGTGTGCGCCCACGTCGTCGGGATCGAGGCTCAGGCCTTGCAGGAACATTTCGATGGCGTAGTCGTAATTGCCGTTGTTGGCCACGGTGCGGCCATGGCCAAAAAAGACCTGGGCCTTGGCCCGATCCTCCGCCGGAACCTCGCGATAACCTTCGGGAATTTCACTCACGATACCTATCCTTCAAGCCGGCGATGCGCAAAGTGCTTCCAGGCAGCCCCATCTTCGTGTGATAATCATGCCAAGTGCGTCAAGTCAAGGCAATCTAATGCAGCCAGGTTGAACCTGTCAACCGATTGCTCTACTGTTAGGGGCCCGCGGCGCCCTCGGCGTGCGCCCGGCGCGTTCATGCACGAGGAACTGAAGATCATTGTTTATCCCGACCCGCGCCTGCGCCGCGTCAGCAAGCCGGTGGAAGCGTTTGACCAGAATCTGAGCGCCTTGGCACAGCGGATGTTTGAGCTGATGCGCGAGGCCCGCGGGGTCGGCCTGGCGGCGGCGCAGGTCGGACACAATATCCGCCTGTTCATCGCCAATCCCACCGGAAAACCCGAAGACGACCGCGTCTATGTAAATCCCGAACTGTTCGAGGCCGACGGCGAAGAGACGGGCGAGGAGGGGTGCCTGAGCCTGCCCAACCTCAACGCCCAGATCGTCCGCGCCCCGGCCGTGCGAATGCGCGCCCAGGACCTCGCCGGCAAGGTCTTCGAGCAATCCGAAACCGGCTTTCTGCCGCGCATCTGGCAGCACGAGTTGGATCATCTCAACGGTATCCTGATCATCGACCGCATGGGGCCGACGGCGCGGATGGAAAGCCGCAAATTGCTTAAGGAATTGGAAGACCGCTTCGCCGCCGAAGCCGCGGGCACGGCCGTCGGCGCCCGCGCCACCCGCGCCGCCGGCGTCGGCGCCAAGTCCGCCATGTGACGTCTGAGCCAACATGCGCATCATCTTCACCGGCAGCGGCGAGTTTGGATTGCCCACGCTGGCGGCGCTGTTGCAGGCCGGACACGAGCTGGTGGGCGTCTTCACGCAGGTCGACCGCCCCGCCGGCCGCGGGCTGAAAATGACGCCCACGCCCATCGCCCAATTCGCCCTGGAACATGGCCTGCCTCTGAGGCGCACGGACCATCTGAGCGCGCAGGAGCTGCCTCCTGCTGATCTGATGGTGGTGATCGCCTTCGGCCAAAAGCTGGCGCCGGCGGCGATCGATCATCCGCGGCTGGGCAGCATCAACCTGCACGCCTCGCGCCTGCCGCAATTCCGCGGCGCGGCGCCGGTCAACTGGGCGATTCTCAGCGGCCAGAGCGTCACGGGGAATTCGGTGATTCGCCTGGCGGAGATAATGGATGCCGGTGCGATCCTGGCGCAGTCGAGCCTCGCCATCGGCGAGACGGAAACCGCCGGCGAGTTGTACGGCCGCTTGGCCAAGGACGGCGTCGAATTGGTCCTGCAAGTGATGGGGGATTTGGAGGCTGCAAGAGCCGTGGAAACGCCGCAGGATGATTCCGTCGCGACAACCGCGCCAAAGCTGAACCGCAAATCCGCGACGATCGATTGGTCTGCGCGGGCGGCGCAGATCGCGCGCAAAATCCGCGGTTTGTACCCCTGGCCCGGATGCGCGGTGCGCGTGCTGGACGCCAGCGGCAACGAGCAAGGGCGTTTGACGCTGGTGCGCGCCCGCCCCGCCGCCGGGGAAGGAAGTCGCTGGCGCCCCGGCGAAATCCTGGTCAGCGGCCACGTCTGCGCCGGCGAGGGCAACGCCGTGCAAATCCTCGAGGTCCAGCCGCAAGGCAAGCGGGCCATGCCGCTGGCGGACTATCGACGCGGAAATCCCTGGATGCCGGGAATGCGATTGGAATCGATCTAAGACGTGAAGCCTGATGGGGTACCGCATGTCGGGTCGGGATTTTGCGCTGGCTGAATTGGACGCCCGACGCCTGCCGCGTTGGCCGGCCAAGGCACTCAAGCGCATTCGCCTCCGCCCCCCTGCCGATCCACGCGACCTGGCGCTGAGTGAGCAGCTCGTGGTTGGCGTGGTGAAGAATCTGCTGCTGCTCCAGCACCACATTGAGCATTTTGCGGGAAAGCGGCTGGGGCAGATCGATCCGCTGTTGCAGAAGATTCTGGCGATCGGGCTGTACCAGTTGGAATTCTTGGATCGGATTCCGGCGTCAGCGGCGGTCAACGAGGCGGTGGCGCAGGCCAAGCGGTTCGGGCGCAGCCGGGGGGCGGGATTCGTGAATGCAATTCTTCGCAACGCGACGCGGCAAGGCCCCCCACCGCTGCCGGATGAGGCGTCCGATCCACGCCGATTCGCCCAGATCGCGCTGTCGCATCCTCCGGAGTTGTTTGACAAGCTCGCCCAGCTTCTGGGCACGCAGGAGGCTTTGGCGTTTTGCCGGCACGACAACTGCGAGCCGCCGACGTTGGTTCGATTGTTTGACGGCGTGGACGTCGGGGCCGTGCAGCGGCCGGAAGTGCACCTCACGCCGCACGAGCAGCGCGGGATGTTCGCAGTCACTGGGGCGACGCGAGCCATTCTGGCCGATTGGGCGGCCAACGGCCTGGCGCAGGCTCAGGACGCGACGGCCGCGGCCGTTGTGGATCAAATGGAACTGACCCAGGGCCAGCGCGTGCTGGACCGCTGCGCCGGTCGCGGAACCAAAACGCTGCAGATGGTGCAGCGGATGGGGAGCACCGGCCTGATCGTCGCGGTCGACGCGTCGCGCAGCCGTTGCCGCGCGCTGGATCAACTGCTGGATCGCCGCGGGATTGAAAACGTGCAAACGTATTGCGCAGCGGAGCTATCGGGCATCGCGTTGCGGCTTCCGGGGGCGTTTGACAGGATTTTAGTTGATGTTCCGTGCAGCAACAGCGGCGTGCTGGCTCGCCGGCCCGAGGCGCGCTATGCGCAGGACGCACGGCGGCTGGCGTCGCTGGGCAAATTGCAGCGGCAGATCCTGGATGACACGGCGGCGTGGCTGGCGGCGGGCGGGCTGTTGCTCTACAGCACGTGCAGCATCTGGCCGGAAGAAAACCAGGAGCAAATCGAACAATTCCTCGAAAAGCACCAGGAATTTGCGTTAGCGGACCAATGCACCATTCTGCCCAGTTTCCCGGATGGCAATCCGGCTCGCTATCGCGACGGGGGTTATGTCGCAAGGCTTGGCAAGAGCCCGGGGTAAACCCGCCCCAGGGGATAATCCGATGAAGCGGGTATGGGCAGCGGCGGGATCGATTTTCTGGTTGTGGCGGGGTGCATCGCCTGCGGCTGGACGATGTTGGCGATCATGGCGGCGGAGCGTGGGCGTCGGCTGTGGGAACTGCGTGACCGTCACGCGAAAGAGGCGGCGGTAGCCGCCCGCGTGGCGGCCCGGGCCGCCGCGGCCGCGATCGCGGCGGCGAATGCGGCGGCGACTGCGACTGCAAAACCTGCATCGCCGGCCGAATCCTGACGCATTCCAATCTTATCATTGACTTCATATTGCCCCGCACGATAACCTAGTGTTTTGAACATATCCCGGCAGTTCGCTGCGGTAGACCTATGGCAAATAAACAGAGCGTTGCTTCCTTTTTGTGGATTTACGCGGTGGGGCTGTTGGCCATTGCGGTGGTGATGATCGTGGGCATCGCCCTACTGCAATCGCCGGTGGGCTCCAGCGCATCCGTGGCCGGCGCGGCGCTGCTGGGGGCGGCGGTGCTGGGCCTTTTGGCCGCCCTGCTGACGCTGCCGGTGGCGCTGAACCTGGTGGCCGCCCGCAAGGCCGCCCTGGAGCACCAGGAAGAGATCATGGAGGCTTTGGGCGAGCGACTACAGAGCATTGCGGTGCTGATGAACCTGATCAGCGAACAGCAATTGATCAGCGATCGCGCCAAGGGCGTGGTGTTCCGTGAGAAGGACCGCGAGGCGGTGCGGCGGGCGGTGCAGGAGGAGATCGGCCGTCAGGACTGGGAAGCGGCGCTGAATCTGGCCAACGACATCGAGGCGAGCTTTGGATACAAGCAGGAGGCGGACCGGTTTCGCGAGGAAATCCACGCCAAGCTCGAAGAGGTACAGCGGCGCCGCATGGCTGAAATGACGGCTCCGATCGACCGCTACGTTCAGGCCGAGGCCTGGGGGGCTGCCCTGCAGGAAGCGCAAAAGCTGATGGCGCAGCATCCGAACGATGCGCAGGTGCAGCGTCTTCCGGAGGAGATCGAGAATCGCCGACAGATGCGCAAGCAGCAGCTTCGCGCCAGCTGGGACGAGGCGGTCGTCCGTCACGACGTGGACGGAAGCATCGAGATTCTGAAGCATCTGGATTTGTACCTGACGCCGGCCGAGGCCGATTCGATGCAGGAAATCGCCCGCAACGTGTTCAAGGAGAAGCGTGAGGCGCTGCGGGTGCGGTTCGCCCTGGCGGTGCAGGACCACAACTGGGCCGAGGCCATCCGCCTGGGTGATGAAATCATCAACGATTTCCCCAACACCCGCATCGCCCAGGAAGTGCGCGAGAAGATGGAAGCGCTGCGCAAGCGGGCGGAATCGCCGGAAATGACGCCCAGCACTTAGAGCGGCCTAGGGCGCGGCGCAGCGACCGGACATCTGCGTGATCTCCCTATTCGTTCCAATTCGAAACGCCACGGACTTGGCGCGCCAATGCCTGCAATCTCTGGCGGGTTCCTGCCGATCGCTGCACCTCGAGCAGGCGGTTCAGTACGTCCTGCTGGACGACGCCTCCGAAGCCCGCTGCAACATCCCGCAGCTCATGCTGGAGTTCCGCACGTGGGTGAGCTCGCCGGTGCAGATTCTGCGATTCAAGGCACATCACCATTACACCAGCGCCTGCGCCTACGGCTTTTCGGCATCGCGCGGGGCGCAGGTGATCCTGGTCAGTCATGACATGATCGTGACGCCCAGCTATTTGCGGACGCTGCTGGCGGTGGCGGCCAGCGATCCGAGCCTGGGCATCATCCGCGGCACATCGGCGCACATGGACAACAGCGTGAACAAATGCGTGCCGTCCATCCCGCTTTCCAGCTATGAGGACATCCTGCGTTTTTCCGCGCATGTGGCGGAGGTGCACGGCCTGAGCGTGGCGCCGGAGCCGATCCTGGTCGGCGATTCGATGCTGATCCAGCGCAGCGTGCTGGAGAAGATCGGCGTGATGGACCAGCGGTTTGTCGGGTTTCTGGGCGACATGGATTTCGGTCTGCGCGCGCAGCGCGCGGGGTTCAAAATCGTCTGCGCCAAAGGGGCGTGGCTGCACCACGTGGGCTGCGGCACGATCAACGCGGACCTGGCCGCCGGAAGAGCGCAGGCCGAGAGGGTCAAGGATGGCCTATCCGACCTGGATCGCGCGTATGAGCAATTGCGCCGCAAGTGGCCCGTGGGGCTGCCCGCTTCGTTCGGGCAGTTGACGCTTGCGCACATCGAGGCGCTGCGAGGATCGCCGCCGCCGCAAGGCGGCGAATACGTTCCGCCGGTGACCATCGACCCCGCCGTCTGCGAGGTGCTGTGAGCAAACGGCCGGCGAAAGCGGGCGATCAGTGCGATTCGCCGTGTCCGCCGTTGACCAGGGTTGCGCCGCCGCCGCCGTACGTGGCCGAGAATGCATCCTCGATGTTGTAGCCGGACTCGCCGTGCTGGCTGAGGTCCAGCCCTTCGAATTCGTCGCTTTCGGAAACGCGCAAGCCCACCAGGGCATCGACGATCTTAAGCAGGATGAAGGTGCCGACGGCCGCCATCGTCCAGGAGACGAGCACGGCGATGAGCTGGTTCAACACCTGGTGTGGGTTGCCATCCACCAGACCTTTGCATCCGCTGTTGATCACGCTGACGGCGAAGACACCGGTGAGGATGGCCCCGACGGTTCCGCCCACGCCGTGGACGCCGAAGGCGTCCAAGGAGTCGTCATACCCCAGGGCCGATTTGAGGGAAGTGGCCGCGAAGAAGCAGACGACGCCGGCGATAGCGCCGATGGCCAGGGCGGACATCGGCGCGACAAACCCGGAGGCGGGCGTGATGGCCACCAAGCCGGCGACGGCGCCGGAGATGGCGCCCAGAACGGTGGGTTTACCGCTCTTGAGCCATTCGGCGAACATCCAGCCGAGTGCCGCGGCGGCGGTGGCAAAATGGGTGTTGACGAATGCCGAGGACGCCAGCGCGTTGGCCGCCACCGCCGAGCCGGCGTTGAATCCGAACCATCCCACCCACAACAAGCAGGCGCCGATGACCGAAAGGACGACGCTATGCGGGGGCATGGCCGTCGTGCCGTACCCCATGCGCTTGCCCAGCACCAGGGCGCAGATCAGCGCCGACACGCCGGAACTGATGTGCACGACCGTTCCACCGGCGAAGTCGAAGGCCGCAATGTTGGGCGAATCCGGCAGGGCCCAGTTAAGCAGCCCGCCCTTGCCCCAGACCATGTGGGCCAGCGGGCAGTAGATGCAAAACAGCCACAGGGCGCTGAAGAGCATCATGGCGGAGAACTTCATGCGTTCGGCGTAGGCGCCGCAGATCAGCCCCGGCGTGATGATGGCGAACATGAGTTGGTAGACCATCCAGGTGGCGTGTGGGATGCCCGGGCCGTATTCCGACGGGTTGGCGCCGACCTCGCGCATGAAAGCAAACCGTAGCCCGCCGATGAAAGGATTGTGGTGATCGAACGCCAAGGAATAGCCTACGATGGCCCAAAGGATGGTGACGATGCACATGAGGATGAACGATTGCATCATGGTGGCCAGGACGTTTTTGCGTCGCACCAAGCCGCTATAGAACAGGGCCAGGCCGGGTCCGGTCATCATGAGGACCAGGGCGCTGCTGGTGAGCATCCAGGCGACGTCGCCGCTGTTGACGTTCCTGGTGTCGGGATCGATCTTGACGGGTCCAGCCCCGGCCAGGGGCTGGGGCGCATCAGCGGCGTACGCGGCAGCAGGTGCAATCCAGAATAGAAAGACCAACAGCGCCAGCGCCCGCAAGGGCGCGACATGTTTGCGATTCATCGGTTTACCTTTCCTCCACCCGCTCGGGCGAATGCCCGCCGGTGTGTGCCTCAGTTTTGCCTCGTTTCGGTCGGCGCGGTTGGTCTATAGAGCTTGTTCGTTGGTCTCCCCTGTGCGAATGCGGATAACCTGGGCGATGGGATAGATGAAGATTTTGCCGTCTCCCACCTCGCCGGTGCGTGCCGCCTCGACGATGACGCCGGCGGCCTTGGTGACATCCTCCGATTTGACGCAGACCTTCAGCAGCACCTTGGGCACGAATCCCACGTCCATCTTGGCGCCGCGATAGCGCTCGGTGTGCCCCATCTGCCGTCCAAAACCCTTGCACTCGATCGCCGTCACTCCCAAAATCCCCATCTTGGCAAGCGACTGCTTGACGGCGTCAATTTTGTGGGGCTTGATCACCGCTTCAATCATCTGCATGGAAGCTCCTCGTATTGGTAAGATCTGCGAACCCTTTTGCCATCGTCAACATACGGCCTTGAGCACGTGATCGGCCACGTAAATCGGCACGGTGGTGGCGATGCCCAGGGCAATGGCGTCGCTGGGCCGGCTGTCGACCTCCAAAACCTGACCGTTGTGACGAATGTGGATCACGGCAAAAAAGGTGTGGTCGGCCAGGTCGTTGATCTCGATGCTCTCGATGCTCCCGCCCATTTGCTCGATGACGCTGGCCAGCAGGTCGTGGGTCAGCGGCCGTTGCGTCGGGATGCCCTTGAGGCGCCGGTCAATGGCGTACGCCTCAGCGCTGCCGATCACGATCGGGAAATTGCGCTCACCGCCCACCTCCTTCAGGACGATGATCTGCGAGTCCTGCATCTCGCTGATGATGATCTTGTGCAGCTCCATCTGAACAGGCATTCCAATGGCTCCCGGGAGAGACTGAAGTTAAAGTATGGTCACGGTAAAATTCTGTCAAGAAGATTGGTGCGGCCGAAGCAGTGGCAAGGGCCGCGGGGGCCGATCGCTCCTATGAATGGATGTCCATGAGGCGGATGGCGGGAAAGAGTTTGGCGCGATGGATGATCACCGCGGCCTGCGTGATCGGGGCCGCCGCCTTGGGCGGCGGGGTTTGGCGATACTTGCAGCCGTGCGTGGATGTGACCCGCGTGGTGGAGGGACCGGTGGTGGAGGCGTTTTACGCGACCGGCACGGTCTCGGCCCAGCACGAGTACTCGGTCCGCAGCAACACCGCCGGCATCGTCAGCGTCCTGGTGGACAAGGGCTGGGTCGTGCACAAGGACCAGGTCCTGGCCGTCGTGGGAAACTCGGACCTGCAATTTGGCGTCGATCAGGCCACGGCGGAACTGCATCGCAAGGAACTCTTGGCCGATGACAAGACCTCGCCGGTGCTGTCCGAACTGCGCGCCAAAATCCAGGCATCCGATGACATGCTCCAGATCGCGCTCAAAGACGAGAAACGCGTCACCGGACTGCTGGAACACGGCGCCACCTCGCAGAACGATCTGGATCAATCCATGAACCGGGTCAAAACGATGTGGAGCGACGTGGAATCGTACAAGAGCCAATTGGCGGCCCGGAGGATCGACCTGGAAAAAGACGTGGACGTGGCCAAGGCCGCCCTGGCCAGCGCCCAATGGAACCTGGACCAGGCGACCATCCGCAGCCCCATCGACGGCACGGTGCTGGATTGGCCCATCTCCAACGGCACGCGCGTGGCGATCAACGATCACGTGCTGCAACTGGCGGACGTGACGCCGAAGCACCTGGTCATGCGGGCGCAGGTGGATGAGGAGGACAAGAACAAACTGCGGCCCCCGGGCGCCGACGGCAGCCGCCAAGTGGTCAAGATGACCTTGTATGCGTATCCGGATGAAGTGCTCAGCGGGACCGTGGACAAGGTTTATGACAAGGCCGACCCGGACCGGCGCACCTACGAGGTGGACGTGCAGTTCGACCGGCCCGATCCGCGCCTGGCGGCGGGCATGACCGGGGAACTGAATTTCGTGGTCGCCCAGCGGCAAAACGCAACCATCGTGCCTTCGCAGGCGGTGCAGGGCGGCGGCGTCACGGTCGTGCGCGACGGGCGGCTGGAACGGCCGAGCGTCGTCATCGGCCTGAAGAGCGTGGAACGCACCGAAATCGTCCGCGGCCTGCAACTGGGCGATCTTGTGGTCATCAGCCCGACGCTGGATTTGCAGGCGGGCCAGCGCGTCGCCGTGCACTTGGTCGATCCATTGGCCGCCGCCGCCCTCAATACGCCCAAGGAAGATGCGTCCGCATTCAGAGGATTCCGGTGAATATCTGAAATCTCAAATTTGAAATTTGAAATTTGAAATTTCGCTCCCCCTCCCATGCGTTGGTTCATTTCATTCCGATATTTCCTGTCGCACAAGCGGCAATCCCTGGTGTGCATCGCGGGCGTGGCCATCAGCGTGACGATGTTCATCACCATGAGCGCGATGATGGAGGGGTTCAAGGACAAGTTCATCATCGAGACGGTGGAATCCAGCGGGCACATCACCATCCACGACGAGCCGCGGGAAACGCGCACCAAAATCCTGGAGCGGATCTATACAGATCCCAACGCGCTGTTGCAGGTCCAAAACGTCCGGCCGCGGGACAACGTCAAGAAGATCAAGAACGCCGCGGGATTGATGGCCAAGCTGCGGCACATGCGGGGGATCGTCGCGGTGGCGCCGGAGGTGGAGGGCGATGTGATCGTCACCTACGCCACCAAAACGCTGTCCGCCGCGGTGCTCGGCGTCGAGCCGGAACAGCAGATCCTCGTGACCACCATTGGCCAGGACATGGTGGAGGGCGATCTGAGCCGGCTGCGCACGACCGCCGACGGTGTGATTCTGGGCAGCGGCCTGGCCGACCTCCTGGGCGCCAAGCTCAATGACGAAATCAGCCTCTCCAGCAACACCGGCGGACACACCATTTCGCGCGTCGTGGGCATCTTTTCCACCGGCGTCACGCCCGTGGATTACAGCCGCGCCTATATGCTCATCAACAGCGCCCAGACCCTCCTGGACAAGAAGAACATCATCAACGACATCGTCATCCGCACGGACGATTACACAAAGGCGGAGGGCTACGCGGCCCAGATCGAGTCCATCGCCGGCTACAAGACGGAAAGCTGGCAGGAAAGCAACGCGAACTTCCTGAAAATCTTCGTCATCCAAACGATCATGACGTACATCATCACCGGCGCGCTGCTGGTGGTGGCGGCGTTCGGCGTGCTCAATATCCTCATCATGGCCGTGCTGGAACGCGTCAACGACATCGCCATTCTCAAGAGCTTCGGCCTTTCCCGCGGCGACATCACGCTGATCTACGTCATCCAGGGCCTGTTGATCGGGCTGATCGGGACCGTGCTGGGCGAGATTTGCGGCCGCGTGGGCGTATCCGCGTTGCGCCGCCTGCCCATCAAGGTCGAAGGGCTGATCAAAACCGAGGGGATTTTGATGAGCGACAGCCGCAGCCTGTACCTTTGGGCCTTTGTCACGTCGATGGTGATCGTGCTTCTGGCGGCGGTGTACCCGGCGCGTCGCGCGGCCAAGTACGATCCGGTGGAGGTGATCCGTGGCGCCCACTGATGCGACGCTGGAGTTGCGGCCGCCGGGGCCATCCGCCGCGGCGCCGTCCATGCTGCTGCGCGCCGGGAACCTGCACCGGGTGCTGGGCAGCGGGGACGCGGCGGCGCTGGTGCTCAAGGGGGTGAACCTGTTGGTGCGCGGCGGGGAATACGTCGCCATCGTCGGTCCGAGCGGGTCGGGCAAAAGCACGCTGCTGTATCTGCTGGGCGGGCTGGACCGGCCGACGCGCACGGACGCCGACGGCAAGCCGTTCGATCCGCCCAGCGCCGTGTTCATCGCCGGCCAGGACACCGCGGCCTTGAGCGATAGGGAGCTGGCCCTGCTGCGGAACCGCACGGTTGGCTTCGTGTTTCAGTTCCATTATTTGCTCAAGGAATTTTCAGCGCAGGAGAACGTGGCGTTGCCGATGCTGAAGATGGGTCAGTTGCCGCACGAAGCGGCAATGGATCGCGCCGCCGCCATTTTGCAGCGATTGGGGATGGGCGACAAGCTCAGGCGCAAGGCCCACCGCCTCAGCGGCGGCGAGCAGCAGCGCGTGGCCATCGCGCGGGCCCTGGCCAATCAGCCGCAGGTGTTGCTGGCCGATGAGCCGACGGGCAACCTGGACCGCCGCAACGGCGAGATGATCGCCGACGTTTTTGGCGAACTGCACGCTCAGGGCCAGTCGATCGTGATGGTGACACACGAGCCAACGATGGCCGCCCGCGCCGCCCGCCGCATCACCATGGAAGACGGCCGCATCAGCGCCGACGATCGCACGCCCTAGCGTATCCCAGAAACACCCCTATGCAGCGACCATCCTAACTGTCCGAGACGTCCGGCTCTGCACTCTTGCTGAATCACAAATATCAGTGGTGCCCCTATTTCCAATTCCCCCTATTTCCAATTCTCCCTTTCCCGATTCTCGCGCACATAGCCGACGAAGGTTTGGCCCAGCTCGCCGTCGTTCCCGCGGGAAGAACGCTGGATGAGCTGTACCGTGATGCCCCGCCCCCGGGTGCCAAGCTCGGGCCCGGTGTGCCGATGTTTCCGAATGTCCAAATCGCAGGGCAATGAGCGCCGTGATCGTCCGCGCCGGCGTTTTGGATAGCTACCCTATAATCCCCATTTTCCCCAAGATTTTGGCAATGCGCCTAAATTATCCCTGAAATATCGTACATTTTTGTTGACCGACATGCCTGCGGTGGTATTTTCCGGAAAGAGGGGGTGCTTGCACCCGGCCGGTTCGCGGCCGACTTCAGGAGTGGAGGACCTCCGAATGACAACTGTGCGTTCCCGCCGTCAGCGTTCGGCGCAGCCCCTGCATCGCTCGCTCGGTACGGCGATATTCGTCGCCTCGCCGTTGGCTGTATGCGGTGCGGCAGCGGCCGATCCCGCCCTCCCGACCATCGGGTCGACTGTTTACAACGTCACGTTCGCAAATCCGAGCATCGACAGCGGAGCCACGGCCAGCACCGGCGGGACGGCGGCCGCCAACGCGGCCGTCATTAACGCGTTCATCTCCTACGCTTCGGCCAACGGCGGCGGCACCGTCGAGATCCCCGGCTCCGGCACCTTCGTCAGCAACCAGATCACGCTCAACAGCAACGTCAATCTCCAGATCGACACGGGCGCAACACTGCAAAACGGCACGCCCACGTCGACGTTCATCACCACCAGCGGCACAACGCACGACATCGAGATCAGCGGCGGCGGCGCCATCGACGGCCATGCCACCACGACGTCGACCAACTACATGATGTCGCTGCAAAACATCGACAAGTTGTGGGTGCGCAACGTCACCATCGGGAATTCCTCTTTCTATCACTTCGTGCCCGAGGCCGACACCAACGTCACCATCGACGGCGTCACGATCAGCGACGCGTACACCATCTCAAAGAAGGGCACGTACCTGGCGAATACGGACGGGATCGACTATTCCGGCAGCCATTTCCTGATCCAGAACTGCACCATCAACGACGGCGACGACGACANNGCGGCCAATGGCAACAACTATCTTTCCAACACCGACGGCATAGACTATTCGGGCAGCAATTTCACCATCGAAAACTCCAGCATCAACGACGGCGACGACGACATCGTCGCCAAGCCGGGAACCGGCTACTGCAGCGACATCACGATCCGGAACTGCGTCATCGGCGCCGGGCACGGCATCTCCATCGGCGGTCAAACCAACATGAGCCTCAACGGCATGACCGTCACCAACTGCACCTTCAACGGAACGGACAACGGTTTTCGGTTCAAGGCGGGTCGCGGCAACGGCGGGCTCGTGCAGAACGTCAGCTATAGCAACTGCACGATGAACAACGTCAACTACCCGATCTATTTTTCCAGTTACTACAGCAACGGCAGCAACCATTGGCCCACCCCCGGCCCGGCCAACGCCACCAACGCCGCCGTCAACAGCACCACGCCGTTCTGGCAGAACATCACCTTCAGCAACATAACCACGACGAACACCGGCTACATCGGCGTTATGTACGGCCTGCCAGAGTCGCCAATCGAAGGTATCCAGTTCATCAACTGCAGCCTAGCCGGAACGACCCCTTTCCAGATCAACTATGCCGGCTACAACGGCGCTACTTATCCCATCGACAATCCCGCGATTGTCTTTCTCAATTCAAGCATCAACGGGACACTGCTGAGCGACAACAGCCTCCTGAACAACACATCGCTGTTCATGCCGCTGCCCAACGGGCTGTATGACGCGACGGTCGTGTTCGCCGTGCCCGAGCCCGCCGGCGTTGCCCTGGCGGCAGGCGGCCTGGCGGGAATGGCCCTGCGCCGCCCGCGAAACCGACGCAAGCAAACCGGCTCGCCCCCGCCCGCTCCCGCATGACGCGGGCCGGCCCGGTGGTGTTTCTTCTGGACGTCGACGATACGCTGCTCGACAACGATCGCATCGTCGATGATTTTCGGGAGCACGTGAAACGGGCCATCGGGGCGGAGCACGGCGAATTTAATTTAGAGGTGC
>DBZL01000006.1 GCA_002311745.1 Phycisphaerales bacterium UBA1161 | reverse complement strand
CGTTGATCCTGATTGGATTTGCTCTGCTCACTCACGTCGGACGGAATCAAAACACAAAAACCGGCCGGGCGCAAGTTAAGATTAGATTAAGTTGGTTCCGGACAGTATTGTGCGCAGCACCGCGGGTTCGAATGCTCAAGCGAGCTATATTCTGTTTGGCGACGCTCACCGCCCTGACCGCACAGGTCTTGGCCCAGGAAACCTGGACCCTGACGGACGCCCAATTTCGCTCGGCCCCGATCAATCTCCAATCCATCGACTCCGCCGGCCTGCACGTCATCCCCGACGACCCATCCGCGCCGACCACCCTCGGCTGGTCCGACGTTCTTGAACTTTCACGCGACAGTGAGTCCCAGCCCGCCGCTCACGAAGAATTCGCCCTGGTTCTTCAGGGCGGCGACCGCATCGACGGCCGGCCGCTGGCCATGGGCGAGCAAACCCTGCAATGGCAAAACGCTCGCTTGGGCACGATGCAGTTTCCCCTGGCGCGCGTGGCGGCGATCCTCCGCGTCGGTGCTGCCGCCATCCCGCTGGATCAGCCGCGCAGCGACGACGTCGTCCGCCTGGCCAACGGCGATACGACGCACGGCATCGTGGTGCAGCTCGGCCCCGCCGGCGTCACGTTGCAGACCGCCGATGCCAATGCGACCCTGCCATGGGATTCCATCGCGGCCGTGCTCTTTTCCTCCTCGCAGCAGCCACCCCCGATGGCCGCCGACCGCGCCTTTCGCGTGCGTTTGACCGGCGACTGGTCGATCACCGCCCAGGGCGTTTCGCTTGCCGGCGATCAATTCACGCTCAGCTTCGACCAAAACAATTCCCACGTCGTGCCCCTGGGCGACATCGTCGCCGTCGAGCAGCTCAACGGCCCGGTCAGTTGGCTGACCGCCCGACGCCCGGCCCAGGTCATCTACAAGCCGTATTTCGGCGAACGATTTCCCCCGCAGTTTGACCGCACCGTCGACGGCGACACGCCGATCCGCCGCAAGTACCACGGCTTCCATCACGGCATCGGCTGCCACTCGTACACGAAGATCGTTTACGACCTGGACGGCCACTACGCCGACTTCCGCACGCAGTTTGCCGTCGATTCCGATTCTTCCCTGGCTGACGTGACCGTGCGAGTCCTGTTAGACGACAAAGTCGTCTTTGAGCGGCAAAACGTCAAAGCCGGCCAGGTTTACCCCGTAGTCACGGTTCCTCTCGGCAGCGCCAATAAATTGGCGTTGGAAGTGGACTACGGCCAGAACTATTCGACGCAAGACCGCTTCGTCTGGCTCGACCCCGCCCTGGTCCAGACCCCGCCTACCACGCAAGGACAGTAGACGCAGCACCAAGGGAACGATCCCAAGCACGTATGCACACGTTTCAATTCTTGCAAATATATATTCTGCAAAGGTCTCATGATTTTGTTCAAGCGAATTTGTTTGTAACACCTTGCTCAAGAGGGCACAATATGAACTAGATTAGGAACCGAAGTAACCGGGGGGCGTTTCCAGCACGCGATGCAGGCTTTTTTGGCTGCGTCTAGAAATAAGCCCGAATAGCATCGCATGTTATGCAAAAATTCCTAGCCGGCCGCAAAGGGGCCGCGAGGGATTTTTTGCAAACTTGTCCGCGAAACATGACGTAAAGCGGGCGCGCTGTGACGTAAATCGAGACGTGGATAAAGGTGGGGGGGTGGAGTTGTTCAGTTCGATCAGCGCCGATTTTCCGTCGCAATCGGACTGCGGAGGAGAGTGCCGTGAGTGTATCAAGACGTTTGGGTGGGGCCGCCCGGTTCGTATCTACGGCGTTGGTGAATTGCCCTGAAAAATCAAGGCAGGTTGCCCCGTCCACGGGAAGCGGCAGCGCTGGATGGCGCGTGGTTTTCGGCGTTTTGGCCGTCGCGGTCTGCTGCGCCCTGGCCAAGCCCGCCCTGGCGGATCCGCCTCTGCCGGTCTTCACCGGCGGAACCTATAACATCACGACCTACGGGGCGGCGACGGGCAACTCCGCCACTACGAATACGACGGATATCCAAGCTGCAATCAACGCCGCCACCGCGGACCCGAACGGCGGAACCGTGGAAATCCCCTCCGGTATCTTCCTCTCGAATCAGATCAATCTCAAAAGCAACGTCAATCTCCAGCTCGATTCGGGCGCCGTTCTGCGCGACAACAGCTTCGGGAGCACGCTCATCAGTAACAACGGGGCCTCCCTGAGCAACGTCGAAATCAGCGGCACCGGCATCATCGATGGAAACGCGCTCACCACCGCCGGCGGAAGCAAGCTGATCAACCTGACCAAGTGCTCGACCCTGGAGGTCAAGGACGTCAGCGTGGAAAACGCCGGCAACGAACACCTGGTCGTTGAAACATCCAACAACGTCACGATCAACAACGTCACCATCGCCGACCCGCGCACCCTGGCCGCCAATAACGGGAACTACCTCTCAAACACCGACGGCATCGACTACAACGGCAGCAATTTCCTCATCGAGAACTGCAACATCAATGACGGCGACGACGACATCGTCGCCAAGTCCGGCTCCGGCGCCGTCAGCAACATCGTCATCAAGAATGACACCATCGGCGCCGGCCACGGCATCTCCATCGGCGGTGGAACCTCCAAGGGCGTCAACGGCATGACCATTACCAACTGCACGCTCACCGGCACCACCAACGGCCTGCGCATCAAGGCAAACGACGGGAACAACTCCAACGGCGGCGGCGGGGCCGCCACGCCGCTGCAAAACGTCAGCTACAGCGGCATCACCATGACGAACGTCACCAATCCGATCGTCATCGAGAGCTTCTACAATGGCGGCGACACCTTCGCGCCCAGCCCCACGAGTGCGTCCTTCTATCCTGCGACGCCTACCGCCGCGGATGCCTACACGCCCTTCTACGAAAACGTGTCGTTTTCCGGCATCACCGCCACCGGCTCGACCAATGGCGGAATCATTCAGGGCCTGAACACCAATCCCCTCAGCATCAACGGACTCACCTTTACGAACGTCAACATCACGGCCGGTTCGTACATGGAAATGTGGTATGGCACGAATATCAACGTCGCGGGGCTTACGGTGAAGGTGCCCAGTACCGACCCCTATTACAGCGCCTCGCCGGTGAGCGGCGTGTATATGTACGGCCTGACCAACACGACCGTTCCCGAACCCACGTCTTTGGGAATTCTTGGCTTGGGCGGTCTTCTATTCATCCGGCGCAAACCGCGCGCCGATCGCTGATCGTAAGAGGGAAAAAGCGACTCCATCCCGCTCGGGTCCAATCCCCGCCCGCGACCCAGGCCTCTCCCTAGCCCATGTGTGCGCAAAAAAAGAGGCCGGTGCTCGCCGTTACACCGGCCTCCAAACTAGGCTGCCCGACCATAAAGGTCGGAGACCCACAGCCTCAACGCTCAGTATCGGCTGGCGGCTCTTGAAAACTTCATAATTTCTCGGACGCACCCGCTGCGCCGTCGCTTGCCGCATCAGCGCCCGTAGCCGCTGGCCGGTGCTGTCCATATAATTCGCGAGCAATGAACGTGGAATCCGCAAAAGATTCGCCGCATCCGGCCAAGCTGGCTCTGGAGGACGGCACGGTGTTCACCGGCCGGGCGTTTGCCGCGGCCGGAACCGCCGAAGGCGAGGTGGTCTTCAACACCGCCATGACCGGCTATCAGGAGATCCTGACCGATCCTTCCTACAAGGGCCAGATCGTCGCCATGACCTATCCCCTGATCGGCAACTACGGGGTCAATCGGCAGGACGTGGAGAGCCGCCAGCCCCAGGTGGCCGGGTTTGTCGTCAAGGAATTGCCGCCGCTTTATTCCAACTACCGCGCCGACATTTCCCTGGAGAGTTATCTCAAGGACAACGGGATCATCGGCATCCAAGGCATCGACACGCGGGCGCTGACCCGGCGCCTGCGGACCAGCGGAGTGATGCGCGGAATCCTCAGCACCCAAATTCTGGACGATGCCCAGCTCGTGGATCGCGCCAAAAAGTCCGCCGCCATGGAAGGGGCCGACTGGGTGCAGGCGGTCAAACCCGCCTGCGGATATTCCTGGGATCAGGACCAGGGGGATTGGCGATTAGGCAAGGTCGAGCGCGGCAACGGGCTGCACGTGGTCGCCCTGGATTGCGGCCTCAAGCAGAACATCCTGCGTCACCTGATCGAGCGCGGGATCAAGGTGACGGTGCTGCCGCCGGATGTGACGATCGAGGAGATTCTCAAGCACCACCCCGACGGCCTGTTTGTCAGCAACGGCCCCGGCGATCCGGCGGTTTTGGATTACGCCGTTCGGCCCATCCAGGCCGCGTTGGGCAAGGTGCCGATTTTCGGAATTTGCCTGGGCCATCAGCTTCTGGGCCGCGCCATCGGCGCCACGACGTACAAGCTCAAATTCGGCCACCGCGGCGCCAATCAGCCGGTCAAGAACCTGGACACCGGCCGCGTGGAGATCACCAGTCAAAACCACGGGTTTGCCGTGGACCGCAAATCGCTGGAGGCGCACGGCGGCGTCGTGACGCACGTGAATCTCAACGACGGCACCGTCGAGGGCTTTCGCCACAAGACGCTGCCGGTGTTTTGCGTGCAATATCATCCCGAGGCCAGCCCGGGACCGCACGATGCGGCGTATCTGTTCGACGCGTTTGTCGAAATGATGAAAACCCGCAAGCCCCCGACGGGCCAGCGCCTCAAGCAGCTTCAGTCCCTGCGCGAAATTTGATCGCGGAATTGCTCCTTGAACGCCGCCAGCGACGGACAACCGGCTGGCAGTATGGCTTCCTCCGCCAGGAGCACGGGGATGCCGTCGCGGATGCGGTAGCGCAGCCCGCCGACTTCCGAAACCAGGCAATCCGGTTTCAGCCGCAGAGGGCTTCCCGTCACCGGGCAGCGCAGAATGGCCAGCGTTTCGGGATCGAGCACCGGCTTGGCCGGATTATCCGCCACGGCGGCGACTATAAGGACGCCCATCCATATCAGCAAGGCGAAAGAATCGTGAAACGTGGCGACGTGAGTGTCCTTTTCATGTTTCTCCCACTATTTACACCTCCCCACCCATCCCACTACACTGCGCGGCAGGGGCAGCGTGCCCCTTTGAAGATTTCTGCTCCTATCGTCCGATAACAATGAAAGGGCCGGGGTGCGCCTCGGCGCGGATCCATGAGCGTCAACATCGAATTCATCCAAGGCAGGCAGATTCTGGACTCGCGCGGCAATCCCACCGTCGAGGTGGACGTCGTCTTGGAAGACGGCACCCTGGGCCGCGCCGCCATCCCCAGCGGCGCCAGCACCGGCGAAAACGAGGCCGTCGAACTGCGCGACGACGATAAGAAAGTTTACCTCGGCAAAGGCGTGCTCAAGGCCGTTGACAACGTCAACTCCAAGATCGCCCCCGAACTGATCGGTCTGGACCCGCGCGATCAGGAGGCCATCGACCATCTCATGATCGAGCTGGACGGCACGCCCACCAAAGCCAAACTGGGCGCCAACGCCATTCTGGGCGTGTCGCTGGCCGTGGCCAAGGCCGCCGCCGAGTTCAGCCAACTGCCGCTGTATCGCTATCTGGGCGGGCCCGGCGCCAAGACGCTGCCCTGTCCGATGATGAACATCCTCAACGGCGGCAAGCACGCGGACAACAACGTCGATTTCCAGGAGTTCATGATCCAGCCCTTGGGATTCGACCGCTATTGCGACGCCCTGCGCGCCGGCGCGGAAATCTATCACTCCCTGAAAAAAGTGCTGCACAAGAGCAAGTTGTCCACATCGGTCGGCGATGAAGGCGGTTTTGCCCCCAACTTGCAGGACAACGAGGATGCCTTGAAGGTGATCGGCGAAGCGGTCACGGCCGCCGGCTACAAACTCGGCCAGCAAGTGTTCATCGCCCTCGACCCCGCCGCCAGCGAACTGTGGGATCCCCAGAAAAAAGGATACAAGCTCTTCAAGAGCAACCCGGACAAAATCATCCCCAGCGAAAAAATGGTCGATTTCTGGGCCAAGTGGATCGAAAAATATCCCATGATCAGCTCGTTGGAAGACGGCATGGCCGAGAACGACTGGGACGGCTGGAAGAAACTGACCGAGCGCCTGGGCGATAAGATCCAGCTCGTCGGCGACGATAATTTCGTCACCAACGTCAAATTCCTGGAGCGCGGGATCAAGACCGGCGTGGCCAATTCGATCCTCGTGAAGGTGAACCAAATCGGAACGCTCAGCGAGACCTTCGAGACGGTGAACATGGCGATCCGCAGCGGCTACACCGCGGTGATCAGCCATCGCAGCGGCGAAACCGAGGATTCGACGATCGCGGACATTGCCGTGGCCACCAATTGCGGGCAGATCAAGACCGGCGCTCCGGCGCGCTCCGATCGCGTCGCCAAGTACAACCAACTTCTCCGCATCGAGGAGCAGCTCGGCCGATCGGCCCAATACGGCGGAAAACTGTGGCGGAAATGAACCCTGCCGATGACGAAGCGAACTTCGACGCCACGCCCTGGGACACGGATGTCCCACCCGGCGTCCCGGAGCAAAAGGGCTCGCGTCCCTCTTCCGGGGGCGGATGGTCGCTTTGGGTGCTTTTCCTTGGGCTTGGCTTGATCGCCGCGTGCGTGCTGATTCCTCAGGCCGATGCCAACCGCCGGCTGCTTTACGAACGCCAGAAACTTCAGACCGATTTGCAGCAGATTCAAAAACAACTGGCGCTCAACCGCCAGTTCCTCGCCAAGGTGGAAAGCGATCCGCAACTGGCCCAGCGGCTGGCCCTGCGTCAGATGAAGGTGGTTCCTCAGGGCGAGCGCGTGCTGAACGTCCCGACCGACCCCTCCACCGGCGGCGATCGCCCGGCGGCGGCCGAGGCCCAGATGTCCCCGTTTTTGCTTGTCAACGTTCCGCCTCCGCCGCCGATGCCGCCGTATCGCCCCCTGGGCGGCGATCTGGGCCAATGGTGGCTGCACCCGCGCATCCAACTCTACTTGCTTGGCCTGGGGATGTTCCTGGCGGCGGCCGGCCTGATCTTGGGCGACTCTTCGCCCCCCGTCAAACCATAAAAATCATCCTCATTGCGGAAACTGTCGGTTCAGGTGCCACTCTTTTGTGTCGTCGGCCGCGTGGCCGGACGCAGCATCGCGGCGTCGAACTGCCCCAGCGTCATCGCTGGATTGTCCCTCAGCATCTGGGCAACCTGCTCCATCTTCTGGCTCCGCATCAGCAGATATGGACGCAACTTGACAAGGTCGGTCAGGGACTTGGACATATCCAGGTAATATTCGCCGTCGCTGCCCTTGACGATGGCCATTGGCGCGCTGTCCAACTGTCGCAGTCCGCCGCCCGGCGCAGAGACCCAGTTCCCTCCGGCAAAGCCCATTTCGCAGTCGTTCATGAACAACAGCGCGGCGTCCTGGAATACCGTGTCCTGCCCAAACCTGGCCACGGCTTGGGCCTGCAAGCTCATGGAAGCGACGATCCAACGTGCCATCAAATCCAGCAGTTTGTCGGGATCATCCTGGCTGCAGATCAGGCGATGTCGCACCGCTGCAAAATCCCCTTTTTTCCCCGCTTCGAGCATGACCCGCATGGCGCCCATGGGCGTCTTGGGTTCGGCCGCCAGGGCTTCAAATTCCTTCAACTGCTGGGACATCGACTTGATCGGCGCTGGCATCTCTCCGGCGCCGGAGCGCTTCTGCATCGCCTCCACGGCCGCCGCCAACTGCGCCGCCGGCACGTCCGCCGTGGGCGGCTCCTCCGGCTGGGCCGC
This sequence comes from Phycisphaerales bacterium UBA1161, assembly GCA_002311745.1. GTDB lineage: Bacteria > Planctomycetota > Phycisphaerae > Tepidisphaerales > Tepidisphaeraceae > UBA1161. Next base: position 374 of record DBZL01000006.1, on the reverse strand, counting down.
AAAACCGTTGATTGTCACCCACTGCCTCTTGCGCTTCCACACGTGGAATGTTTTTACCTGGGACGGATGAATGCGGTTGAACTGCGGATTCACGTCGTTTCGCCGAATGGTCACCATCGCGGGAACGCTGTAGCTGGCCGGGTCCACTTCCGTGCCGTCCTGCAACACGGCGGTGAGCGTGACCAGATTCTCCGAGCCGTAGTTGCTGTAAAACTGGGCTACAAAGCCGTTGTCTCCGGCTGGCCAGGTCTGCTGCAGCCGGTACCTCGTTCCGTCCGCTGCGATGAACCCTCCGACGTTGATCTGTCCGACCTGCTGCCACGGCCCCACGGGAATCCCCACCACGATCCTGCCCGGCTGATCCACGGTAAAGG
>DBZL01000060.1 GCA_002311745.1 Phycisphaerales bacterium UBA1161 | reverse complement strand
CTTCTGTAACGTTTGAAGAAACGGCGCTCCCGGCCTGATGGCCGGGAGCGCCACTGAAGGAACTTTTGACATCGAATGGAACTAACAACAGGAAAGGAGACTTTGCCATCATGAAGATTCATTGGACCAAATTTCTCATCGGAGCGGCCCTGGCGGCAGTTTTGCCAGGCGGCTTGGCAATGGCCGACCCGCTGGTCAATCTGTCGATCCTCGGAAGCACGACAAACGGCAGCGGCTATACCGGCAGCCTGAGCGTCACCGCCGGGGAGAAGATCTATTACGAGGTGGTCGCCGAGATGGCGCCGGTCGGCACGACCAACGGCTACGCCACCCCGAACAAGACAATCAGCAGCCTGGCGACTACCGACGGGATGAGCAGTCTGTGGGACAACCTGCTGGATGCGGGGACCAACCCCATCCAGATCAGCTTCAACAGCGATGCAGCGCAGTCGGGCGGCTTCCAAAACGGAACGGGCGCCAGCGCCGGCACGCCGACGAGCGTGGGCGGCGGCACCAACAACGAAATGTACGAGATCCGCCCCATCCAAAGTAACGGTGTATATGTGGGCGTGTCTGCCGCCAACACACCCGCCCCTATTGTCATTGAAACCGGTTCCTTCGTCGTCAATACGGCGCCGGCGAGCAGCACCTCGCAGGTGACCGAGTTCTGGGCCGGCACCGGCACCTCCGCGGGGGCAATCAAGATCAACAGCGGTACGGTGGTGTTTACCAGTGCCACGACCGAAGGCAGCGCAAACCCCTACTTCGGCCTGAACTCGCTGACGTTGACCACCGCGGCCGTGCCCGAACCGGCCTCGATGACCCTGCTGGGCATCGGCGGCTTGGTTTTGGCGATGCGTCGTCGTCGTGCCCTCTAAGTTCTCGGCACGTCCGATGCGGAACGGAGGCCCGCAAACTTAACCGGACGGCAGGCGGCTCTTGGAGCCGCCTGTCGTCTGGTTCTATTTGTCCATCCCGCCCGATACCACCCCTGCTAAAGGAGACGTATCCATGAAATGGTGGACCCGCCAGTCAAAGCGACGGGAAGGAAAAATCCGCCGCTCGATCATGGAGCCGTTGGAGCAGCGGCAATTGCTCAGCGCCATCACGGACCTTCGCGTCGTCTGCTACAACATCGCGGCTGACATCAACGGCGCCACCACCGCCCCGCAGCCGGCGATGGAAACCGTCCTGGAAGGCATCGGCAGCGAGCAGGTCAACGGATTGACCCGCCCGATCGACATCCTGGCCCTGGAGGAAACCACCAGCAACACCACCACCGTCGCCCCGATCGTCACTCAACTCAACGCCCATTACGGGGCGGGAACTTACGCCTACAGCACGTACCAAGCCACCGAGGATGCCGCCGGCCCAGGCGACGGCAACGGACCCAACGCCCTCATTTACAACACGCACACCCTGACGCTGCTGGCATCGGTGGGCATCGGGACTCCCAGCGGAAGCGGCTTCCCCCGCCAGCCCGTGCGCTATGAATTTGAACCGGTCAACGGGACCTCGGCCGACGTGTTTTACGTCTACGTCGACCATTACAAATCCGGAGACGCCAACAGCGGCAGCCCCACGAACGCCACCCGGCGGAATATCGAAGCGCAGGCCATCCGCGCCGACGAGCTCAACAACCTGCCCGCCAACGCCCGGGTCCTGTACGTCGGCGATTACAACATCGACGCCAGCACGGAGGCTTCCTACCAGACGATGCTGGCTGCGGGCCAGGGCCAGGCGTTCGATCCGATCAACAGCCCGGGCAGTTTCGACGGTGCCGGCTGCCCGGTCGGCACCATGACCGAATTCACCTCTTCCTTGGCCAGCAGGTTGGATTTTCAACTGGTCACGCAAAATGTTCTGAGCGATCCCAACGGCCTGGAATACGTTAGCGGCTCCTATCACCCCTTCGGCAACGACGGCAAAACGCCGCTGGGCGGCACGATCACCGGCTCGTCGACCGCCCTGGCGAATCTGCCGAACCGCGCGACGGTGCTGACGGACCTGGGCCAGGTCAGCGATCACCTGCCGCTCGTGGCGGATTACACCGATACGGTCAGCGGCACCCTTCCCGTGCCCAGCATCGGTTCCATCACCGCCAGTCCCTCATCCGTGACCGCCAGCGTGGCCATCACGCTCACCGCCAATAACGTCACCGAGACCGGCGGCACCGTCAGCGCCGTCAATTTCTACCTTGAAAGCAATGGCACGCCCGGATTGCAGATCGGCTCCGACACGCTTGAGGGCTCAGGCACTGCAAACGGGACAACGTGGACGCTGTCGAACGTTTCCACCACAGGTTTTGCCCCCGGCACATATACCTATTATGCGGTGGCCACCGACGGCACTTACAACACCAGCAGCACACCGGTTTCCACGACGCTGAACGTCACACAGAGCGTCACGGCCTCTGGGCCGCTGGTGGACCTTCAGATCCTGGCCAGTGCGACGGGCGCCGCGGGAACCTATTCAAACAACCTGACCGTGGCCCCAGGCCAAACCATTTACTACGAGGTCGAGGGGGAACTGGCCCCCATCGGCACGACCAACGGCTACTTGGGCAAAACGATCACCAGCCTTGTGCCGGGCACCGACGGAATCAGCAGCCTCTCGTACAATCTGCTCGATGCGGGGAGCAATCCGGTCCAGATCAGCTTCAACGGAGACGCGGCGCTACAGAGCGGATTCCAGAGCGGAACCGGCGCCAAGAGCGGGACCGTGAGCGGTCTGAGCGGTGGAACCAATAACGAACTGGCCGGCGTGCGACCGATCGGCTCAAACGGCGTGTACGCCGGCGCGACGTCGCCCGTGGTGATCGAAACCGGCTCGTTCGTCGTCAGCGTTTCGGCGCCGGCCGGCGGTTCCTCACAGGTAACCGGCTCGTTTGGCGGCGGCAGCGGCGCATTCAAGTTCAATGGCGGCGGCTCCATCGTGTTCGTCAGCAACACCACCGAAAACAGTCCGACGCCCTACATTGGTTATGCGCCGTTGACCTTGAATGTCGCCGCCCTTCCGCCCTACATCACGCCGTCTGCCGGCGC
>DBZL01000007.1:46678-72431 GCA_002311745.1 Phycisphaerales bacterium UBA1161 | reverse complement strand
CGACCGCTTGTAAGTGTATGGTTTCAGGTACTTTTAACTCAGCTAATAGCTGTGCTTTTCACCGTTCAATCGCCCTACTTGTTCACTATCGGTCATCGAGGAGTATTTAGCCTTGCCCGGTGGTCCGGGCGGCTTCACACCGGATTTCACGAGTCCGATGTTACTCTGGTAAGCACATGTTAACGGGGACCTGTCGATGTCGCATACGGGACTTTCACCCTCTTTGGTCAGACTTTCCAGACTGTTTTGCTATCGACGGTTTTGTAACCCCTCAGTGCTCCCGCAACCCCGTGCTAGAAGCTAGATGCTAGAAAACCAGAGCCTAGATTTCTAGCCTCTAGTCTCTAGCCCCTAGTTTCTAGCACGGTTTGGGCTAGTTCCGCTTTCGCTCGCCGCTACTGACGGAATCGATGTCTCTTTCTTTTCCTCCAGGTACTTAGATGTTTCAGTTCCCTGGGTTCGCTTCCATACGCCTATGCATTCAGCGCAGGATGATACCGATTGCTCGGTACCGCGTTTCCGCATTCAGACATCTCCGGATCGACGCTCGTTTGCCAGCTTCCCGGAGCTTATCGCAGGCTACCACGTCTTTCATCGCCTCTCGATGCCAAGGCATCCACCATACACCCTTAGTAGCTTGATCACATTTATCAATCACCGCCGCCCCGCACGTACGGGCCGGAGCTTCGACTTTCGATAACGTATCAATTCGCCAAAAAGGTGCTCGACGACTTCCGCCCAGCTCGCCCCGGATTCGCATCCGGCGCTTGACGGAAAAACCACAAACAAAAATTGGCGGAAGTCGCGGAGGTTTATCTCTATAAACCTTGAACCTCATCTTCACTTGTCAAAGAGCCACTCACCGAAAAGTGGTTCCGGGCCGAGGACGGCCCGGCTCCTTCTCGATGAATTCCCGCCGAACGCGGGTCAGTCCGTCGCCGCAGCGGCAAACTGATCCAAATTCGACAGCCGACCGATTCCCACGGCTTGGAATCGATTCACGTTTCGTCGCCGCCTCGCGGCGACCTCAGTTTTACCACGGGGTCACTGCGAAACCGGGCGAGAAAAATCCACTTGGAAAGTGCTCAATCCTTCTTTCCTCAAAAACCTCGTATTCCCTTGCCGCCCATACTCTTGGCGTGCAAGAACGGCGAAGTATACGCCCCTCCTTTCTCCCGTCAAGGCCTGTCACCACAATTTTACGACCCTCCGGAAGACGAAGTGCACGGACGAAATGCACGTATATCTATACGTACGCCAAAGCCTTGCGGTTCACGCGTCCGCCGTCCAAGCTACAGCCTGTTTATGGAGCCGCCGCCCTTCCAGCCGCCGCCGATTGACCCCGTCCCCCGCGAGCTGCCTCGGCCGTTCTGGTCCGTCATGATCCCCGCCTTCAACCGCACCGCGTTCCTGGAGCGCACGCTGCGAGCCGTTCTCCAGCAGGATCCGGGGCCGGACCAGATGCAGATCGAAGTGCTCGACGATGCCTCCACGCAAGATGACCTCGAGGCGATCGTCCGCCAAATGGGCCAGGGCCGCGTGCAGTTTTACCGCCATCCGCGTCACCTGGGCATGGTCGAGAACTTCAACGCCGCCGTGCAGCGCTGCCGCGGGCGCTGGGTGCACATCCTGCCGGACGACGACCTGCCGATCGACGGCTTTTATCGGCGGCTGCGGCAGGGCATCGAGCAGGCCCCCGACGTCAAAGCCGCCTTTTGCCGCTTCGGCTTCATCGACGAGCATGACCGCATGGTGGCCGCCATGGCCCAGGAAGCCTCCGCGCCGGGCGTGCTGCAAAACTGGATCGAGCTTCTCGGCCTGCGCCAGCGCGTCCAATCCGCCGCGATCGTCGTCAACCGTGATGCGTACCAGCAGCTTGGCGCTTTCTGCCCCCAACTTTTTGGCGCTGCGACCTGGGAGATGTACCAGCGCATCGCCGCGCTCGGTCCCGTCTGGTATGAACCGCAACTGCTGGCGGCTTGCCGGCAGCACGATCTCCCGCGCGCTTCGCGATCCTTCCGCTCCGCCGCCGCGCTCGCCGGACCCCGCCTGGCCATCGCGGCCGCTCACCGCTACCTCCCCGCCGACCGCGCCGATGCCATCACCGGGCAGGCCCGCGCGGATCAGGCTCAGCTCGCCATCGGCGCCGCCCAGCAACTGCTGCAATCCGGTGATTTCGACGCCGCCGTGGTCCAAATCCGCGAAGCATTCTTATTGAATAGCTCGCCCCCGTTCGTCCAACAGGCGCGGCAAGCGCTGGCCGCGCTTGCCGCCGCCGCCGTCAGCCCCGCCGTGGAAGCCGCTTCCAAGTCGCTGCAGCAGCCCGATCTTGAAGCCGTCGGCCGATTCCGACACGCCCTCGCCCTCGTTTTTCTCGATTGCCCCTCGGACGCGCTGCCGGGACTCCTGGACTGCCTTGAACTGGCGCACCTGCACTTGGCCGAGTCCCCCATCACTCAGTTGGCCATCGAGCCGGAACCCTCGGTCCTGCCGCGCTTGGCGGAAATTCAAGACCTCGCCCAGCCCCAGCGCCTCTTGGCCGCCATGCTCTACTACCAAGCACACCAGATCCCCCTGCCGCCGAGGCTTGAGGATGCGCCGCCTTGGCTCCAGGACAGGCTCTGGCGCTACATCCTCAATGCACCCCGTGGCTTCTACGAATTCGGCGAGGCCCGGCAGTATTATCGCTTTCTCAAATCCTGGGTTGATTACCTGCACGCCGCCACCGTCACCGCCGGCGAACCGCCGCCGCGACTGCAACGCGCGGCACTTCAGTTCCTGCAAATGGCCGTCTTCCCGCTGTATCCCACCGATTCCGATCTGCGTGAGTTTCACGTCGCCCACACCAGGATCGTCGAAGCCGTTCTTCGCCGCCGCGGCTATGAGCTTGACGCGCGATTCGGGCCGCGCCCGCCGGGACGCACGCGCATCCGCGTCGGAATTCTCAGCACCGGATACGGACCCGCCACCGACACGTACCACACTCTGCCGGAATTCGAGCTCCTCGACCGCAGCCGCTTCGAGATCATTCTCTACCGGCTTGGGCCAGGTGATACGCCGACGGATCGCTACTGCGAGGCCCTCGCCCACCGCGTCGTGACTCTGAGCGGTGAATTGCCCCAGCAAGTGCGCACCGTGCGCGGCGATGATCTGGACGTCCTGCTCATCAACACCAACATCACCTTCACCACCAACGCCCTGGTGGTGCTGGCGGCACATCGCTTGGCCCGCGTGCAGTGCGCCCTGTATGGCTGCCCGGTTACCACCGGCTGGAAGAACATGAACGTGTACATCTCCGGAAAACTGTCCGAAACCGACGGCGCCGCCGCTCGTTATTCTGAAAGGCTTGAACTGCTCGAAGGAACCGGATTCTGCTTTCACTACCTGACGGATGAGCACCCCGTCCCACCCACCACGCGCGCCGATTTGGGTATTGCCCAGGACGCCATCGTCTTCGCGTCGGGCGCCGCCGTCCTGAAACTCATTCCCGAGGTCGTCCAGACGTTCATCCAAGTGCTTCACGCGGTGCCCGGCTCCGTCCTTGTGCTCTTTCCGTTCAGCACCTCCTGGGGCACGGACGCGTTCTCAACCTGGCAATTTACGCGCATGCTCCATCAGATCGCCGCCAAGTATCAGATCGATCCCGCCCGCCTGAAAGTCTTTCGTCTGCCTACCCGGGACGACGTCGTGGCACTGCTTCGGCTGGCCGATGTTTATCTCGACTCTTATCTGCATGGCGGCTCTCACACGATGATCGACCCGCTCCAGGCCGCCGTGCCCCCCGTCACCCTGGAAGCTCAGACGATGCGGTCGCGCTTGGGCGCGGCGATCCTTCGCGATCTCGACTTGGCCGAATTGATCACCCACGACGAGCTGTCCTACGTCGCCCTGGCCGTGGCCCTGGCCCGCGATCCGCAGCGGCGCCGCCATCTGGCCGACGTCATCCGCCAAAAAATGGCCGCAACCCCGCGATTCCTCGACCCCGCCGACTATTCCGCTCAGATCGGCGCCCTCTCGCAGCGACTCATCGCCCGGTGGGAGCAATCCTTCACTTCTTCCGATGCTTCATCCCCGCCAGCGGACCGATGATCCGTGCCGCCAGAGCGTCAGCCGCGACCCCGCTCACCAAGCCACGTTCACGCCCGGGCCGCCCTGCGCCGGCAGATGAATCGTGAACCGCGAGCCGCGCCCCTGCTCCGAGGCGATCTCCACCCGGCCCCCCAACGCCTCGACGTTCTTGCGAACCACGTCCATCCCCACCCCTCGGCCGCTCACGTCCGTCACTCGCGGCGCCGTGCTCAATCCCGGATGAAAAATCAGGCTGAACGTCTGCTCGTCCGCCAGCGCCTGCCCCGGCTGGATGATCCCGCAACCCACCGCCTTGGCCAGAATTTCCGACTTGTTCAGCCCGCGCCCATCATCACCCACCTCGACCACAACGCCCTGCGCCTGGCGAGCCGCCTTGAGTTGCACGCGTCCCGCCCGCGGCTTGCCCGCTTCCTGACGCTCCTGCGGCCCCTCGATCCCGTGATCGATCGCGTTGCGCACCATGTGAACCAGCGCATCGCTGAGTCGTTCCACCACGTTGTGGTCCAATTCCACCTCCGGGCCGATCTGCACAAACTCGATCTCCTTTCCCGCCTTGCGGGCCAGGTCCCGCGCCAGCCGCGCCATCTTCTGAAACACCCCGCGAATCGGCACCGTGCGCATCGCCATGCAGACATCCCGCAGCGACCGCGTGATCCGGCTCAACTGCGCCAAGTCCCCCGCGATGTCCCGATCTTCGCATTCCCCGCCGCAAGAAAAGTCCCGGCTGATCGCCCCCTGCACGACCGTCAACTGACCAACGGCATCCATCAGCGCGTCGAGCCGCTCGGCGGAAATCTTGACCGTCCCCGCCGTACTATGCGCCGATGCCGCGCGCTCGCATGGCCCTTGAAGTGCGCCCACCGCGGACGCGGGGGTCGCGTCCATGGCGGGCGGGGTTGGATCCTGTGTCACCCTCTCCACGCCGCTCGCCACGGCCAGGCGCCGCAGCATCTCGTCCAACGCTTCTTGTTTCGGCGGCGCTTGCAGCGTCTTGGCCGCGTCGCTGACGGCCGTGATCATCCGGCGCATCAAATCCACGGACTGCAACACCAAGTCCACCGTCGCCCCGTCCAGGACGACCCTTCCCTGCCGCGCACGCTCCAGCAGGTTTTCCGCCGCGTGCGCCAGCGCTCCGATTTGTCGCAGTTCCAACAATCCCGCAGCGCCTTTAATCGAATGGAATCCGCGGAAGATGGCGTGGAGATGTTCCTGGCCGTGCGGTTCCTTTTCCAGGGCCAACAGGCTGGCCTCGGCGCAGTCCATGTGCCCCACGGCCTCGGCGGCGAATTCCAGCGCCAGCGCTACATCGTGGCGCTTGATCGGTCGCTCGCCGATGGCCGATCCCGCCCCCACCGCCCCCAGCAGCCCTTCGTCGCCGACCTCGCCCGCCAGCGGCGTCGCGCCCAGCATCTGCTGCATCTGCGCCACCTTGTCGCGCACCAGCCCCAGGGTTCCCTTCGCATCTTCCGCATCGCCCAGCAGAATCGCCTCGATCAGCTTGGCGGTGTGCTGGGCGCTGCCACGAATCAGACCCTGGTTCTTGGCCTGGGCCACGATGTCCAAAAGCACCGCGTAAAGCTGTGCCAGGCCCGGCAAATCAGCTCCGGCTAAAACGGCATTGGGATCGGACCGCTGGATAACTTCACTGGGTCCGGGCTTGGCTTGCATGGCGGATCTAAACCGGGGCGGTCCGGTTTCCTTCGCTAATCTTCCGCGTCAGCTATATCGTCCAGGCAAACCCCTCGGATCAGGTGCCTTACCAGATTTCCTACACGCGGCGTAATGGCGACTTATGGACACGCGACGCCATTTTTTCCTTAAGCGACCCGCCGTTCGGATCGAAAAAATTTAGCAGCGGCCGCGCGCATACGCGGGAAACCAAAATTGGACTTCTGGTGTTCGGGACCCGTCGCATTGTTATTCGAGCGGACCCAATCTCCCCATGACAACGCCGCTGGCGATAACGGCCCGCCCGCCCCGCCACCCGAGCCCCAGCCCCAACCCCAGGACGATGTCCTCAACTACGACGTTCTGCTGGAAAACTGTCTGGGGGATGCGTCGCTGCTGATTTCGGTGGTCGCGCAATTCGAGCAGCAGGCCAGGACCGATCTGCACAACATTCTGCGCGCGCTGGCCGGCGCCGATATTGACGGCGTCCGCGCCGCAGCCCACAGCCTCAAAGGCGCCGCCGGATATCTGACCGCCCAGCGGCTGCGCTCGGCCGCGCAGCGGCTGGAACTGGCGGCTCGGCCCGGGTGGATGAAATTGGCCAACCAACTCGCCACCGAATTGGTCAGGCAATTGCAGGACTGCCTCGGCCGCCTGCGCGAATTTGTCGAACGCGCCAAGTCCGAATCGCCGCCCCCCATCGGCGCATCCGGCGCCGACGCCGACTCCGCCGTCGCCAAAGGAAACCCCGGATGACCATTCTCCTGGTCGATGACAGCGCTCTATCTCGCAGTCTGCTGACTGCGGCTCTGAGTAATGCAGGCCACCATGTTCGCGCCGTCGCCGGCGGACGCCAGGCCCTGGAGGCGCTGCGCCAGGCTCCTTGTCAACTCGTGCTCTGCGACTGGGAGATGCCGGGGATGGACGGCCTGGAGCTTTGCCGCCTCATTCGCCGCCAGGAATTTGGCCGGCCCATGCGCGTGGTTCTTCTCAGCGCCCACGGCTGCGAGGATGCCGCGCGAGCCCTTGCCGCCGGCGCCGACGCTTTTCTCACCAAGCCCATCTCACCGGCCCAGTTGGTCGAACGCATCGGCCCTCTGGAGCACGCCGCTGGGGAGCACCTATGACCGCCGCTGTCGCCTCCAAGCCCTGCGTCGCCGCCCACGCCAAAATCCTGGTCGTGGACGACGTGCCCGTCTGCCGGGAAATGGTGGCTGCCGCGCTTCGCTCCAACGGATACGAGGTTTTTGTCGCCCCCGACGGCCCGGCGGCCCTGGAGTTTCTCGCCCAGCACGACGTCCAGATGATCATTCTCGATCAGAAGATGCCGCACGTCACCGGCGTGGAATTCCTGGACCTGCTGCGCCACAGCGAGCACTGGCACCATATCCGCGTGCTCATGCTCTGCGATGCCGCGGAAAAAGACGTCGTGTTCCAGGCACGCGCCCTGGGCGTCGACGGATACATGCTCAAGGCGCATTTTTCCGCCTCCGAACTGCTGCGGCGGGTTCAAACCACGCTGGCCGGCCCAACGTCCTGGAAAAGGGCGGGCAAACATCAGCGGCGCGGACGCTCCTCCGCTGCCCCTGACGCCGCCCAGCCCGCCGCCCAGCCGCAGCCTGCCTCCGCTGCGGCGCCTTCTGCTTCGCCGGCCAAAAACGCCGCCCCCAGTCTGATCCCCTGCGACGCCGTCCTGGACGCCGTGGCCGACCTGGCGGCCTTGAAAACCTTTCCCGGCGTCATCGCCGACCTCACCGCCAAGACCGCCGCGCCGCACGCCACCCAGGACCTGATCGCCACCCTCAAGCAGGACCCCATCGTGGCCCTGCGCGTGCTCCACGCGGCCAATACAGCCCCCAACGTCAACCCCCGCCCGCGCCTACGCTGCCTCGACGACGCCCTGAAAATCATCGGCAACGACGGCCTGCGCACCATCGCTCAGAGCCTCAAGCCCATCGAATCCGTTGCCGGCGACCCACCGGGCGCTCTGGACCTGCTGCGCTGCTGGCAGCACGCCTTGGCCACCGCGGCGGTCATGACGCGCATCGTGCCCAAGAACGACGCCGTCGCCGCTGGGTTGCCCCATCTCATCGGCCTGGCCCACAATCTGCTCGAGATCATTCTGCGTCAGCGCTTCGCCAAGGAATTTGCCGCCGCGTTGGACTTTGCCGCCCAGAAGGACTGCCCGGCGACCTGGCTGTTCCACCAGTTGTTCGGCATCAGCCACGCCGAGTTGCTCGGCGAGATGATGGAACGGTTGAAGCTTCCGCAGGCGATTTTCTCCCCCATCCAGCAATTTGCCATCGGCGAGCAGTCTCCCGCCGGCGCGGCCGTCGGCAGCACGCTGGCGCGGGCCCTGTCCATCGCTCACGCTTTTGCCGGCGCCCTGCAACTGGCCCCGTCGCTTCACTGCGCCGTCTCTCCCGTGGCGCAGGTGGATTGCAGCACCACGCTGATCCCCGGCGACGCCATCAAGGGCGCCGAAGTCCGCTCCGAGGTCATCACGGCCACCGCCGCCTTGACCAAATTGCCCGAGGATCAGGAGAAAAAACTGCTCGAGCCGCTGGTGCCTCAGCGCACCGCGCGCATCTGGTACGTTCGCCACGCCGCTTTCGTTCCCCTGGATCCCCTGGAGGCGGCGCTGAACCTGATGTGCCGGCTCGAAACGCACGAGCAAATGCCGCGGACCGAGGAAATCACCGATCTGGCGGCCCTGATCGTGGCCGCCCCCGCAGCCGACACCCCCGGCGCGTCTTTGGCCGAGGCCAATCGCGTACGCCGTCAGAGCGGACGCACCCTGCCCATCCTTTGCCTGATCCCCGGCGACGGAAAACCGCCGGACCAGGAGACGGCGCATTTCCCCCTGACCCTGGCCCGCCTGGCCAAGTTCGTCGCCCAACTCAAGACTCCTGAGAAATGAGAGCGCCCGCGTGCTTGGTTCCTGCCGCGTCGCGGAATCACGATCGCTCATTTAAGATGGCATCGCATGCACCTGCGCCGCCCGCTCCTACCGATGGCGATGATGATTTGTTTCGCCCCCGCCCTCTGCGGGTGCGCCCAGACGCCGTCGCTCAAGCGAACCTACCAAAATGATTTTCTGATCGGCGTGGCTCTCGGCGGCACGTTGCCGACGGATTACGGCCCGGCGGAGCTGGCCGTCATCCGCGGGCAATTCAACGCCGTCACGCCGGAAAACTGCATGAAGCCGGGCTTGATTCATCCCGGCCAAGACACGTGGAACTTCGCGCAGGCAGATGCCCTGGTGAACTTCGCCCAGGAAAACCACATGCAGATCTTCGGCCACACCCTCCTCTGGCATCACGAAACGCCCGACTGGTTTTTCCAAGACGACGCCAAGCCCGCCTCGCGCGAAAAAATCCTGGCGCGGCTGAAAAATCACATCCAGACGCTCGTCGGCCGCTACAAGGGCAAAATCCGCGGCTGGGACGTGGTCAATGAGGCCATCGCCAACGAACCAGGCCGGGACCTTCGCAAAACGCCGTGGCTGGACAGCCTCGGCGAGGATTACCTCATCCAGGCGTATCGCTTCGCCCACGAGGCCGATCCCGCCGCCGAGCTGCAATACAACGACTACGGCATCGAAAGCCCGCCCAAGCGCCAAAAGGCGATCCGCCTGATCAAGCGGTTGCAAGCGGCGGGCATTCCCCTGGCCGCCGTGGGCATCCAGGGACACTGGATTCTGGACCGCGTGCCGTTTGCCGACATCGACCAGGCGATCGACCAGTTCCACGCCCTGGGCGTGAAAGTCAACATTTCCGAGCTGGACCTTGACGTGCTGCCGCGCCACAGCGGCGCGGAGGTCAATCCGACCGGCGCCGACAATTCCCTCGCGACGGCGGCGACCCGTCCGCTGCCGGAGATTTTCCAGCGTCAGGCCGAGCAGTACGCCAAGCTCTTTGCCCTCTTTCACAAACACCGCGACGCCATCACGCGCGTGACGTTCTGGGGCCTGAGCGACGGCCGTTCCTGGCTGAACGATTATCATCATCAGCGGCGCATCGATTATCCCCTGCTATTTGATCGCCAAAGCCAACCCAAGCCCGCGTTTTACGCCGTGATCGACGTCCTGGCCAACCCCGCCACGCGGCCCTAGCGGCGGCTTGCAGGTTAATGTATGGCACCTATCGCGCGACACCGCCCCTTGATAGCCACGGGCGGCAGCCCGCGGACAACCGTCGAACCAGCGACTTACCACGGTACGTCCGCGGGCTGCCGCCCGCGGCTATCAAGGTCGTATTGGTACGCTGACCTGCAAACCGCCCTAGCGCCGGTTGATTTCTCAGGGCGGATTCAGCGCGGCTCTTTTTGCACCGGCATTCTCTATATACTTACGCTCGTCGGATCGACGGCGGCGGAAGGTTCGGAGACTGCGTATGCAGCAATCGGAACGGGCGCAATCGCAGCGGTGTGACAGCGCCACGCCGTGGCGCACGAAAGCCGCGGCTCTGAGCGGCTGCGGAGCGCTGCTGATCGTATTCGCCTCGACGGCCTGGCTGGCCTCGCTGCGCAAATGCGCCACCTTCGATGAGCCGCAGTGTCTGGTCTCCGCCTGGATTCAAACGCACGACCACGACTTTCGCTACGATCCCGAAGATGCGTCCCTGTGGAGATTTCTCGCCGTGGCCGGCATCGGCGAAGATCGCCTCAAAATCGACCACCGGCATCCCGCCTGGTACACGACGCTGCACGACATGAACGTGCCGGACACCTTTGCCTCGGACGTTTTGTACCGCACGCCCGGCAACGACGCCGATCCGTTGATTCGCGCCGCGCGGGCGCGAATGCTGCTGTGGGGCCTTTGGCTGGGCGCAGCCATCGCGTGGTGGGCCTGGCGTTGCGGCGGGCCGCTGGCGGGGGTCGTCGCCGCCGCCGCTTTCTGTTTCGATCCCAATTTCCTGGCCCATTCGCCGCTGATCAAAAATGACGTTCCCATCGTTCCGATTTTCGTCTGCCTGATGGCAACCGTATGGCTGCTCGGCGAGCGGGCGACCTGGATGCGCTGCCTGATGGCGGGCCTGCTGCTGGGGGCCGCTTTGGCGACGAAATATTCCGGATTGCTGGCGATTCCGGTGCTTGGCCTGGCGCTTTTCGCCCGCGCCATGGCCGCCGCCGATTGGCCGATGCTCCGCTGGATCGCCCGCACGCGCCTGCAGCGCTTGGGCGGCGCCGCCGCCATCGGGATCGCCGCCCTGGCGATTTCCTATGCCGTCATCTGGGCCAGCTACGGTTTTCGTTTCCGCATCGGCCCCGCTCAGGACACCGTTTCCGATCTGGCAGACGTCCTAAAAATGTGCGCCACCGGCCAGGCCATCCGCGACCATAACCCCCCGTGGGACGTTTCGCCGGATCAACTCGCGCAGTGGGTCAGCCAGTCGCGCCCGGATGGCGTGATCCAATCCGTCCTCTGGGCCAACGACCGCCAACTGCTGCCCCAATCGTGGCTGCGCGGTTTTCTGTTCATCTACGGCACGACCATGCACCGCGCCTCGTTTCTGTGCGGACATCTCAGGCAAACCGGCTGGTGGTATTACTTCCCGCTGGCGTTTGTGTTCAAGACGCCGCTGGCCACGCTGATCGGCCTGGCCCTGGCGACGCTGTTTTGGATGAGCAAGCAGCGCCTTCGCTGGGCCCTGGCCGGTTCGCATCGTTGGTGGCCCCTGTGCGCCGCGGCGATATTGCCCGTGCTTTACATGGCCTCGTCGATCCAATCGCGATTGGACCTTGGCCTGCGTCACATCCTGCCCGTCTATGCGTTCCTCTACATTTTTCTGGGCGTGACCGCCGCGGAGATTTTTCGCCGCCGTTTTATTCTCGGCATGTGCATCGTCCCCGCGCTGCTTGTGGGCCTGGCCTGCGAAACCTTTTTGGCCTATCCCGATTTCATCCCCTTTTTCAACGTGGCCGTCGGCGGCTCGCGCGGCGGGGCGAAGCTGCTGGGCGATTCCAACCTCGATTGGGGCCAGGACCTGCCCGCCCTGGCCGATTGGCAGCGCCGCCATCCCGACACGCAACTGCTTTTGTGCTATTTCGGCTCGGCCGATCCGCGCTATTACGGCATTCATTATGTGAAACTAAAAGGCAGCTCAGCCCCGGCCGACCAGCGGCAGCCCAGCGGCCGGCCGCCGGTCTGCGCCTTCAGCGTCACGGTCATCCAGGGCATTTATGAATCCCCCGAACTGCGCGCGGAATATGCGGAATACCTGCGGAATCGGCCGTTACTTGGCGTTTTGGGCGGGTCGATTTATCTGTTCGACGGGCGATAATCGCCGTCGCTACTGATCCTCCTCAAGCTGCCTGACGACGTTGTGCAATGGACAGGGACCGAAAGGACAGGTTGCCCATGACCGTGCAGACCGTGAAGTTGGGACGCGAGCGATTCGTACTTCTGAGGGAAAAGGATTACCGCGACTTGAAAGCCAAGGCCGCTCGGGGTGGACGTGTGCGCGAGGGACGACGATTGACCGCCCAGGACCGCGGGGACATTGCCGAAGCCGTGCGCCGCCGCAATGAGCCAGCTCGTCCCTATGCCCGTCTGCGCAAGGAACTGGGGTTGGCGTGACCTACACGATCCTCTACCGCGATGCCGTCCAGCAACGCAATTCAAAGGGCGTCGGGGTAAAATAAAGACTCCCGACCCTTGGACCGCCCAACCCTTGGACCGCCCGACCCTTGGACCGCCCGACCCCTTTGAATCGTCCCGACCCCTTTGAATCGTCTCAAATGTGAAGCGCGTAGCATGAGCGCGCGTACCTTTCATTCAATTTGCGGGACGCCTAAACAAGAGAACGGAAAGCGCAAACCTATCGAACTCGGGATCGGTAATTGTTATCCTGTCGCCGCAGAGTCACGTGCGGGGTTGTGACAACCTAACCGCGGATGAAAGGGGCGACATGGCGGACATTGAAAAACAAACGGATGGGTTTGACGGTACGCTGTGGAAGATCTTGAAGTGGTCTGTAAGGGTCTTGGGTTCAGTTGTCGTAGCCGTCTGGTGCGCTTACTGTGCAGAGTTCGTCTATCAGAGCTTACATGGCCAGATCGATTTAGAGTACACAATTCAGGCCGACAAGCTGGCAGATTTTCTTCCGCAAAATGCTGCAACAGTGGTCAAAATTACGTCGGGCAAGCTAGACGTCAGCAACGGGACGGTCGTTACAGTTTCTTTTTGGAATCGAAGCGTAACAAATCTGGACCGGACTGAGGTGCGAGTGACGACAGCAGAGGATGAGCGTGTGCCCTTCCACAAGTTGCTTATTTATCCTTCGGCAAGCCTCGACAAGGATTGGGTGAATTGGTTAAAACCCGCAGACAATGCTGATTTGGACTTCAGCGTGGATGTGTTGAATTCAAATTGGAGCGCCGAACCCAACATTTCAGTGCGATATTTTTATCCAGGCGATGCGCCGCAGCAATTTGTGTTCAAGACGAAAAGGCCAGGGGTAGCATTCGTTCCATACGACGAGTCCAAGATCACGCGATGGTTTTTCGGATTGGATGTCCCACTTTTAGTAAGTGCATTTGGATTGGCATATTTTGCTCTCTGCTATGGTGTCTACAAGTTCAATAAGTGGTTCCGAGCTTTGCGCATTAGGGCGTTTTCCCGAACAATGTGGAACGGAATCGTGGGAAACTTTCCGCAGCTCGATCTGCCGACAAAGGAACGGATGCTGTGGCTCGCGGTATGGTTATTTGCGCAATCGACTAATCGCAAGTCATACGGGCCAGCAGCCGATCCCAACGTCGCCATACCGCCAGAAATTGGTAGATAAGGCGTCGCAAAGGTGGTCGGGCAAGCGGGCGTGACGGATGGCTGAGGCCGCCGCATTGTCGGCGGAAGGATAATCCGGCTTCAGTCAGGGACGGCAGGGGTTGCCCCTGCGGTGTCGGCTTTTCATCAAAATGCAAAATCGCCCGGTTTTGCCGAGCGACTGCATAGCCAATGACCCCGACGGGATTCGAACCCGTGTTGCGGCCTTGAAAGGGCCGTGTCCTAGGCCTCTAGACGACGGGGCCGCAATCAATTCCAACATCCGCTTGGCCTAAGAAGCGCCACAATATGCGGATGACCGCCCCACCGTCAACGCCACGCAATGCGTCTCTTGGCCTGTTCGTCTCTTTGGCCTCTGCGTCTGCCCTGTCGCTAACTCATCAATCATCATTCATCATTCCGCATTTCGGTTATGATTCGGCCCTATGTCACAACAATATCCTCCCTACCCGCCGCCCGGATTTCCGCCGCCTGGCTATCCGGCGCCCGGCTATCCGCCTTATCCGATGCCCACGCGCACCAGCGCCGCCGCCGTCACCAGCCTGGTCTGCGGATTGCTCCTTTGCATTCCGGGCATCACCGCGCTGATCGCCATCATCTGCGGATTCGTCGGCATCGGCGCTACCAAGAACCCCGCCGTTCGCGGACGCGGCATGGCCGTCGCCGGACTGATCCTCGGCATCCTCAACATCGCCGGCTGGAGCGCCGGCGGCGCCGAGTGGTGGAAGATCACCACGCCCCAACGCACCCTGGCCCACCAATTCATCACCGACCTGTCCCAGGGTAACAAAGCCGCCGCCACCGCCGAGTGCACCAATAACGTCACCGCCGATCAGTTGGACAAAGCGATCGACTGGTTCAAACAGCAGGGCGCGATCCAAGGCCGCCCGACCGTCGTCGGCAACGCGGTCAACAACACCAACGGTGTGGTCACGGGCACGGCCGACGGCGTGATCAAATTCTCCAGCGGCCCGACGCGCAGCTTCCATATGCAAATGGCGGATCAGCAGGGAACCTGGAAGGTCGATGGCTTCCAGTTTCAGTAGTGCAACGTCACGTGCGCAGAGTCGCGCCGAGCTTGTCCTTGGCCGCGGCGATCGCCTTTTGCACCGATGATTCGACTTGCTCGCCCGTCAGCGTCGCCGTGGCACGGCGGAAGATCAGCGTGACGGTCACGCTTTTGGTCCCCGCCTCCAGCGGCTTGCCCCGATAAGTCGTCACGTATTCCAGGTCTTCCAAATCCGCCAGACCCAGCCCGCGGATCAAATCCTCGATCTGCTGGTATCGCACGCTCTGGCTCACGATCAAGGAAAGGTCCCGCCGCACCGCGGGAAACTTGGGCAGCTCCGCCAAGCGCGGCACGTGCTGATAACCCGCCAGCAGCGGCTGCAACTCCAGTTCGGCCGCGGTCGGCGCCTCCCGCAGCGACAGCTTCTGAGCCACCGACCTCTCGATCCGGCCCAGAAATCCGATCGGCTCTTCGCCCCAGATCACGCGTCCGCACGCGCCGGCGGCGAAGCCTTCGCGGTGGTCCGGCACCACCTTCACCCCGCGCCGGCCATCCAGCGCACGCAGCACCGCCTCCGCCGCCCCGCGCACTTCCCGCAGGTCCGCGCTTCCCACCCACGCCGCCTTCACCCGCTCATCGACTTTGCCGTTGGTCCCGGGTGCGAACGTCGCGCCGATCTCAAACAGCTTCGCTCCCGGCGTGCCGTTGGCCTCGTTCCATTTCACCGCCTCCAGCAACCCCGGAATCAAGCTGGGACGCAGGGAGGCATCCGCCTTGCGCACCATCCGGTCCGCACGCCACATCGAACGCCCAAAATCCTCCTTCAAAACATCGCTGACAAAACTGAACGTCACCGCCTCGAAATATCCGCAGGCCACCAGCGTCTGGCAGATGCTCTGCACCGTCGCCGTCCGCCGATCCGGCGGCGTAAGCTGAATCGAAATATCCGGCCGCGTCGCAATCCTCCCGTAGCCCAAAACCCGCGCCGCCTCTTCCACCAGGTCGATCTCCTGCAGCAGGTCCAGCCGATGGCTGGGCACGCTCACGTCGATGCCATCGGCGAGCAAAACCGGACCCAGCCCCAGCCGCGAAAACGCCCCCATCACCTGGTCCGTCGGCAGCTCCACCCCCAGAATCTGCCGCAATCGCGCCAGCCGCAGCGACAGCCGTCGCGTCCCGGGCCCGCTCGCCCCGGCCGCGGCCATCCCCTTGAGCAATCGACCCCCGGCCGTCGCAAGGATCAGCTCCGCCGCCCGCAGGCTGGCTCGCGCCGCCAGCGCTGGATCGATCCCCCGCTCAAACCGGTACGAGCTGTCGCTGGCCATCACCAGCGCCCGCGCTGTTCGCCGAACCGACAGCGGATCAAACCGCGCCGACTCCAGCAAGACGTCCTGAGTCGCCCCCGAAACTTCCGATTCGATTCCCCCCATGACGCCCGCCACGGCCACCGCCCTTTGCGCATCCGCGATCACCAGCATCTGAGGCGAAAGCTCGCGCTTTTTTCCGTCGATGCTGACGAGGCTTTCGCCCGGCCGTGCGGTGCGCACGACGATCTGCCCCCCGCCGATTTTCGCAAGATCGAAGGCGTGCAGCGGCTGGCCCATCTCCAACATCACGTAATTGGTGACATCGACGACGTTGTTGACCGGCCGCACGTCCACCGCCTCCAGCCGCTGGGTCATCCAAGCCGGCGCGGGACCGATCTTCACCCCGCGTATCACCCGTGCCGTGTACAGCGGGCAAAGCTCCCCGGCCTCGATGCGCACCTCCACCGCCTCGCCAACCTCCGCCGCGTCTTGGGCCGCCTTGGGCTGCACATCCACGAACGGCCGATCCAGCAGCGCCGCCAATTCCCGCGCCACCCCCACGTGCGACAGGCAATCGCTGCGGTTGCTGGTCACTTCCACATCCAGAGCCGCATCCCCATGGTGCGATGCGATGCCTTCCACCGGCAGTCCGCCGTTGGTGAGGGCATCGGCCGCCTGTTGTGCGTCCAGCGGTCCGGAAACAAAATCCCCAAGCCACTTCAGGCTGATCTTCATGACGGTATTAATAACGGCCCAGGGAATATCGTTCCAGTTGCGGGCTTTGCACCTGGAGTCCTCAAAAGCAAATGCAACCGCAGAGCCGCGGAGGACGCCGAGACAGCCGCAGAGGTGAATTCAAAAACCTATCAGATGTCTTCTCTGCGGCTTCCTCTGCGTCTCTGTGTCTCTGCGGTTGCATTTTAGGATTACAAGACCTTTGCCGGCCGCCCTTTACTTGACATTCGGGGGATTTCTATCGTATGGTTGACACTCTTTGGTTCCGGGCGGGGCGGAACCTTTGGCAGGACGTAACGTCGCTCAAAACAGGAGCGCTATCGCTCAACCGCGTGAGGGTCTAGTGGCCAAGTCAACCACCAAGAGGGCGGGGGCCAGGAAGCTGGCCAAAGCCAAAAGCAAAACACCGGGCGCGAAGGCCGCGGGCGCGGGCGCGAGCAAGTTGATAGTGAAGTCCGCCCCTGCCAGAGCACGAGGTGCGCAGCCCGTGGGTTCCAGCCCGGTCGGGTCGAGCCTCGGGGGAGCCTCCGGTCGGGTGAGCAGGCCGCCGCCCCTGGTGGCCCCGGCCAAGCCGCCCCGTTCCATGGACAACCCGCCCCCGGTGCTGCCGCAGCCCACCGCCGTCCCCACCGATGGCAAGCCGCGCAAAAATCTGGCCGGCCTCACCCCCAAAGAGCTGGAGTTTTATCGCGATCTGATCCTGGCCAAGCGCCGCGAAATCCTCGGCGACATGACCTCCATGGAACTCGAGGCCCTGCGCAGCAGCGGCGGCGGAACCAATCTGTCCAATCTTCCGCTGCACATGGCCGACATGGGCACCGACAATTACGAGCAGGAATTCACTCTGGGCCTGATGGAAAAGGACCGCAAGCTCATGCGCGATCTGAACGACGCCCTGGCCAAGATTCAAAACGGCACCTACGGCATCTGCGAAGGCACCGGCAAGCCCATCAGCAAGGCCCGCCTCGAAGCCCAGCCGTGGGCCCGCTACTCCATCGAGTACGCCCGCAAACTGGAAGGAAGAATGCGGTGAAAATTCGAATGACGAATGACGAATGACGAGTCAATGACCCAATGTCCCAATGATGGGGCTTTTACGTCATTCGGCTATTCGCTCATTGATTCGTCATTCGTCATTCTTCATTCGTCATTCGGATTTTGGACTTCCGCGCCTCTATGCTCGCACACCTTTCCCCCGCTGCCTGGTGTCGGTTCCTCTTGACCGCGTCCGTCGGCCTGGCCCTGGACCTGTGGACCAAATGGCTGGCTTTCCACAAGCTGGCCATTCAGGTCATGATCCTGCCGGATGGCACCCCCCGCGTTTATTCCGCCCATCCCTACCGCTTGATTCCCGGCTGGTTGGAGTTTGAGGTGATCGCCAATCAAGGCGCCGTCTTCGGCCTGGGCCAAGGCCAACGCGCGCTTTTCATCGCCGCCTCCTTCGCCGCTTCACTGTTCCTGATTTATCTGTTCCTTTACAGCGGCAGAAAATGGTTTTATCAGATCATCCTCGGAATGTTGTTGGCCGGCGTGCTGGGCAATTTGTATGATCGGATCAAGTTCGGCTACGTTCGGGACATGATCCACGCTCTGCCGCAGTGGCCGCATCTATTTCGATGGATATTTAACGTCGCCGACTCTCTGCTTTGCATCGGCGTGACCCTCATGATTGTCCTGGGTCTGATGCCGAGCAAATCGCCCGGCCCACAAAGTCGATAGAATGGACGGCCGGCCGCGTTCGGCCGCGCCGTGGTGCAAACGCCCGAGCTTAGATGCCCCCGACTCCCCCAAGCAACGACCTCGATCTCATGCGGCAGGCGCTTCGCCTGGCCATGCTGGGCCGCGGCACCGTCGAGCCCAATCCCATGGTCGCCTGCATCCTCGTCAAGGACGGTCAGATTTTGGCTCAGGCCTATCACCGACGTTTCGGCGGCCTCCATGCCGAGGCCGCCGCCCTCTTCGCCGCCAAACAATCCGCCGCCGGCGCCACCGCCTACGTCACCCTCGAACCCTGCTGCCACAGCGAGAAAAAAACGCCCCCTTGCGTCCCCAAGCTGATCGCCGCGCGCCTGGGACGCATCGTCATCGGAACTCTGGACCCCAACCCCATGGTCAATGGCAAAGGCGTCGCCCAACTCCGCGAGGCCGGCATCGAAACCGACCTGGGCGTGCTCGAGGCCGATTGCCGCCAGCTCAACGCCGCGTTCTTTAAACGCATGGAGCAGCACCGGCCCTACGTCACGCTCAAGTGGGCGCAGACCGCCGACGGCAAGGTCGCCGCCGCCAACGGCAAACGCCTGGTCATCTCCAACCACAAATCCCTGGCCGTCCTCCACGCCCTGCGCTCTCGCTGCGACGCCATCCTGGTCGGCATCGAAACCGCTTTGGCGGACGATCCACTCTTGACGGCCCGCGGCGTCACCTCCGCGCGCCCGCTGGTGCGCATCATCCTCGACAGCGAATTGCGTCTGCCCCTCATCAGCCAACTGGTACGCACACACACCGACGGCCCGGTGTTGGTCTACTGCACGCAAACCGCTTGCGACCATCACCCCGACGCCGTCGCCGCCCTGCGCGCTCGCGGCGTTGAACTGATGCCCATCGGCGCCGATCCCGAACTCGGGCCCGACGCCACCATCAATCTCTGCCTGCCCGCCGTCTTGGACGACCTGGGCCGGCGATCCATCACCCATCTGCTGGTCGAGCCGGGCCCGACCCTGGCCGCCAGCTTCCTTCGCTCGAATCTCGCCGATCGTGTCTGGGTTTTCCACTCACCCAAGCGTCTGGACGCCCCCACCGCCGCCGACGCTCCGGAGGTCACCTACCCAACCGTCGGCCAAGCCACCCTCGACGGCGATTCTCTGATCGAATATCTGAACTCCGCCAGCCCCGCCTTTTTCGCCCCCGCCCAATCCGCCGACTTCCTCCGCGCGATCTAATGTGATCTTGGCCTGCCGACTTCAGTCGGCAGGTATCCGCCCTAATTCTCCGGCAGCGCCGCGATCAGCTTTTCGATTTGCGCTTCGGTGTTGTAAAAATGCGGCGAGCAGCGCAGCCGCCCCTCGCGTACCGCAATCTCAATCCGATGCGTCCTTCTCAGGTCGTCGGCCAGCTTTTCGTGAGCGTGCCTCGGCGAGGTGAAACTGACGATCCCGCTCCACTGCTCGTCCTGCCGCGGACTGACGATGCGATACCCCTTTTCCCGCAAGCCGTCGATCAACGCGTCGCTCAGCATCTTGATGCGCTGCCCGATGGGCTCGATACCGACGCCTTGCAGCAATTCCAGCGACGCCTTCAGAGCCAAGAGGCCCGGCACGTTGTAACTGCCGCATTCAAACCGCCCGCCGTCGCTCCGCAGCGTGTAGTCGTAATTCCCGAAATCCTTCGCATCCACCACGTTCATCCACCCGACCATCAGCGGCCGCGTGTGTTCCAGCAATTCGCGGCGGCAATAAAAAATCCCCGCCCCTTCCGGACCCAGCAGCCACTTGTGCCCGTCGGCCGACAGAAAATCGACGTGCATCGCCTTCACGTCCACCGGCAAAATCCCCAGCGACTGGATCGCATCCACGCAGAAGTGGATGTGTCGCTCGGCGCAGAACTGGCCGATGCGGTGCAGGTCGTGCCGCTGCCCGCTGGCGTACTCGACGTGCGATAGGCTGATCATGCGTGTGCGCGGATCGCCTGCCGCCTCGAGGATTTTTTCCGTGGGCACGCAGCGCGTGCCATCCGCCGACTCCTCCTCTTGCACCATCAGCAATTTCACGCCGCGGTGGCGCGCGGTTTCCATCCAGGGATAGATATTGGTCGGATATTCCACGCCCGTCGTGATGATTTTGTCCCCCCACTGCCAGTCCAGCCCGCTGGCGACGATGCTGATTCCCTCGCTGGTATTCTTCACGAACGCGATCTCGTCGCGATGGCCGTTGATCAGTTGCGCCGCGTTGTGACGCAGCCGCTCGATCTCCTGGTGCCAGCCCCATCCCACGTACGCCGCCGATTCCGCCTGTTCGGCGAATTTCCGCAGCGCCTCGGCTCCCACGCGCGGAATCGGCGACACCCCCGCATGGTTGAAAAAATCCCAGTTCCGCAGAATGGGAAATTCCCGGACGTTGCCGATCAGCTCGCTCATCTCAGACATGGCCGATGGCTATAATACCCGGCGATGTGGCGGAATTCCTTCCACGCGAAATTCGAATGACGAGCGCGAAATTCGAATGACGAATGACGAATGACGAATCAAATTCGAATGACCCAATGACCCAATGCGGCCGCGCCATGGCTCATTGGTCATTGGAGCTTGATTCGTCATTCGTCATTCGTCATTCGTCATTAGGATTAGGGACTCTCGCTACGGCCTTGGCCATCGCCCTATGGGCCTTGGCGTTGCCGCCGGCACGCGGGGCGGAGCTGGCCGATCAGGCGGTGCCGGCGCGGTGGCTGGCCGATCTGTTGCCCGAGGACGTTCCCGAGCCGGCCTATCCCCCCTACGACGTTTCCGACGCCATCGAGCGGGCCCGCGATCAGCTTGCTTGCGGTCAGTACCGCCGGGCATTGGCGACGCTGGCCGCCGCCGGCAACTCAAAGCCGCGCGACGCCGCCCTGATCGCCGGCCAAGCCTGCCTGGCTCTGGGCCGCTACGACCAGGCCCTGGCCGCGCTCACCGCCGACGACCCCGACGTCCAAACCCTTGCGGCCAATGTCTTGGCCGCCCAGGGGCATTACGACCAGGCGATCGCGACCCTGCAGCAGGTCCTTGACCGCCATCCGGATCTGATCGCCCCCCGGTTTTTTCGGGGCGATTACCGGGAGAAACTGGGCGACATCCCCGGCGCAAAATCGGACTACCAATGGTTCGTCACCGATCCGCACAACTACTTGCAGCAATGGATCGCCAATCCCCAATCCTTCAACAATGCCCGCGACGTCACCCTCATGGGCCGGGCCATCGACCGCTGGGCCACTCTGGCCATGGCCTATCAGGACAACCGCCAGCTCCACGACGTCGTGCTCAGCATGTTCGTGCGCGCCTATGACCTGATCGACCGCGACTACTGGCCCGCTCACCTGGCCGCGGCCCAGTACCTTCTGTTGCACGATGATGCCGCCACCGCAGCCCAGGAACTGGGCAACGCCCTGGCCGTCAATCCGTTTGACGTAAGCTGCTGGGCGCTGCTCGGCCGGATTCAGCTTCTACAATTCAACTTCGACGCCGTGGACAACGCCATCGCCCGCATCCGCTGGGTCGACCACGATTCCATCGATGCCGACCTCTTGCAGGCGCGCAATCTGCTGGCCCAGCGCGCCCCCAAGCCGGCTCTGGGGCCTCTGCAGCGCGTCTTGCAGCGCCAGCCGCACAACGTCGAGGCCCTGGGCCTCCTGGCCGGCGCGTACGCTTTGCTCCTGCAAGACGACCAGACGGCCCAAATCCTGCATCAGGTGGATCAGCTACAGCCGAGCGGCGCTTCGGCCTACTTCGAAGTGGCCCAGCAGCTCGGCGCCATGCGGCAATACCCGCGCGCGGCGGCCATGTACAAAATCGCCGTGCAGCGCGCCCCCTGGTGGTCGGCAGCGCGAAACGAGCTGGGGCTTCTGTACACCCAAAGCGGCGACGAGGATTCGGCGCGCACGGTCTTGGAAGCCGCTCATTCCATGGATCCGTTCAACGTCCGCACCACCAATTATCTGCGCCTGCTGGACATGATGGACCATTTCGCCCGCAAGGAATCGCCCCATTTCATCGTGCTCTACGACGCGGTTCAGGACCCCATCATCCCCGAATATTTCAGCGATTATCTGGAAAGCGTCTACCCCTCGATCTGCGGCCAGTACCGCTTTGAGCCCAAGCTCAAGACAATGATCGAGGTTTTTCCCACCCATGATGCGTTTTCCGTGCGAACCACCGGCGCCCCTTGGATCGCCACGGTGGGCGCCAGCACCGGCCGGGTGATCGCCCTGGTCGCTCCGCGCAAGGGCCAGGCCACCATGGGCACGTTCAATTTCAGCCAGGTCCTGCGACATGAATTCACGCACACGGTGACGCTGGGCCTGACCGACAACCGCATCGCCCTCTGGTTCACCGAAGGCTTGGCCGTGCAGCAGGAGCACTCGCCCCTGCGTTGGGAATGGGTCCCGATGCTTTACGACGCGGTCACCCGCCGGCGGCTGTTGGATTTGGATTCCCTGACTTGGGCGTTTGTGCGTCCTAAAAAGCCCAGCGATCGCCAGCTTGCCTACGCCGAGTCGAGTTGGATTTGCCAATACATCGAGCAGACCTATGGCCACGACGCGATCTTGCGCATGCTCGATCAATGTCGCGCCGGACGCACGCAGGATGAGATGTTTCAAAACGCCCTGGGCAAAAGCCAGTCGCAGTTTTTCGACGATTTTGTCGGCTGGTGCCGCCGCCAAGTCGACCAATGGGGATACGATTCGGCCACCAGCCAGAAGTACGAGCAGCTTCGCGCCGAGGGCGAAGACCTGATCCATCGTCGCCAGTACGCTCAAGCGGTGACGGTTTACGAAGAGATTGCCCGCCTGCGTCCGATGGACCTTCTTCCCCACCAGCGTTTGGCCGGGCTTTACCTGAGCCAAGAGGTGAACCAGGGCGAGAAAGCCGCCGAGCAGCTTGACGTCCTGGCCCGCGTCGAGCTGAACGACAATCGTTACGCCAAGGCCGCAGCCCGCATTTTCCGCGACATCGGCAAACTCGACCAAGCCGCCCAGCGCGCCCTGCAAGCCGTTTACATCGCCCCCTACGACCTGCAGGCCCACCAGCTCCTGGCCGACATCCTCCAGAAGCAGCAGGGCCATAAAGAGCAATTGCAACGCGAGCAGCGGGTCGTGCAAGAACTGCAGAATTGGCGGGATTCGTCAAATGCGACGGATGCTTCCGGTATTGCGACATCCCCCGGATGACAGATGCCGAGTCAGGCGTTCATAAACCTCTAGTTTTACATAGGCTGTGACGATTCAACAGGGCGCGCTTGTGAATTTCGGCATATTGTTGAACGATTTTTCATATCAAAATAAAAGTAGATTTCCTTTGACACAGTTGCCGGCCCGAGTTACTTTCTGTTTGGCCTGCAGTCCCATGCACCTGGAGTGTAGGCCGACCTAGGCGGATGCGAGGAGAAAATCATGCGCGCTTGCCGTTTGGTTGCGGGCAAACAGCGTCGGTTTAAACACAGTTCAGAGTTGCAACGGGCAGTGGCGAAAGTTGCTGTGACTTTGGTTCCAGCGCTGGCTTGCAGCGCGGCCCTGGGCGACCCAATCCTACCCCTTACACCCACCGTTACCGGTAGCACTTACAACATCGCCGCTCAATATGCCAATGGCAGCTATGTCTACGGCGGCCCAACCGGCGGCGATTGGGCAAACGATATCAACAACACCGCCATCGCGTGCAACTCCGCCGGCGGCGGCACGGTTCTGATTCCCACCGGAACGTTCCAAAGTGCGCCGTTCAGCATCAACGCCGGCAACCTCAATCTCGACGTCGAAGGCACCTTGCAGTCCATCGCCCAGTCGAGCACTACCAGCTACTTCATCTACTTCACCAACGGCAAAGGCTCCGAAATCACCGGCTCTGGAACTATCGATGGCAACTACTCAGCGTGGAGCGGCGGCGCCGGCGGCTCGCCCCAATTGATCCACCTGTCCAATCCCCAGACGTTCCTCATCCAGGGAGTCACACTGCTCAACTCCGTGAGGGAAAATGTTGTCTTCGCCGGCACGAAGAGCAGCAACGTCACTCTCAATCACGTCACGATCATCGATGACTCCGGTAGGGGGAACACCGACGGCGTCGACCCCAACGGCAATAACATTCTGATCGAAAACTGCAATATCTCCACCGGCGACGACGACGTCGCCATCAAGGCGCCCACCGGCACCAGCGGCACGGCCAACGGTTGCAATAACCTCACCATCGTCAACTGCACCTTCGGCTACGGCCACGGCGTGTCCTTCGGCGGGCAAACCAATTACGGCATCACCAGCGTTTTGGTCAACAACTGCACCTTCACCAACACCGGCTACGGCATCCGCTTCAAGGCCAACCGCAGCGCCGGCGGGATAGTCCAGAACATCGCCTTCACCAACCTCACGATGACCGGCGTGATGAACGCGGTCTATTACACCAGTTGGTATAACGGCAGCAGTAACTCGCCCCCGCTCTCACCCTACCTTGCCGGCAACCAGAGCAGCAACACCTACAAGCCCGGCTTTACCTCCGTCTGGCAAAACGTCACCATCAGCAATCTGACCTCCACCGGGGCTCCTTCCAGCTCCAACGGCGTGTACATATACGGATTGCCCGAGTCGCCCATGCAGGGCATCACGTTTACCAACGACAGCATTTCGGCAAGCAACCCCGCTCTGATCAACTTCGCCGGTGACTACGTAAGCGACCCGGACACCTTCAACGCCTCGAGCAGTCCATTCAACATCTCCAGCCCCAACATCTATTTCGACGGCACCGACGCTCTCAACGGGGTGACCCTCGACTCGCCGAGCCTTCTGAACAACAGCAGCCTGTTCACCCAGCCGGCGAACAAGGGCCTGTACGATGCCAACGTGATCATCGCTGTTCCAGAACCGGCCTCGGCGACCATGCTTCTGCTGGCTCCCGCGCTGATGCTGCGCCGCCGCAAACGATCCTCCGGCTGATGGCGCCGATTCCGCGCGCCTACACCGCCCACACCGCTCCCCGAAAACGCCCGCGCTCGCGGGATCGGACCGTCGTCTTCCGATATGATGCCGGCCATGGATCCTCGCACACTGACCCTCCGGGCGTTTCAGAAGCACATCTTCGACCGCTACGAAAAAGTCGATCGCCGCCGCGGCACACCCAAGACCTTCCTGTGGTTCATCGAGGAGATTGGCGAGCTGGCCACCGCCCTTCACGGCGACGACCACGCCAATCTCCAGGAAGAATTCGCCGACGTCCTGGCCTGGCTCTGCACCCTGGCGAACATCAATAACGTGGATCTGGCCGACGCCGTCGCCAAAAAATATCTCGGCCCCAAGCCCCCCAAAGGGCATAAGTGAGGGAAATGACGAAATTCGAATGACGAATGACGAATCAAGTCTCAATGACGAATGTCGATTGCCCCATGCCGGTTCGTCATTGGTCATTGATTAGTCATTCGTCAT
>DBZL01000007.1:0-46570 GCA_002311745.1 Phycisphaerales bacterium UBA1161 | reverse complement strand
CGTCATTCGAATTTCGTCATTCAGTTTTCATTGACCCTTCCCGCGCCACGCCATAAAGTCCAACCCATGCGGTGGGCATTGGCGGGGCTCCTTGTCCTTATCCTTTCTTCAGCCGCTTGGGCCCAGGCGCGCGGCCAGGTGCTCAGCGTCGGATTCGACAACCGCTATCGCCCCGATTGCTGGACCCCCATGCTCGTCCAGCTCACCAGCCAGAGCGAGCAGCCCACCGTCTACCAGATCCAGGTCGTGCAGGAGGACCTGGATCGCGACCGCGTCGCCTTCACCCAGGAAGTCACCTTGGGCGGCAACCTCGAGGGCCGCTCGGCCACCACCGAGAACTTCTGGATCTACTTCAAGCCCAAGCCCACCGCCGGGGGGTTGCCCGATGCACGTAACCTCGCCACCAATTTGCAGACCCTCAACACCGAGCTGAAAGTCTTTCTGTGCACCAAGGATGGCAAGCAGCTTTGCGTCCTGCCCCTGACCTCCACGATTCTGAACGTCGATCCGATCCGCGGACTGGGCGATGTCTCGCGCAGCCGAAAGCTGGTCCTCTTTGTCACCGACGGCTCGGATAAGCCCGCGGCCCCCAGCGAAGAGTCCATGCCCGCCGTTTTGGAGGATGTCGAGGCCATCGCCCTCCAGCCCCGCGACCTGCCCACCAGCATCCTGGGCTACGACGCCGTCGATGCCATCGTCTGGATGGATGCCGATGCCAATTTCCTCACTTCCGGCACGCGCGCCCCGGCCCTCCAGGCCATCCGCCAATGGGTCCGCCAGGGGGGGCATCTGGTCATCTGTCAGCCCCCCGAGCCCGGCAAGATCAAACCCTTTGCCGACCTTCTGCCCGTCAGCTCCAGCGTGGATGGGCGATGGGCGATTCCCATATCCGACCGCCCGGACATTGACGTGCTGCGCCGTTTCGGCCGCTTCGAGCAACTGGACCATCCCTGGCCGCCGCCCGGCAGCTTCCCCCCGATGAAAGTCGCCCGCGCCCCCGCCCTGAGCGATGCCAAGGTCGATGAATGGATGCAGTGGAGCGATCCCCCGCAGTTCACCCCGTGGCTGGCTCGCCGCGTCTGCGGTTTGGGCGCCGTCACCTGGGTTGCCCAGGACCTGGGCAATCCCATCCTCACCCGCCAGATCAAACGCGGCTGGCGCTCCATCTGGGATCGCGTCTTCGATTGGAACAACGCCCCCGACGTGCCCGAGGACTACAAGCCCCCGGAGGATGGGCTCGATCCCTGGAAACCCGCCGCGGGCCTGGACCTCGCCGCCGCGATGCGCAACGGCATGGACCTCAGCAGCAAAGCCGCCGCCTTCGTCCTGGTCGCCTGTTTCTTTTTCGTGATCTATTGGCTGATCGCCGGGCCGGGCATGTATCTCTTCCTGGCCTCCCGCAAGCGCGCCCATCTAAGCTGGTTCATGTTCGCGGCCACCGCCGTCGCCGCCACCGCCCTGACCGCACTGCTGGTGCGTCTGCTGGTCCGCGGCCCGCCCGAGCTGCACCATCTTTCCCTCATCCGCTGCGCCGCCGATGACTCCGACGCCCTCATCGACAGCCGCTTCGGTCTCTACATCCCCCAAGACGGCCTCAAAAAAATCGACCTGGCCGGCATCGACCCGCGCCAACTCAGCACCCTCACCCCCTTCGCCATCCCTCCGCAGGACCTGCACGATGAGGACGTCCTGCCGGCTTACCTCGAATACCAGGTCCCCGTGTTTCCATCCGCCGACAGCGACGTCATCTCCGTCTCCATTCCCTACCGCAGCACCTCCAAAAAATTGCAGACGCACTGGGTCGGGCCCCTCAGCGGCCGCATCCAGGTCCCCGTCGGCCTGGGCGACGTCAAGCTCATCGCCCCCGGCAACAACGGCTATCTCGACGGCACCCTGGCCAACCACACCGGCTACGACCTGCTCGACGTCTACATCGCCTTCAAGCAATCCCCCACCACCGGCTGGAATGAGCCCAGCACCCGCGATTACAACTACCTCATCTACCTCCCCTCCTGGCCCAAGGATGCCCTGGTGAGACTGCAAGACCTCACCAGCAACAAATACGCCATGAATCTCGACAACCCCGACGCCCCGCGTCCCGGCGGCAACAGCCCCGTCCATGGCCGCCTCGAACGCGAGCTCGACTGGGACCGCTACTGGCACACGCGCTCCGACGAGCTGCATCAGCGCCTGGAGGAGGCTCTGCCCCTGCTGACGTTGTTCGACCGTCTGCCGCCGTGGCGGAATCAGTTGGATGGCCGCTGGCCGCGCCTGGAGCTGTATCATCGCACCGCCCGTTGGATGAATCTCTCCCCAGCCGTCAGCGCCGGCGAGCTGGTCATCTGTGCCGTGGCATCCATCGATGGCGACATCGCCAAGACGCCCCTGCCCGTGCCCCTATCGGTCTCCGATTCCCCCGTGGCCGGCCAGGGCACCACCATGGTCCAGTTTGTCCTGCCCCTGGACCGCTCGGCCATGTACGCCATGCCGACAACGCGCCCGGAAATGCAGTAGAATGCAGGCAGGAGGGAATGACGAAATTCGAATGACGAATGACGAATCAATGACGAATGTCCGAATGACGAAACCGCGCCTCTTATCATTCGTCATTCGTCATTCGAATTTCGTCATTAGGTAACCATGATTCTCTTATGCCCGCCGTTGTGATCAAAACCGTCAACCTCACCAAGCGCTACGGAACCCTCGTGGCTCTGTCCAACCTCAACCTGGAAATCCAGGAGGGCGACTGCTGCGGCTTCATCGGCCCCAACGGCGCCGGCAAGACCACCACCATCAAAATCCTCGCCACCCTGCTTCAACCCACCTGGGGCGAAGCGCGCATCTGCGATTACGTCGTCGGCTATCAATCCCGCTCCATCCGTCCCCTCATCGGCTACGTCCCGGACTATTTCGGCGCTTACCAGGACATCGTCGTCCAGGAATACCTGGAATTCTTCGCCGCCGCCTACAACATCAACGGCGTTCAACGCACCAAGATCGTCTCCGATGTGCTGGAACTGACCGACCTGGGCTTCAAACGCGACGCCCCCGTCGACGGGCTTTCCCGCGGCATGAAGCAGCGCCTCTCCATCGCTCGCGTCCTCGTCCACGATCCCAAGGTGCTTCTCCTCGACGAGCCGGCCGGCAACCTCGACCCCCGCGCTCGCATCGAGATGCGCGAGCTGCTCAAGGAGCTTCGCCGCATGGGAAAGACCATCCTGATCTCCTCGCACATCCTTCCCGAGCTGGCCGACCTGTGCAACACCATTGGCATCATCGAGCAGGGCGAATTGCTTTACAGCGGACCCGTGAGCGAGATTCTGCGCCGCGTTCGCCGCGGCACCGTCGTGCAAGTGGGCGTCGTCCGCGCCGCCGACCAAGCCGCCGCCCTCCTGGCCCAGCATCCGAGCATCGAATCCGTCGCCGCCACCGACGGCACCCTCCAGGTCGCGCTCAAACCCGGCATCCAGGACTACAGTTTCATCCCCGCTCAGCTCATCGCCCACGGTTTCGCCATCAACCTGTTGAAGGAAGAGGAGGTCAATCTCGAAACCGCCTTCATGCGCCTGACCAAGGGCCTCGTGCAATGATGGAGGAAGTTGCTAGTTGCTAGTTGCTGGTTGCTGGTTGCTGGTAAAGGCAACGGAGCGCTTTTTTACTGGCAACCAGCAACTAGCAACCAGCAACTCATTCCCATGCTCGGCATTGCTGACTATCTCTGGCGGCTGCTTCCCGGCAATCCGATTCTCCGCCGCGTCGTCGAGGCCGGCGGCAGACGCCGCCGCGACCTGCTCATCCGCTGCGGCTACCTCGGCCTGCTCGTCGCCCTCGTCCTGTTCAGCAGCGCCGGCTCCAACTCCGGCGACTTGGCCGCCCTTACCAGAACCTCCGCCCAGGTCTTTCAGTACATGTCCTATCTGCAACTCGGCCTGGTCGCACTTCTCTCCCCCATCTTCACCGCCGGCGCCATCACCCAGGAAAGGGACAGCCAAACCTACGATGTCCTCCTGGCCACCCCCCTGACCAACGCCCAGATCGTCCTGGGTTCGCTCACCAGCCGCGTCTTCTTCGTCATCGCCCTGCTCATCAGCGGCATCCCCGTCTTCGCCATCACCCAAATCTTCGGCGGCGTGGCCATCAAGAGCATCCTCTACAGCTTCCTCATCGCCGCCGCCACCGCTTGCGTCACCGGCGCCATGGCCATGGCCATCGCCACCTTCAAGGTCGGCACCCGCCGCACCATCTTCAGCTTTTATCTGTTCATCGTGATCTATCTCATCGGCCTCATGCTCCTGGACCAGGCCGATTTCTTCCACCTCCGCTACACCGACCTCAGCGGCAACGCCCAGCGTAGCGCCACCAGTTGGTTCACCGGCCTGCATCCGTTCCTGGCCCTGCGCGTCATCTTCAACGACAAGAGCTATCTCCCCCCGAACCTGGCCGATCTGCCCCCCGTCTATCAGTCCTGGCCCCTGGCCTGGTACTGGACCAGCCCCGCCACCTTCTACTTCTGTTTCATGTTCCTGGCCAGCCTGGCGATGGTGCTGCCCTCCATCCTTCTGCTTCGTCGCCTGGCACAATCCACCACCAGCGTCAAGACGTTCCTGATCCAAAAGCTTTTCCCCTTTGCCGGCCGCTCGCGCAAGCCGCGCTCCGTCTGGCACAACCCCATCGCCTGGCGCGAAGCCAAAACCAAGGCCTCCGCCGCACGCGCCTTCATCCTTCGCTACAGCTTCATCGCCGTCGGCCTGGTCGGCGCCGTCGTCCTCCTGGTCATGCACTGCACCCAAACCACGCCCCGGCAGTACATCGATCACGGCTACGACCCCGCCCGCAACACCCTCTTCATCGACGGCGACAACAAGCAGGACCTCCCCGTCGACGCCGCCGTGCAAGTCAAAATCGCCGACCGCGACGCCGTCCTCCAAGACCTTGCCGGCAAATACGAGGTCAAAGACTTCACCCAGGGCCCCGGCGGCGCCATCACCCAGATCGATCTCCTGGACTACCCCCGCCAGCTCTCCTCCGCCCAGACACGCACCTGGCTCCTGGGCATCACGCTTTTGGAATTCTCCGTCATCCTGCTCATCATCACCAACGCCGCCGCCTCCACCGTCACCCGCGAAAAGGAAGACGGAACCATCGACCTCCTGCTCAGCACCCCCATCACCAGCCGCTATTACATTTGGGGCAAGCTCCGCGGCTTGGTCAGCTTCGTCCTGCCCCTTTTGGCCGTCCCCGTCGCCGGCAGCCTGCTGTTCATCGGCCACGACCTGTTGCGCTGGCTGGCCATGGGCGACAACTCATTCCAATGGATCGTCTTTCCCGAAGCGATCCTCCTGATGCCGGCGATGCTGATCATCGTCTGCGCCTTTGCGGCCATCCTGGGCATGCACTTGTCCCTGCGCTGCCAAACCACCGTCCGCGCGGTGATGAGCAGCGTCGGCATCATCGCCGGCGCCTGCGCCGCTTTGGGCTGGTGCGGCTACAGCATCCTCAACAGCCGCGCCCTCCCGCCCGATTTCTCCGTCGCCATCGGCGTCTTCAGCCCCTTCACCCTGCTGACCCTGCTGATCGACCCCTACGATTTCGGCGGCCGGGCGTTCGATCCCACGATTCCCGACGCCGACCCCGCCGCCGCCCGCCTCACCGCCTTCGTCGTGTGCGCCATCGTCCTGGCCGCCTACGCCGCCGCCGTCTGGTCCATGTACAGGTCCATGGTCACCAATTTCGACATGACGATCCGCAAGCAATCCAGGTAAAACCTGGATAAATGACGAATGATGAATGACGAATGACGAATGAAAAATGGCCGCGAAATTTCATTCGTCATTCGTCATTCATCATTCGTCATTTCCGTTATAAAATCTCCTCATGTCCACCACCGACCTCCTTCGCGCCAAGCCCGAGCACTCCCAATTCTGGCAGAACGCTCATCTCTATTTCGACCGCGTCTATCAGACCATGGACCTCGATCCGATTTGGCGTCAGGTCCTTTCCTCGCCCAAGCGCGTCCTGACCGTTTCCTGTCCGGTGCGTATGGATGACGGCCGCATCCAGGTCTTCACCGGCTACCGCGCCCAGCACAACAACGCTCGCGGTCCGTTCAAGGGCGGCATCCGCTACGACACCGCCGTCAATCAGGACGAAGTCATGGCTCTGGCCATGCTGCAAACCTGGAAAAACGCCCTGGTCGATCTGCCCTTCGGCGGGGCCAAGGGCGGCGTCGTCTGCGATCCGCACGTCCTTTCTCCCGGTGAGAAGGAACGCCTCACCCGCCGATATGTCAGCGAAATCCTCCCCATCATCGGCCCGTTTCACGACATCCCCGCCCCCGACGTGGGCACCGATGCCCAGGTCATGAGTTGGTTCCTCGACACCTACAGCATGATGGTCGGTCACCAGGAACTGAGCGTCGTCACCGGCAAGCCGGTGAACCTGGGCGGTTCCGTCGGACGTCTGGAGGCCACCGGCCGCGGCGTCATGAACGTCTTGCGCGCATTTCTGGCCACCCAAAACAAAACCCTCGACGGCGCTCGCATCGCCATCCAGGGCTTCGGCAACGTCGGCTTCCACGCCGCCCGCCTCCTCGAAGAACGCGGCGCCATCATCATCGCCGTCTCCCAACGCAAGAGCGGCATCTACAACGAACACGGCGTCGACGTCGATCACCTTGGCGTCTACTACCGCCAACGCGGCGACATGGCCGACTACCCCGACGGCGAAGCCATCACCAACGATGAGCTCCTCACTTGCGATTGCGACGTCCTCATCCCCGCCGCCACCGAAAACGCCGTGACCGAGACCATCGCTCCGCAGATCAAGGCCCACACCCTCGTCGAAGCCGCCAACGGCCCCACCACTCCGCAGGCCGATGAAATCCTCCGCGACCGCGGCGTCACCGTCCTGCCCGACATCCTGGCCAACGCCGGCGGCGTCACCGTCAGCTATTTCGAATGGGTCCAGGGCCTGCAGAATTTCTTCTGGTCCGCCAAGCAGGTGCAGGACGAGCTGCAAAAAATCATGGAACGCGCCTTCGCCGCCGTGAACGCCAAGGCGGATGAAGCCGACTGCGACTACCGCACCGCCGCCTACACCATCGCCCTCAGCCGCGTCGCCGAAGCCTGCCAGTTGAAAGGCTTATTCCCTTAAGCTACTTTTAGCCGCCAGTCGCAATTTAATAGCCGCGGGCGGCAGCCCGCGGACTTTTCACCACGCGTTGGTGTTTCGGATTCCTCCGCGGGCTGCCGCCCGCGGCTATAAGGCGGCCACGGCCCATAACCACCGGGCAACTATCTCATGGCGCTCATTCCCGCCTCCATTCTTCCCCGCAACATCCTCCTGGCGATCAAGCGCGCCGCCGCTCCCATCCAGGTTTCGCCCCGCCTGACGCGCGCCGCGGGGGCAACGCCGCCGGCCGCCCTGGCTGAGTTGCAGACCGCTCCCGACGGCCTCAGCGAAGAAGAAGCCCAACGCCGCCTCGAAGAATACGGACCCAACGTCGTCATCCACGAAACACGCTTCCCACGCCTACGGCTCTTCATCAAGGCTTGTCTCAACCCCCTGGTCGTTCTCCTGTCCGTGCTGGCGATCATTTCCTTCGCCACGGCCGGCGGCACTTCCGACGTCGTCGGCGGCATCCTCATGGTGATGATGGTCGTCCTGGGCGTGTCCCTGCGCTTCATTCAGGAAGCGCGGGCCGATGCCGCCGCCGCCAAGCTCAAGGCCATGATCCGCGTCACCGCCACCGTCCTCCGCGACGGCCAACCCCGCGAAATCCCCCTGGGCGAGCTGGTCCCCGGCGACGTAGTCAAGCTCGCCGCCGGCGACATGATCCCCGCCGACCTCCGCATCCTCTCCTGCAAAGACCTGTTCATGATCCAGGCCAGCCTCACCGGCGAGTCCTTCCCCGTCGAAAAATTCGACGCCCCGGAAAACCTCGACGGCAAGATGCCCCTCGAGCTGAAGAACCTCTGTTACCTGGGCACCAGCGTCGAAAGCGGCTCGGCCACGGCCCTGGTCGTCGAGACCGGACTCAAGACCTATTTGGGCACCATGGCCAGCGCCGTCGCCACCGGGCCCCCTCCCACCAGTTTCGACAAGGGCATCTCCGCCTTCACCTGGCTCATGCTCAAGTTCATGGCCGTCATGGTCCCGTTGGTCTTCCTGATCAACGGCATCAGCAAGCACCGATGGGGCGAGTCGTTTTTGTTCGCCCTGGCCGTCGCCGTCGGACTCACCCCCGAAATGCTCCCCATGATCGTGAGCGTCTGCCTCTCCAAAGGCGCCATGCTCATGTCTCGCAAAAAGGTCATCGTCAAACGCCTCAACTCCATCCAGAACCTGGGCGCCATGGACGTGCTCTGCACCGACAAAACCGGCACTCTCACCCAGGACCACGTCATCCTCGAACAGCACTGCGACGTGGCCCGCAACGACGACGCCGGCGTCCTGCAAATGGCCTTCCTCAACAGCCACTTCCAGACCGGTCTTAAAAACGTGCTCGACCGCGCCGTGCTCCAGCACCAGGAGGTCCACCACGACATCTCCATTGCCGAATATTCCAAGGTTGACGAGATCCCCTTCGACTTCACCCGCAAGATGATGTCCGTCGTGGTGTCCACCCCCGATGCCAAACGCCGCCTCATCTGCAAGGGCGCTCCCGAATCCGTCTTCGACCGATGCACCCAGTTCGAGCTCGAGGAGCGCATCTATCCGATGGACCCGCTCCTCTTGGAGGAGCTGAAGGAGGAATGCGATCATTTGTCCGCCGACGGCTTCCGCGTCTTGGCCATCGCCTACCGCGATTGCGACCCCAAGGCCGCCTACGGCCGCGACGACGAACACGAACTCATCCTCAAGGGTTACGTCGCCTTCCTCGATCCGCCCAAGGATTCCACCGCCCCCGCCATCACCGCCCTGAACAAGCACGGCATCGCCGTCAAGGTCCTCACCGGCGACAACGAATTGGTCTCCCGAAAAATCTGCAAAGAAGTCGGCCTCTCCCTCGAGCACGTCCTCACCGGCCCGCAGGTCGAGGCCATGAGCGACCCCGACCTGGCCGACTCCGCCGAAAAAACCACCCTTTTCGTGCGACTCTCACCCGCTCACAAGCAACGCATCATCCGCGCCCTGCAAAGCAAGAAGCACGTCGTCGGATTCCTCGGCGACGGAATCAACGATTCCCCCGCCCTCCGCGCCGCCGATGTCGGCATCTCCGTCGACACCGCCGTCGACATCGCCCGCGAGGCCGCCGACGCCATCCTCCTCGAAAAAAGCCTCATGGTCCTCGAGGAAGGCGTCCTCGAAGGCCGCAAAGTCTTCGCCAACATCATCAAGTACGTCCGCATGGGCGCCAGCTCCAACTTCGGCAACATGTTCTCCGTCCTGGGCGCCAGCATCTGGCTCCCCTTCCTGCCCATGGCCCCCCTGCAAATCCTCACCAACAACCTGCTCTACGATTTCTCCCAGGTCCCCATCCCCACCGATGAGGTCGATCCCGAGCTGGTCACCAAGCCCCGCCCCTGGTCCATGGGCGAGATCACACGCTTCATTCTCTTCATCGGCCCCTGCAGCTCCATCTTCGATTACACCACGTACTTCATGATGTGGTTCCTGTTCAAGTGTTCCAACCTGGCCCTGGCCGCGCCCCATGGCCTGGCCAAAATGTTCGCCAAAGCCACGCTGGACAATCCCGATTCCACCTTCGCCGCCCATCTCTTCCAGACCGGCTGGTTCGTCGAATCGCTCCTGACGCAGACCCTCATCATTCACGTCATCCGCACCAACAAAATTCCGTTCTTGCAGAGCCGCGCCAGCACCCCGCTGATCCTCACCTCCATCCTGATCATGATGATCGGCGCCTGGCTGCCGGTCTCCCCCCTGGGCCCCTGGCTGGGATTCGTCCCGCTACCTCATCTTTACTGGCTCCTGATTCTGCTCACGCTATTGATTTATGTGATGCTCACCCAGGCCGTGAAGATCTGGCTGGTCCGCAAATTCTGGATTTAGACGCGCGCTGCGTGCGGCTCCAACGCTGCACGCGGCCCCCAAGATCGAGATTGAGCTCTACTTTCTCGCGCAGCGCCCCACCGCTCTTCGGCGGATAACGGGCGTCCCTCTTCCGGCTCCCTCAAAAGCGATAACCTGTTGCCGGCTGGGGCGTTCTCCATTACGCTCCGGCGACGGATCGATCATGCCGGATTGGGTTGCATTCTTGGCGGAGAGAACCTTCAAGTCGCCGCACGATGCGCCGATCCGCACATCGCGGCGGGGCGCCTGTGTTGTAGGGCCGCTGCTGCTCTATGTGTTGATCGCCTTGGGAATGCTCTGGCCGTATCGCGCGGCCAAGTTCCGTCCCGCGGGTGACCTGGTGTGGGTCATGGGCGGAATCGTTGATGCGGGCAAAGCGCTGCGGGAGGGGCAATTCCCCGTGCGGGTGGCGCCGAGCCTGAACGACGGCCTGCGTTACCCGCTCTTCCAGTACTACGGCAACTTTCCCTACACCGCTGCCGGCTCGCTGTGCGCGCTGCTGGGCCTGGACCCATACTCGGCATGGAAGATCGTGTCGCTGGTAATCCTTGTTGCCGCCGGCATCTTCACCCAGCGCTTGGCCTACTGCCTCTGGAGGCATTACGCGGCTTCCGTCGTGGCCGGCGCGATTTTTCTTTGTGCGCCGTACCTGATGACAGACCTCAACGCGCGGGGCGCGTATGCGGAGATGGTTGCATTCGGCCTTCTGCCGGTGGCCTACTACTTCACCCTCAGAGCCCTGGCGTCGCCGCCATGGCGGTACATCGCGCTTTGCGCGGCTTCCTGGGCGCTGATCGTTCTGGCC
Source organism: Phycisphaerales bacterium UBA1161 (assembly GCA_002311745.1). Taxonomy (GTDB): domain Bacteria; phylum Planctomycetota; class Phycisphaerae; order Tepidisphaerales; family Tepidisphaeraceae; genus UBA1161. Next base: position 35,733 of record DBZL01000007.1, on the reverse strand, counting down.
CACAACATCACCTATCTTTACGCCGTCCTATTTGCAGTGCCGTTTTTCCTGCCCTATGTGCTGACACGAAGGTTCGCGGGGCGAATGGTGCGATTGACACTGGCTTCGGCGCTGCATGCCCTCTTGGTCCTCTGGTATATCGTCCCGCAGATGCGCACGTTGGACGCCCTCGGAGTGGAACGCGCCCTGTTCAACCCATTTGAGCGGATTTCGCTTACGCCGCTGAGCATTCTCCTGGCCCCGACGCTGACCAATACGCCGGAGGGCCAGACCACGCCCCATCTGGGCCTGCAGGTGGGCTGGCCGATTCTCGTGGGTGTGCTGCTGGCGTTGGCGGGGTTGTTCTTCCGCCGTCGCGGCGGGGCGCCGCGTCGCGCCGCGACGATTCGACTGATTCTGCTTTTTCTTCTCGCCTTTGTTTTGGCATGGTCTCCCGTCAATTTCTGGAAGTATCTGCCGAAGGTGTTTTGGTACATACAGCTTCCCTACCGGGTGCTGATGTTCGTCGTGCTGTTTGGATCGGTCGTGTGCGCGGGCGGGTTGGCCGCGTTCTTCTCACGCCGGCTCCCTGGGCCGTTGATCCTTCTGCTCTTGGGCCTGATCGGCCTGGCCGTCTCATCCTACGTGCCCGGACGACGTGCCCTGGACCCCAACGTGATCAGAATCCAAATGGCCACGCCTGACATGCCCAGCGTCGTCGATCAATACTTACCAGCGCCGGACGCTCTGGCCGCGACGAATCTGTCCGCTGCCAGCCCGGACAACAAGAGTTGGCCCGACCGCTTGGTGCAAATCAACTCCAGCCCGTCAACGACGGGCCTTCGGTCGGCAGCGCCCATGCGGCAGGAAATCCGCCGCGGCGGATCGTTCGGCTTCTGGTACGCCGGCCAAACCCCGGTTTTGCTGGAAATGCCCGTTCTTTACTACCCGCGCGTGCTTGAGGTTCGGGACAACGGGCGCCCAGTCGCCTACGGAAACGCCGGACGCTTTGTTGCCCTGCCCCTCCAGCCCGGCGCCCACCAAATCAGCGTGCGTTTCATTGGAGTGCATTGGGCCAACGTGCTAGGAGCCCTGGCGTGGGGAGGGCTGGCGATCGGCGCATCGCTCTTGGCCGTGCGGCGGCTGGCCACCTCTTTCCACTGGCTGCGCCAGTTTCCGGCGACGACATTCGCAGCCCCCTTTTCCGTCGGGACGGCGGTACTGGGCTTCGTGACGCTTGTGGGCGCGGCTTTGATTGGAATGAACCACCCGATCGACTGGTTGATGAATCGCTCTCCTCATTTGAAGCTTACTGCCAGCAGCATGGCCGACCCAACCACGGGACCGGACATGGCATTCGATGACGATCCCGACACAGCCTGGATCGCCGGCGACCCGTACTCCGCGGTGCTCAAGGCCGCGCTCCCCCGCCCCGCGATGCTGAGGCAGATCGAACTTCGGCCTCGGGTTACCACACTCTACGAGGGGTGGCATCGTGTCCGCGTCGTCTTGCTTTCGCGAGGAGAAACGGTCTACTCGAAAGACGTTGATTTTCCAGACGCCGCTCACCAATGGTGGGAAGTGATCGCGATCCCATCGATCACCACTGACGAAGTGGACCTGTATTTCTCCGATGCGGTCACGGAAAGGAGGGACGGACGTCACGTTTCGGTCGAGGCGGTGCGACCCGGATACGCCGAAATCCGATTCGTCTGGGAGTAGTGACAAACCCGCAATGATTTCCGCATACACGACTTGAGTGTTCCTCACGGCCGTCTGGACGACGGCGTAGTAGCTCAGGTTCAATGGAGCTTCCCCTACACAGGGTCTGGGAGGTGAAAATTTTGCGGATTTTTATTGTAAACAAATTGCAGTAAACGACTTACGCGCCAAACGGGGGTGGGAGCTCCCCTGGCGCAAGCACGCAACCTATTGGTGAAAATAGAGTTATGAATAGCGCCCGTCGCCCCATCCTAGTCTGTTTCCGGACATGGGGGAAAAATATCTTTGGAAAAATGCTGCGCTGCGATGGTTAAGCTTTGCTGTGGAAAAGGCTTGCAACAGAAATGGACCTAGCGCCCCCCGGACATGGCCGAGACGATTTGCTTAATGTCGCCGATCTGCGTGATCCGTAAGCCGAAGTTCTCGCCGACCTTAACGGTTTCCCCAACCCCGATGACTTTGTTGTTTATCATCAGTTCCAGCGGCTGATCGCTGGCTTTGGAAAATTCGATGATCGCTCCCACGCCGAGCCGCATCACCTCATTTACACTGAGCTTGCGCTCGGCCAGCTTGACGATGATGGGGACTTCCAGGTGCAGGATGCGGCCAAGTTCCGTCTCCAGCGGATTGGCCGATGCGGGCGGGGGCTGGGCGTGCAATACGGGCATCCGTTCCTCGTAGGCCTAATCAATTATCGGCCCAATTTGGCCGTTGGCAATACCCCACCCCAATTTGAAATCTCAAATCTCAAATTTCAAATCTCAGATTTCAGATTTCAGATTTCAGATTTCAGATTCACCCCACCCGCTTCATCAGCAGGCAGGCGTTGTGCCCGCCGAAGCCGAAGCTGTTGCTCAGGGCCACGTCGACGCGCAGTTGGCGCGACTTGTGGGGGACAAAATCCAGATCGCACTCCTCGTCCGGGTGATCCAGGTTGATGGTTGGCGGAATCTGATGGCGATGGATGGTCAACGCGGTGATGACCGCCTCCACGCCGCCGCTGGCGCCCAGCAGATGGCCCAGCTCGCTCTTGGTCGAGCTGATCGCCACTTTCTTGGCGTGAGGGCCGAAGCTGTGCTTGATGGCGCGGACTTCGGCCAGGTCGCCCAGGGGGGTGCTGGTGCCGTGGGCGTTGATGTAATCCACCTGATCCGGCGTCACGCCGCCGTCGCGCAGGGCGAGTTCCATCGCCCGGCTGGCGCCCAAGCCGCCCTCATCCGGGGCCGTGATGTGGTAGGCATCGGCACTCATGCCGTAGCCGATCAACTCGCAGTAGATGCGTGCCCCGCGTTTCTTGGCATGCTCGTATTCCTCGATGACCACGACCCCCGCCCCTTCGCCCATCACGAAGCCGTCGCGGTCCTTGTCCCACGGCCGGCTGGCGCGCGTCGGGTCGTCGTTGCGCGTGGACATCGCCCGCGCCGCACAGAAACTGCCCACCCCCAGTTCACACAGCGCCGCCTCCGAGCCGCCGGCGATCATGATGTCCGTCTGGTCGTATTGGATGAACCGGGCCGCATCCCCGATGGCGTTGGCGCCGGTGGCGCAGGCCGTGGCCACGGCGGTGTTCGGCCCGTGCAGGCCAAACAGGATGGAAACGTTTCCGCTGGCGGCGTTGACCATCAGGCGCGGGACGGTGAACGGGCTGACCCGGCTGGGGCCGCGCTGAACCAGAATCTTGTTTTGTTCCTCCAGCGTTTCGATCCCACCGATGCCGCTGCCGATGATCACCCCGCAGCGGTAGCGGTCTTCGTTTTGGAAATCCAGGGCGGAGTCCACCACGGCTTGCACGGAGGCCCACAGGCCGAATTGCCCGAAGCGGTCCAGACGCTTGGGCTGCAATCGCTCGCTGGTGAACCGCGACACATCCAGCTTGGTCAGATCGAACGAGGCGCATTCGCCGCCGATGCGCGTCGGATACGCGCTGGGGTCCCAGCGCGTGATGGGCCCGATGCCGCTCTTGCCGGCGCAGAGGTTGTCCCAGAGGGCGTCCACGGTTTCCCCCAGGGACGTGACTACCCCCATACCCGTTATGACGACACGGCGTCTGCTCATGCGCTACAATTCAAGCCCGCTTGAGTGCTATTTATGGCCGGAATGTTCCTTGATGTAGTCGATCGCTTGGCCGACGGTCTGGATCTTTTCCGCTTCCTCGTCAGGGATGGACAACTCGAATTCGTCCTCGAACTCCATGACCAGTTCCACGGTGTCCAACGAGTCGGCGTTGAGGTCGTTGATAAAATGCGTTTCCCGCGTGATTTCGCTCTTATCAACGCCCATCTGTTCGCTGACGATTTCGATGACCTTCTGATCGATGTCTTCCATAAGCATCCACCTGCCCTGACCAAAATTGCCCAGGCCAACGCGGCCCGACGGTGCGAAAACTATAGCCGTGACCAAACCTTTTGCAACGGCTACATGACCATCCCCCCATCCACGCACACCACCTGTCCGGTAATATAACTGGCCGCGGGGCTGGCCAGAAATGACACCACCGCCGCCACCTCCTGCGGCGTGCCAAACCGCTTCAGCGGGATCATCCCCTTCACCTGCTCCTTGATTTGGTCGCCCAGCCCCTCGGTCATGTCCGTGGTGATGAACCCCGGCGCCACCACGTTGCAGGTGATGTTCTTGCCGGCCAGTTCCTTGGCCACGGACTTGCTCAACCCGATCAGCCCCGCCTTGCTGGCCGCGTAGTTGGCCTGTCCCGCATTGCCCGCCACGCCGGAAACCGAGCTGATGTTGATGATGCGACCCCCCTTGGCCCGCACCATCGGCCGGGCCGCCGCTCGGATCGCCACGAACGCGCTTTTCAAATTCGTCTCGATCACCGCATCAAAATCCTTGTCGTCCATGCGTAAAATCAGCCCGTCCCTGGTGATCCCGGCGTTGTTGACCAGCACGTCGAGCCGGCCGTGCCGCTCGGCCACGCCTTCCACCGCCGCCGCCAGGGCCTTGGCATCGCAAATATCGCACGCCAGCGGCTCGGCGCTGCCCCCCTGGGCTGCCGCTTCCGCGCACACCTGCTGCAATTTTTCCAGGTTTCGGGCCAGGGCCACCACGTGCATGCCGTCCTTGGCCAACCGCAGCACCATCGCCGCGCCGATCCCGCGCGATCCACCGGTCACCAGGGCTACGGGCTTATCCGTCATGGCAATAGCCTCCTGGACCTTGAATGACGAAATTCGAATGACGAATGACGAATGACAAATCGCCCATTCGAACATTGGTCATTGGAACTTGATTCGTCATTCGTCATTAGTCATTCGTCATTCAGCAACGACTATCCAAGGCTCTCCACGGCCTGTCGGCGGTTGATCCGCTTGGCCAGGCCCGCCAGCGTCCGGCCGGGCGACAGCTCGATCAGCCGCGCTTCGCCGCCGCCCATAAACGCCCGCATCGTCTGCTCCCAGCGAACGGGGCTGACGATCTGCTCGACTAACCGCCGCTTGATCGACGCCACATCCCCGTGCGGCCCAGCCGTCACGTTGGAATAGACCGGCCTTTTCGGCGGAGCAAAATCCACCTTCTCCAACTCTGCCCGCATTTTATCCGCGGCGCCTTGCATCAGCGGGCTGTGAAACGCTCCGGCGACCTTGAGGGCCGTCGCCTTGAGCCCCGCCGCCTCCGCCGCGGCCAACAGGCGCTGGCACGCCCCGGCGGCACCGCTGGCGACGATCTGCCCCGGCGCGTTGAAATTCGCCGGAACCAACACGTCGCCATTGGCGGATGTTTGACACAGATGGCGCACCGTCGGCTCATCCGCGCCGATGATGGCCACCATGCCGCTGGGCGAGGCGACGGCGGCTTCCTGCATGTATTTTCCGCGGGCGGCGACCAGGCGAAGCCCGTCTTCGAACCCAAACACGCCGGCCAAATGCAGGGCGGTGTATTCGCCCAGGCTCAGCCCCGCGTAGGCCGCGGCGGCCGCGGCATCGAATAAGCCGCTTTCCACCGCGTGGCGGAAGCTGGCGATGCCGGCCACATAAAGCGCCGGCTGGCTGATGTCCGTCTGATTCAGCCGCTGCTCCGGACCGCCGAAGCAGACCGCCGCCACATCGAATCCCACAACGCGGTTGGCCGTTTCAAACACTTCCCTGGCGGCCGCCGATGCGTCGAACGCCGGCTTGCCCATGCCGAGCACCTGGGCGCCTTGACCGGGACAGAGGATGTAAAGCGGCGATGGCATCGCGATGCACTAGCGTTAGCATCGAATGACGAAATTCGAATGACGAATGACGAATCAAATTCCAATGACAAACGCTCATTCGTCATTAGTCATTCGTCATTAGTCATTCTTGCCGGAAATTCACCCTCCACCTACATCTTTACCACTGCGCTGGCCCAGGTGAGGCCGCCGCCGAAGGCGACGAAGATCACCGCGTCGCCTTTTTGCAGTCGCCCGGCTTGGTGGGCCTCATCCCAGGCGATGGGGATCGACGCCGCCGAGGTGTTGCCGTAGCGGTCGATGTTCACAAACGCCCTGTCCGGCGGCAGACCCAGCTTCTCCATCGCCGAGTCGATGATCCGCCGATTCACCTGGTGCGGGATGATCAATTTCACCTGGTCCTTGCTCAGCTGGCAGTTGCGCATCGCCTCTTCGATCAACTCCTCGAACTTGGTGACGGCGAACTTGTACACCTCGCGGCCCTTGATCTGCATGTACTGCTGGCGGTCGGCCAGGATTTGCGCCGAGATGGGAAATCGGCTGCCGGGGATGCACTTCATCGCGTCGGCGCCGTTTCCATCGGCGTGGAGGGTGCTGTAGATCAGGCCGCGCCCCGCGTCGCTGCCGCGCTGCATGACCACCGCTCCGGCGCCGTCGCCAAAGAGAATACAACTGGAGCGATCCTGGTAATCGGTGATTCGGCTCAGGGTTTCGGCGCCGATGACCAGGGCGTTGCGGCACTGTCCGGTCTTGATGAAGCCCGCGGCGGCGCCCATGGCGTAAAGAAATCCGCTGCACGCGGCGTTGAGGTCAAACGCCGCCGTGCCCGCCATGCCCAGCGCCGCCCCGATAAAACAGGCCGTCGAGGGAAAGACCATCTCCGGGGTGATGGTGGCGCAGATGATCAGGTCGATGTCCTTGGGCGCCAGGCCGGCCGACTGAAGGGCTTTTTGCGCCGCCGCCGTGCCCAGCGTCGCCGTCGTCTCCCCGTCGCAGGCGATCCGCCGCTCGCGGATGCCCGTGCGCTGCACGATCCACTCGTCGCTGGTGTCCACCATTTTCGACAGATCGTCGTTGGTCAGCCGTTTTTCAGGCAACTGGCTGCCGAAGCCGGTAAAAATCGCGGAACTACTGATGGTCATGAAACACCGTTGCTGGGAGTGGCTTGCTTGATGCGCTGGACGATGGTGTCGTTGAGCTTGCCGGCGGTGAGCTGCTTGGCGACGCGGATGGCGTTCTTGATCGCCTTGGCCTGCGAGCGGCCGTGGCAGATCAGGCAATATCCGTTCACTCCCAGCAGCGGCGCCCCGCCGTACTCCTGCCAATCGTACCTGTTGTAGATTTGCTCCATGGCCGCGCTGAACTGCCCGGCCAACTGCGGCACCACCCGCTGCAACTCCGCCACGATCGTCTCGAACAGGCCCCCGACGATCCCCTCGGTGAATTTCAGCACGATGTTGCCCACAAAACCGTCGCACACCACCACGTCCACCAGTCCCTTGAACAAATCACGACCTTCCACGTTGCCGACGAAGTTGATCTGCGGCTCATCGCGCAGAAGTTTGCCCGTCTCCTTGACCATCGCCGTGCCCTTGGCATCCTCCTCGCCGACGTTGAGCAGGCCGACGCGTGGATTCTCCACGCCGCAGCTCGCCGTCGCGTACGCCCCGGCCATGAAGGCGTAATGCTCCAGGTGCTGCGGCTTGGGCGCGATGTTCGCTCCGACGTCGCAGATCACCACCGGCCCGTAGAACGTGGGCAGCACGATGGCGATGCCCGGGCGGCTAACGCCCGGCAGCAAGCGCATGCGCAACTGCGCCGCCGCCACGCACGCCCCCGTGTTGCCCGCCGAGATCACCGCGTCAACCTGCCGTTTGGCGGCCAGCTTGCACATCACCGCGATGCTGCTGTCGGGTTTGTTGCGGATGGCCTCCACCGGCGGATCGTCCATGGCGATCACCTGGGTGGTGGCAACCGTCTGGAAACGCCGCTTCTGTTCCTCGGTGAGTGGGGATTGAGCCAAGCCATCGCAAATGGACTTTGGGTCGCCCACCAGACAAATGGTGTCCTGGCCGTCGAGCAACGACACCGCTTGCCAGCATCCCTGCAAAATCTCGGCGGGGGCATGATCGCCGCCCATCACATCCACCGCGACTCGCACCACATGCTCCTGAACTAGTTGCTAGTTGCTGGTTGCTAGTTGCTAGACGATCTTTGCCAGCAACGAGCAACCAACAACGAGCAACTGCCTCATGCTTGTTCCTCTTCTTCCATCTGCAGCGCCAACTTCGGGTTGACATACCCGCAGTTGTCGCAGGCACAATGCGGCAGCTTGGCGTTGCCGCATTGGGGACAGCGCACGTAATGAATCGGGCGCAGCGCGTGATGGGAGCGACGTTTACGTTTGCGCGACTTGCTGATCTTCATGACCGGTTGCATAAATCACTCCCCATAAAAAGCCACGGCGGGCATCACCCGCCGCGCCGAAGCAAGCGCAAGGTTATTTAGGCCCGGGGGTTCTGTCAAGGACGCCCGGTCTATGAGAATTTCGCGGCCAGGTTTCGGGCGGTTTCCATCGCTTGGCCGACCTTGGCCGGGTCCTTCCCGCTGCCCTGGGCCATTTGCGGCCGACCACCCCCGCCGCCACCCGTGATGGCCGCAACCTGCTTCACCCAATCTCCGGCTTTGAGGCCCTTGGCGACAAAATCGTCGCTGACGGCCGCGACAAACGTCACTTTCTGGTCGTCCGCCGAGGCCAGCAGAATCGCGTGGCTGGGGGCCTTCTTCTTCAGCGAATCGATCGCCGAACGCAACTGCTCGTCCGTCGCTCCGGGGATCTGTCCCACGATCAGATTACCCTGGGCCGCGGCAAGCAAGTCGGCGGCCGCCTTGATCGCATCGACGCCCGAAGCTCGCGCGGATTTGGATTTCTCAAACGCCTTCTGCTTCGCCTGCAACTGGGCCATCGCCGCCTGGGCCCGCCGCTTGACCCGCAGGGGAATCTGCCCCCCTACCGCTTTCTGCAACGACGCGATCGCCTCCGGCAATTGTTCCTCGGTCGCTTGCTGGGCCGCAACAACCAATTGTTCCAACTGCCGGCCCGCGGATGCGACCGCATCGGCTGTTTCGCCCGTGACGGCAACGATGCGGCGAATGCCCTTGCTCACCGATTCTTCGGAGGTGATGGCGAAGCCGCCGATTTCGTCCGAACTTTTCAGGTGCGTGCCGCCGCAGAATTCGATGGAGAACTGGCGCCATCCGGCCTTGGCTGGATCGGCCAGCAGATCTTTGACCGGCACGCCGATGGAAACCACGCGCACCATCGACGGGTATTTCTCTCCGAACACGGCCCGCAGGCCGTTGATCTTCAGCGCCTGCTCCTGCGGCACCACCTCGGCGTACACCGGTAATTTCTCGGCGATTTCGCGATTGACCAGTTCCTCCACGCCGCCGACTTCGTCTTCGCTCATCGCCTTGGCGTGCGAGAAATCGAACCGCAATTTTTCCGGATCGACCAGGGACCCTTTCTGCTCCACGCCCGTACCCAGAACCTCGCGCAACGCCCAGTTGGCCAGATGGGTGCCGGTGTGATTCTGCATCGTCGGCTTGCGAAGGGGAGAAACCGACGCGGTCACGGTGTCACCCACCCGTAACGACCCCGAGCGGACGCGGCCGATGTGCAGGATGTAGCCGCCCACGGCACGAGCCGTTTCGACGTCGAAGATCGCACCGGCGCCGCTCAGCTCGCCGCGGTCGCCGACTTGCCCACCCATCTCGGCGTAGAAGTTGGTGCGGTCCAGGATGATGGCGATTTCCTGATCGGATGAAGTATCGGCGGATGGATCGAGGTTGCTGCCGTTCCAGATCGCCATGATTTTCGCCCGGATTGGTTCGAGCGTGAACTTGGCTGAGTCGTCCGTGGGACGCACGCCGTTGCGCGGCAGATCGACTAGCGCCGCCGGGGGTAGATCGTACACCTCCGAATCCCCCGTCTTGCCCGCCGCCCGGGCACGCTCCCGCGCTTCCTCCATGAGGTTCTCATAACCGGCAATATCCACAGCCAAACCGCGCTCCGCGGCCATGATCTGCGTCAGGTCGATCGGGAATCCGTAGGTGTCATGGAGTTTGAAAGCGTCGGCGGCGGCAATGGACCCCGCGGCCGCAGCCTGGTCGAAAAGCTGTATCCCACGGTCGAGCGTCCGGCCAAAGCTTTTTTCTTCATCCAGAATCAGGGCCGCGATGTGCGTGTGATGACGCTTCAGTTCCGGGAAAGCCCCGCCCATCGATTCGACCACCACGGGCACCAGGCGATGCAGGAAAGGCTCGGCCAGACCAAGCTGCTGACGGCCAAAGCGCACGGCGCGGCGCAGGATTCGCCGCAGGACGTACCCGCGGCCTTCGTTGCTGGGCACGGCGCCATCCGTCAGGGCGAAGGTAAGACATCGCGCATGATCGGCCACGACACGGAAGGCGATGTCGTGACGCAACTGCTCGTTTGCCGATTCGGCCTGCGGATCGGCGATGTTGGTCTTGGTGAATTGGCCTGTGTATTTCAAATTTGAAATTTCAGATATCCGATCAAACAGCGGCGTCCACAGGTCCGTGCCGTAATTGTCCGGCTTGTCTTGCAGCACCTGGCAGATGCGCTCAAAGCCCATGCCGGTGTCCACGTGCCTGGCTGGGAGGGGCGTGAGCTTACCGGCGGCGTCGCGGTTGAACTGGATGAAGACCAGATTCCAGATCTCCATGACGGCGGGGTCTTCGGTGTTGACCAGCTTGCCGCCGGTCTTGTCCGGCGTGCGGTCGAAGTGGATTTCGCTGCACGGACCGCAGGGGCCGGTGTCGCCCATCTCCCAGAAATTGTCCTTGCCGAAATAATGAATGTGATCGTCGGCGACGCCGGCGACTTCCTTCCACAATTTGGCCGCTTCCTCGTCGCGCGGGATGCCGGCTTTCTCATCCCCTTCGTAGCAGGTGACGTGAAGACGGGCCGGATCGAGTTTCCAGATTTTGGTCAAAAGCTCCCAAGCCATTTCGATGGCGCCGCGCTTGAAATAGTCGCCGAAGGACCAGTTGCCGAGCATCTCGAAGAAGGTGTGATGACGGCGGCTGCGGCCGACGTCGTCCAGGTCGTTGTGCTTGCCGCCGGCGCGGATGCATTTTTGCGTGTTGGCGGCGCGCGTGTATAGGCGCTTTTCCTGGCCCAGGAAGATCGGCTTGAATTGGTTCATTCCCGCATTGGTGAAGAGCAGGGTCGGATCATCCTGCGGCACCACCGGCGACGACGGCACCAACGTATGGCCGTGCTTCTGCACGAAAAAGTCGAGGAACTGCTGGCGAATCTGGGCGGAAGTCATCATGCGGCAGACGGTAAGGGCGCGATTATTGCCGATCAAAACCGGCCGTTCAAGTTTGACCGCCGTTGAATTGCCGGCGCCGCGGCGGACCGGTAGCATGGATGGGCTGTATGTCCGCGAACGCATCATCGCCCAAGGGGCTGGGTCTGTCCGCCAAAGCGAGGCGGACGGGCCAGCCGCCCATCAGCTACCTGATGGCGGTCGTGGTGGCCAATCCCAAGCTGATCAACCTGGCGGCGGGATTCGTCGATCCGTTGACGCTGCCGGTGGAGCCGGTGCGGCAGATCACCCAGAACCTGCTGGCGGACACCGGGCGGGGTCGGGCGGCCTTGCAATATGACACGACGCAGGGCTTGGCCGGCCTGCGCCGCGCGGCGGTCGAGCACCTGGAAAAACTGGACGGCAAATCCGCCGCGGAATTGGGCATCAGCGAGCGCGACCTGGTCATCACCACCGGCTCGCAGCAGGCGCTGTACCTGATCGGCGATGTCCTGATCGATCCCGGCGACATCGTGATCACGGCCAATCCATGCTATTTCGTCTTCACCGGCACGCTGGCGTCGCTGGGGGCCAAGGTCCTAACCGTCCCCATGGACGAGCAGGGAATGGACGTCGAGGCGGTGGACCGGTTGCTGGCGCGATTGGCGGAGCAGGGTCTGCTGGAAAAAGTGAAGCTGATCTACACGACCAGTTACTACCAGAACCCGACGGGGCTTACGCTGTCGTTGCCGCGGCGCAGTCGGCTTTTGGAGATCGCCAAGACGTTCAGCGGCAAGCGGCGAATCATCGTGTTGGAGGATGCGGCCTATCGGGAGCTGCGTTACGACGGGCCGGCGCTGCCGTCGATCAAGTCGTTCGATCCGCAGAACCAGTACACGGTTTTGACCCAGACGTTCAGCAAGCCGTTTGCCCCGGGATTGAAGACCGGCTACACGGCGATGCCGGCGGATTTGCTCGAAGCGGTAATGCACCAAAAGGGCAATCACGATTTCGGCTCATCCAACTTGGCCCAGCACATCGCCCTGGAGGCCATGCTCAGCGGGGCGTACGAGCGGCAGGCGCGCTTGCTGTGCGACAGTTATCGCCGCAAGCGCGACGCGATGCTGGAGGCGCTGCAGCGCCACATGCCCTCCTCGGCGGGGATTGGCTGGACGCGTCCGGCCGGCGGGCTGTACGTCTGGGTGACATGGCCCGAGGCGATCGACACGTCGCGCGGCGGGAGACTGTTCGAATCGTGCATCGATCGCGGCGTGATCTACGTGCCGGGGGATTACTGTTTTCAGCCGGACGAAAAGGGACGGGTGCCGAAGAATCACATGCGCTTGAGTTTCGGCCAGGTGTCGGCCGAGCAGATCGAGCCGGGCGTGCAACGGCTGGCCCAGGCCGCGGCATCTTGTCTGGCAACCAGCAACCAGCAACCAGCAACTAGTCTTTAATGAGCAAAACCCTTTTTTGGTACATCTTCTGGCAGTTGCTGAAGGTTTTTGCCCTGGCGACGTGCAGCCTGGCGGGGATCATGTGTTTTGGGGGTCTGCTGCGCCCGCTGACGGAGCACGGTCTGGATTTGCGGCAGGTGAACCGGATGCTGCTGTACATGGTGCCGGCGATGAGCACGTACTCGTTGCCGGTGGCGGCGCTGTTTGCCGCGACGATCGTCTACGGCCGGCTTTCCGCGGACAACGAGCTGACCGCCCTGCGGGCCGGCGGCGTGAGCTACTTGTCCCTGCGGCGGTTTTCCATCGCCCTGCCGGCGCTGGTCCTGGGATTGACCGTCGCGGTGACCAGCCTGCTGATGCTCTGTTTCATCGTGCCGATTTATTCGCGCAAGGTGCAGGAGGTGATTTATTCCAACATCGCCAAGGTGATCGCCAGCGACATTCAGCGCGAACACGAGGTGAACTTCCGCGCCTTCAGCGGCGACCTGCACGTCTACGCGGACCAGGCGAGGCTGTCGCCGCCGGACCCGGCCAATCCTTCCCTGCAGCAGGTGGGGCTGATCGGTCCGGCGATCGTGACCTACGAGAATCCCGAGCCCAACAACATACCCGACCTGCGCGTGCCGCACATGTTCTGGATGGCGCGCAGCGCCCTGGTGACGATCCAGCGAAATGAGGACGATTCCTCCGGGACGGCGGCGACGCTGTATGCGCGGCTGACGGACGGGATCAAGTTCCCGCGCGAGTTTTACGGCAACGTGCAGGCGGGCGTGGCGGATACGACCTTCGGCCCGATGGAAATCCCGCCCCTGATCCACGAAAACGTCAAGTTTCTCAACGTGCATCGCCTGACCGAGCTGGCGGCCAACCCCGGCCAGGGCGAGCGCGTCCAGGTGGTTCTGCGCAGCCTGATCCGCCGCGAGCAGGAGACCACCTGTCTGCAGTTGATCGCGGCAAAGATCAACCGGGCCGACAGCGATTCCTACCGCTTCCCCACCGAGGGCGAGGAGGGTTTTGAGCTCGGCGGCCGCGGCGCGACGGCGCAACTGCGCGGCCCGGACCTGGTGATCACCGCCCCGCCGCACGCCAACGACCGGCGCTCGGTGTGGATGCGGCAAACGCACGGGTCGCAGGAGACGCTGTACGCCACGGCCAAGGAAATTCACGTCCGCGCCTATCCCGTCGGGACCAAATCGACCGTCTCCTCGCAGCGCATGGCGATGAGCATCGAGCTGTACGACACGCAACTGCGGACGCAGGAGGGTCCCAGCGAGCGATCCAGTTTCGTGCGGAGTTTTTCCGAGCCGATGCCGGCGGAGGTGCGCAGACTGTTCGGCAAGACGCTGGCGGATTTCAGTCACGATCCGATGATCACACCCAACGACGCCATGGTGCTGCATCACGAGCAGGTGGTGGTGAACAACGCCGCCCGCAGCGAATTGCACGGCCGGGCCAGCTTCGCCCTGAGCTGCCTCATCCTGGTGATGGTGGGTTGCGCCCTGGGCGTGATGTTCAAGAGCGGCAATTTCCTCAACGCCTTTGCGGTCAGCTTCGTGCCGGCGCTGCTGTGCATCACGCTGATTTTCGGCGGCCAGCAGGCGGCGACGCACGTGCCGTACGAAACGGGGATGAATTTTCACGACCCGCTGCACACCGCCCTGTGGTTTATCTGGTCGGGAGATTTGGCCGTGATGGCCACGGCCATTTACCTGACCATCCGGCTACAACGACGATGAGCCTCACCCAGCCCACCAGCGCCCACTCCCCCCTGGCGACGCCGGCCGCCGCGATGCGCCGCGGCCGCGAGTCGCGCCTGTGGCTGAGCCCGCGCGGCGTGGCGATTCTGGTGGTTATCACGCTGCTGCTGCGCTGGCTTTTCTCCGCCATCCGCCAGCTTGTGCCGGATGAGGCCTATTACTGGGTCTGGTCGCGGCATTTGGCCATGTCCTACCCGGATCATCCGCCGATGATCGCTTACCTGATCCGCCTGGGCACGGCGGCGGCCGGCCACCGCGAGCTGGGCGTGCGCTGGCCGATGGGTTTGCTGGCCGTGGGAATGGTGGCCATCCTGGCCGTCGTCTTTGGCCGACTGTGCCGCGATGGACGGGCGGCATCGTTCGTGGCGGTGAGCTTGCTGCTGAGCCCCATGATCGCCGTGCTGGGGAGCATCGCCACCCCGGACACGCCCGCGTGCTTTTTCCAGGCCGCGGCGTTGGCCTGCGCCCTGTTGATCTTCGCCCCTGGCGGCGCATCGCTGCGCCGCGGATGGCTGTGGCTGGGCTTTGGATTGCTGTGCGGCTTGGCTCTGGATTCCAAGTACACCAGTGTTCTGCTGGGCGTCGCGGTGCTGCTGGCGCTGCTGTGGTCGGCCGAAGGCCGGCGGCATCTGCGAACCCCTTGGCCTTGGCTGGGGGCGCTGGCGGCCGCGGCCGCCTTTTCGCCCGTGATCCTGTGGAACGCGCATCACCAGTGGGAATCGTTCCGGTTCCAGCTTCAACACGGCCTGAACAATGACGATGAATTTTCCCCGTGGGCATCGGCGATCAACCTGGGCGATTACGTGGGCAGCCAGTTCATGGTCGCCACGCCCGTTCTGTTCTGCCTGGCGGTGGCGGTGCTGGCGGTGTACTGGCGGCGGCGCGGGCTACCGATGCACCAGCGCATTCTGCTGTTGACCGGCACATTGCCGCTGGTGTTTTTCGCCGCCGCGGCCATCCACAAAAAAAGCAACGGCAACTGGCCGATCTTCGCCTATCTGCCCACGACCCTGCTGATCGGCCACTACCTGGCGGAGAAACCCGAGGGCCAGCGGCAGTTTTGGGCGGAGGTGGCGGTCAAAGTGGCCCTGATCGGCCTGATCGTCATTCACCTGCCTGAAGCCCTGATGTGGATGACGCCGCGACTGGGCAACCCGCAATGGGATCGGCTCTTCGGCTGGAAAGAGTTGGCGCAGAAGGTGGAGTCGCTGCGCGGTGGATCGGCGGTTTTTGCCGGAGATTACGAATACGCCTCGGAGCTGTCGTTCTATATGCCGAACCATCCGCTGATCTGGCCGCTGCCGAACAACCGCCCGACGCTGTTTGACGATCTGCCTGGACAGGTGGGCTTGCAGGCATTCGACCGCGTGCTGATCGTGCGCCGGCGGCACGAGGAGGATGCGCCGGACGTGGTGCGCCGGTGGCTGGAGCCGGCGTTCACTCACGTGCAGACCATTGACTTCGATCAGACCAAGCTGGGCCGGGTCATCCGCAAAAATGCCATCACCCTCGCCAGCCAATAGAGCATGAAGATCATCGACCGCTATCTTCTGAGCAGTTTCATCAAGAACTACTTGATCAGCCTGATGGCGCTGGTGGGGATGTACGTGGCGCTGGACATGGTCTTCAACTTTGGGAACCTGACGCAAGCGCGCGGGCACAGCGTGGCCAACCTGGGGCTGTGGCGCGTGATGTACGACATCGCGGATTACTATGTTTACGAGGCGTTCTTCTTTTACGTGCAGCTTTCCGGCGTGATCGCGGTGGTGGCGGCGGCGTTCACGCTCATGCGGCTGAGCCGCTTCAACGAGACGACGGCGCTTCTGGCGGCCGGGACGCCGCTGCTGCGCGTGGCCGCGTCGGTCATCGTCGCCGGAATCGCGCTGAACCTGGTGCTTCTGCCCATGGACCAGGAGTTGATCATCCCGCGGATGATTTCCAAGTTGGCGCGTGAGCGCGGCGACGTGCACGAAGCCGCCGACCGCACCTGGGCCGTGCGCATGTTGGAGGATGAATACAACGGGCTGTTCAACGCGGCGATGTACTGGGCCCCCACCGCCTCTTCGGCGGCCAAGGTCCGCTACCTCGACGTGATCGAACGCGATGCGGATCTGCGCGTCAGCGCGCACCTTTACGCGTCGGCGGCGCAGTGGAACGATTCTCTCAAGCGATGGGATTTGACCGATGGCCTCCGCGTGCCGATCGCTTCGCCGGATCAGCCCACGCCCGCCGTGGCCACCGCCGTCGCCGCCTACAGCAGCGACATCACGCCCCAGGAGATCGCCCTGAATGAGAACAACGATTTTATTCAGTTCCTGTCGGTGGCGCGGATCAATCAGCTTCTGGCTCGACCCAGAAGTTACGGGGCCCTGGATTTGCTGAAGGCGCGGCACCAGCGTTTCACGCAGCCGGTCGTCAACGTGATCCTGCTGCTTTTGGCGGTCTCGACGGTCTTGCAGCGGGAGCCGGGCCGGCTGAAAACCGCCGCCGTGAAGTGCATGGTGCTGTGCGGGCTGTGCATGGGCAGCGTGTTCCTGGCGCAGCAGCTTGCCGGCAGCCCGCCCGGCCACACCATGCTCAACTTCTGGCCCGCCCTGATGGCGTGGCTGCCGATCTTTATTTTCGGACCCCTGTCGGCGTACCTGCTGGATCGCGTTAAGTCGTAGCAGCGGCGCTATTATTGGGCTTGGCCCCGCCGCGGGAAAAATCCGCGCGCGCATTTGCCCGCGGCGAATCTGAATCGTACATCCCATTCGTCAGGCAAACGCACCGTAGATCGCTCTGAGTGGAGCGGCAAGACGGAACCTGACGCGACGCTCCCCTTCCCACTTTCTGGCGACGCCGGCCGCGCCCACTCGCGGCCGGCGTTTTTTTGTTCAAGCCCAGACATAGCCATGCCTGGGCTTTGCGCGGGGCCATACGCAAAAATCCTTCGCCTTGACACTTGTAACGAGAGGGGCGGATAATCGCTTTGAGCACGATGCAGGCGCAAATCCTTCAGATTCTCCAGGTGCAGGATTACCAGCAGGAGATCGCCCGCGGCGCCGAAGTGCTGTCGGCAGGGAAACTTGTGGTGCTTCCGACGGAAACCAGCTACGCCGTGGCCGCCCTGGTCAGCCACGCGGAGGCCCGCAACGCCTTGCGGGACCTCCGCCCATCGCCGCGATCCAAGCCGTTGACCCTTCACGTGGCTCGGCCATCCGATGCCCTGGCCTACCTGGGTGAATTGAACGACTTTGCCCGCCGGGTCATCAAGAAGCTGTGGCCCGGACCGATCGGGCTGATCTTCGAGGTTCCACCCCTGCGGCGCAAGGAGGTGGCCGATCGGCTGGGGGTCGCGGAGGCCGAACTGTACGACGGGCCGAATATCACCCTGCGCTGCCCGGACCATCCGGTCTTCTTCGACGTGGCCAGCAAGCTCAACGGCCCGCTGGCCCTGACGGCGCCCCCCGGGGGGGCGGCCAAAGTCACCGACCTGGACGGCCAGATTCTGGACCGCGTGGAGATGATCCTCGACGCCGGGGAAACGCGCTTTTCCAAGCCGTCCACCCTGGTCAAAGTGCAGAAAAATTCCTACGACATGGTGCGTCCGGGCGTGTATGATCGACGAATCATCGACCGGCTGCTGAAGACGACGATCCTGTTCGTCTGCAGCGGCAACACCTGCCGCTCGCCGATGGCCGAGGCCATCGCCAAGCGCTACCTGGCCGAGAAGCTGCAGGTGGGTGGCGAGGAATTGGAACAGAAAGGCATTTACGTGACCTCCGCCGGCGCCAGCGCGCTGCCCGGGGCGCGGGCGACGCCGCAAGCGGCGGAGGCCGTGCGCGACATGGGTCTGGATTTGTCGCATCATCGCTCGCGGTCGCTGACCGTCGAGTTGATCCACCAGGCGGACGTGGTCTATACCATGGGCCGCGGACACGCGCAGGCCGTGGCGGCGTTGGTGCCGGCGGCGGCGGACAAGGTGGTGCCGCTGGATCCCGAGCATGACATCGAAGACCCCATCGGCGGCGATCCGGCGCTTTACGTCAACATCGCCAACCAACTCAAGACATTGATCGAACAACGACTGAAAGAAACGACACCCTGACACAGGGAGGATTTTCCGATGAAGATCGCCGTTGCCTGCGATCATCGCGGTTACGAGGCCAAGAAGAAGCTGATTCCTCTGCTCAAGAAACTGGGGCATGAGGTGGAGGACTTCGGCTGCGACAGCCCGGGGGCGGTGGACTACCCCGACTATGCCATCCCCGCGGCCAAGGCGGTGGCCAGCGGCACCCACGAGATGGGCATCCTGCTGGACGGCAGCGGCATCGGCATGTCCGTGGCCGCCAACAAAGTCCGCGGCGTGCGCGCCGGCCTGGTCCACGACGAGGTCACCGCTCGCCGCGCCCGCGAGCACAATCACTGCAACGTCCTGTGCCTGGGGACCGATCTGCTCAGCGAGGACCAGATTCGCCAAATCGTCGAGATCTTCCTCACCACCGCCTTCGGCGACGGCCGACACCACCGCAGAATCGAAAAGCTCCGCGATTACGAGATGCAAGCGTAGGGGGAGCGTTCGGCGGGGAGAATGTCTGCGGGCTTCCGCCCGCAGCTATAAAAGAAAACTTGTCGCAAATATTTTGTTGGCGCGCGCGTTCTTGTTAGTAGCCCCGGCGCGCCGGGGTAGCCGGCGGACATATGCCCGTTTACCTCTTCACTTTCCACGCTTATCGCAGTTGGAGTCCCGCCCATTGCCGCGGATATGTCCGCCGCGGCGAGGGAATCCTGCCCAGCGATCCGCGTATGGCCGACATCTACGACCGCCAAGCGACCGATCCGCCAGTTCTCTTCACGCCCGAAATTCAGAGGATCCTCATCCAAACGGCCCATGAAGTGTGCTCGTCGCGCCAATGGCGTTTGCACGCTGCCGGCACGGAGCCGACCCACATTCACCTCCTCGTGAGCTGGAAAACGTTCATTCCCTGGAACAATGTGACGATGAGATTAAAGAACGTGATGAGCTTATTTCTCGGACGTAGACTGAAAATGCCGAAAAGAAAATGGTTCGTCCGTGGCGAGAGCCGTAAACGCGTGACGGATCGGAAGCATTTTGATCATTTAATGAACGTATATCTTGCGAAACACCGGGGGACTTTCTGGCGAGAGGGCGAAGAACTGCCGCAGTAGCGTTTTTAATAGCCGCGGGCGGAAGCCCGCGGACAACTGACCCGCTTTTTGATTGTCCGATCTTGTGCAATCTATAATGTGTCGTGCCTGATATGACCTCGGTGAACCCATCGACTTTGATCGCCTCCAAGCCCGCATCGCGGCCGGCGCCGGCGTTTGCGCCGGGTTTCTGGCAGCGGCAATGGGTGCAGCGCATCGTGCCCTTTGCGACGTCCCTGAGCTTTCATCTGGCCCTGCTGCTCTTGGCCCTGATCCTGCTTCCGCCCCTGGTCAAGCGCGCGGTGACGCAGGCCAGCAAGGAGGAGATCATCGTGCCGGACGCGACGCTGGCCAGTGACGGCCACCCGGGCGGGATTCCCAATCCAGGACTGGGCGGCGATCCCAGCCGCCCGGCGAGTCAGGAAAACGACCCGACCGTCGTCGACTCCCACGGCTGGGCCCAGCGTCACAGCGAGAGTCTGTCGCAAACGCTCAAAAGCAGCGCGATGGATCCGGACCGCATCGCCGGCGAAGGCCGTTTCGGCGCCGGACTGACCTGGGCCGGGGCACTGGGCGGCGGCGAGGGCGAGCTGGCCGCCTTTGGCCCGCGCGGCGGAGGCGGCGGCGCCGGACCCAAGAGCAAAATCTTCGGCCACGGCGGCAACGTCTACAAAATCATCTACGTCTGCGACGGCTCGGGATCGATGATCGGCGTCAAGGACATAGTTCTGCGCCAAGAGCTTCAGCGCGACGTGGGCAATTTGGCTCCCATCCAGGCGTTCAACGTTATTTTCTTCACCCAGACGGAGGGCGCGTTTCACGCCATCGCCCCACAGATGTTGATGGCCTCGCCGCGCAACAAAACGCGGGTCTTCGACTATCTGAGAGACACAGGGGTCTTCGATCATTCGCCCGACCCGGGCGACACCAACCCCATCGCCGCCCTCGAGGAAGCGTTCCGTGAAAAGCCACAACTTATTTTCCTGCTCACGGACGGCGACTTCCAAGACCCGCCCGGCAGCGTGGTCATGGCCAAGATCAACGATCTGAACCGGGACAAGAAGGTTCACATCAACACCATCCTGCTCTTGGGCAGCAAGGACGAAAAGGACACGAACAAGGATTTCGAAGTCATCATGAGTCGGATCGCCGCCGACAACGGGGGGATTTACAGGAAGTTCTATTGCGACGACAGTACATCGGGCTCGCCCGGCGGGCAGTGAGATCGGCTCCGGCCCCGAGGCGAGTCTGGAACGATTCCGGATCGTTTATGGAAGCGACCGTCATTCAGGATCGGCAAAGCGAAGGCGTTGCGAGGGCAATGTCCCCGGTCTTCGCGCAAAATCGCCAAGCGTTGCGAGGGCAGTGTCCCCGGCTGGGCGACGCCGGCCGATGTGGCGCTTCATCCGGACAGGCTCTCCTGCGTGAGAGAAGGAACTTTTATGCGTTACGCGTCCTCCAAATGGCGATTGGCGCTGTTGATCGTCATGATCAGCGCCACGATTTTTATTCTCAGTGATGCAAGCTTTGCGCAGTCCGCGGGCGCACGCGAAGCGACCGTGGGCAAACCAGGCGTGTTCAGCCTGGTCATGGGCAATCTGGACTTTGTCTTCTGGATCATCTTCAGCCTGTCGGTGACGGGGCTGACGCTGATCATTCAGGGGATCATCAAGAACCGCGAATCGGTCATGATCCCGCCGCAGACGACCGATCACATCCGCGACATGATCCAGCAGCGGCGCTTCCAGGACCTGCTGGATTTCACGGAAGCCGATCCAAGCTTCGTCAGCCGCGCACTCAATCCCGCCCTGAAGCGCGCCCCCAGCTTCAGCAGCATGAAAGAGGCGATGGAGACGGCCATCGGCGAGCAGACGGCCGAGCAATTCCGCAGGATCGAGTATCTGAACATTATCGGCAACTTAGGTCCCCTGCTGGGTCTTTTGGGGACGGTGCTGGGGATGATCGACGCGTTCAGCACCATGTACGCCCAGCAGGGTCAGGCCAACCCCGCATCCCTGGCCGGCGGCATCTCCAAGGCGCTGTGCCACACGATGCTGGGGTTGCTGCTGGCGGTGCCGTGCCTGGCGGCCTTCGGCGTGTTGCGGACGGTGGTGGACCGCTTGACCGTGCGCGGCGCCCTGATCGCCGAGGAATTGCTGCTCATGATCAAGCCGGCCGAGGCCCGCCCCGGCGGCGGCGCCAAGCAAACCTCTGCGCCGGGCACGGCTCGCTGATTCCCACCGCGGACTGTTTGCAGGAGCATCCCCATGCGCACGCATCGCATGCCCGACGTGAAAGAAGGCAACGTCAACGTCACGCCCCTGATCGACGTGGTGATGTGCCTGATCATCTTCTTCATGCTCGTGGCCAAGATCGGCATCAACACCGGCGCCGACAAGAACATCGACATCCCCACCAGCATCCTGGGCACGGACATCAAGGACTTGGGCAACACGCTGACGCTCAACGTGGTCAATGGTCCCGTGGGTTTGGGCGGCGCACAGCCCATCGTCACCGCCCTGACCAAGGAGGGCTTGGCCGAGATCAAACTGCGCCAGGAAATCGGCGGGAAAATGATGACGCCCCTGCGCGACGTTCTTGTCCGCTACCGCGAGGGCGACCCGGCCTACGGCCTGGCGCCCAACCCCGATTTCAAGGTCATCATTCGCGGCGACAAATCCCTGACCTACCAGTTCCTCGCCCCGGTTCTGCTGGAATGCAATCTGGCGCACGTCAAATCGCTGGCCTTCAACACCAAGAAACCGGAGTGAAAAGATGAGAATCCAAGGCGCCAAAAAAATTCACTACGACTCCGGGCCCAACATGATCCCGCTGGTGGACATCGTCATGGTGATCCTGCTCTTTCTGATGATGACCGGGACCTTCGGCGCGGCCGAGCATTTTTTGATCAGCGACGTACCGGTGCAGGTCAAAGGCGCCGGCGCCATGCCCACGCCCAGCCTGGGCGTCCCCACCGAGTTTTCCATCAAGCTGTCGCAGGAAGGCCGGTACTACATCGCCAAGGCGGGCCATTTCGCCTCGGTCAAGAACACCGACTCCGCCAAAGCGTATGCACAATTGCGAGGCGACCTGGCGGCGCAACTGCAGAATTTCATCGCCGCCGGCATCAAGGCCGACGACATCCGCGTGATCATCAGCCCGACTTCCTCGGTCAACCTGGAAAACCTGCTCACCGTCATGGAGGCCGCGCAGGATGCGGGATTCCGAAAAATCGGTTTTGGCGTGAATCAATGAAGTCCAGGTGCCTGCTGATCCTGCTGATGATGTGGACGGCCGCGCCAGCGGCGCGAGGCGATGCCGCCGACAGCTCGCAGCCCAGCGGCCCGCCCGCCGCCGAAGCCGCCGACCGCGCGATGTCCACGCTCCTGCAGCTGCAAAACGAAAAGAATTTGTCGCCGTCGCAGCGGCAGGAACTGTTGGAGCAGTCGGCCGGCGACTTGATCCGCGGTTTGCAGGTGTTCAACGATCCGCAAGTGCTGTTCCGCCAGGGCCAAATCCTGGCCGCCCAGGGGGTCGATCCGCAGAGCTCCATCCTGGAATACTGGGGCGCCACCGACACGGCCAAAGCGCATCTGCGCCCGCTGGCGGATGCGGCATGGCGAGTGTTCGATCAGGCCAATCGGCTGGCCACGGCCCAGGCGACGGACCTGGCCAATCGCATCACCAGCCCGGAGGACGCGCTGGGCGATGCCTGGCGGAAGACCAACGATCTGGCCGGCATCGCCGCCTATCAGAAAGCCCGCATGCAATACGCGCTGGCGCTTTCCCTGGATGCGGCCGATGCGCGGCGGCCCAAACTCATCGCCGAGGCCCTGGCCGCCTTTGCCCAATGGGATAACGCCGATTCGGGCATTGCGCCGCAGGTGCGCCTGCTCATGGCCAAGCTGCACGCGATTTGGGGCAGCCGGGAGGAGACCACCGTCGCCAGGCGGCTGATCGCTTCACTGACCCATGATGCCCAGCACCAGATTTCTCCCGAGCCGTCGGCGAGCCTGCTGTTTGAAGCTCGCTGCGAACTGGTGATCGTGAATCTGGACAGCGGCGACGCCGCCGGCGCCGCCGCGGCGCTCGGCGATGCCACGGCCGATCAACAGGCCAATTTCCCCGACGACCCGGACCAGGCGGCGACCCTGCGGCTCTTGCAGTATCGCCTGCTGGCCCTGCGGGCCGATCAAGCCGCCCCCGGCGCGGCAAAGAAGGCGGCCAATGCCGCGGCGGTTGGGGCGCTCGCCGGGTTGATCCGCGATTTTCCCAGCCTGCGCGCGGTCATCTACCAGCAGCTTGCCGCGCGCATCGGAGCCGATGCCGAGCCGGGCAAGCTGGATGCCCTGTCGCTGGCGGCTCTGGTGGATCAGGGGCGCCAGCAGGTGCTGGCCGCCGGGGCACAACAGGTTCCCGAGCCGGGCAAGCTGAAGACGGCCCTGGCGGCGGCGCAGGAGATTTTGGCCCGCTACTCGGCCGGGAGCATCCCGGCCGATCAGGCCGTCGAGCCTTCGCTGCTGGTGGGGATTTTCCAGGAATTTCTGGGTGACAAGTTGGCGGCGGTTGATTCGCTTCTGGATCACATCGAGCGATTCGGCGACACCCCGGCCGCCAAGGCGGATTTCGCCCTGGACCGCGCCCAGGGACTGATCGCGGAGCTGCGTCAATCCTCGCCGGTGGACCCGCACGGGCGTTGGGAAGAACGGATCGAGCGGCTTCAGGACCGCTTTTTGCCCATCGCGGTCAATCCGCCGTTCAATCGCAAACAGTTCGCGCTGCAATACGCCGCCAGCTTGCTGGCCCAGGGAAAGTGGGACCAAGCCGTCGCCTGCTACCGCATGGTTCCCGACAGCGACGAACCGGCGCAGGTATTGGCCGCCCGCTACGGCGAAATGGTGGCCCTGAAAGATCAACTCGACGAGGACTCCAAACTCACGCCCGGTCAACGGCTGCAACGCGTCGATCAAATCGAGCAGCTCGGCCAAACCGTCGACCGCCTGGCCCAGCAATTGATCGACAGCTCGAACTCACCGACGCAGAAAGACCGGGCGCGCTCGACGCTGGCGCGGACGTCGCTGTTGGCGGCGGACGTGACCCGCCGCGAGGGCAACGATCCCCAACGCGTCCTGCAACTGCTGGATGGCTTTGAGGATTCCGTGCGCGGCCTGAGCGATGCCCAGGTCCTGCTCAACGGCGCCCTGTTTTTGCGGGTGCAGTCGTACATGCAGCTTGGTCAAATCGACGATGCCACGCGGACGCTGGTGCAGTTTCTCAACGCGACCGGCGGCGGCGAAGGGGCGCAGACCGTCCACGATCTGCTGGCGGTGCTGAACAAGGAACTGCTCAAGGCGCAGGACGACGCGGAAGCGGCCGCGCATAACCCCGCCGCCGCCAAAGCCGCCCAGCAGCACATCACCCAACTGGCCAACAACCGCGCCATGCTCAGCGGATTTCTCGTGCAGTGGGCCCAGGAAAGCAGCGATCCCAAGATCCGCGCCTATACGTACACCTATCGCCGGTTCGACGCCGAGGCCAAGCTGGCCGCCTCCAAGCTGCAGAGCGATCCGCAACTGCGTCAGCGCGAATTGGCGGCGGTGATGCAGATGTATCGCGAGCTTCAATCGCCGCAGAACGTCGCCCTGTATCGCGCCGGCATCGACCCGGCCAGCGGAATCGACAAAAACCAACCCGATCCGCTGGTGACGCTGGGCATCGGCCTGACCGCGTACGAGCTGGGCGACTGCAAGACGGTCCTGGCCACGCTGGGCCCGCTGGTCCAAGACCGGAAGCTCGGCGAAGACAACGCCCAGTACTGGGAAGCGACCTACAAGCTGCTGGATTGCATGCACAAGCTGGCGCAGGCGGGCGATCCATCCGTCAGCGAAGCGAACGTGGCCCGGTCGCTGAAGGTGTTGTATCTGATCTGGCGCGACGGCACCGGCGGGCCCAAGTGGCACGAACAGTTCGACCAGCTGCGTAAAGCCGTGATCCCGGATTGGACCGTTCCCAGCGCCACCCATCCGTCGCCGCCATGAGGCCGGCCGCTATTCCATCCTAAAGCGGTTTGCAGGTCAGTGTATGGGGCCTATCGCGCGGCACCGCCCCTTGATAGCCGCGGGCGGCAGCCCGCGGACAACGGTCGAACCAGCGACTTACCACGGAATGTCCGCGGGCTGCCGCCCGCGGCTATCAGCGCATTATTGGTACGCTGATCTGCAAACCGCTTTAACGCGGGCCGTCGCACCATTGCTTCCAGAGTTGCCGATACGCCGCTTCCATGTTCCGGGTAAAGCGCGCGGCATCCATCAGCGGAGATTGCTGCATCCGCGGACGCAAAGTCGAGCGCAGCTGGGCCAATCGCGGCAGATCGTGGGCCCATTTCGCCGCCAACTGGACGAATTCATCGGGCGTTTGAGCCACCCAGTCCTGTGCCACGCCCAGGTTGCTCGTCTGGCTCAGTCCCGCGCGGGACACGGCCGTCTGTCCGCACAAGCTCACCACCGGCACGCCCATCCACAGCGAATCCAGGCTGCTGGTGTGCCCGTTGTACGGAAAAGTATCCAAGCCCAGGTCGATGCGATGGTAGGTCTGCAAATACATCCGCCGCGTCTGATACGGCACAAAATCCACGCGCAGCGGGTCGATCCCCAGCGTTTGCAGCACCCAGCGGCGCGAAGAGCCTTGCGGAACCAACAGCAGCAGCTTGGAATCGGGCACGGCCGACAGCACCCTGGCCCACAGTTGCAATAGCGGCGGGTTGATCTTGCAGAAGTTATTCAAACATCCAAACGTGACGCAGCGGTTTTGCAGAGCCGGCAATTCGTTCACGGTCGGCTGACGGGTCAGGGGATCGTAACACCAGAACGTCTCCGGCAATCGGATCGACTTTTCACTGTAGTACGCGTCGCTTCCCGGAGGATCGAGATACGGATCGGTCAGGCGGTAATCGATGGCGGATAGGCCCGTCGTTCCGGGATAGGCCAGCCAGGCCACCTGGACCGGCGCCGGCTTGCGCGCAGACACCAGGAGCCGGCCGTGGGCCATGTGCATGGTCAGGTCCACCAGCACGTCGATTTGATCGTCGCGAATCATCTGTGCGACGTCGGCGTCGGATTTGCCCAGGCAATCGCGCCACACGCCCGCGAAGCCTCGCAGGTGCTGCGTGAATTCATCCGGCCGGGCGACGCTGGCGTAGCAGAAAACCTCGAAAAGCCCGTGATCGTGATGGCCCAGCAGCGGAAACGTGAAAAACGATTGACAGTGGTTGAAAAAATCGGGTGAGACGTAGCCGATGCGCAGGCGCCGCTGCGGCGAGCGGTCATTGCGGTGCGGCTGGATTTGGCCGGCCAGGTCCGCCGCATGCCGCTGGTTCCACAGCAGGTTCTCCTTCAAGATCGCCCCAGCGTCATAACGCGGGTGGAAATAAAGCGTGTAAACCCGGTTGCTGTCGATTGATTGTTGATTGGGACTGACGGCCAGGCCGCGCTCGAAACTGGCCAGGGACTGGTCCAACTGCGCGATCTCCTTCAAGGCCATGCCCAGGTTATTGTGGGCGTCGGCGTCGTCGGGACGAAGGATCGTCGCCGCTCGGAACGACTCGACCGCCTCATCCAACCGGCCCAGGGCGACCATCGCATTGCCCAGGTTGTACAGGGCCTGGGCATGGTCGGGTTTGAGGGCCAGCGCCGCTCGGAAGGCCGCGGCGGCTTCCTCGCTACGCCCCTGGTCCATCAGCGCGCAACCCAGACCGTTGTGCGCTTCGGGATCCTGCGGCCGCAGCGTTGCCGCGCGGCGGAACATCTCCGCAGCGCCGTCCAGGTCGCCTTTGGCCCGAAGGGCATTGGCCAGGCTGGAACACGCTTCGGGGAAATCCGGCCGTGCGGCCAGGGCCTGGCGATACGCGGCGATGGCCTCGTCCGCCTTGCCCAAGGCGGCCGACACCAGCCCCAGATTGTGCAGGTAATCCGACCTGCCGGGATTGAGCGCGACCGCTTGGCGGATCAATTCCAGCGCTTCCCCGGCCCGGCCCAATTGAAACAGCGTGATGCCGCGCAAATGCATGGCATCGGCATGCTGCGGCTGCTGGGCCAGGATTTGCCGGTACAGCGCCTCGGCCTCGGCCGCCCGCCCGCCGCGGCGATGCTGCCCGGCCAATTCAAACATCTGCTGGAGGGTCAATTGCGTCATGGATCACTTTTCGTCCACTGCGTCCGCGCTTTGGCCAAACAGCGCCTCCACAAAACGCCCTGGATCGAACGTCTCGATGTCCTGCGGCGTCTCGCCGAGGCCGACGAATTTCACGGGAATGTTCAGTTGATCGCGGATCGCCAGGACCGCGCCGCCCTTGGCGGTGCCGTCGAGCTTGGCCAGGAAAATCCCGGTGATTCCGATGGCCGCGCCAAACGAGCGGGCCTGCTGGATGGCGTTTTGCCCCGTCGTCGCATCCAGCACCAAGAGCACCTCGTGCGGGGCGCCGTCGATGCGCTTGGCCACCACGTCGCGGATCTTGGTCAGCTCGCGCATGAGGTGCTCCTGCGTGTGCAGGCGTCCGGCGGTGTCGACGATCAGGACATCAAACCCGCGCGCCTTGGCGGCCTCGCAAGCGTCGTAGGCCACGGCGCCGGGATCAGCGCCCCTCTTGTGCTTGACGATCTCCACGCCGATGCGCTGCGACCAGATGGCCAGCTGCTCCACGGCCGCCGCCCGGAAGGTGTCGCTGGCGCAGACCATCACCTTCTTGCCCATTTGGTTTTTCAGCATCCAGGCGAGCTTGGCGATGCTGGTGGTTTTACCGGCGCCGTTGATCCCGGCGACCAGGATGACGCTGGGCCCCCCGGCGACCAGGCGAAGCTCGCGGTCCTGGCTGGGCCAGCCGGCCAGAAGCTGCTGCCGCACGATCGTCTCGGCCTCGGCGGCGTTGCGGATGCCCCCCAGCCGCCAGCGCTGGCGAATTTCCTGCACGATCCGCTGCACGTTGTTGACGCCCATGTCCGCCTGCAGGAATTTTTCTTCCAGCTCGGTCAGGAACTGCTCGTCGATTTGGCGGCCGGGGATGAACAGGGTGCGCACGTCGGTGTTGAGCACCGCCGCCGTCTTGCGCAAGGCGCCTTTGAGCTTGTCCAGGGACTTGGAAAAGAAGCTCATGAGGATGGTTCGCTAGGGGCCGCGGCGGATTCGGGGGCACAGGACTGGTCCGCCGCGCGTCGTTCTCGCAGAACCGCGTCCAACACGCCGTTGACGAACGCGGGACTCTGCTCCGTGGAAAAGGCCTTGGCCAATTCGATGGCCTCGTCGATGACCACCTTGGGCGGCGTGTCGGCGTGGCACAATTCCCAGACGGCCAGACGGAGGATGCCGCGGTCCACGCCGGGCTGGCGCCGCGGCGGCCATTGCGGCGCCAACCGTTCCAGCCACGCATCCGTCGCTTCCCGCTCGTCCCAAGCGCCCTGCGCCATCTCGACGGCGCGGCGGCGAATCGCCTCATCCTCCGTGCCGTCGGCCATCACCTGGCGGGCGCTTTGCTCGTCGCACTGGCCCTGCACGTCCCACAGGAACAGCGTCTGCATCGCCAGCTCCCGGGTTTTACGCATCGATGACATATTCAGGGCACGTGAAACGTGAAGAGACGCCCGTCCTCACGTCTTTTCACGTTTTCATCCTTTGTGCCAGCGCCACCATTTCCACGGCCGCGTCGGCGGCGCGTTTGCCGGCGTGGCCGTGCTTGCCGCCGACGCGATCCCGCGCCTGCTGAGGCGTATCGGTGGTCAGCAAGCCGAAGATCACGGGCAGCGAATGATCGAGGGCCACTTGCTGGATGCCGCGGGCGGCTTCGCCGGCGACGTAATCAAAATGCGGCGTTTCGCCGCGAATGACGACGCCCAGGCAAATGACCGCCGAGAATCGCCCGCTGCCCGCCGCCCATTGGGCGGCCACCGGCAACTCAAAGGCCCCCGGCACGCGATGCACCTCGACGCGATCACCGCCCAGCCCAAGCTCCGCCAGCCGATCCACACAGCCGCGCAAAAGCTCGGCGGCAATGTCGGAATTAAATCGCGACGCGATCACCGCAAACCGCGCCGATGGCGGAATCTCCGTTGCCACGTGCTCCGGCGGACGATCACTCATCGCCAAAAGGGTAAGGCACGCGGGGCGGAAGTGAAAGCCCCGACTCAACGTATGCGAAGCAGCACTTTGCCGAGCGGCCCTGCCGCCAGGCGGTCGAACGCCGCCGGAAGCTCGTCGAACGCAAAGACGCGATCCACCAGCGGCTTGCTCCCGCTGCGCTGCATCAATGCGAGGAGGGCATCCCAGGCGGCATGGGCTTCGGCACGGGTGTACGCGCCGACCGCCACGCCGCCGATCTTCAAACGGCGGAAAAACAAAGCTGCGGTATTGAACTGCGGCACGGGCCCGCCCAGAAGGCCGACGACGCTGATCCGCCCGCCGCCGCCCATCGTCTCGATCACCTGCGTGAAAAGGGCGCCGCCGATGTTGTCGATCGCCAAATCCACGCGCCGCGGACCAAGCGACTCCTTCAGCTTGGCCACCCAGGCGGGATCGGTCGGGTCGAGGGCGTGATCGGCCCCCAGCGTCAGCAGGGCCTTGCGTTTGTCCGGATCGCGCGACAGAGCGACGACGCCATGGCCCAAGGCCTTGGCCAACTGCAACGCCGCGACGCCCACGCCGCCGGAGGCGCCGGTGATCAACACCATCGAAGGGGCCAGATCGCCCCACTGCGTCAGCGCTTGATAGGCCGTCAGATAGACCAGCGGGGCGCCGGCGGATTGCTGGAGGGTCCAGCCCTCCGGGGGGAGCACCAGCGAGTCGGTTTCCACGGCCACGCGCTGGGCGAAGGTGCCCCAGCGGCTCACGCCCGTCTCGCCGCGCAGCACCACAAGCCGCTGGCCGATGGTCAGTCGCCACACGTCCGACCCGACGGCGCTGACGGTGCCGATCCCGTCGCGGCCCAGCACGTGGGGCAGCGGCGGCGCGGCCGGGTACTGCCCCTGCGACAGATATCGATCGGCCGGATTCAGCGCCGCGAATTCCAAATCCAGGACCACCTCGCCCGCCCCCGGCGAGGGATCGGGCGCATCGGCAAGCCGGAGATGATCCAATCCGCCAAACTGGTCGAGAATCCACGCTCGCATCGGATCCAATCAAGAAACGCCGCACGCGGGTCGGCCAAACTCGAACGCCCCTGCTATTCCTCTTCCACCTTGGGCTTGTATTGGCTGGCGATCATTTGCTGAACCTGCGGAGGCACCGGCTCGTAACGGCTGAGTTCCATGACGAAGCTGCCCTGCCCGCCGGTGACGCTTTTAAGCTGCGATTGGTATTGCATCACTTCGGCCAGGGGAGCCGTGGCCTTGATCTGCGCCATGCCGCCGGGCAGCACGTCCGTGCCTTGGATGCGCCCGCGCTTGCCGGAGAGGTCGCCGGTAATCGCGCCCATCTTGTCCTCGGGAACCGTCACTTCCATGTTGACGATCGGCTCGAGCAGCACCGGCTTGGCTTTGAGGATCGCGTCCTTGAAGGCGTATTTGCCGGCGGTGCGGAAGGCCACCTCCTTGGAATCCACGGGATGATGCTTGCCATCGGTGACGCAGACGCGCACGTCCTGCAGCGGGTAGCCGGCGATGACGCCCTGCTCCAGCAGGTCGCGCACCCCCTTTTCCACGGCGGGGATGAATTGCCCGGGGATGGCGCCGCCGAAAACTTCGTTGACGAATTCGAAGCCCTTGCCGCGTTCCAGCGGCTCGATGCGCATATAGACCTCGCCGAATTGTCCGGCGCCGCCCGTCTGCTTTTTATGCCGGTAGTGGCCCTCGGCATTGACGGTGATCGTTTCACGATAGGCGATCTTGGGCGGCTTGGTGTCCACGTGCAGGCCGCGGTTGGCCATGCGCTCCAGGATCAAGCGCAGGTGAAGCTCGCCCAGGCCGTTGATGACCACCTCGTGAGTCTGGCGGTCGGTGACCCAGCGGAAGGTCGCGTCTTCCTCGGCAATCTTGGCGAGCTGGATGGAGATTTTCTGCTCATCCCCGCGGGCCTTGGGCGTGACGGCCAGGCCGAACATCGGCGTGGGATACGTCAGCGGACGCAGGTGCACGCTGTCCAGGGAGTGATCGTCATGCAGCACGTCATTGGTGTGAATCTCTTCGATCTTGGCCACCGCGCCGATGTCGCCGGCGATGATCTCCTGGGCCTCGCGGTGCTCCTTGCCCTGCAGGTGAAACACGTGGCCGAGCTTGATCCCCTTCTTGCTCGAACCGATGAAAACCTGTGATTGGCCCGAGCATTTGCCCTGGTGCACGCGGAAGATCGCCAGCTTGCCGACGTACGGATCGGTCGTGACCTTGAACACGTGCGCCAGCAGCGGCTTGGACGGATCGTTGTGGTACTGGAAGGGGATTTCCTCCTGCGGCTGCCCCGGCGCCGCGGCGGCGCGATAGGTCACAAACGGCCGCGGATTGCCCTCCTCCGGCGAGGGGAAATGCTTGGCGATGGCGTCCAGAACCTCGGCGATCCCCACGCCGTTCTTGGCATCCGTGAACAGGATGGGCACCACGTGCGCTTCGTCCATGCCCCGTCCGAAGGGGGCGTGCAGGACTTCGTAATTCGGCTCCTCCCCGCCCAGGTACTTCTCCATCAGCGTCTCATCCAGCTCGACGATCTGGTCCAAAATCGCCGTGTGCGCATCGGCGACCGACAGGATGTCGCTTTCGCCCTCCTTGTTCAGCAGGCATTCCACCACGCGCTTGCCGCCGCCGCCTGGCAGATTGATCGGCAGACACTCGTGCCCGAACGTCGTCTGGATCTGCCCGACCAAACTTTCCAGATCGACATCCGGCATGTCGATCTTGTTGATGATGATGGCCCGCGGAAGCTCCAGCGCCCGCGCCATTTCCATCATCCGGCGGGTGACGACTTCGATGCCGCTCTGAGCGTTGATGACCACCGCGACGGTCTCCACCGCCGGCAGGCAGGCGATGGCCTGGCCGATCAGGTCCGGGCTGCCGGGCGAGTCGATCAGGTTGATCCGCTTGCCCAGGTGGTCCAGGTGTAGCATCGCGGCATAGATGGAATGGCCGTGTTCCTTTTCTTCCTTTTCAAAATCGCTGACGCTGTTGCCGTCGGTCACGGAGGCCTTGTGTTTAATCGCTCCGCTGGCGTAGAGCATGGAATCGGCCAGCGTGCTCTTGCCGCTGCCGCCATGACCGACCAGCAAAACATTCCTGATGTCACCCGTGTTGTAAGGCATGATGATGGCGCTCCTGTCGCTGTGGACCGGCAAGTATAGGTTGCGTTAAGGGCGTGGCAAGGCACAACGTTCTTGCCGGGGGATGCCGGCTTATTTCCCGTCCATCCACCCCAGTTTCCGGTTGCCAAACGCCTGCGGGGCGGGGCCGGCGGGAGCCAGGAAGCGCACGGCGTTTTCGATCACCCTCAGCACGTTGGGATCGTAATAGGTCGGGAATGCCTCGTGGCCGGGGCGGAAATAGACGATCTTTCCCGCCCCGCGCGTCCACGTGCAGCCGCTGCGGAACACTTCCCCACCGCTAAAACTGCTGATCAGAAAGACGCAATCGGGCTCGGGGATGTCGAAAAACTCGCCGTACATTTCCTCTCGCGGAATGATGAAGTGATCGTCGATCCCCCGCACCACGGGGTGACCGGGGCGCGTCACCCACATGATTTCGCGCTCATTTTCCTCCTCGCGCCATTTGAGCTCGCAGCTCGTCCCCATCAGCTTGCGGAAAATTTTGGAGTAATGGGCGCTGTGCAGCGCCAGCAACCCCATGCCGGCCAGAACGCGCTTATGCACGCGCTCCACGATATCATCCTGCACCTCGCGGTGGGCGTGATGCCCCCACCAGGTGAGCACATCCGTGCTATTGAGGACTTCCTCGCTCAGCCCGTGTTCGGGTTGTTCGAGCGTCGCCGTGCGAACCTGCAAATCCGTGCTTTTACGCAGGTGCGAGGCGATCGCCTCGTGCATCCCGTGGGGATAGATCGCAGCGACTTTGGGGTTCAGTTTTTCGTGTCTGAATTCGTGCCAAACGGTAACGCGAATGGGCATGTGGCCTCCGAGAAGGAGGCACAGACGATACCGGCGGCATCAGGGTCGGACAAGCACGCAAGTTAAGGATTGGGAGTCTCGTCGGGCAGATCGACTTGAACGCTGTCCAGGTCGATCCAGATCTTCCCGCGCCCGTTCATCGTCAGACCCCATTGGATCGATGTGGTTTCCGGCGGAACGTCGGCGACGGCGCTGTACTGTTGCCAATCACTTGTGCCGACGATCGGACGATGTCCGCGCTGGCCTTCGTTGGTGAGCACTAGGTCCCAAGGTCCGAAAGTGTCGATCGCAAAGCCGGACCCGCCGGTGACGCCGCTGGATTTCATCCAGGCGGTCACGCGAATCCGATGGCCGAGGAATTTTGCATCGGGGTGCAGTTCGACATGTTGATAGCTAGCCCATCCACCGCGGGGGGCGGTCCCGGATTGGAAGCAAGTCGTGGCGTGACCGTCGTGTTGCACGGCGGGATCGGGCGCGGCGGTGTATCGCTGGGCTATTGGACTGTAAATCTGCCAGTATTGATCGTCCGTCAGCGGAACGTCGCTTCCGACGACCTCAACCCGGAAATCGTCCGTCCAGATTTCCCCGGAGCAGAATAAGATCGCGCCCAGAAGGATCTTTGTGGCGTCCTGGGGAATGTCCTGAACGATCTGATATTCCCGCCAGTCGGTGGTGCCGTGGATGGGACGCGCGCATACCATTGCGTCGATCGCGCGTATTTCACCACCAGCGCCATAGGCGTGCATCTCCAATCCGGCGCACTCGCGGACGTCGTTGGTCTTGATCCAGCCGGAGATGCGAATTCGCCTTCCGCGAAATTTATTCAGCGGACTGGCAAACGTTCGCGTCGCGATCATCCTGCCGGGGTTAGTCCAGAAATCATATTTGCCGTTCCTGGGAATGTTGGGAATCAGTGACTTGATATGCCCAGCCGGTTTGGAAGCGGGCGTGCGCAAAGTGTGGGGATCGAGTTCATTGAGATATGCATCTGCCGGACCTGTGCCCCGGAAAGCATCATTGGGCAAATGAACGACCGGAAATTCAAGGGACTTTAAGATGCGGGTGGGAGCTGTCGCGGGAACGGTTGCCGGAGTCGACGGATTGTTGACAGCCATGCCGGCGGCCGGGGCGCCAGTATCGGGCACTGCGGGCACTGAATTGACGGCGACGGCCGCCGCCGTCGCGACCACAGCCCCCGAGGCGGCGAATCCCAGGATGACTGCTTGAACCTTCGCCCAGAAGAGGGTCTTGATCGTGCAGCGGGCCAGTAGCGGCCCCGCGCCGCCGGCGGCTTTCCCGATCGTGCCGGAACTGGCCAGTAGCGCCAGACCCGGCGGTGCGGCGTATAGAACCTGGGAGCAGAGACCTTGTTCCAGCGCCGCTGCGGCGGTGACGATGCCGTGACGCTCTAGCAGGTTTTTAAAGCGGGACAGAGCGCGGGCGATGCGTTTTTGCGCCGCCGGTGGAGAAATATGCAAAGCCAGGGCGACATCGTTCACGCTTTTGTCCTGCAAATATCGAAGGACTATGGCGCCGCGGTCCCGTTCCCCAAGCCGCGAAAGGAATTCATCAAGGACACCTTCAATGCGCGCGGCGGTCGGCTCCGCGCCGGTTTGCTCTTGTGCGCTCTTCATGGTCGCGGCCTCTAGTTCGTGACGGCGCCGGCAACGCTCCAAGCGAATGGCATTGCACGACGTCCGTCGAGTGGTCTTGACCAGCCATGCGCCTAGCATGGCCGGATGGCGAATGCCCGCCGCCTTGCGGGCCAGAATAATGAAGACGGCCTGGGTAACGTCCTCGGCCATGTGAGTGTCGCGCACCTGGCGGCGGGCGGCGGAATAGACCAGATTGATGTGGCGCTGGACCAACTCGGCGAAAGCCGGCCCGGAGCCGGTTGCGAGATAATCGTGGAGAAGCTCGGCGTCGCTCATAAGGTAGTGTTCTGAATTGAATGTACCTTGCCGACCGGAAAAAAGGACACAAATCCGGTCAAACCCGAAACCCGTCCAAAGACCCGACCAGCTGGTCCTACTCTTAATCTTGCTCTTAATCTTAGAGCTTCTAAAAATGGCCTATT
>DBZL01000026.1:42172-44032 GCA_002311745.1 Phycisphaerales bacterium UBA1161 | reverse complement strand
AATTACAAGATGAATCCGCCGCTGCGCACCGCCGCCGACGTGGGGGCGTGCATTGTCGCCGTCAAGGACGGGACGGTCGATTGCCTGGCCACGGACCACGCGCCGCACCGCGCCGAGGAAAAGGAGCTGGAATTTCCCGCGGCGTGCTTCGGCATCATCGGCCTGGAATGCGCCCTGCCCCTGTACATCAAAGCGCTTCTCGAGCCGGGTCACATTTCCTGGCTGAAACTGATCGAGCTGTGCTCGACGCGGCCTGCCCAGATCGTCAAGCTCGACCGCGGCACCCTGAAAGTCGGCGCGGTCGCGGATGTCACGGTGATCGATCCCAAGCGGCCCTGGACCATCGACGCCCAGGCGTTCGCCAGCAAGAGCCGCAACTGCCCATTCCACGGCTGGAAAGTCGCCGGCCGGGCCGTCGCCACCATCGTCGGCGGCGAAATCAAGTGGCAAATCACCCGATAACTAAATGCAACCGCAGAGACGCTGAGTCGCTGAGACAGCCGCAAAGAAGAAATTGCTTTTTTTAAAACAGAACTCTTGTCTTCTCTGTGGCTTCCTCTGCGTCTCAGCGTCTCTGCGGTTGCATTTGACTTGGGGTTGTCGCCAAACTATATTCGCTTAGGCAAATATGATTGGCACGCTATCCCAGCCCGATGTCGATCTCATGTTCCGCGCGTTTTCCGACCGGACGCGGCTGCGTCTGCTGAACCTGCTCAAAGGCGGCGAAACGTGCGTCTGCGATCTGGTCGAGGTCCTCGCTCTGCCGCAGCCGACGGTTTCACGGCATCTGGCCTATCTGCGCAAAGCCGGCCTGGTCAAGGCCCGGCGGGATGGGCTGTGGATGCATTATCGCCTGGCGCCGGCGGCCAGTCAGTTTCACCGCAGTCTGCTCAATTGCCTGGCGTGCTGCTTTGGCTCGGTGCCGCAGTTGGCCAGGGATGCGCGACGGATGAGAAAAAAGTGCCGCCGCGGCGCGTGCTGCACGTGACCGCTTTGATTGGGAGAGATTTATGGCCGACGAGCCGATTGTTTTGATCCTTTGCACCGGAAATTCATGCCGCAGCCAGATGGCCGAGGGGTTTTTGCGGCGGTATCAAGGCGACAAATTCGCCGTTTACAGCGCCGGCACCGATCCCAAGCAGCAGGTGCATCCTCTGGCGGCACGCGTGATGGGGGAAATCGGGATCGACATCAGCCGCCAGCAGCCCAAGCCGTTGTCGGATTTTCTGGGGCGTTTGCCGGTGCGGCATCTGATCATCGTCTGCGATAAGGCCAGCCAGACGTGCCCGCGGGTTTGGCCCGGGGCGTTTACGCGCAGCGAGCTGCCCTTCGACGACCCGTCCGAATTCGAGGGCTCGGCGCAGCAGACGCTGGAGGAATTTCGCCGCGTTCGGGACCTGATCGGCGAAGCGATGCGAACCTGGTCGCCGCCGGCCGGACGGGACAAACCGGCACGGAGCGGCCGAGCATGAGACGGCACGTCGCCCGGCAGCTTTCGTTTTTGGACCGCTATCTGACCCTATGGATCTTCCTGGCGATGGCGGCGGGCCTGGGCTTGGGGTACATCGCCCCGAATGTCCAAGAGGGCATCGGCTGCTTTCAGGTCGGCACCACGAACGTTCCGATAGCGATCGGCCTGATCTTGATGATGTATCCGCCGCTGGCCAAGGTGCGGTATGAGGAATTGAGCGCTGCCTTTGCGAATTGGAAGGTGCTGGGTCTGTCCCTGGTGCAGAACTGGGTGATCGGCCCGGTGCTGATGTTCGGCCTTGCGGCGGCGTTCCTGCACAACCATCCGCAGTACATGGTCGGGCTCATTCTGATCGGCTTGGCCCGCTGCATTGCCATGGTCATTGTCTG
>DBZL01000026.1:41900-42111 GCA_002311745.1 Phycisphaerales bacterium UBA1161 | reverse complement strand
GCCATGGTCATTGTCTGGAACGAGCTGGCCAAGGGTGACACGGAGTACGCGGCCGCTCTGGTGGCGCTCAACAGCGTCTTCCAGGTGTTGTTCTACAGCGTGTATGCGTGGCTGTTCGTGACGGTGCTGCCGCCGCTGCTGGGTCTTCGCGGCAGTGCCGTTGAGGTCACCATGGGCCAGATTGCCAGGAGCGTCTTCATCTATCTGGGAA
>DBZL01000026.1:41596-41844 GCA_002311745.1 Phycisphaerales bacterium UBA1161 | reverse complement strand
AGCGTCTTCATCTATCTGGGAATCCCTTTTTTCGCGGGGATGATCACTCGCGCGCTGCTGCTGCGGGCCAAGGGGCGCCCATGGTACGAAGGGCGGTTCATCCCGCGCATCAGCCCGTTAACTCTGATCGCCCTGCTATTCACCATTGTGGTGATGTTTGCCATCCAGGGCGGGAAAATCATCAGCC
The DNA here is from genome assembly GCA_002311745.1 of Phycisphaerales bacterium UBA1161. Classification (GTDB taxonomy): domain Bacteria; phylum Planctomycetota; class Phycisphaerae; order Tepidisphaerales; family Tepidisphaeraceae; genus UBA1161. The sequence goes on along the minus strand of DBZL01000026.1, from coordinate 41,657 downwards.
GGCCGCTCGACGTCCTTCTGATCGCGCTGCCGCTGCTCATCTATTTCGTGGTGATGTTCCT
>DBZL01000026.1:0-41485 GCA_002311745.1 Phycisphaerales bacterium UBA1161 | reverse complement strand
CGGGCAACAACTTCGAGCTGGCGATCGCCGTGGCGGTTGCGGTCTTCGGCATCAACAACGGGGCGGCGTTCGCGGCGGTCATCGGACCTCTGGTCGAGGTGCCGGTCCTCATCGGCCTGGTGAACGTTGCCCTGTTCTTCCAACGCCGATACTTCGCCGCGGAACTTGACGATGCGAAACTGGTCGCGGCCAGCGGGCGATAAGCCAAATGGAAAGGACATGCACATGAACATCGCGGATACGGTGAAAGAAAAATACGGACGGATGGCGCAAAGCGCGCTTTCCAGCGGCGACGCCGGCGTACGGGCGGTCGCCGAAGCCTTTGGCTACAGCGCGGATGAACTGAATTCGATTCCCTCTGAAGCGAACATGGGACTTTCCTGCGGGAATCCGACCGCCATGGCGAACCTGCGTCCGGGCGAGGTGGTGGTGGATTTGGGCTGCGGCGGGGGGTTGGACGTTTTTCTGGCCGCCAAGAAAGTCGGTCCGGCGGGCAGAGCCATCGGCATCGACATGACTCCCGAGATGATCGAGCGTGCCCGCCGCAACGCCGAGCAGGCAGGGTTTGCCAACGTGGAATTCCACCTGGCCCGCATCGACGCGATGCCGCTGCCGGCTGGCTCAGCCGACGTCATCATCAGCAATTGCGTGATCAACCTCGCAGCGGACAAGCCCGCGGTGTTTCGGGAGATGGCCCGCGTTCTGAAAGCGGGCGGGCGGCTGGCCATCAGCGACATCGCCCTCAAAAAGCCGCTGCCGCCGCAGATCGCCTCGGACGTGATGGCCTACGTGGGTTGCGTGGCGGGGGCGATGCTCATCGACGATTACGTTGCCGCACTAAAGGCGGCCGGCTTCGCGCACGTGCAGGTGATCGATAGCAAGACCGATCTGAACGCCTATGCCAAGATCGAGGGCCAATCCGCCTGCTGCTCGCCGAAGATGGCTGGCGAAGCGTCGGGCGGGTGCTGCTCGCCGCAGCCCACGGACAGCGTCCACGGCGGCTTGCGCGACGTATTGAGCAAGATCAACGTCAACGCTTACGCGGCCAGCGTCAAGGTCTTCGCCGTCAAGCCGTAGCCGCGGTTTGGTCAAAGTTTTGTGCCTTGCCAGGGCCGCGACATCGGCCTAAACTCGCTTCATTCGCTAGGGGTGATCGCCGCTGGAATCGGCGATCTGAGAATACACCCTTGCACCTGATCCGGGTGATGCCGGCGTAGGGAAGCGAACTGCCTACCTGCTGCATCCCCGCAGAAAATTCAACGGAGTGGTTTGATGTCTAAGCCGACGATCGATCGTGCGTTTGTGCTTCCGCCGCTGGGGGACAACCCGTCCAGCGATCGCCAGGGCACCAGCCCCGGGTCCTTTGCGCTAAGAGGCGCGGTTGGCACGCCGTACACCTTCAGCTCGCCGGATACGCCGGGGATGCCGGGCGTGTCGGAGTTGACGGCGATGGATTTTGCCCGCGAGCAGGACCGCCAATGCAAGACGCAACTGGAAGCCGCCCGCTGCGGGATGGTGACGGCCCAGATGATGCGCGTGGCGATGCGCGAGCCGCACCTGACGGCCGAGCAGATTCGGGCCGAAGTCGCCGCCGGACGCATGATCATCCCGGCCAACAAAGTTCACCTGAAATACAAGCTGGAGCCGATGTGCATCGGCCGCGCGGCCCTGACCAAAATCAACGCCAACATGGGGGCATCGCCGGTCTCCAGCGGCACCGAGGAGGAACTGGAAAAACTCCGCTGGGCTGAAAAATGGGGGGCGGACACGGTCATGGACCTGTCCACCGGCGGGGACCTGAACGCCTGCCGCCAGGCCATCATCCAAAACAGCACCGTGCCCATCGGCACCGTGCCGATCTACTCGATGATCATCGGCCGGCAAATCGAAGAACTCAGCTACGACCTGATCCTCAAGGAGCTGGAGAACCAGGCCAAGCAGGGGGTGGATTATTTCACCATCCACGCGGGGGTCTTGCGCGAGCATCTGCCGTACGTGCGAAATCGCCTGATCGGCATCGTCAGCCGCGGCGGAAGCCTGCTGGCCAAGTGGATGCTGCACCACAACAAGCAAAACCCGATGTACGAAATCTTCGACGACATCTGCGACATCATGCGCGAGTACGACGTGAGCTTCAGCCTGGGCGACGGTCTGCGTCCCGGCGGGCTGGCGGATGCCACCGATGAAGCGCAGCTTCGCGAGCTGGCCACGCTGGGAGAATTGACCGAGCGCGCCTGGGCCAAGGGTTGCCAGGTCATGGTTGAAGGCCCCGGCCACGTGCCGTTCGATCAGATCGAATACAACATGAAGCTTCAGCGCCTGCTGTGCCACGGGGCGCCGTTCTACGTGCTGGGGCCGCTGGTCACGGATGTTTTCCCCGGCTACGACCACATCACCAGTTGCATCGGCGCCACGGCCGCCGCGTACCACGGCGCCGCCATGCTCTGCTACGTCACGCCCAAGGAACACCTGGGCCTGCCCAAAAAGGACGACGTGAAGCAAGGTTGCGTGGCGTACAAGATCGCCGCTCATGCGGCGGACGTCGCGTTGGGCATCCCCGGCTCGCGCGACCGCGACGATGAATTGACCAAAGCCCGGGCGGCCCTGAATTGGCAGCGGCATTTCGACCTGAGCTTCGATCCCGAGCTGGCCCGCGCCTACCACGATGAGGACCTGGAAGTGGACACGGATTTCTGCGCCATGTGCGGCCACGACTGGTGCAGCGTCCGCATCAGCAAGGAGATTTCCGAATTTTTCTCGGGCAAAGATGAAACTTCGCAGCCGGCCAAACGCGCCGCGGCCAGCCCCGGCATCAGCGCCGCCGGCGCGGCCATCCTGCAAAATCGCGGAAACCTCACGCCCGAAGAGATTCGATTGCTGGCGCACAAAGGCAAGAAGGCGGCGTGCCACAGCGACAACGTCCACGATGCGGAGGAGGCGAAAATGGTGCAGATCAATACGCTCAAGGCGCATGGGGTGACAGTGAATGAGAGCGGGTTGTAGAAAGACCGGGCCGAGGACGGCCCGGCTCAGCTTGGAAAGGTAACGTTGTTACAATTAGGTATCGATTAGGAAAGAGAGCCGTCGTCCTCGACCCGGTCCTTTATATGCACGTGCTGGCGTACCACATCACCTGGGGCACCTACGGCACACGCCTCCACGGCGACCCGCGCAAAACGGTCGATCGTCAGCAAAACCAATTCGGAACCCCCGTTCTCGGTTACGATGAGCATCGCTGGGAACAGGAAACGGCCCTGCTCAAGTTTCCGCCAATTCGTTTCACGCATGAGCAGATGTTGGTGGTCGAGTCCATCGTTCCGCAGGTGTGCGATCGCGGCTATTGGAAATACCACGCCTGCGCCGCCGGGCCGGACCATGTTCATGTCATCCTCTCCTCGCAACACGATCCACAGACGATTCGCCGACTCCTCAAACGCTGGATCGGCCAGGAATTGTCCAAGCAGTACGCATTGCCCGAGGGCGCCACGTGGTGGGCCGAATGCGGAAGCGTGCGCTGGATCGACGAACCCAAGTACTATAAGAATGCGATGGAGTATGTGACGCGACAAAGCGCGAAGACCGGGCCGAGGACGGCCCGGCTCAATTTGGAAGCGTAGCCTTGTTACAATAAGTGTGAGTTCTGAGAGAGAGCCGGGTCGTCCTCGACCCGGGGTGTTGAACGACGGGAGCTTTCATGTCCGAAGAAAAACCTTCGTTGCACGTTGACACCGATTGGAAACGCCAAGCCCAAGAGGAAAAGCGCCGGCTGGCGGAAGAAGAGGCCAGGAAGGCCAAGGAATCGATCGGCACGAGCGGAGCGTCGGCGGCGTCGCTTGGGGTGGGTCCGGCGGCTCCCTCGGCGGCCGCGCCCGCAGGGGCCGGGGCGACGGCGGCGGCAACGGCGGGCCGGCGCGGCCGAGGCGAGGGTGTGCCGCCGGCCAGCTTCGCGGTTCTGGTTCAGTCGCTGCTGACGCAAATCCTGTTCTATCTGGGCGATCTGACGGCGCGGGGAAACGAGCCGCAGATCAACCTCGACATGGCCAAGCACCAGATCGACATCCTGGGCATCCTCGAGGAAAAAACCCGCGGCAATCTGAGCGATGACGAAAAGAAGCTGCTCGACACGGCGCTGTACGAAACGCGCATGCGCTACGTGAGCGTGGCGTCGCAATTCACTTAAAGACGGCTTCGTCAGCGGCAGCGGATTAGCTGGTCGTCGGGGATGCGGAGTTCCTGGCGCTTCAATTCAATATCGCGTAGGAAGCGCTGGCCGTCTTTCCAGTACCCGGCGGTGGGCGGAACCTGCGGCAGATACCGGGCCCAGAACGCGTTGAACCGCCGCATCAAGGCCTCGCGCAAGTACTTGCTGAGCATCGACGCCATGGCCACGGCCAGACACTGCGTCTCGGCGTTTTGGCTGAAAAGGATGCGCACGGTGTTTGGCCCGCGATGCAGGCGATAATCGCAATGGCCGTCGCATTCTTCGCGCACCTCCAGATTCCACTGGTCGAACATCAGGCGAAGCAGCGCGCCGTAGTGCTCCCGCCCGCCCTGGCGGTCGCAGAAAATGATCATGGGCTGATCGCCCCAGGTGCGCAGAAGGTAATCCAGATGAATGGCGGTCGTGGAAAAAAGGACCGACGCCTTGTTGCGCGTGGCGTCGAGGAGGCGGTTGAGCTGTCGCTCGGTGACGATGCGCGCCGCCAGGTGGACGCATTGGGTCGCCGTCCGTCGCATGTGCGCTTGGAGGGCGTTGGCAAAGACCTGGATGGGCAGAGCCGCCTGCTCCAGGGGAAATCGCCGGTCCAGCTCCTGATTATACCAGGGATACGCGGCCAGCTCGGGCACGACGTGCGGCGCCGCGTGCGACAAAAGCTCCTGCAAGGTCCGCGGCCGATGCCCCTGGACAAAGAGCATGGCCAGCACCGACCGTTCCAATTCCTTTAGGCCCTGCGCGGGGGAGTAGACGATCTTGCTGTCGTTGACGTGGAGCTTTTTGCCGCGGGTCGATCGTTTTTTGCTGATGATCTTGGACAGTCGCTTCCACAAACAGGGCGGATTTTCCGGATCGGCATCGCCGCCCACGTCGAAGGCGCAGCAACCGATGACCAGCGGCCCCAGGAGCGGCCCGTATCCGGCCTCATCCACACCGGCGACGATCATGGCCGGGGATTATACCCAGCCGCCTTGCGGCCGCCGCGAGATGGTCGCGCACTTGACATTCCTTCCGGTGGTCCTAGATTTTTACGGTGGATTGGTTTGGGCGCGTAGCTCAATTGGTTAGAGTACCGGACTGTCGATCCGGTGGTTGCGGGTTCGAGTCCCGTCGCGCTCGTTTCAGGTTGCAGATCAGGAGCGAGCGGGGGCGGGGTGGGGAAGAAGCTCGATTTTGACGCGCTTGACGCGCTGGGGTTCGGCATCCAGGACGGTGAAGCGCACGGCATCCTGCTCGTGCACGGTTCCTTTTTCGGGAATGCGCGCCAGGGCGGCCAGGAGATAGCCGGCGAGGGTGTCGTAGCCGGCGTCTTCGGGCAGGGTTAGGCCCAGCAGGCGGTTGAGCTGCTCGATGTCGATGCGTCCGTCGGCTTCCGCGGTGCGGTCGTCCAGTTTCTTGAACATGGGGGGCTCGACCGGCTCGTGCTCGTCGCCGATTTCACCGACCAACTCCTCCAAAATGTCTTCGATGCTGACGACGCCGGCGGTGCTGCCGTATTCGTCCAGGACCACGGCCATCTGGACTTTCTGGAGGCGGAAGTCGGCCAGCAGATCGCGCAGCCGCTTGGTCTCGGGGACGAAAATGGCGGGGCGCATGAGATCCGCGACGGAGAATTTTTCGCCGGTGACGCCCAGGTGCTTGATCAGGTCGCGGGCATGGAGGATGCCGACGACGTGGTCGGGCGAACCTTCGTAGATGGGGATGCGCGAGTGACCGCTTTGGTCGATGCTGCGCTTAACGTCGTCGAGGGTTGCGGCGAGCGGGAGGGCGGCCATCTCCTGGCGCGGGGTCATGATCTGGCCGGCGGTGGTGGCGGCGAATTCGATGACCGATTCGATCATGGCGCGTTCCTGCTCGTCGACGACGCCTTCCTTTTCGCCTTCCTCGACGGCGGAGAGGATTTCCTGCGCGGCGTGCTGCTGGGGCTGGGCGTCCTCGACGCCCAAGGCATGGCGGACGACGTCGTCCGTGCGGTGCATCAGCATGGTCACGGGAGAAAACACGATGCGCAGAGCGTGCAGGGCGGGGGCGAAGAAGCCGACGATTTCCGCCGCGGAGTACTTGGCGGCGGCGTGCGGGATGGCGACCGAGCAGAAGACGGCGATCACGATGGTCACGAGGATGGTCAGGCCGTAGCGCACGACGGCGCTGTGGGAGGTCTGTTCGAAGGCGGCGAAGGTCAGCACGAACATGAGGATGTTGGACAGTTGCCGGCCGACGGAGGTCAGAAAAACCAGGTCGCTCACGTGGTCGGTGACGGGCTCGAACCACTTATCGGCGTCGTGTCGGCCGAGGAATTCGGCCAGGCGCGGGTGGGAAAATTCGCGCAGGGAATAGGTGATGGATGAAAACACAAGAGTCAGCAGCGACGCCAGGGCCGCTGCGCCGATGGTCAGGTAGAGGGACATCGGCCTGCTCCGTGTTTTGGGCGGCTCTCGCCTGCGGGCGGTGAGCCGAAGACCGGCCCGATACCCAGGCGGATCAGAAGCTGGTCTTCCTTGGCGTGCATGATCCGGGACGCCGATGGGGTTCTATCGTCGAAGCCGCACAAGTGCAACAGGCCGTGAAGGGCGTAAAGCAGCAATTCGTGATCGAGGGGAAGGCGGCGGTGGCGGGCCTGAAGGCGCGCGACGGGAAAACAAATGGCGATCTCGCCGGTGGTCACGCGCCCGCGAGAATCGTGCGCCAGTTCAAAGCTCAACACGTCCGTGACGCCGGGGAGGCCCAGAAAACGCCGATGCAGGTCGCGCATGGCGGGGGCATCCAGCACGGCAACCGACAGATCGCGCAGGGCCGGGCGAATCATGGCGTGGGCGGCGCGAAGATGGCGGCGAAGAAAGACGACGCGCCGGGGGCCAATGCGCGCGGATATGGCGAGGCGCAGCGCAGCGGCGGTTTTGCCCATGTACCGGCGACCGGTGCGGATCGATGGGCGATGGGCGATGGCGTGGGCCACGGGGTAAGCGGAAACCTTCACGCGGTTTTGGCGGACGGCGAATCGGCGGCCGTCTCCGTCGCCGCGCCCGTGATCGGGGCGGTGCTGGGATAGGTCAGGCGGCCGTGGTAAATGCCCAGGAGCGTCTTGGCCAGGGAGCGTTCGATGCGTTCCAGGTCGCGCATGGACAAGTCGCATTCATCGAACTGGCCATCATGCAGGCGTTTCATGGCCAGGTCGTGCACAACGGCCTCGATGCGGCTGGGGGTGGGCTCGGCCATGGCGCGGCAGCAGCTTTCCACGGCGTCGGCGAGCATGACGACGGCGGATTCCTTGCTCTTGGGCTTGGGGCCGGGATAGCGGTACTCGGTGTCGCTGAGCTGCTGTGCGGCGGCGGTTGAGCCGTCTTGGCCGTCTTGGTGGGTGGCCTGATGATAGAAGTATTCCACCAGCGTGGTGCCGTGATGTTGCTGGATGATCGGCAGGATGCTGGTGGGGAGGTTGTAGTCTTTGGCCATCTCCACGCCGTCTTTGACGTGAGACAGAATAATCCGCAGGGAGAGGCTGGGGCTGAGGTTGATGTGGCGGTTTTCGCCGTCGAGCTGGTTTTCGGCGAAATAGTCGGGCTTATTGATCTTGCCGATGTCGTGGTAGTAGCTGCCGACGCGGCAGAGCAGGGAGTTGGCGGCGATGGCTTCGGCGGCCTCCTCGGCCAGGGTGGCGACTTGCAGGCTGTGGTTGTAGGTGCCGGGGGCTTCCAGGGCCAGGCGGCGCAGCAGCGGCTGGCTGGCGTCGGCCAGTTCCAAAAGGGTCATGCTGGTGGTGATGCGGAAAGTCTTCTCGATGAAGGGAAGGATTCCCAGGACGACGAATCCGGCAGCCAATCCGGCGGCGCCGACGTACAGGCAGTTGGAGCCGATGAAGGGCATCGGCGCCATCTCGACACAGCCGACGGCGGCGGTGACCAGGATCATGGCCAGAGCGGCGGCGCCGCCGACTTCGATCAGCTTGCTGCGCGTGCGGATGTCATCCAGTTGATAGCAGGCGGTGAGCACACCGGCCCACAGGATGAGGAAAAAGTCCAGGGACTGATTGAGGGCGGCGGTGACGATCATGGCGTGGACGGTGGCGATGCCCAGGGCGAAGCGCTGGTCGTAGGCGATGGTCAGGATCATCGCCGCCAGGATGGTCGGGCCGATGCCGAAGATGTACAGGGAATTGGAAGAGATGCCGGCCAGTTGGGTGATCAGGAGCATCGACAAGAGCAGGGCGGCCAGGGCGATGCCGCGGGTGTGGTTGCGGACGCACCGGGCTTGGTAGCGGGCCACGTAGGCGCTGAGGATGACGGTGATGATGAAGGCCATGAGCACCAGGCCGCCGCGGTACTCCCACACGGTTAATGGATTGGCGGTGAGGCCGTGGTAATAGGCCTGGTTTTCAACGCGGAGGATTTGCCAATCGCGCTCGCTGAGAACGCCGCGGCGCACGATCAGGCCGTTGCGTGGATAGCGGAACTCGGCCAGCTTGGGATCGACGTGATCGCCGGCGTTGTTCTTCACCTCGGTGCTGGCGCGCTCGTCCAGTTCGTAGGTGGGATGCGATGACAGCTTGGCGTAAGCGATGCGTGCGATCTTGGGGCCGAGGCCCAGATCGAAACCCTTGGCGTAATCCTGGAGACGCGCCGAAACCGAATCGGGAAGACGGGTCGAATAGGTTTCGGCGGCGACGTCGGCAAGCTGCTCGGGCGCCTGGGCGGCGGTCTCAGGGTTGTCCTGGTCCGCAGCCGCCGGACGCAAGAGGATCTTGCGATGCTGCTCCAAGTCGGAGCTCTGCTGCATCTCACGATCCCAATCCTCCTGCTTGAGGATGACCAGGGGTCGGCCGTCGGTCAGAAGGTGCTGGCGGGCATAGGCGATGAATTGCCGGACGTTCTCGGCGTAGCGTTTACGATCGGGTCCGGTGCGGCTCTGCTCCAGTTGGGTCAAGGCGCCGCTGTCCAGAATGTCGCGCAGGGGAGGATCGAGCTGCTCGGGCTTGGCGTCCTGAACCCGGTCGGGCAGTTCCAGCAGGTCCTGCTGAAGCGAGGCCCAGAGGTCGCCGGGGACTTGGCGGTACACGCGCGGCGCGGCTTTGCGGGCCAGGTCCACCTGGTGGCTGTAGGCGTCGGCGTCGAAGAAACTGAAATCGACGCGGGCGGTGATGTCGTGAGCGATGTATTGGCCGGGGCGATAGGGCACGACCTGCTCGCGGGCCATGAACAGGGCGATCAGGCCGAGGCAGAAAACGGCGGCGATGCCCAGGGAGGGCAATCCGCCGCGCTCACGCAGGCGGTGCCAGGCGGAACGCGTATCGGCGTCGCGCGAGGCGAATCGGCGGTGAGCGGCTCGGGCTTTGGGGTCAAATCCAAACACGGTTATTCCTCATCCTTGGGAGCGGTTTCGTGGTGGCCGCCCTGGCCGTTTTGTTCATAGGCGTTGACGATGTTTTGGACCAATCGGTGTCGTACGATGTCCACGCGCTGAAGTTCGACGCGGGCGATTCCGCGAATTCCGGCAAGACGCTGCATCGCATCCACCAACCCGCTGCGCACGTCCGGGGGCAGGTCGACCTGCGTGACGTCGCCGGTGACGATCATCTTGGAATCGTGACCCAGCCGCGTCAAAAACATCAGCATCTGCGAGGCGGTGGTGTTCTGAGCTTCATCCAGGATGACGACGCTCTCGTTGAGGGTTCGGCCGCGCATAAAGGCGAGGGGGATCACCTCGATGACGTCGTTGATCATGAAGCGTTTGACCTGCTCGAAATCCATCATGTCGTGCAGGGCGTCGAAGAGGGGGCGGAGGTAGGGGTTGACCTTGGCCTGGAGATCGCCGGGCAAGAAGCCCAGGCGTTCGCCGGCTTCGACGGCGGGGCGTGCCAGGACGATGCGCTTGGTCTGGCCGTGCTTGAGGAGGCAGGCGGCGGCGGCGACGGCAAGGTAAGTCTTTCCCGTGCCCGCCGGGCCGGTGCAAAACGTCAGATCGTGGTGAAAGATGGCTTCGATGTACTGGCGTTGGCCGGGGGTTTTGGGCCGAATGGCCCGGCCGCGGGCGTAGACGTCGATCTCATCGGCACTGTGCTGGCGGGATTCATCGGCCGCTTTGCCGATGGCGCTGCCGACCTCTTCGGCAGTGAGCCATTCCTGGCGGCGCAGGGCCTTCTGGAGCTGTTCGAGGACGGCGGCGGCCTTGCCGACCTGCTCCCGCTCGCCGCTGAGGCGGAGTTCCTCATCGTGACCGATGATCTGCACACCAAAGGTGTCGCGGATCATGCGGAGGTGGCGGTCGGCCGAGCCGAACAGGGCAAGCTTCTTCTCAGGTTGCTCTAAGGCAATGTTTAGTTGCACGTCACTCTTATAGGCGGCCTGGTCCCCAGGCTGCGATAGGGATATTTTCGCAGGAAACGCTAAAAAAAGCGATATGTGTCGCGGGTCACATAAGCCGTTATGGGACGGTCGGTTAAAACAGACTGAACAGTAAGTACGCGCAGGGCGCGGCCAGCAGGGGGCTGTCGATGATGTCCAGAAGCCCACCGAAGCCGGGGATGATGGACCCGCTGTCTTTGACCTGGGCGTCGCGCTTCATGAGGCTTTCCAAGAGGTCGCCGAGCTGGCCCACTCCACCGATGATCACGCCAAACAACAGAGCCTTGTCCCAGCGGAGGGTATTGAGGGCTCGGTGCCAGACCGTGGCGCAGAGCAGGCCGACGAGGGCGGCGGTGGCCAGGCCGCACAGCAAGCCCTCCCACGTCTTGCCCGGGCTGAGCCAGGGGATGAGTTTTCGCTTGCCCAGCGCTAGGCCGCCAAAGAACGCCCCGATGTCCGTGAATTTGACGACGAGGAGGATCATGACCACGGCCTGGGTGGAGCCTTGGTACCCGTGCAGCAGATCGGCGGAATGTTTGACCCGCAGGGCCAGCAGAAACCAACCCAGCCCGCCCAGATAAAGCATGGACAGAACGGTGCCGGCCATGCGCGCAATGGCCTGCTGGGTCTGGCCGCCGCCGGCGCGGCGGACGGCGGCAAACACCATCGTCAGCACGATGATGAAAGCCAGGACGGAAGTGGCGATGTGCTGAAACCAAGGGAACTGGGTCAAGAACGCGTGCAGAACCAGCAAGCCGGAGCCGAAGGCGGCCAGCAGGCGGTACGGGCGGACGCGCTCGGCGGTCAGCAGTCGGGCCATCTCCGTGGTCGCCAGCGGAAGCAGCACGAGCAAAAGCACGGCGAGGCCCGCGCCGGCCAAGCCATGGCCGGGAACCGGATGCAAAATGGAGTCGTCCAGTCGCCCGCGCGTTTTGATTTCGATCCAGTGATCGAGGTAGAGCATCGCCAAAAGACCGGCCAACATCAGGGGGCCGAACGTCAGGCGATGGCGGAGGGATGCTTGCATCGACGTTCTTGCAGCGAGGGGGCTGCGCCGGCGCGACAGATTATTCGATAATCGTCAACGGAACCAGTCGGTGAGGGCGATCGATGCAAATGCGGCAACGCTTGATCCTGCCCAGGTCGATCTTCCGGGTGATCACTTCAACGTAAAACACGTTGCCGCGATGCGGCGAATTCTGTGGGCCGTAAATCCAGGCCTTGTGCGTGCGCGGCCGACCGGTGCGCGGCAAAAGCGCAAAGCGAATCCGCGTGAAATGAAAAACCTCCTTCATGACGCCCCAGTCGATTTCACGGGTGATGAAATCCGGCTTGTGAATCCGTAGCGGCTTATCCAGCAACACGTTGATCGAGCCGCGGTGACAACGGGCGATCTCGGGAAACTGCCTGGCGATCAAAGGCATCTGCATCTTGAGATACTTGGTCGCCCAGCTGAAGCCCCGGATGATACGGCCGTCGATTTCGACCATGGCGGCCTCTACGGCTGCGGAGCGGTGGAAAGCATCGTGTCGATGTTCGAATCAACCGACGGCGTGATGCGGTAGCGCTTGATCGAATCGACCGAGGCGGCGATGAAGGTCAATCCGCCATCCGGCTCGAGCTGCCACGCCTGCGGCGCCCGCTCGAACAGGGCTCGGGCCAGTTGATCGAACTGCATGGCGGGCTTGCCGTCGACGAAGAGGACAGGCCGGGAGGCGCTGGGATCGGCCGCTTTTTCGGCCGCGACCCAGTAGAGATGCCGGCTGTCGGCGCTGAACATCATGCGGTCGGGCTCCGCCTTGAGCGCCGATGCCTGGCGGCCGTCGATGAAGATGCCGAACAACTTGTCTTTGATTCGTTTGGCGGTAAAGGCGAAGTGCTGGCTGTCGGGACTGAAGAGAAACTGGCCGGTGCCGGGGCTGAAGCCGAAGCCTTGCTGGTCTTTGCCGTCGACGACGAGCGTGCTGTAGGGAGAGCCATCCATCACGAAGGCGTAGTGGGAGCCGTCCCCGCTGAAGACGAAGCTGTTGACGAGCATGTGTGGATCGCGCTGGATGCGTTGGCCCTCGGCGAGGATGATGCGGTTGCCGCGGTCGTCGATGCCGATGCAGGCCAGGTGCGAGCCCTGAGGGGACATGCGGACTCCCCCGGCGCGGGCGAAGCCCTCGGACTCGACGCCGTCGACGACGAAAAAGACGCGGCCGGCGTTGTTGGCTACGGAGACGAATCTGGAGGAATCGGCGGTGAAGGCGGTCAACTGGGCGTCGAAGGTGGCGTACTCCTCGCCTTTTTTGCCGTCGATGATCATCCATTTGGTGCTGGTGGGACCGGTGCATAGGGCGGCGTAGCGCTTGCCGTCGGGGCTGAAGATGACCTGATCCACGTCGACGCAATCACTGCCCGCCACTTCCTTGTCGTCGGCGGCGATGAAGCAGGAGCCGGCGGCGCCGGGGTTGATGCGGCGAAGGACGGTGAGCACCAAGCTGCCGGCGGGCGGCACGTAGACGGCGACGATCTCCTGGGCGCGGATGATGGTTTTGCCGTCGACCAGCAGCCGTGCCTCCTGGTTGTAGGAAACAAGCGTCAGGAGGTGTTTTCCGTCGGCGGTGAAGCGGGGGCTGTCGCCGAAATATCCGGCGTTCTTGCCGTCGAGGACCAGGAACTTGGTGCCGCGATCCTCCCGGCGCGTGGCGACGTAGGCATAGCGCGATCCATCGCGGCTGAAGACGGGCTGGGGGGGATCGGCGCTGGCGGGGGCGGGCTTGCCGTCAACGATGAGGCGATAGCCGGAATTGTCCTGGCCCAGCAGCATGTAATACAGATGGTTGCCCTGGGGAGTGAACGACAGCGGCACATAGCCCAGCGCCATGGCCGTGAACGGGACGCGGGCCAGTTCCTTGGCGTCCAACATGATGACCAGGTCTTCGCCCTGGCGGCCACAATAGGCGCAGTGTTCTCCATCGGGGCTGAAGAGGACCGGTCCGGCGCCGCTGGCGTCAATGTCCGTTGGGGGGTTGCCTTTGGTGTACGGCTGGCCATTGCACAGGAGCAGTTGATCGAACTTGGGACCCTCGACGCCGTCGACGATGACGATGGAACGGCTTCCCTTGTTGGTGACGCAGGCCAGGTGGACGCCGCGCTGGCTCAGAAAATAGGTCGAACTCTCGCCGACGGGGGCGAGGACCTGCTCTTCGATCTTGACATCGCCCCAGGCGCGCCCATCCACGGCGGCAATCGCCAGGCAAAGAATCAGTGGAATCAGGCCCAAACGCCGCATGCCTACTCCGACCCAAAGGCCCCGCAGGTGCGAAGATACATGCCCCCGGCCGGCCGGACAATAGCGGGGACCACGAGGGCAGGGAGGCGCAAATGCCGGGAGGGGGGGAAATCCGAATGACGAAACCCGAATGACGAATCAAGCTCGAAACCCGAATGACGAATGACGAGGGCGGTCAGATCCCGGCGCGCGGAGACACCTGACCGTGCACCGATACTGGGGGAGTGAAGGCTTCTGCGCGCGGTAGCGTCGTAAGTAGTGTTGCGGAGATTCGGCGCAGGTGCCGAAATGGGGCCGACTTGCGAGTGATCCAAAAACAGTTACGTTAAATCTTCCAGGGAGTACAAAAAACGGGATCGATTTGGTCGATGCGGTCATCCAAAGCTGTCCGATTTGTTTGTGCGAACAATGCCTTGGTCCCGCCATCCCGGTGATGAGTGACAGATGACACGCGATCAAGTCGAAGAGCATAACCGCGCCTTCGAGCAGGCCGCGCAGCTCGTTAGAGGGGAGATAATACTCCACGGGCATCGACCCCCATCTAGTCCTACCGCATCAGTGCGGTCGAAGCTGGAGCGGGCGCTCCAGTTGTTTGTGCGCGTGCTCGAACTCAACCCAAAGAACTGGGGGGCGATGTGGCTGGTGGGGAAGGTTCACCAGCGCCTCGGTGACCAGTCGGCCGCATTTACATGGTTCGTTCGAGCTTACGGGGTCAACCCATCACAAGCCGATGTGGCAAGAGAAGCCTCGCTTTGCGCCATGTCACTGGGCCGCTCCGAAGAAGCCATCGCCTACGCGCGCAGTGCGGTTGAATCTCAACCATCCAATGGTGGCTTGCAGGCGAACATGGCCCTTGCGCTGCTTCTTGCGGGCAGGCTCGATGAGGCCAAGACGGCCATTGACGAAGCGACCGCCGGCGGCGCGGCGGACACGATCTCCCAAACCGTCGCCAGTATGATCGACCACTTCATTGCCGTTGGACGGAAGCCGCCAACCACGACAGCGGCGCTTGAGGACTATTGGAAGAAGCGACCCATTTGAAACGCACTTGGACGAATAAACCGCACAGCTGTGAATCAAACGCTTCCGGAAACGTGGGCGGAGCCGAGGGTGTCGGTCTTGTCCAAGGCGCCGAAGCGGCGATGGCGGGAGGCGAATTCCTGGATCGCTTTGTGCAAATCGGCGATCGAGAAATCCGGCCATAGAACCGGGCTGACCACCAGTTCGGCGTAACTGATCTGCCAAAGGAGATAATTGCTGATGCGCATCTCGCCGGCGGTGCGGATGAGGATGTCGGGATCGGGCATGCCGGCGGTATAGAGATGATCGCTGATCGTCTGCTCCTGGATGTCTCGCGGATCGAGGGTGCCGGCGGCGACTTTTTCGGCGATGGCCCGCACGGCGTCGGTGATCTCGGCCCGGCTGCCGTAGTTCAGGGCCAGGTTCAGTCGCAGCCCGGTATTTCCCGCGGTCTCGGCCAGAGTCTGGTTCACTTCTTCCATTACCAGGTCGGGAAGGTTGTCCAGGCGGCCAATCTGCTTGAAGCGGATGTTGTTCTGCATCATCGTCAGCCGCTCGTGACGCAGATAATCGACGTACATCTGCATCAAAAACGTGACCTCATCGCGGGGGCGTTTCCAGTTTTCCAGGCTGAAGGAATAGAGCGTCAGGAAATCGGGTCCGCCTTGCTCGCGATGCAGGCGGGCACATTCGGTGACGATGGTGCGGACGGTTTTGGCGCCTTCCTCGTGCCCGCGGATGCGGGGCAGACCGCGCTTCACCGCCCAGCGGCCGTTGCCGTCCATGATGATGGCGATGTGCTTGGGTAACTGGCCGGTCATGTCGTCATGTTGCGACATACACTCAAGTGTATGAAGTCGCGGGGCGGGATTCTATGGGGCGGGGGAAGTATGTTCGTGGCGGGAGAAAAGCAACCTGCGGACAACCGTCGAATCAGCGATTTTCCGCCGCTGGTCCGCGGGCTTCCGCCCGCGGCTATGAAGGGTGAATCGCGCTGGCTACTTGGGGGCCGCCGCCTTCTCCTCGCCGCAGTGGATCAGGTGGTAATCGTAGGCATCCACCAGGGCCTGCCAACTGGCGTCGATGATGTTCTCGCTGACGCCGATGGTGCCGAAGGTGTCCTTGGCGCCATCGGCGCGGTCGCGGCGACATTCAATCACCACGCGCACCTTGGCAGCCGTCTCATCCTTGGAGTTGATCACGCGGACCTTGTAATCGGTCAGGTGAACCTGGGCGATCTCGGGGTAGTGGTTGCTTAGGCCGGTGCGCAGGGCGTTGTCCAACGCGTTGACCGGCCCATCCCCCTTGGCGACACGATGCTCGCTCTTGCCGTTAACGTGCAATAGGACAGTGGCCTCGGAAAGCGGCTGGCCGCCATCTTCCTTCTCCACCGTCACGCGGTACTCGTCGAGGGTGAAAAAGTTCTTGTATCGCCCGATCTCCTTGCGGACCAGCAGCTCGAAGCTGGCCTCGGCCACCTCGAAGTGATAGCCGGCGTTTTCCAGGTCCTGGACTTTTTCCAGGACGGTGCGAAGCAGGGGCTTGTCGTGTTCGATGTCGAATTTTTTGCCGGCCTTGGCGGCGATGTTGCTTGAGCCGGACAGCTCGCTGACCAGGATTTTGCGGCTGTTGCCGACGGCTTCGGGGGATACGTGCTCGTAAGTGGTGGAATCTTTTTGCACGGCGTGGACGTGCATGCCGCCCTTGTGGGCGAAAGCGCTGGAGCCCACGTACGGTTGACCGTTGGCCGGACTCAGATTGGCCGTTTCGCAAACGAATCGGCTGACCTCGGTCAGGTGCCGCAGGGTGCCGGGACGCAGACAATCCAGCTTGTATTTGAGCTGAAGATTGGCCACCAGGGGAACCAGGTCCATGTTGCCGCAGCGTTCGCCGACGCCGTTGATCGTGCCCTGGACGTGATCGGCCCCGGCGTGTACGGCGGCCAGGGCGTTGGCCACGGCCAAGGCGGCGTCGTTGTGAGTGTGGATGCCCAAACGCGCCGAGGTCTGCCTCTTGACGGCTTGGACGCTCTGAGAGACGAATTCCGGCATCGAACCTCCATTGGTGTCGCACAAGACCAGAACCGATGCGCCGGCCTCCTGCGCCGCCAGTAGCGTCTTGAAGGCATACTCGGGATTGTCGCGATAGGCGTCGAAGAAGTGCTCGGCGTCGTAGATCACCTGGCGTCCGGCAGCGCGCATCAGGCGTACCGAGTCGCCGATCATCGCCAGGTTCTCTTCCAGGCTGACGCCCAGAACCTTGGTGACATGGAACTCGCTGCTCTTGCCGACGAGGGTGACGACGGGGGTGTCGGCCGCGAGAAGGGCGGCCATTCCGGGGTCATCCTCGGCCCGGATGCCGCGGCGGCGGGTCATGCCGAACGCCGCCACCTTGGCCGATGCCAGGTTGAATGCCTTGATCTCGCGGAAAAAGGCTTCGTCCTTGGGATTGGACAGGGGGAATCCACCCTCGATGTAATCGACGCCCAACTCGTCCAATTTTTGGGCGATCAGGAGCTTGTCGTGCAGGGAGAGATTGAATCCTTCGCCCTGGGTGCCGTCGCGAAGGGTGGTGTCGTAGATTTCGATGCGTTGGGTGGGCATGGCAACCGCCTATGGGAGCTTCTAACAAAAAACCCTGCCGTCGGGCAGGGCATCGATGGTTTCAACATGGCACGATCGCCCTACCCGATTTCTAAGGGAATAATAATGATGCGGGCAATCGCGGCAATTCTCAACATAGTCAAGCCATCTTATCGGAAATATTGGACGGGTCAATGAGTCGAAGCGACCGGGTCGGGGCTGGGCGGCGCCTCGCGCGGAGCATCGCTTTGCAGGGATGAAACGAATTCGGATTCCAATTCCACGGGATTGAGCGCGATGCGTATCTCCGCGACGGCAAAGAGGATGCTGATAAGGAAGGTCAGCATGCCGACGGCATAGGCGATGACCGCAACCCAGTGGGCAACGGCCGCCGCGCGCGGTACGGCGGAAAACAAGGCAACCAGCCCCAGGCTGGCGGAGCAGATGATCAGGCAGGCGATGGCCAGCAGCAGGGTGGCCAGGGTGGTGCGGATGTGCCGGGCTCGGCGCAGGACGGCGGTGGTCTGGCGGTCCAGCATGTCCATGGTTTGCATGTGGCGCAGGACATGGGCGCGGTCGGAATTGGACCCATGGTGGGCGATCCATTCGTGCTCGGCCAGGCGCTCGCGTTGGAAAACGCGCAGGCGGCCGACGATGGCCGCCAGGCGGTTGTAAAAAGCCAGGCAAAGCAGGGCGCTGGCCGAAATCAGGGCCACCGGCACCACCGAGGCGGCGATCACCTTGCTGAATTCCAGAGGCGGCATGACCAGGGTCCTGCGGGTAAAGAAGCCGACTTTTTAAACCTAATATCGGGAGGCCGTGGCTGTCAACGGTAAGGCAAATCCGCCCAATCCCGCGAGGGCATCGACTTGACGAAATGCTTGCGAAGTAATAAACAGACCATCAAGTCAACATTAACATTCCTTCCAAAAGAGGATGGCCTGTGATCTACGGCAGCAGCAGCGAGTATGCGATTCGGGCCCTGAGCACGCTGGCGACG
Source organism: Phycisphaerales bacterium UBA1161 (assembly GCA_002311745.1). Lineage (GTDB taxonomy): Bacteria > Planctomycetota > Phycisphaerae > Tepidisphaerales > Tepidisphaeraceae > UBA1161. Next base: position 23,052 of record DBZL01000026.1, on the reverse strand, counting down.
TGGCCGGACGAGGCCGTGGTGATGCTGGAGGACCTGATCGCCGGCACGGATTTGCCGCGCGACTTCATGGCCAAGATTCTGCAGAAGCTGGTGCACAAAGGCTTGCTGCGAAGCGTGCGTGGGCGCAACGGGGGTTTTGCCTTGGCGCGGCCGGCGTTTGAGGTCACCATAGCGGACATCGTCAAAGCGCTGGAGGGTGAATCGGTCTTTAACCGTTGCGTCCTGGGATTAGCCGACTGCAACGATCAGGCCGCTTGTCCGCAGCACGATTTATTCAAGCCGATCCGCCAGCGGCTGAACGATTACTTGTCGACGACAACGCTGGCGGACATGGCGGCGTCGCTGCGCGCCAAGTTGGCCAGCCAGCCGCGGCGCACGGCTGCTGGGGCCGGCCCCCAGCCGATCGAATCGGCAACGACGCGGCCGGATTAGCCGTTTGGCCTTCGGCAAATCAGTTTCCCCGACGGAGTCTTCCATGAGCGTCACGGAGATGGGTCCGGTTGTAGCCGCAGAAGCCGCACGGCCGGAAATGCGCGGAACGGTTCCGACCCTCAACCGGCACGTGCGCGCGTGGATCGATCAGTGCATCGAGCTGTGCCAGCCCAAGGACGTGTACTGGTGCGACGGCTCGGAGCAGGAAAAGCAGTCGCTGCTGGGCGAGGGCCAGCGGCAGGGGGTGTTCATCAAGCTCCACGAGCAGAAGCTGCCCGGATGCTACCTGCATCGCTCCAACCCCAACGACGTGGCCCGCAGCGAGCAGTTGACGTTCATCTGCACGCCCATTCAAGACATGGCCGGGCCGACCAACAACTGGATGGAGGCGCGCCAGGCCTACGCCAAGCTGCGCGGACTTTTCCACGGGTCGATGGCCGGGCGAACCATGTACGTGATCCCGTTCGTCATGGGCCCGATCGGCTCGCCGCTGGCCAAGGTCGGCGTGCAACTGACCGACTCGAACTACGTCGCGGTCAGCATGGGGATCATGACGCGCATGGGGACGGCGGCGTGGCGGCAACTGACGGCGTCCGGGGGAGGCGGCTCGGCGGATGCGCCGGAATTCACCCGCTGCTTGCACAGCGTCGGCGACTGCAACCCGGAGCGGCGATACATCTGCCATTTCCCCCTGGACAACACCATCTGGAGCTTCGGCTCCGGCTACGGCGGCAACGCGCTGTTGGGCAAGAAATGCTTGGCGCTGCGCATCGCCAGCTTCCTGGGCCGCCAGCAGGAGTGGATGGCCGAGCACATGCTCCTGATGGGCGCCACCAGTCCTGAGGGGGATAAGACCTACGTGGCGGCGGCCTTCCCCAGCGCCTGCGGCAAGACCAACTTCGCCATGCTCATCCCGCCGAAAAAATACCGCGACGCCGGTTGGAAAATCACCACCGTCGGCGACGATATCGCCTGGATGTGGGTGGATGAATCGGGACGGCTGCGCGCCATCAACCCGGAATCCGGGTACTTCGGCGTGGTGCCGGGAACCAACCAGGTGACCAATCCCAACGCCATGGCCACCATCGCGCGCGACACGCTCTACACGAACGTGGCGTTGTTGCCGGATGGGGATGTCTGGTGGGAAAGCAAGACCCCCGAGCCGCCGGAAAAATGCCTCGATTGGATGGGCCAGGAATGGACGCCCCATTGCGGGCGCAAGGCGGCTCATCCCAACAGCCGATTCACCGCGCCAATGACCAACAACCCCGTGCTGGACGCGGCGGCGGACGATCCGGCGGGAGTGCCGGTGTCGGCGATCATCTTCGGCGGGCGACGCTCACGCACCGTGCCGCTGGTCTACCAGGCGTTCAACTGGATGCACGGCGTGTACGTCGGCGCGACTTTGGGCAGCGAAACGACGGCCGCCGCCTCCGGCCAGGTCGGCGTCGTGCGCCGCGATCCGATGGCCATGCTCCCCTTCATCGGCTACAACATCCGCGATTATCTGGTGCATTGGTTCCGCATGCGCAAAAAGCTGTACGACTGTCCGCGCATCTTCCACGTCAACTGGTTCCGCAAGGACGATCAGGGGCGATTTTTGTGGCCGGGCTTCGGCGAAAACATGCGCGTCCTCAAGTGGATCATCGACCGCTGTCGCGGCCGCGCCTACGGCCGCGAAACTCCCATCGGCTGGATGCCGCGGGCCTGCGATATCGACCTGGAAGATCTGCCCATCTCGCGCCAGCAGTTCGAAACCCTCCAGTCCGTCAGCCTCGCAGAGATCAAGTCAGAATTGCTCAGCCAGGAGGAATTGCTGCTCAAGCTGGCCGGCGATCTGCCTAAAGAGATGATTTTTCAACGCGAGCTGCTGATCAGCAGATTGTGAAGCGTTCATCGTCTCTACATCTGATCGGGATGCTCGATTCCCAGCAGGTCCAATCCCAGTTCCAAGGTCCGCGCCGCCAGCTTGCATAGGGCCAGCCGGCTGTCGCGCAGCGGCTGCTCGCTTTGCAGCACCGGACAGTTTTCGTAGAACGCGCTGAACCGCGTGGATAGCTCGTATAGATACGCGCACAAATGATGCGGCTTGAGCTCGCGGGCAACCAGCTCGACCACCTCGCCCAGCCGCAAAATGTGCTTGGCAAGGGCCAGCTCGAAGGGCGATTCCAAATAAACCGCCGCGCCCGGGGGAGGCGGTTCGCCCCCTTTGCGGAAGATCGACTTGATGCGAGCGTGGGCGTACTGCAAATACGGCGCGGTGTTGCCGTCGAGGGCCAACATCTTGTCGAACGAGAAGACGTAATCGCTGACGCTGTCCTTGGACAAATCGGCGTATTTCACCGCCCCGATGCCGACCGCGTGGGCGATACGGCAGCGCTGATCTTCGGGAAGCTCGGGATTCTTTTCGGTAACAACCTTCATCGCCCGCTGTTCCGCTTCATCCAGCAGGTCCTTCAATTTGACCGTGTCGCCTGAACGAGTCTTGAAGGGCTTGTTATCCTCGCCGAGCATCGTGCCGAAGGGGGCGTGTTTGAGCGTTCCCTTCTTTGCCCAGCCCGCTTTCTCGGCCGTCCAGAAAACTTGGGCAAAATGCTGCTGCTGCCGGGCGTCCGTGACGTAGATGATCCGATCGGCGTGCAGCTCGCGGACGCGGTAACGGATCGCCGCCAGATCGGTTGTGCCGTAGAGATAGCTGCCGTCGGATTTTTTAATGATCAGCGGAAACTCGAAGCCGGTTACGTTGACAACAATCGCTCCTTCGGATTTTTCCGCGATTCCGTCCGCCTCCAAATCAGCAACGACTTGGGCGAGCATATCTTTGTAGGAGGACTCACCCCGAACGTCGGCCGGCGTCAGCCTGACGCCCAACTTGGAGTAGATTTCATTGCAGGTTTCCAGAGTGGCATCGCGGGCTTTTGACCAGGCCAATCTCTCCTGTTTATTCTTTTCGTCGTCCGGGTTCTGAATAAACGTTGTGAAAAGTCGCGGCATCTCAGCCAGGGAATGCCCGCGGTGGTCGGGGTGTCGAATCAATTCTGTTTCGGCTGCCGCGGCGTCCGTCACTGCCGTAACAAACTGATAGACCTTTTCCAGAGGGGCAAGCTCCAGATGCAGGCGTTCCAAACTGGGTTCGAAGATAACGCGGCCATTGGTGTCCTCGTCAAGCATCTGCTGATGTAGGACCGCCAATGAGTGGATCATTTGATTCTTAAGGGTTTCGTCCTTGGCATCGGATGCGGATTTCATCTGATCCATCAGCGTGGCCAACGTCTCCTTCTTGTGAAGCTGCTCGGCCATGACGAGATACCAAATGGCCAGCACAATTTTTCCAAACTGGGTTCCCCAGTCGCCGATGTGGTTTTGGCGGATGATTTTGTGGCCCTGGAACTCCAGGGTTCGGCTGATGGCGTCGCCGATGATGGTGCTGCGGAGATGGCCGACGTGCATCTCCTTGGCGATGTTGGGGCCGGAATAATCGACCACGGTCGTTTGCGGCGGCTGGGCGGGCTCGATGCCCAGGCGGCCGGCGGTGCGGTCGCTTTGGGCGATCGCGGCCATTTCCTTACCCAGCCACGTCGGGGATAGCCGAATATTAATAAAGCCCGGGCCGGCGATGGAGATGTCCGAGGCGATGGCGCCCAGATCGAGTTTGGATTTGATTTGCTCGGCGATGGTGCGCGGATTGGTCTTTTTGCCCGTCTTTTGGGCCAGGATTTTGACCAGGCCCATGGCGGCGTTGGATTGATAATCGCCGAAATCCTCGTTCTGGCTAATGGCCAGTTGCGCCTCGGCGTCCAGATCGAATGCCTGTTTGATCGCGGCGCGGAAGGCTTGGTCCAGTAGTGTCAACAGTGTCGGCATAAGGCGAACTTTGCGAGCATGCTACATTGTCGCGGGAAGTATCTCCAACGCGCCGCGAGGTGCGTTTGACCCCGCGTGACCGCGAGACTAAGGTTTGAAGCCCTGCGTGAACAGGGCGGAATTGGACGTTGGCACCCGAGGTGAATCGCATGAGGCGGCTGGTCAAGCAATGGGGGTTGTTGGTCCTGATTGCGGCGGTGGGATTATCGGCGGCGCGTGCGGACTCGGTTTCGTCGCCGGCGGGGTCGCTGGAGCAGCTCAAGGCCGAGGCGTTCAAGGCGATCCGTAGCGGGGATTTCGACAGAGGCAGCACGCTGCTGAGCCGGGCGGCCGAGCAGTCCGGCGATCCGCAAGTCCAGCGCATGGCGCAATGGACGCGGCAGTTTGACCAGCAGTGTCGGGTGTTTGCCGACCAGCGGCGCGGGCAATTTGACCAGGCCGTCGCCTTGGTTCGTCTGTTCATGGACCACAAGATGGATGCCTACGCCATCGACGAAGCGGCGCGGGCGTATGTGCTCGCCGATGACAAGGATGCGTTTCGGGCTCAGCCGTGGGTGCGCGACCTCATGGACCTATCGGCGCGGGCGGCGCAACAGAGCGAGGCGGCCGAGCAGTGGCTCGACGCCCTGCGGCTTTTTTCCGATCTCTGCGCCCTGGAGCCGACCAACGCCCATTGGAAAAACGAATTCGACGTGTGCACGCGGCGAGTGACGCTGCTGATGGTGTACGCCCCGGCTCAGCTCAAGAAATTGCAGGATGCCGAGTTGCCGCAGCGCCAAGCGGCCGATGCGCTGCTGAAGTCGGCGACGCGGCCGTCCGCGGCAACACCCGCGTCGGCGCCGGATCGGCCCGACGAACCGGCTGGCGACTACGCCCCGCTGGACTGGCGCGAGATCACCAAGGGCATTCAATACGACATGCTCTGGAATTCGCTGCTGTTGACCCAGCAGCAGTACTACCGCGACGTCACCTTCCAGGCGCTGTTGGAAGGCGGGTTGAACGGCTTGCGCATGCTGGCGACGACGCACGGTCTGGAAGCGACGTTTGGCGGCTTGGCGGATGCGGACAGGCGGCAGCGGTTCCTGGCCGGGATCGACGCCTGCATGGCCGATGCCAAGGCCGCCGGCGACGACACCGCCGAGGAAGTGCTCACGCAGTCGCTCAGCAAGCTGCGCGATCTGAATCAAAAGACGGTGCAATTGCCCGAGGAGGTTTTCGTCAGCGAGTTTGCCGACGGCGCGTTTGCGGATTTGGACCCGTACAGCAAGGTGATCTGGCCCTCGGAATTGGAGGACACCGACCGTTTGACCAGCGGCACCTTCGGCGGAGTTGGGCTGGAAATCCAAAACGACGAGGCGGGGAACCTGAAAGTCGTTAGCCCGCTGGAAGGCACGCCGGCGTATCGCTCGGGGATCAAGGCGGGGGACGTCATCTGGCAGATCGACGGCAAGAGCGCCAAGGGCATGGCCGTGGACCGGGCGGTGAAGCTGATCGTGGGCGTGCCGGGCACCTCCGTGACGCTGACGATCCGCTCGCTGGACGGGACGATGCGGGACCACGTGGTCTGCCGCGAGTTGATCAAGGAGGCCACCGTACAGGGCTACGCGCGCAAGCCGGGCGGCGGTTGGAACTATTTCGTCGATCCGCAGCAGAAAATCGCCTACGTCCGTCTGACCAAATTCTCCAAGAGCACCAGCGACGATTTGGACGCGGTCCTGGCGCAGATCAAGGCGGAAGGCGCGCGGGCGATCATCCTGGATTTGCGGCACAACTTGGGCGGGGTGTTTCCGGCGGCGACGGGCGTGGTCAATAAATTCGTCGGCAATGGGGTGATCGTGCGCACGCAGGCCGACCGCCTGACCGGCAATCCACCGACGGTCGTGGCCGCCCGACCCAGCGACGTGGAGACGGATCTGCCCATGGTGGTGCTGGTGAATCAGTGGTCGGCCAGCGCCAGCGAGATCGTCTCCGGAGCGCTGAAGGACGACAACAGGGCCCTGATCGTCGGCCAACGCACCTTCGGCAAGGGGAGCGTCCAGATGCTCTTCCAACTGGACGGCAACAAGGCCTACCTGAAGCTGACGACGGCGCATTATTACCTGCCGGGCGGCCGGTGCATTCACCGCGAGGAAAACAGCACCACCTGGGGCGTGGAGCCGGACATCGCCGTGGAGATGACACCGCAGCAAATGCTGACCGCCATGGATGCGCGTCAGGACCTGGACGTTCTGCGTGACGCCGATCCGCAGACGCGGCCCACCACCGCGACGACCGCGGCCGCGGACAAGGTCGATCTGTTGAAAGCGGATTCGCAATTGGCCGCGGGCGTGCTGGTGCTTCGCCTGGAACTGGCCGGGGCGCAACTGCTGTAAAAGAGGCGGCTGTCCCGCGGCGCTTTCAGATCATCGGGGCTTGCGTTTTGGGGTCTTCGCCGGTGCTTCGCGCTGGAAAACGGTTTCGCCTTCCTTGGCCTTCACTTTGCCCAACGTGTTGGCTGATGGTTCGACGTAGAGCCTGCCGCCGCGGTTGATGACGTCGCCGCCGACGATGCCGCCGTGGATGACCTTGGCGCCGGGCATGACGATCAGCCGGCCCTGTAGGTTGCCGAAGATGTGGGCGCGGCCGTCGGCCTCGACCGTCAAGTTGCCGAAGACGCTGCCGCGCAAATAAAACTTGCCCCCGGCGGCGACGGTGACGTTGCCGGCCAGCCGGCCCCAAAGGGTGTACAACTCGCTGATGACCAGATCACCGGTGATCTGCCCGCGTACTTCGCGCATGACGGCGATCCCATTTCGATCTCACGAAGCGCGTGGGAACGGCTGGGGTGGAACCTCGCCCAGGGCCTGGCGCAGTCCGCGTCGGCTGTTGAGGTGAATCGTCACCAGAACCAGCAGCGACAGCACCGGCCAGCCGACGAAACGAGCCCAGAACAGCAGCGTATGATGAATGTCCTCCGGGTGGGCGCGGACGCGGGCCAGCAATTCCGCCCAGGTGTACAAAACGCCGGGGATTTTGAATTCCGGCGAGGTGAAAGACTGGTTGATCAGAAACGCCTGCCAGGGAAATAGCAGCACCCCCAGGACGATGCACCAGAGAAACGCGCCCAGCAAGCGCGAGACGCCGATGAGCCGCCCGACCAGCATGATCGCCACCATCAGCAGCAGAACCACGGCCAGCACGACGGGCGTGATCAGACCCAGAAAATCGGTCGCGCCGATCAGGTATTTCAGGTAATCGACGGCTCGCGTGTGCGTGGCGGGATCAAACCGGTAGCGCAACAGAAAGAACACCACAAGCTGCACCAGAATCAGCGCGGCAATGATGCCCGCCAAAAGGTTCTTGGCCTTGCGAGCGGTGAGCATGGCTTCGGCATAGTCGGCGGCGGTGGCGATCGTGGATTGAGATGTGGATTGAGTCATGACGTGTGTTCCTCCGGCCCTTGGGCCTTGGCCCCTCCGGCCGCCTGTGGTAACGCAAAGGCCGACGATTGGCAAATGGAAGGCATGAAACGTGAAGACGTTTCACGTTTCATGCCCTTCCCTTTAGAATCAGGGTGATGAGCGCGTCATGGGATACCTTTGAACGCTATCGCCAAAAGGGGCTGGATGCGCGACGGGCAGGGCAGTGGGATTCGGCACGGATTTATCTGCTGGAAGCGGCCCGTTCGATGGCGCAGTTGAGCAAGGCCGCCCAGGGGCCGGAACTGCGCCAATCTCGGCAGGAAATGGCCCAGCGTCTGCTGGAGCTGGCGCGCGATTGCCAAGCGGCAAGGCAGTCCCACCGGCCTGGGCCGCGCCAGCCGCCCGAGGCGGCATCTCAGTCCGATGGCGGCGCCGCCCGCCAATGGCTGGTCAGGGAAAAACCGGCGCAGCGATTCGACGACGTGGCTGGGTTGGAGGACGTCAAGCAGGACATCCGGCTCAAGATGGTCTATCCGTTCGCGCACCCGGACCTGGCGTCGAAATTCGGCATCCACGGCGGCGGGGGCGTGCTTTTGTACGGGCCGCCGGGCACGGGAAAGACCCTGCTGGCCAAGGCCACCGCCGGAGAAATCGACGCGGCCTTTTTCCGCATCTCGCCGGCGGATGTGCTGAGCAAATGGGTCGGCGAAGCCGAGCAGAACATCAAGAAGCTTTTCGACGCCGCGGCCGCCGAACCGCGCAGCATCATCTTCATCGACGAGATCGAATCGCTGATTCCCGCCCGGCGCGACGAAGGCTCGAGCGTGATGCAGCGCGTCGTGCCGCAAATCCTCCAGGGCATGGAAGGATTCGACACCAAAGACAGCCGCTCGATCCTGTTCATGGGGGCAACCAACGTGCCCTGGCAGCTCGACCCGGCCGTTCTGCGTCCCGGGCGGTTTGACGAGAAGGTGTACATCCCTCTGCCCGATGAGCCGGCGCGGCGAAAAATGCTGGAGATGTATTTGCGTTATCGTCCAGTGGCCGGGGACGTGGAATTGGATCGTTTGGCGGCGGCCCTCGACGGGTACAGCGGCGCGGACATCAAATACATCTGCGACCGCGCCGCGATCGTGCCGTTTCTGCAGAGCGTCGCCGGCGGCGCAGAGGAGCAGATCACCCACGCCATTATTGAGGATGTGATCGCGGATACGCCGAGGTCCGTCACGGCCGAACTGCTCAAGCGGTTTGAGCAATGGACCGGAGAAATGGTAAAATAATTGTCGTGGATGCGCTGATTGCCCAACATCGTCCGGCGATTCTTCGAGCGGCGGCGCGGCATGGAGCGGGCAATGTGCGCGTATTCGGCTCGGCTGCGCGGGGAACCATCGGGCCGTCGAGCGACGTGGATTTCCTGGTCGATGTCATCGGTCCCGTCACGCCGTGGTTTCCAGGTGGATTAATGTCGGAGCTGGAGGATTTGTTGGGCCGCAAGGTGGATATCGCGACGGAAAAGGAATTGGACCGCTCGATCCGCGACCAGGTGCTGAAAGAGGCGGTGGCCCTTTGAATCGCGACCGGGTCTACTTGGAACACATCAGTTGAAACAGGCAGTTCAGTCTTTGGCCGCAAATAAGCCGTCCTGAGGTCCGAGCCGGTATAATTCTCGCCCGATGGACGAACTGCGCGGGCAATTGCAGGAGCTGTTTGGGCTGGACGATTTTCGTCCCGCGCAACGGCAGGTCATCGAAGACGTCCTGGCCGGGCGCGACGTGCTGTGCGTCATGCCGACGGGAGCGGGGAAAAGCCTGTGCTATCAGCTTCCGGCGATGATCGGCGGGGGATTGACCATCGTCGTCTCGCCGCTCATCTCGCTGATGGAAGACCAGGTTCAGCAGTTGCGCGACGAGGGGATGGCGGCGGCGCTGCTCAACAGCTCGCTGCCGCCGGCCATCCAGCGGCAGGTGATCGCTGAATTGGACGACGGTTTTCAGGGGCTGTTATATCTGGCGCCGGAGCGGATGCTTTCGCCGAGCTTTGAGCCGATGTTGCTGCGGTTGAAGCCCAAGCTGCTGGCGGTGGACGAGGCGCATTGCATCAGCCAGTGGGGTCACGACTTTCGTCCGGAATACGCGCGGCTGGGCGAGGCGCGGCAGAAGCTGGGAGCGCCGCCGACGATTGCCCTGACGGCCACGGCGACCGAGGACGTGCGGCTGGACATCATCGCGCAACTGCGCCTGCGCGAGCCGACGGTCGTGGTGACGGGATTCGACCGACCGTCATTGATCTACCAGTCGAGGTACGTGCGGCAGGTGGCGCAGAAAGGCGAGCAGCTCGAGGAGCTTCTGCGGCAGGAGCCGGGAAGCTGCATCGTGTACTGCGCGACGCGTCGCAACGTGGAGAAGGTGAGCGAGATGCTCGCCAGCGCGTTGCCGGGCCGGCCGGTCGTCGGCTACCACGCGGGGATGAACGCGGCGTCGCGCACCAAGCATCAAGAGCGATTCATGCAGGCCCCGGCGGCGGTCGCGGTGGCGACCAACGCCTTTGGCATGGGGATCAACAAGCCCGACATTCGCCTGGTGGTGCATTACAACCTGCCGGGAACCCTGGAAGCGTATTACCAGGAGGCCGGGCGTGCCGGCCGCGACGGCCAGGCGGCCCGCTGCATCATCCTCTTCAATTACCAGGACCGAATCACGCAGGAATTTTTCATCGACAAGCTCGGCGAGGAAATGCCGGACGCCGATCCGCAGTTCATCGCCCGGCGCAAGGAACATGCGCGGCAAAAACTGGAGCTGGTCATCAAATACGCCATGACGCATCGCTGCCGGCGGCAGATGATCCTGGATTATTTCGGGGATGAAACCAGCGTCACCGATTGCCGCTGCGACGTGTGCGCCAACGGCAACGCGGCCGCCTTGGCGCCGACGTTGGCGGGGGTCGTGGTTGCCGATGAGGTCGTCGTGCTTGTCAAGCAACTCTTGTCGGGGATCGCGCGCTGCCGCGGCAAATTCGGCGTCGGCGTCGTCGCGGAGATGCTGGCCGGATCGCAGACGGAGCGGACGGAAAAATGGCGGCTGAGCGAGCTGTCCACGTTCGGCCTGCTGCGCCAGCATCCGGTCAAGCGCGTGATCGCCATGCTGCATCGGCTGCTGGAAGCGGGGCTGGCGCGGCAGCGCGATCCGGAAGGAGTCAAGTTCCGCCCGGTGATCGAGTTGACGGCGGCCGGCGTGGCGGTCATGACGGGGCAGCAATTTCCGCCGGCGAATTTGGCGGACCTGCTGCCGCGCCCGGGCATTGAAACGACATTCCCGCGGCCCGGCCGGACGGACAAATCGCCGGACCTGGAAGGGCAATTGGACGCGGCGGCGGCCGAGCGCTTCGAGGTTTTGCGGGCGCTGCGGGCGCGGATGGCCGCGGCGGCCTCCTTGCCGGCGTACATCGTCTGTCACGACTCGACGCTCAAGCAGATTGCCCTGCATGCCCCGCGCGATCTGGCCGGGCTCGAGCGCATCAAGGGCATGGGCCCCTACAAGATCAAGATGTACGGCCAGGCGTTCCTGGATGCCCTGCGAAGCATGTGACGCCGTTTTTGGCCGCGTCCCGACGCATCGGGACGCGCGCCATGCCTGAATTCCATGCGCCGTGGGCCGACGTAAACGACGCGGACGGCCAATCCCAGCCTTCGTTTATGTTGTTGCCATGAACCGGGTTACCTAACAAGGGAAATCGGTTGTCGGCATCGGTATGAATGTGCTATATAACCCGGCCGTGAGTACCCGGGCATCCAAGCACATCGACGCACTGGACGCGTTGCGGGGCATTGCGATTCTGATGGTGATGTTTCTCCATTTCACGGGCGAGCTTCATCCGAAACATAGATTGCTAGGATGGTACCTGAACGCCGTAAATAGCGGGTGGCTCGGCGTGGATCTTTTTTTCGTCTTGTCTGGATTTCTGATCAGCGGCATTCTGATCGACGCCAAGGGCAGGCCGCACTTTTTCCGAAACTTTTACGCGCGCCGCACGCTGCGCATCTTCCCGTTGTACTACGGCTTTCTGACCGTCGTCTTTGTGATCGTCCCGCTGATTTGGCCCCAAGCGCCGCAATCTGCGCCGGGCGCTTTTGAGGGACGGGTCTGGGTTTGGACCTATCTTTCAAATCTCCGGTATGCATGGCGTCATGCCTGGCCAGACTACGGATGGCTGCACCTCGGCCATTTCTGGACCTTGGCCGTCGAGGAACAGTTCTACATTATTTGGCCCACCGTCGTGTTTTTCGCTACGCGGCGCGGGCTGTACTTCATTTGCGGCTGCCTCATCTGCATCGCGCCTGCCCTGCGTATCGCGTGCATCGCAACTCATCAGCCCGGCATGGTCGCGTACATTGCGACGCCCTGCCGCATGGACGATCTCGCCTTCGGCGGGATGCTCGCTTTGCTGGTCAGGAGAGACGCAGGCCTGGCGCCCCTTGTCAGACCCGCCTTGGCAACGGCCATTGCATCGGGACTTATTCTGCTGCTGATTTTCCTCAGCCATCATGGGCTTACCGAGTACCAGCCCATGATGCAGAAGCTGGGGTATTCGATGGCCATGCTGGCCAGTGGATCGGCCCTGATTCTATTTCTGGCCGCGCCACCGACGGGCATCGCCGGGCGCTTCTGCAATTCGTTGGTGCTGCGCTTCTTCGGCAAGTACAGCTACGGCCTATACGTCCTCCACATCCCGCTTGTCTACATTCTGTTCGACCGGATTTTCAAAGCTCGGGTCGCCCCTGAATCCTTCCGCCATCCTTGGGCCGCGGGATTCGCTTATTTGGCGATGGCGATTTCAATTTCGCTCGTGGCTGCCATCGCAAGCTGGCATCTTTACGAATCGCAATTCCTGAAGCTCAAGCGCTATTTCGAATACACCCAAGGGCCGGCGGGCGCTGCACCCGGCAGCTTGGAACTCCAGGGCGAATCGTCTTCAACAACGATCGCGTCGCGTGCGTAGAACGCGAGGGGCGTTTTCCCCGGGGCATCCGCGTCGTTGGCGGCGCATATGCAATCGAAGGGGCTGGATCACCGCAAGGGACGGAATGGGTCGGGCTTGTCAGGAAGGGGGCGACGGCTGCTGCGGAACGCGTTTTACCAGCGATATCGACACGCCGCGCACCTGGCGCGTTTCGTCGGCAACCCAATGGCCCGGAAGCACCGCAACCCCTTTTTGCCAGTCCATGCCGATAAATGCCGCGCGGTCGGCCTTCGCAAGCAGCGACCCGCGGAGCGCCAGAAAGCCGCAATTGTTGGTGTCCGTGGTGCAAACCAACACGCGCCCCTCGAGCGGCAAGAGCAGGCCCAGTGCCAGCGATGGCGGGGCGATCACCACATCGACGCGCGAGTCGATCAGTTGAGCACTCAATTCCTTGGCCGTAAGCAAACGCTCGGTGGAGGTCGAAATGGTGCGTCCGGAGCCCAAATCCCAAGTGTCATCGTCGGTCGTCTGCGCATATAGCATGTCCTTGCCGCCGGCCCGGGTGAACACTGCTCGGCCCATGTCGTAGGCGCAGTACGCCGCATACAACGCGATCACCGCGGCGAGGACGGTTGGGCGTTTAATCCACCACCCCAAACCGCAAACTAAAAGCGTGCACCATCCCGGGAAGAACGGAATCAAATAGCGGTACCCCATGTCCGTGCTCATGCGGTAGGATGGGGTCAAAACCAGAAGGGTCAACAACACGGGACCGACAAGGAGCCAGCAGGGCGTCAGCGAGTGCAGCATTGTTCCCCGCCTGCGCAAGTCGATGATCGCGCCGGCCACCAGCGCAGGGAAAACCAGCACGCACATTGCCGCCGCCATTCCAAATTGCGCCACAGGCACGTCGTTGTTGGGATGCATGCTGGCGCCAAAAAAGAGAACCGGCACAATCCGCCGAAATAACAGGCCCAGCTGCGACGGCCAGCTGTGGCGATGTTGAAGCGTGTAGAATCCAGCGCTCCAAATCGGCACCCCGTCATGTATCAGGCCGGGCAGCACATGCCGGTTGAAGTAGATTCGCGCGGCAAGGCTGGGGCCGACCAGCAGGAGAATTAAGATGGCGACCTTGCCGACAACGCGGGCTTTGATCCGCGGCAAACGCGAGTAGGTCAACACCAGGGACACGATCAACGCCGCGCCGGCCGCCGCCACGGAAAGTTGATCCAATCGGCTCGCCCGAAAGGCCCAGGGCCGGGTCAAATAACGATAAAGCGGCGGCATGGCGAGCAGCACCGCGGCGGTCAAGGCGATCAGGAGCCGCTTCCGCGTGCCGGCGGGCGCAAGGAGCCGGGTTATCCAGCCTTGTCGGGCAAACAGCCAGATCGTCGATACCCCCACCTGCAGGACCGCGACGGAAAACGTATACATGGCGAGGCCGGAAATGGCGGCGAACGTCATCCATGCGCCCAGGGAAGGTCGCCGATCGATGCGCAACGTGGCCAAGATGATGCCGACGATAAGCAATTCCGAGGCTTCGTAATCGGGCCAAGCCATGGCCTGTCCAAGCGCCAGTGACGCGTTGGCACAGATCATCAGGGCTGTCGCGAATAGAGCCGTTCTTCGGGAGGCCATATGCAGCAGGGCCAGATATGCCAGCGCGGTTGCGGCGGCGGACATTACAAGGCATGGAAAATTGAGCATGAACGCTGAAGCGCCAAAAACGCGCATCGCCCCCGCGGTCAGAAGTTCCTGTGTCACGCCCATGTAATCCTGGCCGCGCAGGTACGGGCTGAAAGGCCATGTATTGTGGAATCCCCGCAAGAAGTCGAAGGCCACACTTGCCGACAGCCTGTCGACAAAGTGGGCACGCAGCACCACCATGGGCAGACGCCATAGCACGAATAGCATCGCAAGCAATGCGGCTTGCGTCGTCCGAGTCAGTTGAACCGCATCCGTGCGAGTTGTCTGGCCTTGTTCTTCCGAGATGCCGACCAATGCTAGACTCACACTTCCCCGTGAAGCCCATAGAACCTGACGGGTTATCAATTACTCAATGCTAACAAATGACTGATGCTAACAACTGTCGACGTGCACGCCAAGTTAATTCCCAACTGTAGGACGCTTGTGGCGTTGACAATGAGGTCACTTGAAGAGAATCACGAAGTCGATCACGTCGATGGCGGGCTTGCCGGTGAGCGGGTCTTTTCTTGGCTCGAACCACCAAGTTGCCGCGGCACGCTCGCAGGGCAAGTCGATGCTTTCGCTGCCGCTGGTGTGGATCGTCGTCACCCTGACCACGTTGCCGGTTTCGTCAAGGTAAAGACGAAGGGTCACGGCGGGCTTTTCCAGGGCATCCACGTCGATCCAGCCGGCCAACGTCAAGTCGGGGATTTGCCGCGTGAGCATCTTGCGGCCGGTGCGGGCAATGATTTTTCCGGCCACGAAACGCGAGGCGATGGTGGTGATGGGAACGGACTCGAAATTAGCGGTGGGGATGGGCTTGCCGGCGGAGCTGTCCGGCGAGCCGGGTTTGCCTGTCGCGACTTGATCTTGCGAAGGCTGCTGTTGTTGCTTCTGTTGCTGGGCGGCGGCGGGCTGAGATGCCGGGGGTCTTGCCGCCAGGGGGCCGGCGGCCAGCGGGTTTTCCGCGGCGGGCAGCGGCGGAGCTTTGGGATCGATCAGCGCTACGGGCGGCTGCGCGGGTTTGACGGCGGACGGTTTGGCGCTTCGCGGCGCGGGCGGCGAAGCCAAGGCGGACGGGTGGGGCGCGACCGAATCGCTGCCGCCGTCGCCGCGCAGGGCCTCGGCCAAGGGTCGGGCGGAGTTGGATCGGCCGAAGCCCATCGGCTCGCGGCTGGCCATCGCCTGTTCCTGGAGGGCATCGGCGACGGCGGACTCCATGGGCTGGGGACCGTCGATGCTGTTGATGGATTTGCCGGGGCTGTCTTTTTCGCCGATTTGCGCCATCGGGTCCTGCGGAGGCGGAGGCGGGAGGACGGAGATGGCCGTGGGGGACTTGGCCACGGCGGCGGATTGGGCCAGCCACCAGCCCAGATCGCGGCGAAATTGCCCTTCGCCGGCGCGCAGCAGAAGGGCATGCGCCGCCAGGGCAATGAATAGCGCCAACAGGAACGTCGGATCATGGCGCTTCATGGTATGCAATTACACATGATATCATGACCGGCCGGCCGTGTCCGGCGGGTCGGCGATGTAGCCTTTTTCGCGGAAATGGGCGATGGCCTGATCCGTATCGGCAAAGACGCGCGTGGCGGTTTGGGTCACGAACGGCGAGGGCATGGCCTTGGCGGTCCAGATCACGTAGACCTCCTTGCCGCCCTCGAACGCGTGGTGCAGCTCGCGCTCGACGCCGCTGGAGACGGCGGGTTTGCCGCCGGGAAGTTCGGGGATGAAGCTGACGATCATGTCGCTCTGGTCGATCATCTTGAAATCGCGGGCGTAGGTCTGGCCGAGGATGTCGCCGCTGATCTGCGCCACGTCGGCGGTCTTGAGGGCAATCGGCCCGTCGACGGCGTCCACCTCGATCGTGCTGCGGCCTTCTTCCAGGGCCTTCAAGGTCTTGGTATGCAGGACGAATTCATCCACGTCCGTGGGGTTGAAGCAGGTGAAATGCCGGCTCATGGCGGCCTGGAAGTCGGCGATCCGTGCCAGCGTGTCAGGCAAATCCATCACGTGGCTCATGGGGAAGCTCAGATAGAGGCGCTTTTTGCCCGGCTCGAACAGCAAGTTGAACAGCGTGTCGGTGGTCGGCCGCGATCGGCCGCGGCTGAGCATGAAGAAATGCCCGTAGCCGCGGGTGATGTTGGCGATGATCTCCGTGGCCAGAATTTCCTCCTCGCGCCAGACCATGATGTCCTTGAGCGTGTGGTCCAATTCGTGATCGCGCAGAAGACGCTGGTGGACGGACTGGGCGTCGTCCACGAGCGTGACGTAAACATCGGCGTTAAAGGTCTTGATCTGATCAAAGTCGAAGGCGGCGAACAAGCCATGGTGCCAGCGGAACGTCGCGTGGGAATTGATCAGCAGATGCTGGTGGCGCTCGGCGACGCGGAGGATTTCCTTGAACACCGCGCGGCGCAGGGCGGCCAATCGCGTCAGAGGAAGATTCAAAATGCGCCCGGCAGGGACGTCCGGGGCCTCGGCGTACATCATTTTGCCGACGTGGCAGACCTCCAAATCCAGCCCGCGCAAGCGCGTCTGGGCCTTGACCGCTTCCAGGTAAGGGCCCTTGTCCAGGCCGACTTGTCCGCTCACGAACGCGCGCATGTCAACTCCTTTGGGCTTTGACGCGCAACTGGTCGGCCAAAGCTTGCACGGGCGTTTCCCAATCGCCGGGCCGCGGTTGGCGGAACAGACGCATGGTCGGATACCACGGTGAATCGGTGCGGTTCAGCATCCAGCGCCAATCGGCCGCGTAACGAAGCAGCACCCAGACCGGCTTGGCCAGCGCCCCGGCCAAATGCGCCGTGGCGCTGTCGATGGTGAGGATCAGGTCGAGATTGGCCATCAGGGCAGCGGTGTCGGCGAAGTCATTTAGATCATCCGCCCAATCGACCAAATCCATTCCGGCGGGGGGCTGACGGGCCTGCTCGGCGCCGGGTCCTATTTGCAGGCTATAAAACCGCACGCCCCTGACTTGGGCCAGCGGAGCCAATCGCGTCAGGGGGATGGAGCGGTCCGGCTCGGGTTTGGGGCGGCCCGTCCACACCAGTCCCGCCTTGAGCTTCCCTTCGGTATCGCCGATGCGCTTGCGCCATTGCTCGGCCAGGGCCACGTCGAACCACAGATACGGAACCTGCCTCGGCAGGGTTTGCAGGGTCGTGCCCAGCACGTACGGCACACTGAGCAGCGGACAATGCACCTCAAATTCGGGCAAGGGCTGACCGGCGACGATCACCTGCTCGATCGCCGGTGACGAAGCATACAGCCGAGCCATTTGCCCGGCGCATTCGATGATCACCTTCCCACCCTTGCGGACCACCACGGGAACGTATCGGGCAAACTGAATGGCGTCGCCAAACCCCTGCTCCGTGTGCAGCAGTATCCGCTTGCCCTTCAAATCGCTTCCATCCCACATCGGCTGCTCAAGCTGCCGCATGGGTTGATGAAATTCCTCGACGCGCCAGCGCCATTCGTAGTGCGGCCAGGCCTCTTCAAGACGGCCCAGACGCAGCAGCATGGCGGCAAGATTGAAATGCACGATACCGTCATCGGGTCGAAGTTTGAGAGCCTCCGTATGCGCCGCGATCGCCTCATCGATCCGCCCCATCTCCACCAGGGCGTTGGCCAGGTTGTTGTACGCATCGCCATAGTCCGGGCGTTGTTGCAGAGCCTGGCGATATGCGGCGATGGCCTGCTCGAACTGGCGCTGCTTCCTCAGCGCGTTGCCCAGATTGTTGTAGGCTTCGGGATAGACCGGCTTGATGGCAATGGCCCGGCGGAGGGCGGCGACGGCCTCCTCCCAGCGCTCCAGTTGGCCCAGGGCGTTGCCCAGGTTGTAGACGGCGTCGGCGAAGTTGGGACGCAACGCCACCGCCTGCCCCAACGCCGCCACCGCCTCCTCCAAGCGGTCGGCCGCCTGCAAGGCATTGCCTAAATTCGTGTACGCCTCGGGCCAATCCGGACGCAAGGCCAGAGCTTGGCGATACATCGTGATACCCTGCTCCACATCCCCCACGGCCACCAGGGAGCCGGCCAAGTTGTACGCCGCCTCGGCAAAGTCCGGCCGCAACGCCAACGCCTGCTTGCAGGCCGCGATCGCCTCGGCATGTTGATTCATGGCCGCCAGGACCACGCCCAGATTGCAGTGGTACTCCGCCCGCCCCCCGTCCAGAGCGATGGCCCGGCGGATCAACTCCAGTCCCTGCTGCGCATGGCCGGCCTGGAATTGGGCATAGCCCAGCAGATGCAAGGCATCGGCGTGGTCCGGCTCCTGGGTCAGGATTTGTTGATAGAGCGATTGCGCTTCGGCCAGGCGACCGGCTTGGTGCTGCTGGCGAGCGGTGTCGAACAGTTGGCCAACGGTCATCTGGTTCATAGAGCGCTCAGTGCCTGGACCATTTGTTGGATCGGCTGCGTCCAATCGCCTTGTCGAACCTGGCGGAACAGACGCATGGTCGGATACCACGGCGTATCGGTGCGGTCCAGGAGCCAGCGGAAATCGGCAAAGGTGGGCAGCAGCACCCACACCTTCTTGCCCAAGGCGCCGGCCAGGTGGACGGCGGCGGTGTCCACGCCGATGACCAAATCCAGGTGGTGGATCAGGGCGGCGGTGTCGGCCCAATCGTGGAGCTGTTCGGTCCAGTCGATCAGTTCCAACCCGGCAGGGGGCTGACGCGCCTGCTCAGCGCCGGCCCCTTTTTGCAGGCTGAAAAATCGCGCGCCGACCCGCCCAGCCACGGCGGCCAGAGGCGCAAAGACGTCCAATCGGTTGGAGCGGAACGCGTCGTCGCTGCCGGCCCAGACCAGACCGATCTTGAGCGACGCATGGGCGGCGAGTTTTTCTTTCCAGCCGGCCACGAGATGCGGCGGCGGCGACAGGTACGGCACCTGGGCGGGGATCGTCGCCAGCGTGGTGCCCAAGGCCAACGGGAGGCTTTGCAAAGGCGCCTGCCAGTCGAACGGTGGCAGCGCCTGGCCGCGCCCAATGACCGCGGAAATTCCCGCCGCGCGCCGCAGCAGCGGCACCAGCGTCGGCTGGCATTCCAGCAGGACGGTCGCGCCGCGCTTGGCCACGTCGGGCGCATAACGCACGAACTGGATGGCGTCGCCGAAACCTCCCTCAGCGTGCAGGAGGATTCGTTGGCCGAGGATCGGTTCCCCTTTCCATTGGGGCTGCGGGAAGTCGCGGGCCAGATTCAGATGCGGCAGGCGCAGCCGCCACTCAAATTCCGGCCAGCCGCGGGCGAAATCGCCCCGTCGCAGCAGCACCGAACCCAGATTCATGTGCGCCAGCGCCGAGTCGTTCTGGATTTTCAGGGCACGTTCAAACGCATCGATGGCTTCCTGGTGGCGGCCTTGCTCGGCGTAAAGATTGCCCAGTTCGCACCAGCCGCGGGCGTCCTGCGGCCGCAGTGCCAGGGCACGCTGGCAGACAACCGTCGCCTCCTCGCGCTGCTCATTGGACTGCAGCGCGGTGGCCAGATTGTAGTGGATCTCGGGGAGATCGGGTCGCAACGCCACGGCGTGACGAAACGCGGCGATCGCGTCGTCCCACCGATTGAGCATCGCCGCAGCGGTGCCGAGGTTCACATGGGCCGCGACCAAATCCCCTTGCAACGCCAGCGCCCGCCGGTACGTCTCGATGGCCTCTTCCAGGCGGCCGGCTTCCTGGTGCTGGCGGGCGATGTCCAATAGTTGCGCGAGCGTCGTCTCATTCATAGAGCGCTCAGTGCCTCAACGAGTTGCTGGACCGGCGTGCTCCAATCGTTGGGCTGAACTTGGCGAAAAAGACGCATGGTCGGATACCAGGGCGTATCCTGGCGATGCAGCAGCCAGCGAGGGTCGGGGATCATCTGCAGCAGCACCCACACCCGCTTGCCCAACGCGCCGGCCAGATGGGCCACGGCCGTGTCCACGCTCACCAGCAAGTCCAGATTGACCAGCAGGGCGGCGGTGTCGGCCCAGTCATTCAGCTCCGCCGTCCAATCGGTTATTTCCAGTCCGGCAGGCGGATGGCGGACCTGCTGGGCGGGTTCTCCTTTTTGCAAGCTGAAGAGGCGCAGCGACCTCAGGTCGGCCAGGGGGGCGAGGCTCGCCAGCGCCATCGAGCGGATGCGATCATGAGCGGTGCCGGTTCCTCCCGCCCAGACCAGACCGACTTTCAAGCGATCGTCGTCGTCCGCGGCCAGCCGCTTCCGCCATCGCTCCGCCTGGACCGGGTCGGCGCGCAGGTAGGGAACGTCGGCGGGAATCGTCTGGAGCGTGGTGTCCATCACCCGCGGCAGGCTGAACAGGGAACAATGCACGTCGAACTCCGGCGGCGGTTGATCCGATCCGAGCACTTGCTCGACCCCGTCAAGGGTCCGCAACAGGCGTACGAGTTGCGGCTGGCACTGGACGATCACCCTTGCGCCGCGACGCGCGATCAGGGGCGCATAGCGGAAGTAATGGATGGCATCGCCATGTCCCGCCCGCTCGACGTGGAGAAGGATGCGCCGGCCGGCCGGGTCGCTGCCGTCCCATTGGCTCTGGTCGGTCAATCGCGGGTGAAGGCGATCCACAACCCGCCAGCGCCATTCGAACTCCTTCCAACCTTGGCGCAGGTCGCCCTGCAAAAGAAGCAGCTCAGCCAAGTCGCAATGGGCTTTGGCCAAATCCGGCTGCATCTGCAGGGCAAGGCGGTACGCGGCCATCGCCTCGTCCAAGCGGCCCAGGTTGTACAGCGCCACGCCGAGATGGTGCCGCATCAGGGCGTTGTCGGGTCGCAGGGCCACGGCTCGACGATGCGCCTCCAGCGCTTCATCCCATAGGCAGAGACATTCCAGCGCGTTGCCCAGGTTGTAGTGCACCTCGGCGATGTTCGACTCGATGGTCAAGGCCCGGCGATAGGCGGCGACCGCTTCATCCCAGCGACCGAGCATGGTCCAAACCGTGCCGAGGTTCACGCAAGCCGGCAAAAAACGCGGCTGCAACGACAACGCCCGGTCGTACGCCTCGATCGCCTCATGCAAGCGTCCCGCATCGCGCAGGGCGTTGGCCAGAAGGAAGCTCACCGCGGCATCCTCCGGACGCTGGGCCAAGACTTGGCGATACAGCGACTCCGCTTCGGCTAGGCGGCCGGCTTGGTGATGCTGGCGGGCGGCGTCCAACAGGTGCTCGATCTTCGCGGGTTGGGTCATGGTGAGCGTGGCTGGCACCATTGCCGCCACATCTGTCTATACGCTGACTCGACGTTCCTGGCAAAACGCGGTGCATCCATCAGGGGGGATTTTTCCATCTGCTGCCGCAGGGTGGACCGCAACTGGGCCAAGCGCGGCAGATCGGCCGCCAGGTTGCGCGCGATCTGAACGTACTGATCGGGATCTTGGGCGATGAGCTGCGGCAAACCGGCGTTGCTGAGGAGGCTGACTCCGGCGCGCCCGACGCCCGTGCGGCCGTGCAGCGTGATGACGGGCACGCCCATCCACAGGGCATCGCACGTCGTGGTGCCGCCGCCGTACGGGAACGGATCCAACGCGATGTCGATCTGGTGATACTGCTCGAAATACTCCCGCGCCGGAACCATGGCGATGAAGGTGATGCGCTGGGGATTGGGAATGTCCTGCAGGGCGCGGTCGCGATGGCTGCCCATGGCGCTGTGGATGATCAGCCGAGCTTCGGGCATCGCCGCCAGCAGCCGCCGCCACGCGCTCCAGGTGGCGCTGGAGACCTTGCCGTAGTTGTTCAAGCACCCGAAGGTGACCCGGCCGTTTTTGAGCGCCGGCAGATCGTTGGGTTGCAGTTCCGGGAGAATCGGTTCGTAGCACCAGTAGGTCTGCGGCAGGCGGATGGTTTTTTCGCTGTAGCAGGTTTCATCCATGCCGGCAGGGTCGATGTAGGGGTCGCTGAGGCGATAGTCGATGGTATCCAAGCCGCTGCTGCTGCAGTAGGCCAGGTAGGTGACCTGCACCGGCGCGGGTTTGCGGGCAAACACCAGCAAGCGATTGCCCGCAGTGTGCAGAGCCAAATCCACGAGGATGTCGATGCGGTCCCGGCGGATCTGCTCGGCGAGCTGCTCGTCGCTGATGCCGCAGGTTTTTCGCCACAAGTCGGCGCAGCTTTGGAGTCTGCCGGTGGTATCGTCCGGGGCCGGAACATCGGCGTAGCAGCACACCTCGACCTGGCTATGGTCGTGCGCGCCCAGCAAAGGCACGAGAAAACGGCCGACGGCATGGGCTCGGAAATCGGGCGAGACGTAGCCGATTTTCAATCGCCGATCCGGTGAGCGGTCGTTGGTATGCGGCTGGACGTGCTGCCGCAGCGGCTTGGCGTGACGCTCGTTCCACAGGCGCAACTCGCGCAGAATCGCGTGGGCGTCGAAATCGGGATGGCAATGAACCGTGTACACGCGGTTGCTGTGCGCCACGATGTCGTCGGGGTGCGTCGCCAGAACGCGATCGCACAAGGCCAGGGCCTCGTCTATCCGTCCGGCGGAATGGAAAGCTTTGGCCAGATTGTTGAAGGCAGACGCGCAACCCATCGCCAGCGCCCGCTGCGACGCGGCGATGGACTCGTCCAGCAGGCCCTGGCTGTGGAAGATGTTGCCCAGATTGTTGTAGGCGTCGGCCAGGTCGGGCCGCAGGCGAATCGCTTCGCGGCAAGCCTGGGCCGCTTCGGTGTACCGACGACTTGCCCATAGTGCGTTGCCCAGGTTGTTGTGCGCCTCTGCAAAATC
>DBZL01000027.1 GCA_002311745.1 Phycisphaerales bacterium UBA1161 | reverse complement strand
ACACTGACCTGAAACACGCTCTAGCCCCCCTGCAACCGTCGCCCAAAAGTGAAACATCTCGCAAAAGGTGCGCAAATGACTTCTTGATAACGAGTTGCGCACGGAACGCTGGTCTTGTCCTCTCCTGACGTGAACGGGGCAACTTTTTCTGGCTTGGGCGGCGCGGGATTTATACTAAGCGGGCCTTTAGCGTCGCTTTGCGCGATCTGAATATGAAGGTTCATGATAATGCGGCGCATGCGGACGGTTCACGGTAAGTCCGCATCGTTCGCTCGATCCGTGTGGCCCCTGTGGAGGCGCCAGGTTTTTTGGTAAAGGGTAATCGTTTGGATTCAAGTCTAGCGCGGCGCACACATGCCGCGGAACGAAAGGAGACAACCATGTACCAACCCAAGCGCCGGTTCATTCCGGCGATCATGGCTGGTGTGTTGGGGTTTGGCGTCGCCGTCGCCGCGGCTGCCCAGCCCGCCACGCAACCCAGCCAGCAGGATTTGCAATCGCAAGTCCAGCAGCTACAGTCCCAGGTCGCTCAGCTCAGGGCTGACCAACTGCAGCGCCAGGCCGATGAAGTTGCGGCCACTGAGCAAGTGCTCAGGGACGCCGATCAGCACAGCCAGATGCTCGACTCCACCTCCGGCATGACCGGCGGCTGGGATTCGGCCAACTATCGCTTCTTCCTGGCCTCCGAGGATGGAAACTTTTTGTTCCATCCCGGCATCATCAGCCAGTTCCGTTACATCGGCTCCTGGAAAAGCACGCACGAAAACTGGGAGGATGGTTTTGAGGTCCGTCGGCTCAAGGTGTACGCCGATGGCAACATCGTCAACAAGGACCTGACCTACAAAGTCCAACTCCAAAACACGGACCAAGGCGGCGCCATGTCGCTGGAGTACGCCTGGGGCCAACTGGTTTTTGCCCACGACGTCCTGGGCGGTGACTGGGGCGTCCGCGCCGGGCAGTACAAAAACCCCGTCTACCACGAGGAAGAAGCCACCGGCGACAACGTCCTGCTGATGGTGGATCGCTCCATGGTGGATAACCTGGTCGGCGGCAACGCGCTGGGCGGGCCCTACGTCCAGGGTGTCAACCTGATGTACACCGGCAACGCCAATCCGCTGCACACCCAATTGTTGTTTGTTGACGGTGACAACAGCGGCAACACCGATTTCATCAATGTCACCTCGACCGGCGCGCAGGACAAGTTCGGCGCGGCTTTCCGCGCGGATTACAAGTTCTTCGGCGATTGGGCCGACAACTCCGACGCCACCGGCAAGAACAGCGGCAAGAAGGATTTCCTGGCCATCGGCGGCGGCGTGGACTTCAGCCAGTCCGATACCCCCGTCACCGAAGCCAACTTCGGCACTAACACCCTCCGCTGGGATGTGGGCGGGACCTACTTGATGACTCAAGCCAATGGCGAGAATGCGCGGTCTACGAAGCTCATCGTCTACGCGGCGTTCGTGGGCGATTACCGGGCGTTCCGCGGTGATTTCTCTGGACCGAGCAACGAGTGTGACATTGGTCAATTGGTCCAAGTCGGCTATTTCCTTTGTCCTTCTTGGGAACTGACAGCCCGCTACTCCGGTGCTGAAATGGATCCCCGTTTCAAGACCATGACCCAGTCAACGTTCCACGAAATTGGCGTGGGCATCATCCGGTATCTGGGCGACAACGGCTCAGCCGGCAATCACGCCAAGATCGTCTTCGACGCCAACTACCTGCCCAACGGCAGCCCGGCCATCACTGGCCTGGGTTACCAGGCTCAGGACAGCGACCGCGCCGAAGTGGTCTTCCGCTTGATGTTCCAGGTTTGGATTTGATTCGCCATCGCTGCGTCGAAGCAGCTTCATTGGCTAATGTGTCGCTCGGGCCGAGCAGTAGCTCGGCCCGAGCTTTTTTTTACCTGCGCATATCGACAATCTTAGCGCGATTTTTTATCGGACGCTCCTGACCATAGAAACGTATCTTGTTGTTTGGCAGTAGGTTATATCTAATTGTAACCCTCCCTAACAAACCAGGTTTCACAAAAATTACTTCAACGGCTCTGGCTTGGCCGAATCAGGAATCTGGCGATCGTGATTGATCGCCGCAGTTCACGCGCGCCATGAAGGGCGGCGGAAGAGGTTGATCGTCAGACACCACACGATTGCGGCGAGTTTTCGTCGCGGGAAAGGAGCGAATCATGTTCAGTGCCAAGCACTGCCTACTGCCCGCTTTGATGGCGTGCGCGATTGGCGTGGGCATCGGCACGGCGCGCGGGGCAGACCCCAGCAGCCAACAGCTTCAACAAAAGGTTGACCAGTTGGAAGCCAAGGTTGCCTCCCTGGAGGCCAATCAGAATCAGACCGCCGCAGCGGCTGCCCAACAGGTCGTCTCCGAGGCCGACAAGCACAGCATGCTCATGGGTTCGGTGCCCACCGGCACCGGATACGATCAGGCTACCGGGTTCCACATCGCCAGCGATGACGGAAATTTCTTTTTTCATCCTTGGTCATTGGTGCAGTTCCGCGCCGTCGCCAATTACCGCGATTCGCTCAATGACGCCACCGGCAGCGGCGCCGACGCGCCCGCCACCGGCGACGACACCGAGAGTGGCTTCGAAATCCGTCGCTTCCAACTCGGAATCGACGGGCACATCTACACCCCGAACCTCAACTACTGCCTGATGCTCGAGGCCGACCGCAGCGGCGGCTCCGTCTCCCTGCAGGACGCCTATGTCACTTATCGCCTGGGCAACACCTCGTGCTGGTCGATCAAGGGCGGTCAGTTTGAGGACATCGCCTGGCACGAGACCAACGTCGACGACGCCCACCAATTGGCGGCCGAACGCTCCATGGTCAGCGCCCTGATCGGCGGTACGATCACCGGACCCTTCGGCGGCGCCGTCGAACGCGTCCAGGGCATCACCGTCCTTTATCAGCAGGGCAACCTCCATGCCGAGGCCGGCTACCATGACGGCTACGCCACCGCCAACACCAAGTTCTTCGATACTTCGATCTTGCCCGGCGTGCAGGAAAACTTCGGCGTTTCCGGACGCGTGGAATACAAGCTCATGGGCGATCAGGTGGCGTGGGACGAATACAAGCAGTTCACCGCCATGGATGCCAAGAGTGACGCGTTGATCGTCGGCGGCGGCGTGGATTGGACGCAGGCCGGCTCCAATGACGGTCTGTGGTACACCGTCGATGCCCAGTACGACAACCCCAACGGCCTCAGCGCTTATGCCGCGTTCCTGGGCATGTTCGCGCACTCGCCCAAGGGCATCACCGAGCTTCTTCCCTCAGGCGATTACAGCAACTGCGGCTTCCTGGTTCAGGCCGGTTACATGATCAACCGCCAGTGGGAGCCGTTCGTGCGCTACGACTACACGTCCCTGAAGGGCGAATTCGGCAACGCCTTTTACGGCTCTGAGCATTCTGTGCATGAGCTGACGGCCGGCGTGAATTACTACTTCTACGGCCAGCGGGCCAGGGTCACCCTGGACGGGACTTACCTGCCCAACGGCTCGCCCGTCGATGCCGATGGTCTGGGCGATTTGACCGACAACGGCCACGCCCAGTTTATCGCGCGGCTGCAACTGCAACTGTTGATCTAGCCCAAGTCGCATGACATGGCCAGATCCAAAGCCCAGGGAGCCACCTCCCTGGGCTTTTTTATTACCCCACCCAAGCGTCCGCGAAAAACTGCTGCGGCGCCCGCAGTACCGCCGAAAAATGTGAAGTAACACCGCCGCCGAAACTGGCCCGTTCATGCTCCGCTTCACGGGAACGATCGTTCTGTCCGCCGCGATGCTCGCCTGGACCGCGGTCGCGACTGCCGAGGCTCCGGCGACCCATCCCAGCTCTGCCGAGTTTCTGCAGCAAAAAATCACCGACTTGGAGCAACGCATCGACCGCCTTCAGTGCGGCCAGGCGTCGCAAGCCGACTTCAACGCCGCCGCCCAGCAAGTCCTGCGCGACGCCCAGGCGCACGAGGATTTCATGTCCATCGCCTCGCTTCCGCCCAGTTACGATCCGAGCATCGGATTCCTGCTGCGGAGCGCCGACGGCAAATTCTCCCTGCATCCCAGCGCCCTGCTGCAGTTTCGCAACGAGACGGCGATCCGCCAGCGGATCCCCGCGGGCGGGGGCGGCGAAGCCGGCGGCTCGGGCAGCGACATCCAAAACGGCTTCGAAATCGCCCGCGTGCGATTGATTTTCGACGGCAACTTGTTTTCGCCGAATCTGACCTATTACCTGCAGCTTCAGGACGACTTCGGCGAAAGCTCGTTCAGCCTGCTGGATGCCTACGTCCTGTGTCGCGTCAGCGATCAATCGCCCCTGGCCCTGAAAGCCGGGGAATTCAAGGATCCTGTCTGGCACGAGCAGAATCTTAACCAGGCAAAACAATTGACCGTGGAGCGCACGCTGGCCAACGCGCTTTTGGGCGGCGGGCAGACCGGGCACGTGCAGGGCGTCGTCCTCATCTACGACCAGCAGGCCCTGCGCGGCCAACTGGCGGTGCACGACGGCTACGACAGCATCAACACCCCGTTCTTCGACGCCGGCGGACGCGGCGCCGAAGTCGGCGCGGGCGCCGGCGTCACGCCGACGAGATTCGGCATCACCGCCCGGGCCGAGTACCTGGCCATCGGCGACCGCTCGCCTCAGTTCAATCCCTTCAGCGAATACGACGACTTCACCGCTCTGGGCAACAAACAAAACATCCTGGTCCTGGGAACCGGGGCGGACTATTCACAATCCGGCGGCAACAACATCCTCTTTCACACCCTCGACGCCCAATACGAAACCACCGGCGGCTTGGCCCTCTACGGCGCATACCTGGGCGTGTATCGGCACATCAATCACTTCCAGGGCGTCGATCCCGGCTGCTATTACGACTGCGGCGCCATCGCTCAGGCGGCCTATCTGCTCAGCTCGTGCTTCGAAGTCTTCGCCCGCTACGACTACACGCATTTGGATGATCGCGCCCTTGCGGGCATCGTCGCCGACAACATCCACGAGATCACCGTGGGGGTCAATTACTACTTCCACGGCCACCAGGCGAAGGCGACCCTCGACGCCTCGTGGCTCCCCAACGGCTGTCCCACCGACGTCGAGGGCGCCGGCATCCTCCAAGACGACGGCCATCCCGAACTGCTGATCCGAGCGCAATTCCAATTGGCCATCTGACGCCAATGGCCCGCGCGTCGCAACTCGACGCGGCCCTCAAAAGCGCAGTCCGCGCCCGGGGTGTTTGGCGTTATCATGACGGCCCGTGCGCAGGATCCGATTGACCAAACGCTGGCGGACAGGCTTGTCGGTGGCCCTGGCCGTTGTGCTGCTGCTGGCCGTTGCCGCTCGATTACTGGTCGGCCCGATTCTGCTGTGGCGGCTGCAGGCCATGGCGCTGCAGCACCTCCACGCGCAACTGTCGGTGGCGGAGATTTCCTACGAGTTTCCGCACGTGCTGGTGGCCCGCGGTCTTCATCTGGCGCCCATGGCCGGGGCCGCGGCGAACGATTCGCTCGACATCGCCGAAGTCCGCGTCACGCTGGCTCGCCTGCCTCTGCGCCGCGGACCGCTGCTGGTCAAGGAGTTGCTCCTCAGTCGCCCGACCGTCCGCATCGTCAGAAACGCCGGCGCCGCTGATTTGGGCCGGATCCTTTCTTCCCAAACCCAAGCCACTTCCCGTCCGCCGACGGCGGCGCCGTCCAAGATTTCCACGATGATCCAATTGCAGCACGCGATCATCCAAGACGGAAAGCTGATCCTGGAAGATCGCGCCGCCCCGGCCGCTTGGAGCGGCCAATTCAACGCTGACGTGGTCGCCCGCGGTCCAGCCGACTACGTGTTTGCCATCGGCGCCCTCGGCCCGGCCGCCGACCGGCTGCGCGCCCAGGGCGCGGTGAACGTCGATGATCGCCTGGCATCGGTTCAGCATTTCGTCCTGACGGCGCAGGCGGACCCGAAGGTTCCATTGCCGCTGATCGGGAAATGGCTTGAGCCATACCAAGCCCGCGGCTCGCTGCGGATCGAAGCCTCGGCTCGTTTCAGCGGCGCCGATCCGGCGCAAAACCAGGCGTCGGCGACCTTGACGCTCCAGGACGGCTCGGCTTTTGCCCCGCCATTGGGGGTGCCGCTGGAGTCGCTGCAGTTGGTGGTGCAGGCCGCGCTGGGGCGGCAGGGGATCACGGCGAGGGTTTCACAGCTCTCGGCTCACAGCGGCAACGCCAGGTTTTTCCTGGATGAAGGCGCGATGTTGTCTTTGGACGGGAACCGCTGGTCGCTGCAAAAAATCCACGGCCTCGTGGCGTCAGACGGCCCGGTGATCACCTCCGGACCCCTTGGCGAGCAACTGCGCCGCCTTGAAGCGGGCGGGACCGTGGAATTCTCCTGCGTCGCCCAAGGCCCCTTCAGCAGATCGATTCATTGGCGCGACGTCCAGGGACAGGTGCTGCTTTATCCGCACCAGGTGTCGATCCGCCCGTCGGGCTTTTCTAGGCCCATCTCCGGCTTGGACGGCGGAACGATCGGCATCGCCGACGGCACTGCTTCCATCACCGATCTCCGCGGCTTGTACGGCAACGATCAGTGGGTTGGCTCGGCTCGCCTGTCTCTGTCAGCGCTGCGTCAGGGGACCCTCCGGTGCAGGGACATCGACGCGTCGATCAATTTTCATCCTCCCAGCCCCGTTTACCCCGAGCCGCTGGCGAGCGTGTTTGACCAGCTCAGCCCCGGCGGTTTGTACAACATCACCGGCTGGGCCGATTGGCTGCCTGCCGCGGCCGAGCCGAACGTGGATTACGATCTGCACGTTTCCTGCGACGGCGCTTCGGCCGCCATCACCCGTCGCAAGGTCACGCTCACGCAGGTCAAAGTCAACAGCGAATTGTTCCCCGATCATCTGCAAATCAGCCAGTTGGACTGCCAGGGCCTGGGTGGAAAGATCAGCGGCCACGGCCGCGTCGCCTGCACCAGGCCGTACCCCTTCAGCGGCGAAATCGCCACGGAGGGTTGTGACCTTTCCCAGATCGCCGGCTTGCTCAACGCTTCCGAAAGCGAGCAGGCCAGATACCAGGGCTTGGCGGACGTGCAGGCGGTCTTCGAAGGCTCCGGCCCAAGTCAGGGCGAAACCGCCGCCCAGCTCTTTGGCTCCGACGGGCAATTCGAGATTTACCAGGCGAATCTGTGGGACATCCCGGCGTTGCAGCGCATCGCCGCCCGTGTCTCGATCGCCCGCAAGGCGTTGACGGTCAGCCGGGCGGCCGCATTTTTCCGCGTCGCCGATCAACGCGTGCATCTCAAGGATGCGGCGCTAAGCGCCCCGGTGCTGGGAATGCAAGGCTCGGGGACCGTCGGGTTCGACGGCCAGCTCGACCTGGACGTCGTGGTCGCGCCCCTGGCCGATTGGCAGGACAAAATCGACAAATCTGGCGTGCCGCTGGTCAGCGACGTCGCCGGCGACGTCGCGGATCGCATTCAAAAGCTGCTGAACAAAGCCACCGGCGACCTGCTGTACAAATTTCACGTCAGCGGCACGGCCTCCGACCCGCAGCTTACCACCGTCGCCGCTCCGGCCATCACGCAGCCGGCGGCGCGTCTCTTCGGCAGTATGCTCAAGCCATCGCCGCAGAACCGGCTGTTGAAGCTGCTGAGTCCGACCACCCAACCGACCACGCAGCCGGCGCCGTCGAAATAATAAGCCCCGCATGACCACGCGGGGCTTCCAATGGTTCTCACGATACGCCGAATCGACGCTTACGCTTCGGCCTTCTGGGCCAGGTCGTTCTCCATGCGACGCAGAACGTTCAGCAGACCGTGCATGTGCAGCGGCTTGAGAAACACGTGCACGTTGGACGGAGCGGCCTCGCGGCGGAACTCGCGCAGGCGCGCGTCGCTGGCATCGGTGAAGATCGCCACCTGAACCGGCCGTTTGTTTGCCGGAAGGTTCTGCCACGAATCAATCAGCAGACGATTGGCGTTGTTGTTGGTCAGATCCACCACCAGCAAGTCAGTGTGCTCGGAACCGAGCAATTCCAGCGCGTGATCGGGCGTGACCGCGCGTGCGACCTCCAAGCCCAACTCGCCCAGCAGCCGCCGGGTTGGTGTGTCGTGGGGATGGGCCTCGGGAGATGGCAGGATCACCGCACGCAGGGTTGAGCGAAGTTCGGTCGACATAGGGCGATCTCGCGTTAGGGTTGACTGAAGTCTATCCCGCCGCAAGCCAGTCAACAAACGTTTACCGCGAACTAATGAAATCTTAATGATGGCCTCGATTTTCCGCTCACCAATGGGGGTGCGAGTCTGATAAGCGGGCCTTGGACGCCTCTTGTCCGTCGCGCTCGATCTGCTGCTGGGCCAGTCGCAGGATGGCTTCGGTCGGGAGCCATTGCATGCAGCTTTGGTGGCTGCAGCGTCGCGACAGGCAGGGGCTGCACGGCAGGTCCAATCGGATGACGCTGTCCATTCGGCCGAACGGTCCGGTGCGCCGCGGATTGGTCGGTCCGTAGGGGCTGACCAGCGGCCGGCCCAGGGCCGCGGCGATGTGCATCGGGCCGGTGTCGTTGGCGATCACCAGCGACGCGCGCTCCAGCAGCGCCGCCAGTTGCCGCAGGTTGGTCTTGCCCGTCAGATCGTACGTCGCCGGAATTTGCCGCGTCATCGCCGCGTCGGACCGGCTGCCCACCACCACCGTTTCCAACCCGAAGCGGCTCCGCAGCGGCTCGACCAGGGCCGCCATGCGCTGCACCGGCCAACGCTTGGTCGGCCAGTTGGCTCCCGGCAGCAGCACCGCGAAGCTCGCCTCGCCGGGGATCAAGCTGCGGATGTAGTCTCGATCCGCCTCATCGATCGCCAGCGGAAATTCCACGGCGCCGTCCGTGCATCCCAGCGCCGCGGCGATTTTCAAGTATCGCTCGACGGCATGATCGAGCTCCCACGAGCAGTCCACGCCGTCGGTGTAGAAAAAAACGGCCCCTTCGCGGGCGTTAGAGAATCCGATGCGCCGCGGCGCCCCGCTGGCCAGCGCCGCCAGCGCGCTGCGGAACAGACCCTGAAAATCGATCACCAGGTCGAACCGCCGCCGCCGAAGGTCGCGGATGAAACGCACCAGTTCCCACAACGCCATCGGGTTGTACCATCCCTGCGCCCAGCGCCGGCGATGGAACAGGATCACCTCATCGATCATCGGGTGGTTCTGCACCAACGCCGCGCAGGAGGGCGTGACCAGCCAGCTCAATTTCGCCGCCGGCCACAGCCGCCGCAGCCGCGCCAGCGCCGGCAACGCATGCACGATGTCCCCGATCGCGCTGGGTTTGATGATCAGCACGCGCTGCGGTGCGCCATTGACTTCACTCATCCAAAAACTCCGCAAAACACACTATACTGCCGCAAGCCCAAGGCGAACACGCATGGCCGAGCGCCTTCCCGATTCTTTATCGGATCAATTCCAGGCGTTGCAGCAGGGTATGGACTTGCCGGAGGAGAAAATCCAGCGCCGCCGCGCTAAGCGCTAGGGATCGCTCTGCACCACGCTGCGGGAAAACGGGGCGTAGCCCTGACACAGCGCCAGCGAATCGGCCGGCGTGTACTGCCGGTGATCGCGCATGCTGCGCAGCAGCCGCTCGATGCCCAACGCCGGCCAGCGTCCGAAGCGGATGCCGTCCACGTCGATCAGGATGGGGACCGGCCCGAGCTTGGGATCTTCCCGCACGATCCAGTTGCTGGCCTTGGCATCGTAGTGAAACATGCCCAGCTGATCGATCCGCCGCAACATGCCTCCGGCGCGGCGAAAAAGCATCTGCCGTCCGCTCGCCTCCATGGCATCCAAATCCACGTCGGCCAACGTGCTTCCCTGCACCCGCTCAAAAACGATCACCGCATCCGTGATGTACCCCAGTTGCCGCTTTTGCATGACCAAGAGCGGCCAGGCGGTCGGCAAGTCGCGCACGATCAGATTCCACCCCTTGTTCCACGCCCGCCACGCCCGGCTGCCCCGGCCGATCTCGTTCACGTAGCGATACCAATGCCGCCGATAGGGCCGCTTGATGACGACGCTCACGCCGCGCCCGCCCAGCGTCGCCTGGGCGGTCAGCACGTCGCCGCTGCGGCTGCTTTTGATCGCCGCCAACTCGCCCGATTCGATTTGCCGCCACAGCCGCGGCCATTGGTCCTGCCAATCCGCCGCCGCGACGCGCAGATCGCTGGCCGGCGCCCAGCGGCGCGGATACTTGTACCGCTTGAAATAAACGCCGCTCCACGGGCCGATCTTCAGCCGGCCAAAATAATCGTTCTCCTGCGTCGTGCGCTGCAGGATTTTCCGCCACTGCTCGCCGCTGGCCGGGTTGTAACTGGGCACCGGACCGTCAAATCCAAGCTCTTCCCACGTGCGCCAAAGATCGCTGCGCGTGGCGATTCCGCTGACGCTGTGCCCCAAATTGAAAACGTCCTCCGCTTTCAGCCCGTCCAGGCGCACGGCATAACCGTCCAGCAGAAAAATCTCGCCCTCGCGGAGCAGAAGGTTTCCCAGGTGCAAATCGCTGTGGCCCAGAGCGGCGCGGCGCAGTTGCCGCAAGAGATACCGGATCTTGGCCGCCAGCGCGCCATGATCCGGAATCGCCTCGCCGCGCCAGGAAAAATCCTGAACGTACTGGTCCAGGGGAATCGCCGGCTCGATCGCCTGCAGGATGACGGCGTCCCCCTTGACGCCGTTGATGGTGAACCCCACCAACTGCGCCACCGCGCGCGGCGCGGCGATCTGCGCCTTCTGCAGTGCCACCAGGCGCGCAAATTCGCGCCCGGCAAGGCTCCCGCGCAGCAGCCGCTTGATCGCGGCGCCTTTGCGCGGGTAGAACTTCAAATAGTATCCGCGTCCTTCAAACTCGAATTTCCAGACCTGCCGATAGCCGCGATCCTTGACCAGCGTTCCCGCCCGCGGCAGATCCGCCAGGAATTGTTCCAGCCTCTGGGCCGCCACGCCCCACGTTATATGTGCCGTCGCGTCGTTTGTCTCGCTCGCGGGGTCAATGCAACCGCAGAGACGCAGAAAAAAAAGGGGTCCTGACCCCCTTCTTTTGGTCCTGGAAAGTAACTGTTTACCGTCGCGCCA
>DBZL01000043.1:21113-21238 GCA_002311745.1 Phycisphaerales bacterium UBA1161 | reverse complement strand
CCGCGGTAGTGCTGCCGCGAAATCTGCGCCCCCGCGCGCAGCCGCGGCTTAAGCGTCGCCACGCGATACCAGCTTTCAGAGAATGTGGGACGCAGTTGCAGGGTCATGGGGCTAGTTGCTGGTTG
>DBZL01000043.1:19731-21082 GCA_002311745.1 Phycisphaerales bacterium UBA1161 | reverse complement strand
GTTGCTGGTTGCTGGTTGCTAGAAAAAGCCAAGGCGGCCGGCTGATTTTCTCTAGCAACTAGCTACCAGCAACGAGCAACTCATATCCACAATTTTAGGCGCACGTAATCGACCAGCTTGTGGGTCCAGATCCAGATGACGGGGCGTTTCCGCACGTCAATGCGGGCCTCGCCGGCCATGCCCGGACGCCAGGTGTCGACAAGCTGGTCCAACTTGGCGTACACCGTGAAGACGTTGTCCCCTTCCTTGGCTTGGCCCAGGGGAACGATGCGCTCGATCAAAAACCCGTACTTTTGCGTCGGCAGACTGGTCGTGGCCAGCTTGCCGCGCTGGCCGGGCTGCAAATCCTGAATGTCGCGCTCGCTGACGGAAAGCTCGGCCCGCAGGCTGTCGTTGGCCGCGACGATGAACAGCTCATCCCCTTGCTTCTTGGGCGCCAGCACCTGATCGGTCAGATCCCCCTTGAGCACCAGGCCCTCGAAGGGGGCCTTGACCTGGGCGCGGTCGATCTGGTCCTGGTAGAGGCGGGCTTCGGCGTTGGCGGCGTCGATCTGCGCCTGAGCGATGGCCGCATCCGCCTGCTTCTCCGGATCGGCCGCGAACTTGACGTACTGGGCGTGCGCCTTGGCCGCCTCGGCCTTGGCCGCATCCAGCTTCAGCTTGATGTCCGACACGTCCATGGTCAGCAGCGGCTGGTCCTTTTTCACGCGGTCGCCCGGCCGCACCAGCACGCTCTTGATGTATCCGTCGAAGGGCGCTTCCAGCTTGCGCTTGTCGATGGCCTCGAATTGGAACGGCGCGCTCACGTGATAGATGGGCTTGAACAGGCACAGGAACAGCACCGCGCCGACGGCGGCGGCACTGAGCACCTTGGCCAGCATGTGCTGCGGGCCGATGATCTTCTTGCCCAGCTCGCGCAGGCTCAAGCCGGCCTTGGTGATCAGCCAGCGGTCGTTTTGATAGCGGTCGTAAAGTTGGGGCGCCAGCAGATCCACGGCCACCGACAAGCCCGTGAACGCCTGCTGCGAAATGCGCTGTACCGGCGGGAATTCCAGGGTGATGGCGCCCACGACGTCCGCCCGCCGCCGCAACGGCAGGGAGAGCACGATGTTGCCGCCTTCGCCGCGCGACAGAATCTGCGCCGATCGGCTGACGTTGGCGGTGCCGCCCCCTTCAGGATCGAAGTGCACCGGCTCTTCCTGATCGACGCACTCTTCCATCACCGTTTCCAGGAGTTTGACCAACTCCTGCTTCTTGTCGAACTGCTCGGTGTGGGAGAGGGCCTTGACGCGGATGCGCTGACCCTTGAACCAGCCCAGGGAGACGCGGCTGGCGCCGGTGCGCGTGGCCA
>DBZL01000043.1:0-19666 GCA_002311745.1 Phycisphaerales bacterium UBA1161 | reverse complement strand
TTCGTTGCACAGGTTCATCGCCGCCGACTCAAAACCCTCGGCGGTGGCCACCGCGGTGGCCAGTTGCAGCACGTGCTGATGCGAGTGGGCGATGATCTGCGCCTGCTCGCTGTTGCGCCGCAGCGAAAACAGATCGAAATACCCCGCCACCAGCTGCATGGACATCAGCCGCTGCTGAGCGCGCTCGAGGTTTCGGCAGCGGGTGATGACCGCCGTGGCCGCGACGAGCTGGCCGTCGGCGCGCAGAAGCGTGATCAGGCAGTACTGCGGCTCGGGGGCGTTGTCGCCGCTTTGGATTTCGATGGCCCCGTCGCGGCCCTGGGCGATGCAGGGCTTGAGCAATTCCTGAAAGGCGGCGATGGCCGCCGCACGCATCTCGGCCGTGCTCTCGTCCGGGCGGATGTGGGCGATCAGCCGCAGGGTCGCCCCCTGCTCCCCTGCTTCAGTGGCAAACCCGGCCGCTTCGGTCCCGGCCACCATCACCGCCTGCGTCGTCAGCAGATCGTTGATGAACTGCGGCAGGTTGGCCGAGGCGGTCAACAGCCGCTGCACCATCTTGGACCGCGAGCTGCCCTGCTCCTGCGAGCTCGACTCCGATCCCTGTGATTCAACGATTCCCGAGGCCACGATTCACCTTGTCCATTTTCGGCCAGATCGCCCGCATTTCACCCACCGTCGCCAGGTACCCTCCTCGGATTATTGGACATTGGGAATACTGGCGCTGCCACAATTTCGACATTATTTTTTCTTGAAGGACCTATTTCCAGTGAGGGTCTAGGGTTGCGGCACGCGCACGTTGAGCTCCAACCCCGCCGGTTTGTCCTCATCGTTGGGCAACTCCAGCCGCACGGTCCGCTTATCCACCGTCGAGTCCACCACCGGATCGAAGAAAATAACCGTGCCCGTCATCCACTGATCCGGCTCGATCACGTAAGCCGCCTGTAGCTTGTCGCCCAATTTCAGCTTCGCCGCCTGCGTCGGCGTAAGGTGCAGGTCCACCCACAGCGGTTTATTGCGAACGACGGTCAGCGCCCCTTCCGGACGGGCCGGGTCCACCACCTCGCCGGGTTGAAGGCTGATCTTTTCCACGATCCCGCTCACGGGGCTGAGCAGTTTCATCTTTTCGACTTTCGTCTGCTGCTTCAAAAGAGCGGCCTGCTTTTGCGAGTGCTCTTCCTTGGCGTAGCGGATCTGAATTTCGGCCTCCTCGTAAGCCAGCTTTGCCTGCTCCACTTCTTCGACGTTGGCGCCGCCGTTTTCGTACGCCTTTTGCTTGTTGTCTCGCTCGCGCTTCTTGGAATCGCGGTCGACGACGGCCGCGTCGATCTTGCTCGTGGACTCGGCCTCGATCTTCATCGCGTTGTATTCTTGCTGTTCCAGGTCGCTATCTTCCGTGGCCAGGACCTGACCCACCGTCACGTGATCGCCCGGCTTGACCAGCATCTCCTTCAGGATGCCCAATTCGGTGAAGGACAACGCGTGCTTGGCGGATGGGGCGCTCAGCGCCTGGACGGTCTGGCCCTGGGCGGCGTCGTTGCCTCCGGTGGCCTCGCCCCCCGCCGACAACGACAGCAGGCACAACACCATGCCCGCTATGACGCTTTGCTGAATCGACTTACCAGGAATCATGAGAGTTCAACACCTCTGGCTATTTGTTTATCGACACAGTGGTTCGCGTCCCCCCACCCCAAGGGTCGAACAGTGAAGCATAAACAGCGACCCCCCGCCCTGTCCACCACTACTTAGGCCGCAGACCCAAACATTTAGATGATGCTAACGATACCCCAGCCGCTCCAAGTCCTGCTCGCTCAGCCCGAAATGGTGTCCGATCTCGTGCAAAACGGTGATGTACACCTGGCGGACCAGTTCCTCTTCGCTGTTGCAGATGGATTCGATGGGCCGTTGAAAGATGTAGATGACATCCGGCAAGGTGCCCGAATCCTCGACGCTGCGCACGGTTCTTGGCCGGCCGCGGTAAAGCCCCAGCAGCGTGCCGCCGCGCACGCCGGCCGCGCGAAGGTGCCGCGGCCCGGGGTCGTCCTCGACTTCCACCGGCACTTCCTCCAGAAACTTGGCGAATGCCTCCGGAAGCGTCGCCAGCGCCGCCTGCACCAACTCGGCGAATTTCGCTTTGCTCACCCGGTAAGCCACCGCTAGAATCTCCGCCCGTATCTTAGCACCACGAGGGTTGTATCATGCGAATCGCTTTGTGCATCGTTCTGGCGTTTTTTCTTTGCGGTTGTGGCACGCCCAGCTTTTTGATCACTCCCGTCTCCAACACCTTTGAATTGCAGGAGATCAAGGCACAGCCCGGGCGCGGCGCGGGCAAGATCCTGATCGTTCCCGTCGAGGGGATGCTCATCGACGATCGCAGCGGCGGTTTTTTGCGGCCGCAGGAAAACCCGCTGAGCCTCTTCGTGCAGCAGCTGGACAAGGCCGCGGATGATGATTCGGTCAAGGCCGTGGTGCTGCGGGTCAATTCCCCCGGCGGAACGGTGACCACCTCCGACACCATGTACGATGCCCTGATCCGCTTTCGCCAAAAGACGCACAAGCCGGTCGTCGCCTCCGCCCAGGAGGTCGCCGCCAGCGGAGCCTATTACCTGAGCTGCGCCGCCGACAAAATCGTCGTCGCCCCCACGTCGGTCGTGGGCAGCATCGGCGTCATCTTCGAAA
The DNA here is from genome assembly GCA_002311745.1 of Phycisphaerales bacterium UBA1161. GTDB lineage: Bacteria > Planctomycetota > Phycisphaerae > Tepidisphaerales > Tepidisphaeraceae > UBA1161. Next base: position 16,990 of record DBZL01000043.1, on the reverse strand, counting down.
CCTTCGACGTCGTGGGAACGATGGAAAAAATCGGCGTGCAGTCCGAAGCCATCAAGAGCGCGGAGCTGAAGGACATGGGCTCGCCGTTCAAGCACCTCACGCCCCGCGAGCGCCAGGTCATGCAGTCGATGGTCGATGAATATTTCGACCGATTCAAATCGGTGGTGACAGCCCATCGGCCGATCAAGGACCAGGCGACGCTGAAGCTCGTGACCGACGGCCGGGTCTTCAGCGGTCAGCGTGCCGTCGAATTGGGATTGGCCGACCAGACCGGCCGCCTGGACGATGCCGTCGAGTTGGCCCGGCAATTGGCGCATGCCCCCGAAGCCTCGGTCATCATGTACAAGCGTCCCTACGGTTATTCGGGGTCGATCTACGCCGATACGTCCACCCCCACGCCCCAGGCCAATGAGATGAATTTGAAACTTCCCATCAACCAGGTTCTGCTGCCCACCGGATTTTATTATTTGTGGCAACCGTAGGCGCAGGCCCAAGTCGCTGGTGCTGCTGGCGCACCGGCACGTGCCCCCCATGATTCGAATCGCGTGCACAAAGTGTAAGAGCGTTTTGACGGTGGATGACGCCTTTGCCGGCGGCGTTTGCCGTTGCCAATACTGCCGGACCATTCAAATGGTGCCCGCGCATCTCAAAGGCTCTGCGGACGACATACCGGCTGCCGCCGATGCCGCGGCCAACGCATCGATGGGCAACCGCGCCTCGGGAGAACGACAAAGCGCCGCGGGCGAACCGGCTGGCTCAGAGGCCGGTAATGCCGCCACTTCCGCCAAGGCGCGCGGATGGAGGGTGATGGGTGCTCTTTCGGACGCAAATCTGTTAAAACTAGGTATTGTGGTCGCATTTATCCTTTTCCTACTGCTAGTGGTACTGGTGTTAACCTTCGCGCGTTAATGGGTGGGTTGGCCAGAAGTCGTTTCCCTTGCCTTAAAGACCGGCGGTAAAGTTGCGACTTGCCTGCGAAGCGCAATTATCGGCGGTTATTGGCCAAAACCGTTTCGACGTTGTGAGTTACGTTTAATCGGACGGTGCCTCGTGGGAGGCATATGTGACCGGTTCGTGGTCACTTTTTGAACAAAATGCGCCGGGCACAAAAATTTCGCAATCAGTTTGCCGCCCGATTGCCGATGAATTTGCGCAGGGAAGACGCGGCGTTTTATCGGACCCCAAGTTGGGGGTTTTCAGCCGCAATTTGGCGAATTTTGCCTCACCCGTGGGCGGACGGCTGTCGTGAAACATTCTAAACGCAATGTCGTAGTCCTGACGAGTTTGATCGCACTTTTGAGCTTCACCAGCGCACTGTTGCTGGCCTTGGCGCCGCCACCGCTGGCTGCCGAAGGGTATGGGGCTCTGGCCGCCGGCGGTCAGGGGCAGTACCTCGATCAGGTCTTCCACACGGCCGTCGCCGCCAAGCCCGAGCAGTGGAAATACATCTACATTCACCACAGCGGCACTGCTTCGGGCAGCGCCCAAACCCTGGCCGTGGCCGGCATGGGCCTGTGCGATCACTTTTTGGTCGGCAACGGCGAAGGCTGCCAAGACGGCGAAATCCAGATCGGCCAGCGTTGGAACCAGCAGCAGCCGGCCGCCGCGCCACCCGGCGTCGACCACATCGAACCCAATTGCCTCAGTATCTGCCTCGTGGGCGATTTCGATAAGACCATGCCCACCCCCATGCAGTTGCGGCGGTTGACCCAACTTGTCAGCACGCTTCAGGCCCAACTGCGTATTCCAGCCGAACGCGTGATTCTGCTCAACCAGCCGGGTACGCCTTCCAGCGTGGGGCGATATTTCCCCGTAACCGCCTTCCGGGACCAGATCTTGCCTTAAAGGTTTGTGGCGTCCATCCTTGAGCAAAGCCGCAAGGCATTTGTGGCTCTTGGCCTAGGCAGTGCAAATCTAACAATTGCTTGCCAATTATGCTTCCCCGGTTTATCGTAATTGGTGACGGGTAGGCGACCTCTTGGGCATGCGGCCGGCTCCCGGATGCTCTTGTGGACCGGCCGTACCCCCGGCGATGATGAGGTGAATATTCGCGGGTATCGCTCGCACCAAGGCGCAGTTTTTATCGTTCTCGTTTATCTCGTCCTTGGTTAGCTTCCCTTCCTGTCATCCATCCGGCACGCGGGGGAGAAAACAGCCCGATCTCCGGATGGAACGCTGCTTGATGCCGCAAAAGCTCCTCAATTACGAGGTTTTGGAGCGCTTGGGTGAAGGAGCGCGTAGCGTGATCTACGCGGTGAAGGACCCGGCGACGCGCCAGGTCTACGCCCTCAAGCATGTTGTTCGCTCCGGATCCAAAGATCTCCGCTTCATCGAGCAGATGGAGACGGAGTACGAGATCAGTCGGCAGTTCTCCCACCCCAATCTGCGCCGATCCTACGATTTTAAGATTATCAAAACATTGCTGAGGAGAATCAGCGAGGCGTTTTTGCTGATGGAGCTGGTGGATGGCAAGTCCCTCGACGTGCGGCCGCCGGTGGAGATTGTCGAGATCATTGACACTTTCATACAGGCCGCCCAGGGACTCAAGGCCATGCACGTCCTGGGCTACGCCCACTGCGACACCAAGCCCAACAACATCCTCCGCACCGAGAAGGGACAGGTGAAGCTGATCGACTTCGGCCAGGGATGCAGGATCGGCACGATCAAGGAGCGCATTCAAGGCACGCCCGACTACATTGCCCCCGAGCAGGTGGCCCGCCGGCCCATCAGCGTCCAGACCGACGTCTACAACCTCGGCGCTACCATCTACTGGGCTCTGACCCTAAGAAACATCCCCACGGTCTACACCGTGAACAAAAAAGGCGAGAACAGCTTCCTGCTCGAGCAGACGATCCAGACGCCGGCGGAACTCAACCCGCGCGTGCCGCTGGGTCTGTCCAATCTGGTCATGGAATGCGTTTCCACTCGCCCGTCCAAGCGTCCTGCGGACATGGACGAAATCATCACTCGCCTCGACCTGATCAGACACCTCATGCTCAAATCGGATGCCTCCTTGGGACAGACGGGCTGAGATCCGCATCCGCGAAAGCCGATATGTTCAATCCCCCAAGGCCCCTTTGCCTCGCCGATTGAGCCGGCCGGTCCTCCGGCCGGTCTGCTCCAGGTATTGACCGATTCACTTCGCAGATTTCGTTTCCTACGATCCGTCTGGCATGAAACGAACGCTGCGATGGATTTCCTCGGCCGCCAGCGCCCTGGCCGAACCGCCGGACGGTGCCAGCGGCGCTTCCGGCGACGCCGGGTGGTTGGACGCCTATTCGCGCACCGTGATTGATGTGGCCCGGCGGGTCAGCCCCACGGTGGTGAACGTGGAAGTTCACCCCAGCGACGCCGCCGCACGCGGCCGCCGCGCTCCGGCCGGTGGCACCGGGTCGGGGTTCATCTTCACCCCGGACGGTTTCATCCTGACCAACAGCCACGTCGTCCACGGCGCCGGGCGGATCGACGCGGCTTTGCCGGATGGCCGCAAATTTGCCGCCGAGCTGATCGGCGATGATCCGGATACCGACCTGGCCGTCCTCCGCATCGACGCTCCGCAGCTTCCCTCGGCGAAGCTGGGCGATTCCTCCGCCCTGCAAGTCGGCCAGCTCGTGGTGGCCATCGGCAATCCGTACGGGTTTCAGTACACGGTGACCGCCGGCGTAGTCAGCGCCACGGCCCGCAGCTTTCGCTCGGCCTCGGGGCGACTGATCGACAACATCATCCAAACGGATGCCGCCCTGAATCCCGGCAACAGCGGCGGCCCCCTGGTCAGCGGCCGGGGCGAAGTCGTCGGCGTCAACACCGCCGTCATCCTCCCCGCCCAGGGATTGTGCTTTGCCATTCCCAGCAATACCGCGTCGTTCGTGGCCGGCCAGCTCATCCAGTCCGGGCGGGTGAAACGCAGCTACATCGGCCTGGGCGGCCAGGACGTGCCCCTGCTCCGGCGCCTCGTGCGCTATCATCGCCTCAAAGGCGAAAGCGGCGTCTTGGCCGTGCAGATCGAACCCGCCAGCCCCGCCTCCGCCGCCGACCTGCGCCAAGGCGACATCATCGTCGAATTCGACGACTCGGTGGTTGGGCGCATCGACGATCTACACCGCCTGCTGACGGAAGAGCGCGTGGGCAAACCCTGCCCGGTGGTCATTCTGCGCGGTACGGAGAAAATCACTCTCAACATCACGCCGCGGGAGATGCCGCGGAGGAGTTGACGCCGACCGCTGCGGCCGCGGCGCCGTTTTGCCTCGCTCGGATCGGACCGAATTCCGCTTCCACCGCCGCTTTCGCCCGCTCCATCTTCGGATACCGCACCTCGCGGTAGCCGCTGACGGACTCCGGGCATTTCAGCGCCGCCAGCGCCTTCTGGTAGCTGGCGTCGTCGGAAAGATCCACGCGATCCAATAGCGCCACGTACCAATCGCGGAAGGCCGCTTCGCGATGGTGCCAACCGGCCATCCGCCGCAGCCATTTCATGTGCCGAACCAGCCGAAGCTGCCAGTCGCTGGTGGTCATGCGGAAACGCAGGCGCACCGGGCCGAACTGCAGCTCGGGATTGGTGTGGTGGCGATAGCGCAGCCGGTCGCCGTTGACCACGTCCACGTTGTACTTGGCGATGTCGCGCTGCTTCTTTTCGAATCGCGTCAGCAGGTACGCCACGTACGGCTCGTCCTTGATGAGCGTGACCTTGGCCAAGTTCCAAATGACCGCGTGCGTGGCGGCGTAGCCGCGCTGGGCGCCGTCGCGGCGATAGAGCTTCCGCACCGTTTCCACGAACCGCCGCGCCAGGTTCAGGTCCTGGTATTGGATCAGGTCGTAAATGCGCAGGGCCAGGTCGTACTTGGCCTGCTCGCTCAGCTCGCGCATCTGCTTCATGGCCCCGCGGACCATCAGCTCGTAACGCCTGGAGAATTTCCCGCCGCGCCAATGCGTCTTGCGCAGGATGCGCGATTTGTTGGTGACCAGGTGTTCCCACGTGTCGGGCTGCGGCCTGGCGGGCAGGACGCGCGGCTCCAGCGCCAGCTTGCGGCCGATGTTGAAGGCCTTGACGTTGCGGCGATGCTCGCGGCGGATGGTGTCCTTGATCGCCCAGGCGATCGATCGCGTCGACACCGGGATCAACCCCAACTGATGGGCCACGCCCAGCATCATGATGTTCACAAACAGCTTGCTGCCCAATCGCCTCTCGCAGATTTCCGACAGATTCGCCGCGTAACTGTGCTGCGCCTCGCACTGCTGCAGAATCTGCTCGCGCAGAATCTCCGGGTCAAAATCATCCTTGCCCAGCAGCGTGTAGACGGTGGACTGCTTGTGCAGGTTGAGCACGGCGGCGGTGTGCTGCGGCGAGCCGACGCGGAACGGCTCGCGCGGGTCGATGGCCCGCGCCGCTTCCAGGATGTCGATCCCCAAAAGCACATCCGCCTTGCCGTAGGGGATCGAGCCGGTCGTCGCCGGCGTGGTGGCGCATCCGTTGTTGTTCACGAACGTGATCTGGGCGAAGACCCCGCCGTTGCGGATCGCCAGCCCTTTCTTTTCCTGGAAGACCACGTGATACCCTTCCTTGTGCCCGGCGCGCACCAGGATGGCGCCGACGATGCCGATGCCCATCCCTCCCACCCCGCTCATGTGGATGCGCCAGGTCTTTCCCGCCGCGGTCATGTCGTGGTGAAAATCCGGCTCGGGCAGGCGGGCCAAATCCATCCGCGGCAGCGTGTACCGCCGACGCTTGTGCCGAAGCACCGTCACCTGCTCGAAGCTGGGGCAGGGCTTGACCGATTCGGCGATCTCGTTGCTGACCAGCACGCGCTCGCAGGCGCCGTCGTTCACGCACCAAGTCAGGTCCGTGTCGATCTTTCGCCCGTAGTCGGTCTGGATGGAGGTCAACCCCGGGCACGCCGTGACCGCCGTGCATTCCAGGCAGTTTTCGCACACCTCCGGCGTGATGTTCATGTGCGTCTTGCGCGGCAGATACCCGTGCTTCTTGATGATCCTCCGCTCTTCCTTGAGCATCCGCCGCTGGTAGGTAATGCCGCATTCCTTGTCGGCGATGACGACCTTCACGCCGTCGCTCAGGATCGCCCGTTCCAGGATCGCCTTGTATTTTTCGCGCTGCGCCGGCGAGAGCTTCACGACGGTCAGGGGACTGGTGCCGGCCATCCCCCGCGCGATCTCTTCGATGTCCTGGATGTACGAGCGGTTGCCCAGCAGGTCCAATTCCGTCCCCGCGTGCTCCTGGTGGCCGGTCATCGCCGTGGTCTTGTTTTCCAGGATGATGTAGGTGATGTCCTGGTTGGCCTTGATCGAATTGCTGATGGCGATCTGGCCGGAATGGAAAAACGTTCCATCCCCCATGAAGACGATCTGCTTGTTGGTGATGAACGGATCGATGCCCGAGCCCGTGCCGCCGCCCAACCCCATGCCGCTGTAGTTGTGCATGAGCTGCTCGGTGGGCGCGAACATCAGCATCGTGTAGCACCCGGTATCCCCGTGCGCCACCAGGTCCACCGGCGGCATGCCGTGATGCTTCGCCATGTACCGCGGATCGGCCAGGTTGCGGCGGATTTCCAGAAGCACCGCCGAACTGTCCCGATGCGGACAGCCCGGACAGAACGTCGGCGTGCGCACGGCCACCGCCTGCTGAAACACCTGGAGCTTGGGCTTGCTGGCGGCACGCAGGCGATCCAGCTCGCTGCTGAGCCGCCCGTTGCGGCTCTTGGCCGGAAGCTGCTGGGTGGCCTGAAACAGCGGGATCAGTTTTTGCGCCAGCACCGAATAATTCAGCCCGCGCGCCTCCGGAATTCCCTCCTTGCCGCCGGGGAACGTTTTGCCGTACAGCCGCGAGGATATTTCCGCCGCCTGATCCTGCGGCAGCGCGTGGAACAGGGCATCGCGAATGTTCTTCTCCAAGAAACTGCGCCGCTCCTCGATGACGATCATCGTGTCGCACAGCGCGGAAAATTCCTTCACCAACTCCACGTCCGCCGGATAGCTCAGGCCCATCCGCAACACGGGCAGCAGCCCGGTCAATTCCAGTTCGGCCAGCACGTGCCGCAAGTACGGCCCGCCCATGCCCGTGACGATGAATCCCAGCGGCGCCGGCACGTCGCGATTTTCGTGGGGGATGATGCGATTGAGTCCCAGTTCCCGCGCCGCACGCATCGTCGTCGCAAAACGCTGCGGGAAAAGCAGCTCCCTTTGCCACGTTCGCGGCGGCAACAGCACCTTGCCCAGATCGATCTGGGACGTCTGCAGCGTGATCTTCTGCTGCGTGTTGATCGAGGGAAATTGATTGGGCCGGCACTGAACCGTTCCGCCCCCGTCGGCCTGGGCGACGGTGGCGATGTATCCCACGTAAAGCCCAGCGGTCTGGCTGAGCTTGAAGCCCAGGTTGATCCAGTCCTTGAATTCCTGCGGCTCACCCGGATCCAGCACCGCCATGCGAAGATGCTCGCACAAGAACCGGCTGTCGGCCGGCACCTGCGTGCTCTCGCACCACGGGTCTTCCCCCAGGATGATGACGGCGCCTCCTTGCGGATGCGTCCCAGCCAGATTCCCCAGGGCCAGGGCATCGGCCGCCACGTGCGCCCCGATGTTCTTAAAGACGGCGATCGCACGCGTCGGGAGCATCTGGCTGCCGTTGACCGCCGCCACCGACAGCGCCTCGTTGTTCGCCTGAAACGCGCGCACGCCCTTGGCGCACAGCAGATCGCGCAGTTCGCTGATCACGTCGAAGAAGCTGGCCACCGGCGAGCCGGGATACCCCGTGATGAGATGAACGCCCCCCTCCGTTTCCAGGGCGCCTTTAACGAGCAGCTCATTGCCGGTGAAGATTTCAGGGCCGGATTCGGCCAGGAAACGTGGATCGATGGCCATGACAGTCTGTCCTTCCGCGGGTCCCGAACCGCCGGGATCGGCATGGCTTGTCCCGAATAACTCGGGACAGGAGATACCGTTCTTTCACCGCAGTGTAAGAGACTCTTGACGTTGCCGGGATTTCATGGCCGCCAACGCCGCTGTCGCCCACGTCCCTACATCGGACGTGCGACCGCAAAACAGAGCAAAATTGTATCCCGCCAGACGGATAAGTCCATGCAGTTTTGGATTCTCGCACCCGCTTATCCTTGAAATTTCGCGGCAAAAATACCGACAATTTGGCGGGCCACCGATTCGAGGTTCCTGGGCACGGGGACACGCGCTCCCTGCGGGGCCGGCAGGCCGTAAAGGCCCGCTCCCGGCTGTATCCAGCGGAAATCCAGAAAGCCGGGATCGCCCGGTTCGTAACGCACCCATTCCAATTGGGCAAAATAGAGTTTCCAGGAAACGAATTTTCCGGCAAGGATCAGGCCGTCGCGGCCGACGAAGATCTCGCGATTGTCGGGATGCTTGAGCCGGCGCACGGGGAGCGTGGCGGCGAGATAGCCGATGCCGGCCAGCAGTCCCATCACGCCGGCGAAAATCGCGGCGACGATCAGCCATACGCCTCGCGGGATGGGGGTGTCGCTGGTCCGGGCCACATAAACGCACACGCCGATCAGAATCAGCAGCGAAACGCCCAGGATGAGCAGGAGCCCGCGAAAACTTTTCTTGGCCAGCCTGCGTTCGGTTTGGATGTGCCGCATCCATTCTTCTTCGGTGCAGCGCCAACGGCCAAGGACCTGCGTGCCGGCGAGGATTTCATCCGCCTGCCGCGCCAGCTTGCGGTAAGACAAGAGGATGAACAGCGTGATAACGGCCCCAAACGCCCCGGCGCCCGCGGCGACGAAGCCGATCGCCAGCAGCGCTGCTCCACCCGCAAAGCGCGAAACCATCGCGGCGATAAGCCCCAGCACCGCGACGAGCACAAAAAACTTCAGCACGGCCGCGGTAATGCGGACCGAACGACGCACCGGATTGACCGGAGGAGCGGGGATATCAGCGGCAGTCATCTGTGCTCCGCAAAGCGCTCACAGGCGGCCAATTATAACCGGGTTTAAAACAGCTTGATCGCCGGGCCCAGATCGCTGCTGCCCATGAGAAATTCATCGACGGCCCGGGCGGCTTGGCGGCCTTCGCTGATCGCCCACACGACCAGACTCTGTCCCCGCCGCGCATCGCCGGCGGCGAAAACGCCGGGAATGCTCGTGGCGTAGTTGCCGTCGCACTGCACGTTGCCGCGTGCGTCCAACTTCAGCCCCAATTGCTGGATCGGCCCATCGTGCTCGGGATGCACGAAGCCCAGCGCCAGCAGGCACAGATCGCAGGGCAGCTCGAATTCGCTGCCGGGAATTTCCTTCATGGCCGGCCGGCCGCTGGCGTCCTTGGCCCATTCCAGCCGCACGCCGTGCAGCTTTTTCACGCGCCCGTTTTCCCCGCTGAAGGATTTGGTGTTGATGGAAAAATCGCGGATTTCCCCGCCGGCAACGGCGTTGGCCTCTTCGTGGGCGGCGCTGGTGCGGAAGATCATCGGCCAATACGGCCAGGGTTGCACCTTGCCCTCGATGACGAACTGCGGCGTGCGCGCATCGACTGGCCGCGGCAATAGCTCAAACTGCTTGACGCTCTTGCATCCCTGGCGCAGGGCGGTGCCCAGGCAGTCGGCGCCGGTGTCCCCGCCGCCCAGGATAATGACGTCCTTGCCGCGGGCGTCGATCATCTGCTCGTCAAAAATCTGATCGCCCAGGTTCTTGCGGTTTTGCAGGGGCAGATAGGTCATGGCCAGATGGATGCCGGCCAATTCGCGGCCGGGGACGTTCAAGTCGCGGCTCTGCGTGCTGCCGCCGCACAAAATGATCGCGTCGAAATCTCGCCGCAGGTCATCCACCTTGACGTCGAAGCCGACGTTGGCGCTGACGACGAATTTGATCTCCTCGGCCTCCATGATTTTCAGCCGCCGCTCCACGAAGCGTTTTTCCAGCTTGAAGTTGGGGATGCCGTACATGAGCAATCCGCCGGCGCGGTCGGCCCGCTCGAAAATAGTGACCCAATGCCCAGCCTTGTTGAGTTGGGCGGCGGCGGCCAATCCCGCCGGGCCGGAGCCGACGACCGCCACCTTCTTGCCCGTGCGCGTCGGCGGAAGCTCCGGGCCGGTCCACCCCTGCTCGAACGCGTGCTCGATGATCGACAGCTCGATGTTCTTGATGGTCACCGGCTTTTCGTTGATTCCCAGCACGCACGCCTCTTCGCACGGCGCCGGGCAGACGCGGCCGGTGAATTCCGGAAAGTTGTTGGTCTTGTACAGCATCTCCAGGGCGTCGCGCCAGCGGTTCTTGTAGACCAGGTCGTTCCACTCGGGGATGATGTTCCCCAGCGGGCAGCCGTGGCTGGAGTTGCAGAACGGCACCCCGCAGTCCATGCAGCGCGCCCCCTGCTTGCGCAGCTTTTCCTCCGGGAAATCGAGATAGACCTCGTTCCAGTCCAGGAGGCGGAGTTTGATCTCCCGCCGCTTGGGCATCTCGCGTGCAATCTCTTTGAATCCCGTCGGCTTGCCCATTGCTGTAAATTCGAAATTCGAATGACGAATGACGAATGAAAAGAGGCGCATGACCGCCATTCGGTCATTGGTCCTTGATTCGTTATTCGTCATTCGTCATTCGTCATTTCCTTAAGCTTGTCTCTGCGCCAACTGCTGCGCCCGCGCCTCCTGTTCCGCCTGATGTTCCAGCACGCGGCGGTAGTCGATCGGCATCACCTTCACGAACCATTTGATCTCATTGTCGAAGTCGTCCAGGATCGCGCCGGCCACCGTGCTGCCGGTGTACCTGCGGTGGTTTTCCAGCAGGCGACGGATGATCTGGGCATCCTCCGGCTTGTCCGGCCGCTCCAACTCGACCATTTCCAGATTGCATAGGTCCTTGAACTGACCGGAGGTGTCGTAAACGTAGGCGATGCCGCCGGACATGCCGGCCGCGAAGTTGCGCCCCGTCGGGCCGATCACCACCACGCGCCCGCCGGTCATGTATTCGCAGCCGTGGTCGCCCACGCCCTCCACCACCGCCAAGGCGCCGCTGTTGCGCACGCAGAACCGCTCGCCCACCACGCCGCGCAGATAAATCTCGCCGGCGATGGCGCCGTAGCAGATCACGTTGCCGGCGAGGATGTTTTCCTCCGGCTTGAACGTCGCCTCCTTGGGCGGATAGATGATCACGCGCCCGCCGGAGAGGCCCTTGGCCGTGTAGTCGTTGGCATCCCCTTCCAGCTCCAGGGTCACGCCCTTGATGAGAAAGCACCCGAAGCTCTGGCCCGCCGAGCCGTTGAACTTGAAGTGAATCGTCCCATCCGGCAGCCCCGCCTGGCCGTATTTTTTGGCGATCTCGCTGGAGAGGATGGTGCCGACGGTGCGGTGGGTGTTCTTGATCGGCATTTCCACGCGGACTTTTTCGCCGCGTTCCAGGGCCGGCGCCGCCAGTTCCAGCAGCTTGTTGTCCAGCGCCTTCTCCAGGCCGTGATCCTGCTTCTGCACGTTATGCACGGCGACGTGAGGCCCGGCCTGCGGCTTGTGCAGGATCACCGAAAGGTCCAGATTCTTGCCCTTCCAATGGTCGCTCAGGTCGGCGAACTCCAGCATCTGGCTCTGCCCGACCATGTCTTCGAACTTGCGGAAGCCCAGAGCGGCCATGTAGCGGCGCACTTCCTCGGCGATGAAGAACATGAAATTGATGACGTGTTCCGGCTTGCCGGCGAATTTCTTGCGCAGGTCCGGGTCCTGGGTGGCGATGCCCACCGGGCAGGTGTTCAGATGACACACGCGCATCATGATGCACCCGGTGGCGATCAGCGGCGCCGTGCTGAAGCCGAATTCCTCGGCCCCCAGCAGCGCGGCGACCACCACGTCGCGGCCGGTTTTGAACTGCCCATCCGTCTCCAGGACGATCCGCCCGCGCAGATCGTTGAGCACCAGCGTCTGCTGCGTCTCGGCCACGCCCAGCTCCCAAGGCAACCCGGCGTACTTGATGCTCGTCAGCGGAGACGCGCCCGTTCCGCCGCCGTCGCCGCTGATCAGGATGTGATCGGCCTTGCCCTTGGCCACGCCCGCCGCCACCGTACCCACTCCCACCTCGCTGACCAGTTTCACGCTGATCCGCGCGTTGCGGTTGGCGTTCTTCAGGTCGTGGATGAGCTGCGCCAAATCCTCGATGGAGTAGATGTCGTGGTGCGGCGGCGGAGAGATCAGTTGCACGCCCGGCGTCGAGTGGCGGATCTTGCCGACGTACTCGTCCACCTTGTGGCCGGGAAGCTGCCCGCCCTCGCCCGGCTTGGCGCCCTGGGCCATCTTGATCTGCAACTGATCGGCGTTGACCAGGTACTCGGTGGTCACGCCGAACCGCGCCGACGCCACCTGCTTGATGGCGCTGCGCCGCCAATCGCCGTTGGCATCCCGCTTGAAGCGATCGGGGTCTTCGCCCCCCTCGCCGGTGTTGCTCTTGCCGCCGATGCGGTTCATGGCGATCGCCAGCGTCTCGTGCGCTTCCCGTGAGATCGAGCCGAAGCTCATCGCTCCCGTGCAGAAGCGTTTGACGATTTCCTGGGCCGGCTCCACCTCCTCCAGCGGCACCGGGTTCTGGGCTTTCTTGAAATGGAGCAATCCGCGCAGCGTGCAGTGCTGACGCGATTCATCATTCACCAGCTTGGTGTATTCCTGGAACGCCTTGAAGCCGTCGATCGGCTGAGTGAGGCCCAGGCGTATCGCGTGCTGCATCTTGGCGATGGTGTCGGGGTTCCACATGTGGTATTCCCCGTCGCGCCGCCATTGGTATTGCCCGCCGTCGTCCAGCACGTGGCCGTTGACGCGGATGGGGGGAAAACCGCGCCGGTGCCGCAGCAGCGACTCCTTGGCGATGACATCCAGGTCCACGCCGTTGATCCGGCTGCACGTGTTGGTGAAATATTTATCCACCAGCCGGTGGCTGAGCCCGATGGCCTCGAAAATCTGCGCCCCGCGATAGCTCTGCACCGTGCTGATGCCCATCTTGCTGGCGACCTTGAGGATCGCCTTGTTGGCGGCCTTGGTGTAGTTCTTCTTGGCGGCCTCCAGGCTCAGTTCCGCCGGAAACGCCCCGGCCTTGTGCAAATCCGCCAGGGTCTCAAACGCCAGGTACGGATTGATCGCCCCGGCGCCGTAGCCGATCAGCAGGCAAAAATGATGCGCCTCGCGCGCCTCGCCGGTCTCGATGACCAGCCCGCACTGCGTGCGCGTGCCTTCGCGGATGAGGTGATGATGCACCGCCGCCGTGGCCAGCAGGCTGGGGATCGGCGCCCGCTGGGCATCGACGCCGCGGTCGGACAAGACCAGGATCGACGCTCCCTCGCGCACCGCGGCGGCCGCGGCTTCGCACAGCGCCTCCACCGCTTTGGCCAGCCCCGCCTCGCCCTCGGCGACGTTGAACAGCATCGGCAGCGTCACCGCACGCAGGTCCCCGTGCGACACCTCGCGCAGCTTCTCCAAATCCGTGTTGGCCAGAATCGGCTGCTTCAGCTTGATCAGATGGCAGTTCTTGGGCACTTCGCTGAGCAGGTTGCCCTCGCGGCCCAGGTAGGTGTACAGGCTGGTCACCAACTCCTCGCGGATGGCATCCAGCGGCGGATTGGTCACCTGGGCAAAGAGCTGCCGGAAATACGCGTACAAGAGCTGCGGCTTGTCGCTCAGACAGGCCAGGGGCGTGTCCGTCCCCATGCTGCCCACCGGCTCCAGCCCGTTGCTGGCCATCGGCAGCATGATCATCTTGATCTCTTCCACCGTGTAGCCGAAGGCGTGCTGACGCACCAAGAGCGTCTCGTGGTCCACCTCCTGCACGTTCCGCGGCGCCGGCAGATCGTCCAGGGGGATCATGTATTCCTTGAGCCACTCCTTCCACGGGCGCTTTTCCACCAGGTTGCGCTTGATCTCGTTGTCGTCGATGATGCGGCCCTGCTTGAAGTCGATGAGGAAGATTTTCCCGGGCTGCAAGCGCCACTTCTTGACGATGTTTTTCGGATCGACGCTCAGCACGCCCACTTCGCTGGCCATGATGACCAGGTCGTCCTTGGTGACGTAGTAGCGGCTGGGGCGCAGGCCGTTGCGGTCCAGCACCGCGCCGACCTGGTTGCCGTTGGTGAAGACGATGCTCGCCGGGCCGTCCCACGGCTCCATCAAGCAGGCGTGATATTCGTAAAACGCCTTCAGCTCCTCATCCATCTTGTGGTTGTTCTGCCAGGCCTCGGGGATGAGCATGAGCATCGAATGCGCCAGCTCGCGCCCGTTGAGGGTCAGGAACTGCAGGGCGTTGTCGATCGTCGCGGTGTCCGAGCCGGACTCGGTGAGGATCGGGTACATCTTCTGCAGCTCGTCGCCGAAGACGTCCGATTGCAGGGAGCCGTAGCGCGCCCGCATCCAGTTGCGATTGCCGCGCAGCGTGTTGATCTCGCCGTTATGCGCCACGTAGCGGTAGGGGTGGGCCCGGTCCCACGAGGGAAACGTGTTGGTGCTGAAGCGCGAGTGAATGACGGCCAGGGCGGAGGAAAAATCCGACTCCGACAAATCCGGGTAATACTGCCGGACCTGATGGGCGGTGAACATTCCCTTGTAGATGATGCGCGTGGCGGAGAGCGCGCAGATGTAAAACATGCTGCGTGCTTCGGCGGGGAGGTCGCTGAATTCGATGCTGTTTTCCGCCCGCTGGCGGACCAGGTACAGCCGGCGGTCGAAATCCCGGCGGTTGTAGAAGGTGCTGCCCATGCCGACGAAAATCTGGCGAATCCGCGGCTCGCAGCGCTTCGGCGTTGGGCCGATGGATTTGTTGTTCACCGGCACGTCACGCCAGCCCAGCACCGTCATGCCGTAATCGCCGATGATTTGCTCGAAGATGCGCTCGCATTCCTGGCGTTGCACCAAGTCCTGGGGCAAAAAGACGTTGGCCGCGCCGTATTGCCCCAACGGCGGCAGGGTGATCCCCAGACCCGCGCACTTACGCCGCAAAAACGCATCGGGAAGGCGGACCAGGATGCCCGCCCCGTCCCCGCTGTCCGGCTCGCACCCGCAGGCGCCCCGGTGGCTCATGTTCTCCAGCATCTCCAACGCCTGCATGATGATGCGATGGCTGGCCTTGCCCTTCATGTGGCAAAGAAAGCCCACGCCGCAGGCGTCGTGTTCAAACCGAGGATCGTATAGGCCCATCGCGGGCGGTCGTGCATGCATTGCAACGCTTTTAGATAGAATGCCTTGCAGAACAACGAAATCGCCAATTTATAACGATTTGCAGCGGTGTTAACAAATTTCCACACCGCGGATAAATCACGCAAACCTGGCTTGGAGCGCGGAGATTCAGAGCGGTTGGCTACCGTAACAGTATGCCTTTTTATGCAAGACAGTCAATCAAAACTCGCCGCACCCGACCGCATCGAAGCCCACGGCCGCCATCTCTCCGTATGGCAGCTCCTGACTTGGCTCGCCGTGGCCGCGGGAACCGCCTTGCGCTTTTGTCGGCTCGATCACCAGAGCCTCTGGATGGACGAGGGATATACGGCCTGGATGGTATCCCACCCCTTGGGCCAGATTGTCCGCCTGACGCGCGCCGATACCGCGCCGCCCCTGTTCTATTTGCTCTTGCGGTGGTGGAGCGATCTCTTTGGCCACGAGCCCGAAGCCGCCCTGCGGTCCATGACGGCCCTGTGCAGCGCGCTGACATTGATCCTGGCCGTCGGTCTGGCCCGCAAATTCTTGTTCAAGCCCGCCGCCGTTGCCGCCGCCCTCTGGGCCTTGGCACTGGGATTCCATCAAGTCTTCTACGCCCAGGAGGCGCGATTTTATCCCCTGATGGCCCTGCTGCTCGTGGCCGCGATGCTCTGCCTGCTGCGGCATTTGGCCGCGCAACATCGCGCTTGGCTGATTCCCTTGACCCTGCTCCTGGCGGCCTCGCTCTACACGCACAACGTCATGATGCCGTACGTGGCGAGCTTGGCCCTGGTCTGGCTGATACTTCCTTCACATCACAGGCCGCGGCGGCGCATCACGGACATCGCCCTCACCGCCGCCATCGTCGCGATCCTCTACGCCCCGTGGGGGATTTTTTGCCTGCCGAATCAGCTTCGCATCGTTCATGGCGAATTCTGGGTGAGCCGGCCGGGCGCCACTGACATCACCAACCTGATCGCCTGGTTGGCCGATGTGCCGGAGACTTGGTCCTGGCGGGCCATGGGCGCGCGCCTGCACGCCCCCGAATTTGCCGGCCACATCCTGCTGGCCATCGGGCTGGCGCTTGTCGCCGCGTCGCTGCTTTTGTCTCTGCTGCGACAGCGCGGGCCGCGGCTCCGTCAGGCGATCGCCATGATCCTGCTGGCGTTTTTCCCGCCGCTGTTGGTGGCAGCGTACAGCCGCCTCGCCACGCCCATCCTGATGACAAAGACGTTCTTGCCTTCCGCCGCCCTGATGCCGATCGTGCTTCTGCTGCCGATGAACCTGGCCCTGTCGCCCTGGGCCCGTCGGGCCGTCGGCGCCGGCGCCATTCTGATGCTGCTCTTGGCCGCCGGCGATCTATTGGCCTACGAAACGGTGCACCAGAACGAGGACTGGCGCGGCGTCGCCCGCTGGGTTGCCCAGCTCCCGCCGCGCCATCGGCTTCTCGTTTTCGTCTCCGAGGACGGTCAGCTTCCCTTTGATTACTACTATTTCTATCGCCCCGACGAATCGGCCACCGGCGTTCCCGCCGCCTTTCTGGACCGCGACCCCCCGCGCGCCATGCTGCGCGTGCAAAAGGCGCAGGACTTAGCCCGACTGGAATCGCGCCTGGCCCAGCAGCCGTACCCGCAGGTCATTCTGATCCTGTCTCATCTTTTTTGGGCCGACCCGGACGAGCTGACGCTGAAAAAATTGCAATCCCTGTTTCCCAACGCTCAGCGCCAAACCCTTGGCGAGCTGACGATCGTTCGCTTCAGCCGGGACAACGGCGGCGAAGTCGGCCCGTAATGGGCGTGGGTCCGCCAATGTTCTCGGGCGGCCGCATTTCCTCCTCCTCCGGTACTCCCAACTTTTTTCATCTTCGGC
>DBZL01000033.1:86050-102195 GCA_002311745.1 Phycisphaerales bacterium UBA1161 | reverse complement strand
CTGGTGGATTTGTCGCTGCACACCGGCGGCAATCGGCTGCTGGTGTTCGCCCGCAAGCCGGCGCCGGTGCAGGTGACGTATCTGGCGTATTGCGGGACCAGCGGCCTGGAAACGATGGACTATCGCTTGACCGATCCATATCTCGATCCGCCGGGCATGGACGAAAGCGCCTATAGCGAGAAATCGGTGCGCTTGCGGACGTACTGGTGCTATGAGCCGTGCATCGCCGAGATCGAGGTTGGCCAGCCGCCGGCGCTGGCGAGCGGCCGGGTGACCTTCGGGTGCTTCAACAACTACTGCAAGGTGTCGCCGGGGACGTGGCGGGCGTGGCGTCGGCTGCTGCAAGCGGTGCCGGGCAGCGGCCTGGTGGTGTACTGTCCGTTTGGGAGTCATCGCGATCGGCTGGCTGGGGAATTGACTGCGGCGGGGCTCGATGCGGATCGTCTGACGCTGGTGTCGGCGGCGCCGACGGCTGCGTATTTCGAGCAATACCGGCGTATCGACATCGCCCTGGACCCGTTTCCTTTTTGCGGCGGGACGACGACGTGCGATGCGCTGTGGATGGGCGTGCCGGTGGTGACGCTGGCCGGGGCGACGGCGGTGGGACGCGGGGGGGTGAGCATCCTCAGCAACGTCGGTTTTGGCGAGTTGGTCGCCCAGAGCGTCGAGCAGTACGTCGAGATCGCGGCGGCTCTGGCCGGCGATCCGCGGCGTTTGGCGGAGCTGCGCAGCGGCTTGCGGGCACGGATGCAGCGATCGCCCCTGATGGACGCGGGGCGATTTGCCAAAGACGTGGAATCCGCCTATCGCGAGATGTGGCGGCGATGGTGTAAGAGCAAAGCTTAGAAGGATCAGCGATGGCGGCAGAGATGTCGGTCGAGGAGATTCTGGAAGCGGCGGTGAGCCGGCACGAAGCGGGCGAACTGGACGAAGCGGAAAATCTCTACCGCCAGATTCTGCTTCGCCAACCGGAGGACGCCGACGCCCTGCAGATGCTGGGGGTGCTGGCGTTGCAGCGTGGCGATCCCAGGGCCGCCCTGGAGCTCATTGAACGATCCCTGGCCCTGAATCCTACGGCTCCGGAGTGTCATTACCACCACGGGGTGGTTTTGACGAGCCTGGGCCGCGGCGTCGAAGGGGTGGCCGCGTTGCGCCGGGCGATTGACTTGAAGCCGGACTATGTGGAAGCGTGCCATTGCCTGGCGGCGGCGCTGTTAAAAAATAAGGAGTTCGACGGAGCGATCGCCCTGCTGCGTCGGGTGGTGGAGCAGCGTCCGGACGACGCTGATGCTTTGCACGGACTGGGCGACGCCCTGCAGGCCAAGGGTGAATTCGAGCCGGCAATTGATGCCTATCGTCGGGCGGCGGCGGCGCGTCCTGATTTTCCCGAAGTTTTTTTCGGTTGGGCCAGCGCCTTGCGTTGCCTGGGGCGGCTGGATGAAACGATCGCCACCTACCGGCAGGCCATATCCCTGCGACCGACTTATGTCGAAGCGATGAACAATCTGGCCGGTGCTCTGAAGGACGTTGGGGAGGTTGAGCAAGCCCTGAAGTGCTACGAGCAGGCGTTGGCGATTCGACCGAACTTTGCGGCGGCGCACAGCAATCGGCTGTTCACCATGCATTTTCAACCTGATGCCGATGCGCGAACTTTATTTGAGGCGCACCGGGCATGGGCGCAGGGGCACGCTGGACCGCCCGAGGGCGGGATAGCACCGCATCGGAACGATCCATCGCCGGATCGGCGGCTGCGCATCGGCTACGTATCGGGCGATTTTCGCAGCCATCCGGTCGGCCTGGCCCTGGAGCCGATCCTGGAACAGCACGACCGTCGGCAGTTTGAGATCGCCGGTTTTAGCAACGTCCCGACGCCGGACGCGCTCACCCAGCGCATCCAGAGCAAAGTGGACCAGTGGCATCCGATCTTTGGCTCATCCGATGCCCAGGTCGTGGAGTTGATCCGCCAGCAGCAGATCGACGTTCTGGTTGATCTGTCTTTGCACATGGCCCACAACCGGCTGCTGGTTTTCGCCTGCAAGCCGGCTCCGGTGCAGGTGACGTATCTGGGCTATCCCAGCACCACGGGTCTGAGCACGATCGATTACCGTTTGACCGATCCGTATTTGGACCCGCCAGGCATCCAATGCCCGTACTACAGCGAGCAGTCGATCCGCCTGCCCAAGACGTACCTGTGCTGGAGATGGAGCGGCCAAGAGGAGCCGGTGGAGCCGTTGCCGGCATTGCGCAACGGGTACGTGACCTTCGGGAGCTTGAACAATTTCTGCAAGGTGACGACGCAGGTGTTGCAGTGCTGGGGGCGGCTCCTATCCGAGGTGAAGGATTCCCGGCTCATTCTGCGTTGCCCGGCTGGCGGGGCGTCTGCTCGGGTGCAACAGATTCTGTCCCAATGGGGCGTTGGGCCGCAGCGGGTGGAATTGACCGGCCGGCTGGCGTGGGACCAGTACGTTAGCCTGTGCAGCCGGCAGGACATCGGCCTGGACCCGTTTCCCTATCCGGGCCACACGACCAGTTTGGATTCGCTGTGGATGGGTGTGCCGTTGGTCACGCTGGGGGGAAGCACCGCGGTGAGCCGCGGCGGCGTGAGCATCTTGAGCAATCTGGGTCTGCCGCAGCTCATTGCCCAAAATGTCGAGCAGTACATCGACATCGCCGCAAGCCTGGCTGCGGACCTGCCACGTCTGGTGGAACTGCGAGCGGGCCTTCGGCGGCGGATCGAGCAATCCCCGCTGATGGATGCGGCCGGCTTTACCCGCGACTTGGAAGCGGCGTATCGGCAGATGTGGCGCACCTGGTGCGCGACGCGGTTCTAACGCGCGTCGCAAGCGACGCGGCTAAACGGACTACCGCAACGCCAACGATCGCGGGAAATAATCCTGCTTCATCGCCTGCTTGGCCAATTGCAGCGTCTCTTCGGCCACGGCATTGGCGGCAATGGTGCCGGCCCGCAGGGCGCCCAGCACGTCGTCGGGGCGCTGCTCGTAATTTTTTCGCCGCTGGCGGATCGGTTCCAGAATGGTGTTCAGCACCTCGACCAGCTTGCGCTTGATGGCGACGTCGCCGACCTTCCCGGCCCGGTACGCCTCTTCCTGCTGAGCGACCCACGCCTTGTCCGGGTTGAAGGTCTCGTGAAAGATCCACAGCGGGTTGTTCTGGACCGTGCCGGGATCGGTCGCCCGTACGCGCTTGGGATCGGTGTACATGCCCATGACTTTTTTCTGGACGGTGTCGGCATCGTCACAGAGGAAGATGGCGTTGTTCAGCGACTTGCTCATCTTGAGCAGCTCTCCGCCCGGGGCCGGGCCGCCGGTGCCGACCAGGCGGCGCACGCGCCCCAGCAACGGCTGAAAGATCGGGAAAAGGCCGCCGGCGGCGACGTAATTCTCGTCCTGCGTGTGCGGATCGACGCCGCAGTACATCTGGTCGAAACGCCGGGCGACCTCGCGCGACATTTCCAGGTGCGGAAGCTGGTCCTCGCCCACGGGCACCAGGGCCGGGCGAAACGCCAGGATGTCGGCGCATTGGCCCACCGCGTACAGCGGGAACCCGAACGGGTAGTTGTCCCCCAGGTCCTTGTCGCGGATTTCGTCCTTCAGCGTCGGGTTGCGCATCACGCGATTGAACGGCAACAGCATGGCGAAGAAAAACGTCAGCTCGTCGATGGCCGGCACTTCGCTTTGGACGAAGATGGCGCTTTGGTTGGGATCGATGCCCGCGGCCAGGTAATCGGTGGCGATGTCGAGGACGGATTGGCGGATGTCGGCCGGCTGATCGGCCCGCGTGGTGAAGGCGTGCTTGTTGGCGATCAAGAAATAACAGTCGTACTGATCCTGCAGGGCCAGGCGGTTTTCCAGGCTGCCCACCCAGTGTCCCAGGTGCAGTTTTCCCGTGGGCGTGTCGCCGGTGAGGACGCGTGGCTTGGATGACATGCGGTGTGTTATACGGCAAGACGGGGGTGAAATCACAGGGGATATTATTGCTGCATTTCGCGGACGGTTTCGACGGCGTTCTGGAGGGCGGTTTCGTCCTCCTCGTCCCAGATTTTGCCTCGGCGGGCGAAGACGTGCTTCATGACTTCGCGGGCCTTGTCCAAACGGTAGGGCTCCATGCCGCGGTCGGTCCAGAAGGTGAAACTGGGGATGAACCGGGGCGGCAGGGCGCTGGCGGCCAGCATACTGCAGTAGCCGACGTACGTTCCGCTCATCAGGCGAGTGCCGATGGCCGTCTTGACGTGGTCGCCGATCATCGAGCCCAAGAAGCGGCGGTCGGTCACGATCTCTTTTTTGCCGATGTGCATCTTGATCGGCCCATAGGTGTTTTTCAGATTGCTGGTGGTTGTGCCGGCGCCCAGGTTGACCCATTCTCCCACGTAGCTGTGGCCCAGGTATCCGTAGTGGGCCTTGTTGGTGTAGCCGAGGATGATGCTGTTGGAGACTTCGCCGGCGATTTTGCACATGGGCCCGACGCTGGTGCCCTCGCGGATGTAGCTCAGGGGGGCGATGATCGAGTGGGGTCCGACGCAGCAGGGTCCGCACAGCACGCTGTGGGCGCCGATGAAGGCGTGGGCCTCGATGACCACCGGGCCCTTGCTGCCGTCGAGCACCACGCCGGGGCCGAGCGTTGCCTGCGGATCGACGATGACGTTCTGATCGCCGATGACGTGATAGGGCCCGGCGGGCAGGGGATGCGGCGTATCCTGCAGGTGGATGGCATCGGCCACGATCGCTTCCTCGTTCCAATGGACCAGGTCGGATAGGTACTGGGGCAGGCGCCCCGGCTGCGCGTCGCGGGGCAAATTCAGCAGCTTCAACCAGGCGGGGCTGCGGTTGAGGCAATCCTCGGCTGAGAGACCGGGCATTTTCGCCCACGCCTTGCGGACCAGTTCTCCCTCATCCACGACGACGGACGGTCCGCCGGGCAGGTCGTAGTCGCTGAAGTGCAGCGCTCGGCCACTGGACAAGAGCGCCATCTCCTCATCCAGGGGCGCGTTGATGGCCGTGGGGACGGACAGGGTCGGCACCAGATGCCGGCGGCAATGCTCCGCCAGCGCGGGGCGCACCCATAGGGTCAGGCGCGTCGGCTTGATGTGGCGGATCTGTTTTTCCAGCAGGGTGCTCAGGCCGCTTTGCAGCATGAAGACCGGCCGGCTGATGGACAGCGGCGCAAAACTCTTCCAATGCGAGCCCTCAAAAACGACCAGATGCATGATCGCAATGATAGCTCAGACCGGTCGGCAGATGAATGACGTGTAGTTACCTTGGATGCGGTCGGGCTGTGGGGACTGAAATAACCTACTGCTCTTGGCCAGACTGTTGATGAGCTCGGGCAGAGAGGGATACCGCCATGGGCGCGGCCGGCTCTTGGTTTGTCGAGGCGCTCATTTCTTGACCTGTGGCCAGGGACGGTGTCCTATCGCCCTGGACGACCAAAATCCCGAAGCTGCCCAACAGGACCAAGGCGGCCGCGCCCAACCCCAACTGAACCCCTCTTTTTTGTGAAAGCATTCCCATAACCCTCCACCGATGCTCTCGAATTGCTATTTTTGGTCGCAAAACGTGAAAACATTCACGACCGCGATGCTTTTGGTATATCCCAAATCGCTTGGAAGGCAAGGTAAAAGTGGTTATTTGGTGAAAGATCAAATATGGCGAGGTTTCACCGATATTGGCCGCAATTAGGTAACATTTTCAGCATTAGATAAAGTGTTTCCAATGCAGGGGTTGCGATGCCATTGCGCTGCGCGGTTCTCAGCGGCTCGCCCCAGATGGCCTCGACCTCCAAAGGCCTATTTTTTTGCCTGTCGATTTGTGTGCTGGTCCTATAACCGCCCATCGTCCGGGTGTAGTCAATTTCCTTTTGGATCAAATTGTCTGGAAGCTGCAAATGTAGGGCTTTGGCGGTATCGATTGCCTCCTGCATCAGGCGGGTTACCAGGGCCAGGCCATCGGGGTTGCCGACGAGCCGATCCGTCGTCAAATCCAACAGCGCACCCAGCCCGTTGAAAGGGATGTTCCAGACCAATTTCTCCCATCGCCCGTAGGCGAGGTTTTCCACCACATCGCAGGGCACGGAGCTGCCGCGGAAGAGGGCCGCGATTTGCCGTGCCCGCTGGCTGGGCCCGCCGAGGTATTCCCCCAGTCGGATCTTTCCGTGGTCGCTGTGCACGATGTGCCCGGGGGCGACGCGATTGAGGCACACGAACGCCATTCCACCCAGCACGCGCTGCTCTCCAAACAGCTCGGCCAAGCGCTGCTCGTTGCCCAGCCCGTTTTGCAGGGTGAGGATGGCGCTGTCGTCTTTGACGGCCGGGCCGGCCAATTCACCAAGGCGGTCGTTGGCGGTGGTTTTGAGGGCGATCAGCAGCAGATCCGCCTGGGGCAGCGAGCGCGGATCATCATGCACGTGGATTTGCGAGGGGGAGAGAGAAAAGTTTCCATCCCGGCTGTCGATGCGCAGGCCCGAGTGCCGTACGGCGGCCGCGTCGCTGCGCATCAGCAGGTGCACGCGATGCCCGTGCTGCGCCAGTCGCGCACCGTAATATCCGCCGACCGCGCCGGCCCCGATGACCGCAATGACCGGATCGTCGAGATTCATGACCCGCTCACGATCGCATCGAGCAATCCGCCGATGTCAAAGGTCACCGCCTGCACCGCCGGCTCCAGACCGAGCTCGCGCAGCGTCTGGCTGGTGACGGGGCCGATGCTGGCCAGTTTCACGCCCTGGAGCGTCTGGCGATACTCGGGTCCCAGAAGCTGAATGAAATTGCGCGCGGTGCTGCTGCTGGTGAAGGTGATCCACTGCACCTGTCCGTGGCGGATCATCTCGATCAGTTCTGGCGGGAGGGACTCCACCGGCTGCGTTTCGTACACGGCGACATCGACGACGGCGGCGGCGCCGCCCTGCGCCAGCCGCTGGGTCAGCAGCGGCCGCGTCACCTCCGCCCGCAAAAGCAGAAACCGCTTGCCCCGGGCCTGATCGCCGGCGGTCAATTGCTCGGCCAGCGCTTCGGCCACGAACTGCTGGGGGCAGAGATCCACGTTCAGGCACAGTTGCGATTGGATGGCTTTCGCCGTGGCCGCGCCGATCGCCGCGATTTTGGCCGATCCGAAGGTGCGGACATCGCGGCGGCCCTGCATCAGCCGATCCTTCACGGCACAGACGCCGTTGGCGCTGGTGAAGATGATCCAATCGAATCGAGCGGCCGCGGCCAGGGCCGCGTCCACGGTCGCCGGGTTCCGGGGCGGGAAAAGCTCGATGGTCGGCGCTTCGATCACGGCGGCGCCGAGCGATTCCAATTGTTCGCTCAGCTCGCCGGCCTGCCGCCGCGTGCGCGTCACGACGACGCTCTGGCCCAGCAGGGGACGCCGCTCGAACCACTGGATCGTCTGCCGCAGTTGCACGTTTTTCCCGATGATCGTCATGGCCGGGGCGGTCAGACCCGCTTGCGTCACGGCGGCCGGCAGGTCCGCCAGTGCCGCGGTGACCGTGCGCTGCCGCGGCGTGGTGCCCCAGCAGATGGTCGCCGCCGGCGTGTCGGGCGCCATCCCGTGCTCGATCAATCGCCGGCAGATGGATGGGAGCGATTGGGCGCCCATGTAAAACGCCAGGGAGGGCAGCTTGGCCAGCGCATCCCAGGCGATGTCGCTGGGCGGGTCTTCTTGTTCGTGACCCGTGACGATGGTGAAGCTGGAGTTGAAATCGCGATGGGTGACGGGGATTCCGGCGTAGGCGGGGGCGGCGATGGCGGCCGTGACACCCGGCACCACTTCGAAGGGCACGGCGGCTGCGGCAAGGGCCTGGCACTCCTCACCGCCGCGCCCAAACACAAACGGATCGCCCCCCTTGAGCCGCACGACTTGCCGGCCAAGGCGGGCGTTTTCGATAAGCAGGGCGTTGATTTGCTCCTGGGGCATGGCGTGGGAGGCGGATTTCTTGCCGACGTAGATCGTTTGGGCGCGGGGGCAATAACTCAGAAGCCGCGGGCTGGCCAAAAAGTCGTACACCACCACGTCGGCCAGTGCCAATAATTTCGCCCCGCGCACGGTAATCAGCCCGGGGTCTCCGGGACCTGCGCCCACTAGATAAACCATTCCATTCGGCATAGTCACTTCGCGTCCGTGCCGGATTTTAACAAAAGATAGATAACCTTTTTGGGCTGTGCGGCCGATGAGCCTACAGGATTTGGATGGTGCAAGGGAAGGCCCATCGGGAGCGTGGCCATGGTTGCAGTGTTGAAAATGCCGAGGTACCTGCCGACCGAGCCCTGGTCGGACCGGCGGACGTTCGCGCGCAAAGAGTACCACACCACGGTGCAGGGCCACCGTTTGGATCACACGATCCAGGCCCGGCAGGAGCCGCGGTTGAGCCTGGCGTTGCGGGACCTTTCGCTGGGCGGATTGTCGGCCATCACCGATTTGCCGCTGGAGCGAGGCGAGCGTCTGAGCGTGATCTTCCCGCCGCAGGGGCTGCGCAGCGGGTGGGATGCGCTGGGCCGCGTGCTGCGTTGCGATCCCAGCGGCTTGGGCTACCGCGTCGCCCTTGAGTTCGATCCCCTGCCGGCCGCCTGAGCCGATCAATCGATCTGCGGCACAAATCGGCTTACAATCGCCGCCATGACCCGTGCGGGCGGCGATTTCGATCCCAACCAATTCCGCATGACCATCGGCGATCACCTGGAGGAGCTGCGCCGCCGCATCCTGCTGGGCCTGGCCGGCGTGCTGGTCGCCGCGGTGGGATGCCTGCTGATCGGCCAGCGCTTGGTCAGCTTCTTTTGCCGCCCGCTGTTCGAGGCCCTGCAAAAATCCGAGATCAATCCGCAGCTCTACACCGAGCAGATCGCCGACGGCTTCATGGTGTACATGAGGATCAGCCTGATCGTGGCCGCGGTGATCGCCAGCCCGTGGGTGCTCTATCAGCTCTGGCAATTCGTGCGCGCCGGCCTCTACCCGCACGAGCGCCGCTACATCACACGCTATATCCCCTTGAGCATCTTCCTTCTGATCAGCGGGATGGCGTTTGTCTATTTCCTGGTCCTGCCGTGGTCGCTGCAGTTTTTCATTAACTTCACCACGGGGATTCCGCTGCCGTCCTCGACGCGAGCCGCCACCGCCGCCGCCGGCACGCGCCCCAGCTTCGTGCAGCCGCTTCCGTCCGATCCGGCCAAGCCGGGTGAATATCAAGTCTGGTTCGACACCTCGCAGCAGCGCATCAAGATGTTCATCAACGGCAAAGTCCGCGTGATCCCGTTTGGCGCAGCCAACATGGTCTCGCCGCACTTCATGCTGCCGGATTACGTGAATCTGGTGCTGCAACTGCTGCTGACCTTCGGCCTGGCGTTTCAATTGCCCCTGGTGGTGATGGCGCTGGCGCGCGTGGGGATCGTGCAGGTGTCGACGCTGCGCACGTGGCGCCGCTACGTGTACTTGGGCCTGGCGGTCCTAGCCGCCGCCCTGGCCCCCGGCGACGTGGTCACCGCCACCATCGCCCTGATGATCCCCCTGGTGCTGCTGTACGAGTTTGGGATTTTCCTGGCGAAGCTGGGCGTCAAGCGATCGAAGAGTTGATGCGGAGCCTTTTTAATGGCGAGACACGCCATCGGGATGCGGCTTGCTCATCCCGGCGCGATCATTGAACCCGCGAGCTTTGGGGAAGGGGTATTTCCGCTTCAATCTATTTGTCGAGCGCGCCGCCACAGCCGCATTGCGGCCAACGCATCGCAACAAGAAAGCCGGCACAACAGACAACCACCCATCCGACGGCAAATAGCTTAGCAGACTTTAGATTCCGTCCGTCCGTAAATGCGGACGCTGCCTGCTTGCCTGCTCGGAAAAGGAGGATAAGAGCAATAAGCGCCGCATCAACAACGATGGGATGTGACGCGGCAAAGGTTTCGGAAAAGCGGCTCCATGTCCAAAAGGCTAAAGCCAGGCAGACCGCCGTTGGAACCAGTCTAGCCGCGTATTTGGGGAACCATTTTTCGTCATTCTTGTCCCGGAATTTGCACACCAAGTAAACGGCGACCTTCGTCAATAGATCCCAAATGGAATAAAGGATGAAAATAACCAGCACCCAAAACGCATCGTTGGCGGGCGACGACTGAACGAGCACGAAGTAACAAATCACCAGGATGACGTCGATCAACAATACAAGAAACTCGGGTTGAAATATTTCTTTCACATCCAGACGCGCCCCGGTTGCGGGCGCCAATGACCATCCAACCCAACTCGTGGCGATTACCACAAGAGCGAGGGACAGATGTACATAGGCGGCGGGCAGGTTGGGAGGAAACGACGGCTTCTCTTGCATCAACTTGGCAAATTGTATCGCGACTTCCGCAACGGCAAGCGCGAACATCATTCCGACGAATTCGTGGCGGAGTCTGGGCTCTTCTGCCATGCTTCCGTCTTCCGCTAGACGACAACGACGTGGTCAATAGTAGTCGGTTTTGAATACGTGCTCAAGCAATTTCGGCTCCCTGCCGGCGCTTTGACAGACGGATGAAAACGGGCAACGTCGCACTCCGTCCTCGTGAATTGCCAACGGTACGTAGCGCTCAGGCAAGGTGCATCGAGAAGGGCAGCGGAAACAATGCGGCGATTCCCTTGTGCAGCAGGATCGAAACACATTCCAGAAAAGATAATGGAGCTGGCTCGGATTCTTGAGACCGGTCAGCCGGGAAAGCAAAAGAATGGCTTCAAGGACCGCTCGCCGAATAGCAATGTCCTCTTCAGCATTAACAGGCTCGCCGCGAAAGAGCTTCTCACGGAGGCCAGCGTCGTGCACCGTGACTGTGCCGATGCGTAAGTGGCCGCGGACCTCATGATAATCCACCGGAGCGCCAAGGTTCTCATTGTCAACGTAACTCCACAGTCCGGCATTTCGCATTACACCGAGGAAAAAATAGCTTTTCTTGCAAACGGGGTCGTCATAGGCTCGGAAGCGCGAAAGCAATTCCAGGAGATTCGCGGAACCCTGCGCAATTCGGTGACCGCTCTTTTCGTAAATGTCCTCCGCCGCCTTCCAGGCGTTCCGTTCCATTACCTCGCCGAGATTGCGGATGAGCAATGCGCGGGCGCCCGGTTCCGTCAGCCGATCACCGGCCTCCGAATCTCTAAAGAGGCACGCCAGTCTCTCACCAGTCATATGGCCCCATTCCTTCGGGGCCAAAAGAGAGTGGTCGGTGGCAGAATCGCCCTCCAATCGCGCCGAGAGATAATCCCACCCGCGTAGGGAACGTCCGTTCACCTTACCGGCAAGAGGAGGAAGTCCCTTCGGGGAAGTTTGGTGGCAAATTGCCACAAGGAATAGGTAGAAGTTCCCGATCTCGGTTCGCGAAAGTTCAGGGAGCTTCGTGTCCTCCTGGTCGATGGGGATCACGTGTCGGGCCAAAACCGCCGCAACGCGCTCGCACGTGGGGACGTGGAGGCTCACCAACGTTTCCGTGGATTCAGAGATCAGCGCCGGAGACAGTTTAGGGACCATCATGACAGCTCGCCGATGGACCAAGTGTACCGGTATTATAGCCCTTCAAGGAAGTGTGTGAACCGCCGCCCTGGCCCCCGGCGACATGGTGACCGCCACCATCGCCCTGATGATCCCCTTGGTGCTGCTGTACGAGTTTGGGATTTTCCTGGCGAAGCTGAGTTCCAAGTCCGCAAAAAGCCCATGAGCCGCCGATGGGCGGCTCGGGCCTCTCGCAGTCTGGTTGGGCACAGAAGTTACGGCAGGGCAATGGTCTGGCCGACGCGGAGTTTGCTCGGGGTCAGGCCGGGGTTGGCGTCGGCGATCTGGTGCCACTTGCGTCCGTCACCGTAGTGCGTCGAGGCGATCTTCCAAAGCGTATCGCCGGGCTTGATGGTGTAGGAGTTGCCGGAAGCGGTGAGGCTGGTTGACGGTGTGGAGGTGCTGAGGGCCGCATCAGCAGCGGGGGTCTGCACCGGCGGCGCGTACGCGGCCGGAGCCGCGGTCGGGGTCGCCGCGGCCGTCACCGTCGGCTGGCCTGACAGGTCCATCGTGCTGGCATCGGGCTTCTTTTGCTGTTGGCACCCGAAAGCGGTCACCAGAGCCAATACGACGAGCGACGTGGTTGCGAGTTTCACGGCAGACTCCTTGCTCAAAAGACTGTTTGCCTGGCCAAAGCGGCCCGGTATCCCAGCATTTATCGGACGCCCGGGGCCAGGAACTTTAGTCCTGAAACCAGAAACCAGGAATCGGAATGACGAATGACGAATGACAAATGACGAATGAGGAAAAGCGGGGTATTCGGGTTTCAGGGTTTGACTCGTCATTCGGGTTTCGGATTTCGGTATTATCCACGCATGCTGCGCTCTCTGCTGATGCTCGCCCTGGTGCTGGCCGTTTTCGGCATCGCCTGGGCGGGCGTTGCTGTTTGGCTGATGGCTCGCCTGCTCCTGAGGCCGCCGCGGATGAGCGATGCGCGGGCGTTGGTCAAGCTGGGCAGACTCTCGCCGGCGGATTTGGGTCTGGATTTTGAGGATGCCCCGTTCCAAGTCATCGATGAATCGACGGGCAAAAAGCTGAGCTTGGCCGCGTGGTGGATCGAGAACCGACAAGCGCAGGGACGATGCGTCGTGATTCTGCACGGATACGCGGATGCCAAGGTGGGCGGCATCGCGTGGGCGCCGCTGTGGCGCGATCTGGGATTCCACATCCTGGCGCTGGATCTGCGGGCCCATGGCGAGAGCGGCGGGACTTGCTGCTCGGCGGGGTTTTGGGAGAGGCATGATCTGATCCAGGTAATCAACCAACTCAAGGCGGATCGGCCGGAGCAGACGCGGCAATTGGTGCTCTTTGGCGTGAGTCTGGGAGCGGCGGTGGCCGCGGCCGCGGCGGCGCTGGCGGATGCGCCGAAAATCCATGCCGTGATCCTGGAATCGCCCTACGCGGATTTTGCCCACGCGGCCGCGGAGCATGGCCAGCGCCTGGGGACGCCGGGGACGCCGTTTCAGCGGCTGGCGCTGCGAGTGGCGCAGTGGATGGCGCGATGCGATTTTGCGGCGGTTGCGCCGCTGCGGACGATTCGGGACGTTTCCTGCCCGCTCATGGTGATCGCCAGCGGGGATGATCCGTACGTTGGGCGCCAGGATTTGGCGCTTCTGGCGGCGGCGGTGGCGGCGCGCGATCCGAAGCGCGGGCCAAGCGTTTACTGGGAGCTGGACGAGGTGCATCACGTGCTGGGGATTTGCCACGATCCGCAGCAGTATCGCCGGCGGATCGAGGAATTTTTGTCGGCGGCCATGCCCGGATAGGTCGCGGCCGGCGGCGTCACCATAACGTCAATTGCGGCTGAGGCGGCCGGCGGAACGCCGCTACGGATAGGCTGGGATACGGTCGATCCAGGCCGGCCTTGCGCTTGGCCAGGTGGAACATCAATTTGAGTTGCTCGGCCCAGAGGCCGCTTCCGCGCATGCGCGAGCCGAAGTTGGGGTCATTGAGTTTGCCGTTGCGCATGGCACGGATGCGCCCGAGGATTTTTTCCTTTCGGTCGGGGAAATGGAGAGAAAGCCAGTCAACAAACAGGGTCGCCACCGCGTGGGGAAGGCGGAGCGGTTCGTAGCCGGCCCAGGCGGCGCCGGCGTCGGCCGCCGCCCGCAAAATCGCCGGGATTTCATGATCGTTGAGACCGGGAATGATGGGCGCGGCCATCACGCCCACGGGAATTCCCGCCGCCGCCAGTTGCCCCATCGCCTCCAAGCGCCGCCGCGGCACGGCCGTGCGCGGCTCCATCACGCGCGCCAAATCCGCATCCAGCGTCGTAATGGAAAACAGCACGATCGCCGCGTGGTGCGCGGCAAGCTCTTGAAGCAGGTCGAGGTCGCGCTGCACCAGGGCATTCTTGGTGACGATGGTGACGGGGTTGCGGAACTCGGCCAGCACGGCCAGGCATTGCCGGGTGAGCTGGAGCTTGCGCTCGATGGGTTGGTAGCAATCGGTCACGCCGCTCATCTGCAGCGGCCGCGGTTGCCATTGGGGCCAAGACAGTTCCCGGTGCAACAGCCGCGGGGCATCCATCTTGACCAGGATTTTGGTTTCAAAGTCCAGCCCGCAGGAAAAGCCGAGGTATTCGTGAAACGGGCGGGCGTAGCAATAGATGCATCCATGTTCGCAGCCGCGGTAGGGGTTGATGCTGGCGTCGAAACCGACGTCGGGGCTATCGTTGGTGGCGATGATGCTGCGCGTGGTGTCCTTGAGGTAGATCGTGGCCAGGGCGGCGCGGGGGGCATCGGCGTCCAGGGCATCGGCATCCAGAGCATCGCCGTCGGGGATGATGTCCAGCTTTTCGAAGCGATTGGCGGGATTGGAGGCGGCGCCGCGGCCGCGGACGGAAAGCGGAACGGGTTTGGACTGACCACAGGACATGGGGCGTTTCTGCATTTTAGCTATCCCCGCCCAGGCGGCACGATGGGGCAAAAAGATTTGATCGACCCGAAACAAACACCTTTGAGGCGTGGGCGGATGAAACCGCTTGCGTCGGGCTGAGCGGAGCCATACTCTACGTTCTGCGGTTTGTCACATGGGGTCGACCACCGGCAATTTCGCAGACGGCGAGCTGGAGGTCGTGCAACATCTCTTTCCCATCGAAGGAAAGCCGCCCAAGCGCATCTACGTTCCTAAGGGAGCTTTCATCGGGACGGTGTTCCAGTTCACGCGCCCGTGGGACTTTGGATTCTTGTGCAATCTGTACAAGAACGCCGCCCGAGGCGGGTCATTCCTGGAGGTCGGCGCCAACATCGGCACCGACACCATCGTGGCGGCCGAATTCTTCCAAC
The DNA here is from genome assembly GCA_002311745.1 of Phycisphaerales bacterium UBA1161. Taxonomy (GTDB): domain Bacteria; phylum Planctomycetota; class Phycisphaerae; order Tepidisphaerales; family Tepidisphaeraceae; genus UBA1161. Next base: position 87,388 of record DBZL01000033.1, on the reverse strand, counting down.
GATGTTATTGCTTCGAGCCGCTGCCGGCGCACGTCGAACTGTTCAGGAAGAACATCGAGCTGAACCACATCACCAACGTGCAGTTGTTTCCCATGGCGGTATCCGACCGGGCGGGCACGGCCCGGTTCTTTGTGAACACGCAGAGCACCGGCAGCAGCAGTTTGTACCCCAACGACCGCGACATGGATCAATCCGAAGAGGTCCAGGCGGTGACGCTGGACGCGGCGATGCCGTTGGAAATTCGCGACGTGACCTTCATGCACATCGACACCGAAGGGCACGACATCAAGGTGCTGCAAGGCGCCCGCCAGTTTATCGGCCGCCAGGGCCAGCGTCCGCTGGTCCGCATGGAGTTCCAACCGAGGACGTTGGCGTTGCACGGCTCGCACGTGGCGGAGCTGCTCGAATTCATCAGGCAATTCCGATACGCCCCCTTCATGGACGCCGCGTCGCACCTGGTGCCCCTGAGCCAGCAGATGCTCATCGACATGTTCCACCTATGGCGGAGCACCGAGGGATGGATTGACATTTTTCTTCTGCCTGCGGGGCTTGAGCAGTCGTCGGTGTTGAAGGTGGGTTGACATTTTGCCTTTGCCGACATAAAGCGCTGTGCAGCGCTTCACCTCCGGTTATGCCGCGCCCGGTTTTGCTCGATCCGCAGACACTGTTGGCCGGGTACGCCGCGGGGTTTTTCCCGATGGCGGATGGTCAGGGGACCATCCGGTGGTACACGGCCGATCCGCGCGGCATCATCCCGCTGGACACGTTCCACGTTCCCCGCACGCTGCGCTCCCTGATCAACAGGCCGCCGCAAAAAGGCGGCTTTGAAGTCCGCATCGACCACGATTTTGAGGCGACGATGCGCGCCTGTCAGGAAGATCGGCGCGAGGGAACCTGGATCAACGAGGAGATGATCGCCGCCTACGTGCGCCTGCACCGTCTGGGCTTGGCCCACAGCGTGGAAGCATGGAAGGGCGGGCGATTGGCCGGCGGCCTGTACGGCGTGAGCCTGGGCGCGGCATTCTTCGGCGAAAGCATGTTCCACCGCCAGCGCGACGCCAGCAAGGTGGCGCTGGTGCACCTGGTCCGCCGCCTGCGCGAGCGCGGCTACCAATTGCTCGACACGCAAACGACGACGGCGCATCTGCGAAGATTCGGCTGCATCGAAATACCCGCCGAACAGTATTTGTCGAAGCTCCAGGCCGCTCTACGGAAAGAGTGTCGATGGTGAATGCTAGGACGAAACCAAAAACCTGAAACCAGAAACCAGAACAAAACCCGAAACCCGAAATCAGAATAGGGGTTACCTATTCGCCATTCTGGTTTCGGATTTGATTC
>DBZL01000033.1:0-85991 GCA_002311745.1 Phycisphaerales bacterium UBA1161 | reverse complement strand
TTGATTCGTCATTCTGGTTTCGGATTTCTGGTTTCCCCGTGGAGCTACCCCGCCGGCTCAATACTCACCGTGAGCCCCTTGGAGTGGAACTGGTCCTTGTACAGTTCGGCGCGTTCCTTGTGCGTGGTCAGCAGCAACGCCACGCCGGTCTCGTGGGCTTCGAGCGTGCGGAGCTTGGCATCCTGCTCGTTCAACGGGGTGAGCTCGACGATGGTCGCAACGACGAAAAGGATGTCGTTTTTGTCGTCGTTGTGGAGCAGGACCTTCCAGGGCGGAAGGACCTGCGGGGGCGCTTGCTTGGGGGCGGTCCTGCGTGACTTTTTTGGCTTGGCGACGGCGGCGGCGCCCGAGGCGCCGGAAGAATCGCCGCTTTTCTCCTGATCGGCCATGATCCAACCTCCGGATACGGCTTAATCCGTGCATTATAGCCCAGGGCGCTGCGGCGTGCCTATGGCGATCGCCGGCCGAAGGTTACATTAGCGGCGATGGCCGCCCAAAAACGCGTGATCGCCGGAGCGATGAGCGGCACCAGCGCCGACGGCGTGGATGTGGCCCTGGTCCGCATCAGCGGCCGCGGCCTGGACATGTCGGCTCAACTGCTGCAGGAGCATCATCGCGACTATGCGACGACGCTGCGCCGGGCGATCGCCCAGATTCGTCAGTCGGGGGCGGCAACCCTGGCAACGCTGACGGAAGTCGGGCGGGAAATCTCCTTGTGCTACGCGGCGGCGGTGAATGAGACGCTCTTGGCGGCGGGAATGAGCGGCGGCGATCTGGCGGCGGTGGCGGCGCATGGGCAGACGCTGTATCACCATCCGCCCCATACGATCCAGTGGCTCGATCCGGCGCTGATCGCGGCGGAAGTGGGCTGTGTCGTGATTAGCGATTTTCGCCGGGCCGATTGCGCCGCCGGCGGGCAGGGAGCACCCCTGGTGCCACTGGCGGATTATCTGCTGCTGCGGGATGCGCGGAAAAACCGGGTGCTGTTGAACCTGGGCGGGATCGCCAATCTCACGTATCTGCCGGCCGGCGGAACGATTGAAGAGGTGATCGCTTTTGACACCGGTCCGGGAAATTGCCTCAGCGACGATTTGATGAGGGGGCAGGAGCCGGGATTCGATCAGGACGGGAAGCGCGCCGCCGCCGGCAAGCCGATGGATGCCATCGTCAAGCGCGTGCTGGCGGCGCCGTATTTTGCCAAGCCGCCGCCCAAATCCACGGATGGGCCGGCGATGATCCATCTGTTCACCGAAGCCCAAAAAACGCGCCGTCCCCTGAATGATTTGCTTTGCACGGCCTGCGTGATCGCGGCCGAATCCATCGGGCGCGCCGTGCGGCAGTTTCTTCCCTCGCCGCCGGATGAAGTGATCGTCAGTGGGGGCGGAACCCGCAACACGACGCTGATGTCACTGCTGGGAGCGCGCCTGGGCGCGGCTCTGAAAACGATCGATGAGTTTGGCATTGCGTCATCGGCCAAGGAGGCGATGGCATTTGCGCTTTTGGGCGCGGCGACGTTGGACGGCGTGGCGGGCAACGTTCCGGCCGCGACGGGAGCGAAGCGCGGCGTGGTGTTAGGATCGATCACACCCCAACCGTGAGATTCCCGTGAGCCGCGAGATGCCAAAAATCGCCGATCGGTCGCAGCTTCTGACGGAGCAGCGGCTGGCTGAGTCCATGAATCTGGACCGTCTTTCCATCGAGCAGGGGCTGGCGGTGATGAACGAGCAGGATGCCGTCGCCGTGGCGGCGGTGGCCGAGCAGCGCGGCGCCGTCGCGCGGGCGGTGCAGTGGGTCAGCGAGGCGCTGAACAGCGGCGGACGGCTGATTTATGTGGGCGCGGGAACCAGCGGGCGATTGGGGGTATTGGACGCGGCGGAGTGTCCGCCGACGTTTGGGACCGAGCCTCACGTGGTGCAGGCGATCATCGCCGGGGGCGAGGCGGCCATGTTCCGCTCGCAGGAGGGGGCGGAAGATCGGGCGGAGGATGGCGAAAAAGCGGTGGAACAAAAGAAGGTAGGACACGGCGACGTGGTGCTGGGGATCGCGGCGGGGGGCACGACGCCGTTTGTGCGGGGAGCGATCCAGCGTGCCAAGTCGCTGGGGGCAAGGACGATTTTTCTTTGCTGCGTGGCGGCGTCGGCGCAGGAGCCGGCGGCGGACCTGGTCATCCGTCCGCTGACCGGGCCGGAGGTGCTCAGCGGCTCGACGCGGCTGAAAGCGGGCTCGGCCACGAAATTGGTGCTGAATCAGATCACCACGTTGGCGATGGTGCGCTTGGGCAAGGTGTACGAAAACCTGATGGTCGATCTGCGGGCCACCAACCAAAAGCTGTGGGACCGCGGGGCTCGGATCGTGGCGACGATGGCGGGGTTGTCCCGGGACGAGGCGATGCGGCTTTTGCGATCGGCCGATGGGGAAGTGAAGACGGCGATCGTGATGCAACGGCGGGGGATCGACGCCGGGATCGCCCGGGAAGTGTTGCGCGCCGCCGCGGGAGATTTGCGCGCGGCGATGCGGAAGACGGGGAGACAAGGAGACAAGGAGACAAGGAGACAACACAGGCGATAGCCGAAATCGATGAATTCAGCTTTTTCTCCCTGTCTCCTTGTCTCCCCGTCTCCTTGTCTTTACAGCAATTCCACGAGCGGGTCTTCCAGGGGGACAAAGGGCTGGAATTCGTCGAAGCCGACGCTGGGCGCACAGCGCAGACTCACCAGGGGCAGCTCGTAGACGTTGGTGTAGGTCGGCGGCATCGAGGGGTCCCATTTTTGGCGGAAGGTTTCGTAGCAGGCCTGGACGTTTTTCATGCGCTCGGCGTGGACCAAGGCGTAGTCGATTTTTTTGGTGGCCGATTCGTCCTTGTACGCGCCGGCGCCCTCGTGGTGGAGCCAAGCGCCTTTGGCGCAGACCATTTTGAATCCGGCGCGCAGGGTCCGCAGGCCGAAGTCGATGTCGGCGAAATAGCCGTAGGGGAAGCGCGTGTCAAACGAGCCGATTTTCTGGAAGACCGAGCGTTTGATGAGCATGGCGTCGCCGGTGAGCAGCGGGTCCTCGGCGTGGGCCAGGCCGTGATAGCGGGCGACGTACGCGGCGAAGTTGGTCAGGTCTTCGATGTCGCGCGTGGGAAGCGGCGGGGGGACCTGGTATTGGGGGAAGCAATCGACGTACTGCGCGGTGCCGCGGATGATGCCGAAGGTGTCATCCAGGCCGGCGACCTGCGTGACGGTGCGGACGTAATCGGGGGTGAGGACCACGTCGTGGCTGAGGAACAGGACCAGGCTCCCCTTGGCCGAGGCGAAGCCGTAGGCGCATCCCCAGGCGTACCAGCGGCGCTGTTTGAAGCGGACGATTTTGACCGGCGAGGGGGTTTGGCGGCGGAACTCCTGGAACAAGTCGCAGATGCCCTGCTCGGGATCGGAGTTATCGTCGATGAGGATGTATTCGACGTCGCTGGGGCTGGACAGTTGGCGGAAGGTGTACAGCAGGCTGTGGAGACAATTCACGGTGAACTGACGGGCGTTTCGGACGGGGATGACTACGGAGATCATGGTGCGGCACCGGGTGCGCGTCTATCGCTGGTCGATGGGGACCACCTTCCGGTCGAAGGGACCGCGATAATCGTCCTGCGGGCGGATGATGCGGTTGTTGCTTTGCTGCTCCATGACGTGGGCGGTCCAACCGGCGATGCGGGCGATGGCGAAGATGGGGGTGTACAGGTCGATGGGAATTCCCATGGTGTAATAGGCGCTGGCACTGAAGAAATCGACGTTGGGATCTTTGTTCTTGAGTTCCTTGACGATGGGGATGAGACGTTCGGACATTTCGTACCACTTGGTGTTGCCCGCGGCCTCGCCGAGCTGCTTGCTCATCTTGCGCAAGAAGGTGGCGCGCGGATCGACGGTGCGGTAGACGCGATGACCGAAGCCGGGGATTTTTTCGCCGTTGGCGAGCATGGTGCGGACGCGTTGCTCGGCGGCGTCGGCGTCGCCGCAGTCCAGAAGCAGTTGCATGACCTCCTGATTGGCGCCGCCGTGGAGCGGGCCCTTGAGGGCGGCGACGGCGGCGGTGATGGCGGCGTGCATGTCCGCCAGCGTCGCGGCCGTCACCCGCGCGGCAAACGTGCTGGCGTTGAAGCCGTGCTCGGCGTGCAGCACCAGGGCGGCGTCCAGCACACGGGTCAGGGTGTCGTGCGGTTTCTTGCCGTTGAGCAGATAGAGGAAATTGGCGGCGATGCCGAGGCCGGGGTCCGGCTCCATCAGCTTCTTGCCTTGCCGCAGGCGATGGAAACTGGCCACGATGGTGGGGAACTGGGCGGTCAATCGCGTGGCCTTGCGCAGATTGGCTTCGGAATCGTCGCTGTGTAAGTCCGGGTCGAGGCTGGCCAGGGAGCTGACCGTCGTGCGCAACACGTCCATCGGATCGGCGCCCTTGGGCAGGACTTTGAGAACGGCGATGGTGTGCGGCGGCAGAGCGGCGTTGGCGGCCAGTTGCGCTCGCAGTTCCGTCAGCTCGGCGCGATTGGGCAGGCGATTGTGCCAGAGCAAGTAGGCCGTTTCCTCGAAAGTGGCATTCTCGACCAAGTCGGCGATTTCATAACCCCTGTAGATGAGGCGGCCGGCGATGCCGTCGATGAAACAGATTTCGCTGGGAGCGGCGACAACTCCCTCCAGCCCCGCAGAATTTTTGGCCGGAGAAGAGACGGCTTGGCTCATGGGGACCTGAAATGGCCGGGGAAACTTTGAGGCTCGTCCAATCGCCGCGGAATCAACTCATACGGAACTATAACGGGCGGCAAAAGATGAGTCAATTGCGCATGGCCCGCGGCGGCGAAAAGCATCACCAATCCAGCGTCCCGCGCCAGGCGGAGGTCAGTTCCTCCAGGCCGATCTCCACAAGACGTTGCTGGGCGTTGGTGATCGTCAGTTGGCGCAGGTGCTGAACCAGACCGAAATCGCTGATGCGTGCGGCGCCGCGCAGATCGGCGGCCAGGTCGCCGCTTTGCAGTCCCTGGGCCAGCTCCACCAGGTAGCGGCCGCACGTTTCGGTGAAGGCGGTTGGGTCGAGCAGTTCCTGGCCGACGATCAGGCCCGCTCCGGAGGCGATGCACATTTCGGCGGCGGCGACGGCAACGCCGCCGTCGCTGACGTCGTGGCACGCGGCGATCTTGCCGTCGCGGATGAGCTTGGCGACGGCGCGGTGAACCTTGCCCAGGGCGGCGGGATCGGCCCGGCGCTCCGGTTCGATCAAGGCCACGCGGGCGGAGTGTGATTTGAGGTCCATGGTAAGGCAGCGCCGCACATCGTCGATCACGCCGAGGGCGCTGACCAGAAGCGTGCGCGGGATGCGCAAGACCTGGCCGGTCTGCTGGTCGATGAACTGGTTGTTCAGCGAATCCTTGCCGCTGACAAAGGGGATGCGATAGCCCAGGGCGGCGTCGCGGCAGGCTTCGCAGGCGCGGACCAGCGTGCCCATGGTGGCTTGGTCATCGACGCTGGGCCAGCAGAAATTGTCCAGGATGGCGATGCGGTCGGGATCAGCGCCGACGGCGACGACGTTGCGGACCGCTTCGTCGATCGACGCGATGGCCATGTCGTAGGGGTCTTCGATGCCGGGGCACAGGCCGCAGCCCAGGGCGACGCCTCGGTGGCTGCTCAGCTTGGGGCGGATGACGGCCGCATCCGATGGGCCGATCTGCAGCGGGCCGGTCAGCGGCTTGACCACCGAGCCGCCTTGAACTTCGTGATCGTATTGGCGGACGATCCAATGCTTGCTGGCGATGTTGGGATGGGCCAGCGCCGCCAGGAGCCGCTGCTTGAAAATCGACGGTGCCAGCGGAACGGACTGATCCGCGACCGCGGGAGAATCGCGCTGGATGACCGTGGCCGTGCGCGTCGGCATGGGGATGCCTTGGTGCAGGAATTCCATGGAGAGTCGGCCGACCTCGATGCCGCGGTAACGCAACAGGAGCTGGCGATGGTCCGTGCCGAAGGCGCCGATGACCGTGGCTTCGACGTCTTCGCTGGCCGCCAAGTCCAGGAGCTGGGCGACGAGCTTTGGGGCAACGGCCAGGACCATCCGCTCCTGGGCCTCGCTGATCCAGATTTCATCGTAGCGCAGCCCGGCGTATTTCAGGGGGACTTTTTCCAGGTCAACGCGGGCGCCGACGTGCTCGCCCATTTCACCGACGGCCGAGGAGAGTCCGCCGGCGCCGCAGTCGGTGATCGCGGTAAAGAGGCCCCGATCGCGCGCCGCCAGGACCACGTCGGCCATCTTTTTTTCGGTGATGGCGTTGCCGATCTGCACGGCATGGGAGAATTCATCGGCGTGGGTGTCGGTGAGCTGGGCGCTGGAAAACGTGGCGCCGTGGATGCCGTCGCGGCCGGTGCGCCCGCCCAGGAGCACGATGGCGTCGCCGGCGCCGGCGGATTTGTCGATCTTGTCGCGGGGGAGGAGTCCCGCGCAGCCGCAGAAGACCAGCGGATTGCCCAGGTAACCGTTGTCGAAGTAGACGGCGCCGTTGACGGTGGGGATGCCCATGCGGTTGCCGTAGTCGCGCACGCCGGCGACGACCTGCTGCAGAATCCGCTTGGGATGGATGACGCCCTTGGGCAGGGCGCCGTTTTGGTTGGGAAAGGCGACGCAAAAGACGTCGGTGTTGGCGATGGGCTTGGCGGCCAGGCCGGTGCCCAGCACGTCGCGGATGACGCCGCCCACGCCGGTGGCGCTGCCGCCGTACGGCTCGATGGCGCTGGGATGGTTGTGCGTCTCCACCTTGAAGCAGACCGCATCCGTTTCATCGAAGGCGACGACGCCGGCGTTGTCCTTGAACACGGACAAGCAAAAATCCCCGCCGCCCCGCATCAGCTCGACGGTGCTGGCGAAGATCGTGTCTTTAAGGAGATTCCCGTAGCGTCGCCGGCCGATCACCTTCTGGTTGGCATCACGGACCTCGACTTCGACGGCGCTTTTGAGCGTCTTGTGGACGCAGTGCTCGCTCCAGGTCTGCGCCAGCGTTTCCAGCTCGATGTCCGTGGGCTCGCGCTGCTGGCGGCGAAAGTAGTCCTGGATCGCCTTCATCTCCGTAAGGGACAAAAACAGGTGGGCCTCGCGGCTGAGCTTGGTCAGTTCCTGATCGGCCAAATCGCGCAAACTCACGCGGCGAAGCTGCAACGGCTGCTGGGGCGCGGTTTGGAATTGGGCCGGGCAATACGGCCTGAAATGCACCGATTCGATGACGTCGTTGGCCAGCACGCGATCGGCAATGCGTTGCAGCATCTGCTGGTCGGTCAGGCCGTCGATCAGATACGCCCGGCCGGTGCGGACCTCGCGGACGGCCAGGCCCATGTCGCGGATGGCCATCTGGGTGCTGGCCGCGACCGGGTCCATCACGCCGGGCTTGAGATGCACCTCGATGCGCCCATGGCCGGCGTCGTCGACCTCACCGCAGTCCATCTGGGCCGATTCGACCACCGGATCGGCAAGAAGCTGATCTGCGATGCGGCGCACGGCGGCCGGATCGGCGTCGGTGTCGATCAAAAAGATTCGGCTGGTGGCGATGGGGCCGGTTTCGATCCCCAGCTCGGCGATCTGCTTGCGCACCGCCGACCCGAGCGGATCAACCCCATCGCGAGATCGCACGTCGATGCGATGGATCATGGCGCGATTCTAAGAAGAAGCCGGCGCCTTGGCGAGTACGCCGCTAGGAAAGCGCCGCTGGAGACGTGATGTCGGCCCGCTGGGGCAGAAGCGATAGGGCGGCGTCGAAGACCATCGCGGGGGTGACGCGGGTCATGCAGCGATGGTCCAGGGGGCAGAGCTTCTTCTGGCAGGGGCCGCAGAAAACCTTCACCGCCACCTTGCGTTCCTTGGGGAAATAGGTCTCGGTCCATTCGGGATGCGTGGGGCCGAAGATGGTCACGACGGGAACGTCGAACGCGGCGGCGATGTGACGCGGGCCGGTGTCGTTGCTGACCATCAGATCGCATCGCCGAACGATTTCCTTGAGCGCGCCCAGCGTCGATCCCTTGGCCAGCAGATCGACCGGGGCGTGAGTCATGTTGCGCAAAATGATGTCGACGATTTTTCGCTCGCGCGGGGCGGCGCTGATGAGGACGGTGGCGCCGAGCTGGTCGATGAACCGGTCGGCCAGGGCGGCGAAGTTTTCGGGCAGCCAGCACTTGGCGGCGCCGTACTGGGCGCCGGGATTCAGCAGGATCAGGGGCGGTTTGCCGGAGGATGCGGGGCGATCCAGCTCGCCGTCCAATCCCGCACGCGTCAGCACCGTGACGGCCGCGCGGCGCTCGGGCTCGGTCACGAACAGCTTGAGGGAAAGCTCGCGCTGCTGACTGCCCAGATAATGGGCCAGGCCCATGTAGTACTTGACCAGCGGCGTGGGGATGAATTTCCCCTTTTCCTTGCGCGGCAGAAGTTTGTCGGAGAGCAGAAACCCGCGTCCGTCGCGTTCGTAGCCGGCGATGCGCGGGATGTTGGCCATCTTGCAGACCAGGGCGGCTTGAAACGAATTGGGCATCAGGACGGCCAAGTCGAAGCGTGCGCTGCGCAGGCGGCGGGCCAGGTCGAAGAGACCCTTGCCGGCTTTTTTCTTGGTTTTGCCGCTGCGATAGGTGATGAGTTGATCCGCCCAGGGCGTTCCGGTGCAGATCGGCTTGACGTAGCGTTTCATCAGGTAAGCGATGTGGGCGTGGGGGAAATGCTCGCGCAGGGCGCGCAGGGCGGGCGTGGCCATGACCGCGTCGCCGATCCAATTGGGCTGAACGACCAGGATTTTGCGGAACTCGGACATCCCGGGGGTCAGAGTATATCCCGGCGAGCGGGAGAACAAGCAAAGATTTGTAGCCGCGGGCGGGAGCCCGCGATGCTGCGCACCGCCGCTAAATCGTGCGACCTGGGCAGCAGGTCGCACGGCGCGGTCAGACGGCCGGGGCGTCGGGCGGGGGCGGTTCGGTTCGGCCGGCGCGTTGCAGGGTCTGCAGCTTCTGGATGACCAGGTCCGGCAGCACGCCGCGCAGTTGGGTGATGTTGCCGCCGAGGGAAACGATCTGGCGGATGAGGCTGCTGCTGGTCAGGGCGTACCTGTCATCGGTCATGATGAAGACGGTTTCCACACCGCCGACGGTGCGGTTGGCCAGGGCCAGTTGGAACTCATGGTGCAGGTCGGTGACGTCGCGGATGCCGCGGAGGATGGCGACGGCGCCGGCCCGCTTGACGAAGTCCACGGTGAGGCCGGTGTATTTTTCGACGCGGACGCCGGCCATGTCCTTCACGAGGGCCTGGATCATCGAAGTCCGTTCGGCGAGGCTGAACAGCTCCTTTTTTTCGGGGTTGACACCGACGGCGACGATCAGCTCGTCGAACAGGCGGATGCCGCGGTGGATGAGGTCCAAATGGCCGTTGGTGATCGGATCGAACTGGCCTGGGAAGACGGCGATTCTTGTCGCGGTTTTGGCGGAGTTGGAAGGTGTCGTGCTCATCGCGATGTTGAAGGTAAGCGTCGGGGCGGAAAAGTAAAGGCGGGTTTTACTTCCGGCGGGAGGCGGCGTACCTTGTGGGGCCGTGCTGCAGCGACGAGTGAATGCCAACGGCGTGGTGTATTACGCCTCGCCGCTGCTGGAGGCGATGGGGGTTCGCCACGCGTTCAGCACCCGCCTGGGCGGGGTCAGCCAAGGGCCGTTTGCATCGCTGAACCTGGGCAATCCCAACGGCTGCGCGGTTCAGGATGATCGGCGGCGGATCGAGACCAACTACGCGCTGCTGCTGGAGGGCATCGGTTGCCCGGGCGGATGGCCTCTGCGCGTTCACCAGGTGCACGGCAACCAGGTGGCTGCCGTGAATCCGGGCCAGGCGTTTGACGTGCACCAGAAGGCCGATGCGCTGCTCAGCCGCGACCCGGGGCGCGTGATCAGCGTGCGGACGGCGGATTGTGCGGCGGTGTTGCTGGCTGGCGAGGGCGGCAATACCGTGGCGGTGGTGCACGCGGGATGGCGGGGAATCGTGGCGGGAGTGATCGCGGCGACGATTCAGCAAATGGGCGGGCGGGGGTCGGCTTATGTCGCCGCCATCGGGCCGTGCATCAGCCGCGACGCCTTTGACGTGGGACAAGAGGTGCTTGATTCGTTTGCCGCTCTGTTCGGTTCGGAGGCGCCGATCGATCGCGGCGACGGGACCAAGGGCAAAGTGGATCTGCGTGCGGCGGCCCGGCTGCAGCTTCTGGCCTGCGGGCTGAAGGCGGATCGGATCGATGGCACGGACCGGTGCACGGTGAAACACGAGGATGAGTTTTTCTCGCATCGGCGGGACCGGGGTGTGACGGGCCGCATGGCGGCCGTGATCGCGGCCCGGGAGTAGTCATGATGCACGTCGTCTGGGCCCCCAAGCAGCGCAGCGCCGGACCGCCGCTGCGGCAGGATCGCGTACTACTGGTCATCCGTCTGTTGCTTCTGGTGCTGGTCCTGGCCGTCTTCGGCCGGATCCTCGGCAACGAATTTGTCGATTGGGACGACGGGGGGCTGATCTACGCGAATCCGAACCTGAATCCTCCAACGTGGTCCAGCCTCGTTCGGCACTGGGACCCCCGCGACAAAACCAACATCAGCCTGTACGACCCGCTGGTCTTCACCGTCTGGTGGGGTTTGGCGTGCGTGTCCCGTCTGAATTACCCGGACGTCGTCGGCGCCACGCTCAATCCGATGGTCTATCACGGGGCGAATCTGCTGGTGCATTGGCTGTCGGCGTGCGTGGTACTGGAAATCCTGCTGCAACTGCGGCTGTCGCCGTGGCCCGCGGGGATCGGGGCGATGCTCTTTGCCATCCATCCGCTGCAGACGGAGGCGGTGGCGTGGGCGACGGGGATGAAGGACCTGCTCAGCGGTCTGCTAGCGCTGGCGGCGATCTGGCGCTACCTGGTGGCGATGCAGAGCCAAGGGAGGCAGAGGCGATGGAAATGGGCGGAGGTGACGGTGCTGAACGTGTTGTTTGGCGCGATTCTCACCCCGTTGCTGCTGACATGGAACTCGCTGGGGGCGTCGGTGCTGTACGCGCTGGCGTTGCTGTCCAAGCCGTCGGCGGTGGTGGTGCCAGGAATGGTGTGGGTGTTGGACGTGGTGATCTTCGGGCGGTCGTGGAAGCAAAGTCTGCTGCGCGTCGTGCCCTGGCTGGCGCTGGCGGTGGGCGCGACCGTGGTGGCGGCGATGATCCAGTCGACGCAAATGCTCAAGCCCGTGTCGCTGTGGCATCGGCCGCTGATCGCGGCCGACGCCCTGACGTTCTATCTTTACAAGCTGATGGTTCCGATTCGGCTGAGCTGCGACTACGGCCGCACGCCGGCGGCCGTGCTGGTTGATCCGCTTCATCCCTTGTATTGGAGTTGGCTGGTTCCCGTCGCGCTGGCCCTGGTTCTCTGGAGATCCCGGAACAAAATCCTGATCGCGGCGGGGTTGATTTTTCTGATGGGGCTCTTGCCGGTGCTGGGGCTGGTGACGTTCGTCTTCCAGTTCTTTTCGACGGTGGCGGACCGTTATGTTTACCTCTCGATGCTGGGCGTGGCGATGGCGGCGGCTTGGGCGGTGCAGCGCGGCGGCGCCGGCCGAGTGGGTCCTGTGGCGGCGGGCGTGCTGATGGTGTTGGGGGCCTTGAGCTTCGCCCAGGCCGGCATGTGGAAGGATACGGAAACGCTGTATCAGCGCGCGGTGGCGACGAATCCGAACAACCCAAACCACCTCATCGTTTTTGGCGAGTACCGGGGTCGGCAATCGGACATCGCCTTGCGCAGATCGCAGCAGGCCGCGGCTCAGCAGGACGCGCGCCAGGCCGCCGCGGAGGCGCAGTTGTCGCGGCAGTATCTGCTGGACGCCATCGACTTCTACCGCCAAGCCAATCGCCTCGCTCCCATGATCCCCGAGGTGTACGACTTGCTCAGCCGCGATCTGATCCTGACCGGTCAGTTGGATCAGGCGATCGCGACGTTGCAGGAGTGGATCGACTTGCAGCCCAAGCTCCCTGAGAACCGGCGCACGCAGCCGGCGGTGCTGCGGTACACGCTGGGGATGGCGTATTTCAAGGCGCACCGATGGGCTGAAGCGGTGCGGCAGTTGGAACTGTCGCTGCAACTGAAAAACGATCCGAACGTCGAGCAATGGCTACAGCAAGCACGCGAAAAGATGCGGGCCTCGTCGCAACCGGCGACGGCGCCGTCGCCATGACGCGGCCCGATCAGAAGCGACTGATCCGATGGCTGCTGGCGGCGGTGATCCTGGCCGCTCTGGGCCGGATCCTGGCCAATGATTTCGTCGATTGGGATGACCGCGCACTTGTTTACGGCAATCCGAATCTGAATCCTCCCACATGGACCGGCCTGGATCGGCACTGGAACCACCCGAGCGACCCGAGCAACCAATCCATGTACGACCCGATGGTCTACTCGCTTTGGTGGGTTTTGGCGCATGCCGGCATGAAGCCGGCGATTTTTCACGGGGCGAATCTGCTGGTGCATTGGCTGTCGGCGTGCGTGGTGCTGGAAATCCTGTTGCAACTGCGGCTGTCGCCGTGGCCAGCGGGGATCGGGGCGATGCTCTTTGCCATCCATCCGCTACAGACGGAGGCGGTGGCGTGGGCGACGGGGATGAAAGACCTGCTGAGCGGGTTGCTGGCGCTGGGCGCGATCTGGCAATACCTGGTGGCCACGCAAGGCAAAGGCCGCTGGCGCAATTACTTCCTGGCGAGCGTGCTGTACGTGCTGGCGCTGTTGTCCAAGCCTTCGGCGGTGGTGGTGCCGGGGCTGGTGTGGGTGTTGGACGTGGTGATCTTCGGGCGGTCGTGGAAGCGGAGTTTGCTGCGCATGGTCCCGTGGCTGGTGTTGGGCGCTGCGACCATTGGCATCGCGATCGCCATTCAGAAGATTCACGACATTCCGCCGACACCCGCGTGGCTGCGGCCGCTGATCGCGGGCGATGCGCTGACGTTTTATCTGTACAAGCTGATCGTTCCGGTTCATCTGAGTTTTGATTATGGCCGCACGCCCACGGCGGTGCTGAACGATCCCCACCATCCGTTGTACTGGACGTGGCTGGTTCCGGTTGCGCTGGCGGCCATCCTGTGGAAATCGAAAAAGCGAATGCTGATAGGCGCGGGCCTGATTTTCTTTGTCGGGCTGTTGCCGGTCTTGGGGTTGGCGACGTTCATCTATCAGATTTATTCGACGGTAGCCGACCGTTATGTTTACGTGCCGATGTTGGGCGTGGCGATGGGGGCGGCGTGGGTGATCGAGCGACTGGGCAGGGCCCGCGTGTACGCGGCAAGCGCGGCGGTTCTGGCGATCCTGGCGGCGGTCTGTTTTGCCCAAGCGGGCGTCTGGAAAAATACGCAAACGTTGTTTGAAAATGGTTGGGCGCAAAGCGGGAACCGATTCAATCCGCTGCACCTGGACGTACTGGCCAACTATCTGGACAGGCGGTCGGTGCTGGAACAAGCTCGAGGCGATGCGGCGGCGGCGGGGGCCGATGTGCAGGAGGCGATCCGCTGTTTCAGCCGCTCGATCCAGCTCGACCCGCTGTTTCCGCGGGTGTATGACGATCTTTGCGACGATCTGGTGCGTGCGGGGCGGTTCGACGAGGCGGTGGACGTCGGCCGCAGCCTGATCGACGTGCAACCGCGCCTGCCGGCGGAGCTTCGGCAAAAGCCGGCGGTGCTGCATTATCGGCTGGGGATGCTGTATTACCGAGCCGGGCGCTGGGCCGAGGCGGGCGAGCAGTTCCAACAATCCCTGCAAATCGAGCCGACGGCCGATGGGCGCAAAATGCTCGACGCGGCCGTGCAGATGCGGAACAGCAGCGCGACGACACGACCGCAGTAACTTTAAAGCGGTTTGCAGGTCAGCGTATGGTGCCTATCGCGCGGCACCGCCCCTTGATAGCCGCGGGCGGCAGCCCGCGGACAACGGTCGAACCAGCGACTTACCACGGTATGTCCGCGGGCTGCCGCCCGCGGCTATCAGGGCATTATTGGTACGCTGATCTGCAAACAGCTCTAGCGGCCGGCGGCGCCAAAGGCCTGATCTTCCAGCTTCCGCATGGTTGTGTCGTCGGACGTTTCGGGATCGGTTTGGCGCTGCACGGCAACCCATCGACCCGAGCGCAATTCGAAGGTCGTCTGGCAACGCGTGGGAAGGGGGCGATCGTCGTACAAGAACTCGCTGTCAGCGAGGGCATCGTCGGGGGTGCCGTGGGCGGCGGTGCGGCGCGCGTTGAATTGGTACTGCAGGACGATCTGCGTCGGCGGGGACTGCGGCTGGAGCTGGACTTGGACGCTCCAGACGAGCAGTTGGCGGCGGCGCCAGTTGCCGCGCTCGTCTTGAAACACCTCCGGCCGGGCACGGACAAAATCGCCGAAGGCTTCGGCGGCGCGTTGGAAATGCTGGATGGCATCCTGCGAAGCATCGGCCGGCGGGATGGAAGGTTGGCTTGACGGCGCCGTGGCCGCTGCCCAGCGGTTTGTCTGCGTAACATGCAGGCCCTGGCGGGCCGTGATCAGGAGTTGGCGCAGATAGACGCTCTGGAGCGGTCGCGTGCCCAAGGTGTCGAGGATGAATTGGTATTGCCGGCCGGCCTGGTCGAAATCTCCGGCGACCAGGAAAGCGGCGGCGCGTTGGTCGGCGTCGGCCAGAGCTTGAAGATGCCGCCGCTCCCATTCATCGCCGTGCAGGGTGGACCAGATGGTCGCGATGAAGCAGGCGACGGCGGCGAAAACCAGAAGCCACCACAGCGGCGATGGAATGCCCCAAGCGGCGGGCCGCGGCGGCGCGGAAGTCAGCGAAGGCAATTCGACGTCGGCGACGGGGCCGGGAACGTCGTTGATCGCGCCGCAGGAGGGGCAGGCTTCGCCCGAGCCGGCCGCATCGTCTTCCACCTGGAAGATCTGGTCGCAACTGCTGCAGCGAACGTCAAGCATGACGCCCATATTAGCGGTGGGGGCGGATCAGGCGGCAACCTCGTGCACGGCTGCGGCCTGGCCGGACGGCAGGGCGGCGGCGTCCAGGGCGGGTCTGGCGGCGCTGGTGGCGGATTTGTTGTTGGTGATGACGACGGTTTCGAACAGGTCGAGGCTTTCCAGCTTGAATCGGTAATCCACCTCGACGCCGGTGCGGCGGATCAGGTCCGCCAGCGCCAGATCGCTGCGCCATCCCAGCTTCGTACACAGGGGGCAGACGAATTTTTCCACCATGGCGATGAAACGGTTGGTGGATTGGAAGTGATTGACCACGACCAGGCGGGCGCCCGGCTTGGCCACCCGCTGGGCTTCGGTGATCAACCGGCAGGGATCGCTGACGACGCTGATGACGTGGCTGATGAACACGTAATCGAAGCAATCATCGGCAAACGGCAGGTGCAGGGCGTCGGCCTGGAGGACGGTGGCGTGGACGAGGCCGCGCTGCTCGATTTTCTTGCGGCACTGGCGGAGCATGCCGCGGGACAAATCCACGCCGATGATCCTGCCGTGGCGGGGGTAGAAATCCAGGGCCATGCCCGTGCCGATGCCCAAGTCCAGCACGCGGTCGGTGGGGCGGACGTTGATGTGGGAAACCGCTTTGGCGATTCGCCGCCGCACCAGTTTGCCGAAGGTGGCATCGTAAAAAAACGACTGGAAGTCGTAGATGATTCGCGTGCTCGATTCCTGCATGACCACGGGAACAATCCCTTCGGGGACAATCCCTGCTATCGGCGACCGGCCCCTCCATGAGGCTAAATTAGTCACTGACAGCAGTTTTGCCAAGGGGCGTAATGCGGCGGATGACGGGGCGCGTCACTGGGCCATGCCCGCGGCGGCGGCATCCAGCAGCCACAACAGCTCGCCGCTTTGCGGCTGGATCAACTGGATGGGCAGACGCTGGGGATCGCTCGGGCCCTCCAGAACCTCGGTGACTTTTTTGGCCTTGGCGTCGCCGCTGACCAGGACGACGACCTGGCGGGCTCGGTTGATAAACGGCGCGGTCAGGGTGAGACGCCAGGCGCTAAGCTTGGGCACGAAGTTGGCCACGCAGCGGCGGTGCGTTTCGGCCAGGGCCGCCGTGCCGGGGAAGAGCGAAGCGGTGTGACCGTCGTCGCCTAGACCCAAAAGGATCAGGTCCAGGCCGCCGTCGGCAAATTGGTCCTTGAGAAGCTGGCCGTATTCGACCGCCGCCTCCTGCGGATCGATTTCGCCTTTCATGCGATGCACGTTTCTGGCATCCAGCGGAACGTGGTCGAGCAGGGCTTGACGGGCCATGCGGTAGTTGCTGTCGGGATGATCGGGGCCGACCCAGCGCTCGTCGCCAAAATAGACCTGCCAATGCTGCCAGTCGACGTCATCGCAATAAGCGTCGGAGGCCAGCAATTCGTACAGGGCCTTGGGCGTATTTCCACCGGAGAGGGCGATGGAAAAGCTGCCGCCGTCGGCGATGGCCCGCTCGGATTGGGCGACGATCAGCTCGGCCGCGGCGGCCGCCAGTTCTCGAATATCCGGGAGGACCTGAATCGTCGGGCGGGTCATGCCCCAAGAATATTCGCGTCGCGGGTGAATTTGAAGACCCAATCCGCGGGAGCCCGGGAAGACCGGCCGGCTCAACTTGGAAGCTGAGCCGGCTCGTCCTCGACCGGTCCCGGGGAACGTTCGGATCACGGCGGACCGAGCAGTTTCCAGAGATTTTTCGCCGGCGCCAGGTTGGGATCGAGCTGCAACGCGGCTCGGCACTGGGTGCGGGCCTCGTCAAAGTGCTCGGTCTTGTACAACGCGATGGCGAAATAGGCGTGGTAATCCGCGCGTCCCGGGTGCTGGGCGACGGCGTCGGCGTAGTATCGCAGGGCCAAATCCGACCGATGTTTCTGCACCACCAGCAGATTGGCCAGGTTGAATTCGGCCTCGGCATAATTCGGCTTCAGCAGCGTGGCGGCGACATATTGGTCGATCGCCTGGTCAAACTCGCCGGCGCCTTCCAGGGCGATACCGTAGTGAAATCGCAACTCGGCAAAGCGCGGATCGATGGCGATGGCGCGGCGATAAAACTGCATGGCCTCATCGGGCCGATGAAGCTGCATCAGCACCACGCCCATGGAGTCCATCGCGGGGGCAAATTGCGGCTCAATCTCCAGGGCTTTGGCAAATTCGGCGCGGGCGGCTTCCAGGTCGCCGTCGTACTCCTTGACGATACCCCACTTGTAATGGGCGATGGGCTGGTCGGGGGCCAATTCGATCAGCTTCGTATAACAATTGCGCGCCTGGCTTCGGTAGAAGGCGCGCTGCGCCGGGGCGAGGTTCTGGTCATTGGATAAATCCGCGTACTGATCCCCCAGGTTTCCCCAGACCATGAACGAATGGGGATTCTTCGCCAGCGTGTCTTGCCAAAGGTCGATGGCGTTTTTGTAAATGACCTGCTGCTGCACGGTGAGGATGGCCAGAAGGACCAGCGCCGCCCAGGCAACGGCGCGGGTCAGAAGGCGCCGATGCAGGATCGCTGCGGCCAGGACGAAGAGGCCGATGGCCGCCAAGTATTGGAAATGATCGGCCACGAGGGAATAGCGCATCGGATAGATATTGATGAACCCCAGGGCCGGCAGAAGCGTGCCGAAAAAAAACAGAACTGCGACCAGGGGTCCGCGGCCCAGGCGGCGCCGCAGCAGCCACAGAGCCGCCAAGACACCAGCCGCGGAAGCCGGAAATGCGATCAGGCCCGGGCGCTGGGCGAGGTGCATCCGTGTCCACATCGGATAGATGAAGCTCAGGCGCGCGGGCCACAGCAGCTTGAAGGCGTAGAACCAGAGGGCGCGTCCGGCGATCAGGCAGCGGTCGGCGAAGGTCCAGTTCCATTCGCGGCCGGCGGCGCCGACGTGTCGCGTTTCCAGGATCGCGGTCGTGGCGGCCATGGCCAAGCCGGCGGCGAAGAAGGGCAACGGGGGGAGGACATCTCGCCAGCGCAGATTGCCGTGCCGCCAAAGGATGAGCAGCAGAATTGCCGCCGGCAGGGAACACGTGACGGATTTGCTCAGCAGTGCCGCGACGAAAAAAGCCAGCGACAGAACGTACGCACCGGCGACAAAGCGGTTGCTTCGCAGGTTATTAGAGGCAAAACGCAAGTACGCGTGGGCCGACAGAAAATAGAAGACCGCCGAAAGGACATTTTTGCGTTCGGTGATCCAGGCGACGGATTCGACGTTGACGGGGTGAACGGCGAAAAATGCGGCGGCCAGGAGCGATCCGGGGATGCCCAGGCGCCGCAGGAAGCGCCACAGCAGGATCGCCGCGGCGGCGTGCAGCAGAACGTTGTCGATGTGGTATCCGCGCGGCCGAAGACCCCAGAGGTGATATTCGATCCAAAACGTGGTGTGGACCAGCGGGTAATACTGGGGGATGGACGTCGGGTGGATCCAGATGGCCGCCAGGCCGCCCAGGTCGCGCAGCGTGGGATTGGCGGTGACGTACTGCGGATCATCCCAGATGAATCCGCCGCTGCGCATCACTGGCAGATAAACGGCCAACACGATGACCAGCAGAGCGGCGGCGCCGCCGCGGCGTCGGAAGGAGGATTCATCCGGTGGATCGGGCATGGCCCATCAATCACGTCGCGTCAACTCGTCGCCGGGCACCAGTTTGACGCAACAGGTATTCCTCCGCCAGTCGCAGCAGGGCTTTGGCGTTGGCATAGCTCAGGCGGCGCAGAGCCTTTTGGAAGGGCAGGAATTCGAAGCCGACGTGCTCGCGGCTGAGCCGCACCTTGGTCGAGGAGGTTTGGGCCAGGAAAAAGACGACGATCTTATCGATCAGCGCGGCATTCTTGCGGAAGAAGTAGCGGATTTGGTGGGCGAAGCCGGGGACCACGCGTACGTCCACCACGTCGGTTTCTTCGCGCAGTTCGCGCAGGGCCGCTTGCAGGTCCGTTTCGCCCTTTTCGACGTGTCCTTTGGGGAAGTCCCAGTATCGGCCGTAATCCAGCAGCAGGTAGCGGCGTTGCTTCTTGTTTTGGAAGAGGATGACGCCTGCGGAGCGTTCCCTGCGGGCCATGGGGATCAAATAATCCACGGCCGCGTTGCCTGCAAGTGGCACCGACCGGTCGAGGACGAGCCGGCTCAGTATCCAAGTTGAGCCGGCCGGTCCGCTCCCGATACAACGGCGCCGCAAAAATACTGGATTCACCGTTGAATGGTGGGCCAAAGGGCGACGGTGCAGAGGCGGTGGCCGATACGCTCCAGGATCGGAACGCTGCGGACCAGGCGGAAACCGGCTAGCACTTCCTTCTGGGCCAGAACCGTCTCGAACAGCTCCAGGTCCTTTTCCAGGATATCGCGTGATTCGTTGAAGACGACCAGGACAAGACCGGCGTGGCGGATGAGGGGATCGGCTTCCATTTTTCGCAGGTCTTCGACGATGGCGTTTCGCCACTGGGCGCCATAGCCGGCGTGGCGCGTGCCGCCCTCGCGGAATTGATAGGCGATTTTCACCTCAAGCCACAGGGCATCGGGCGGCTCGGTCGGACGCGGCGGGTCGAACAGGGTTGGCGGGGACCGGTCCAAGCGAAGCGGCCGGCCCAGCGGCGTCAGCACCAGGTCGCAGCGCGGGCGATGCGAAAGTTTCTCACCGAAGCTCGAGGGATAGTGCACTTCGCGGGCGATTTCATAAAACCGGGCCAGGCGGTCGGCCAGAAGCGTTTGCAGCTCGCGTTCGTCGCGGGTGTCCAGGCCGTAGACGGCTTGTTCGAGGCGCAGTTCCGCCTCGGCATCGCGCAGGGATTGGTGCAGCCGATCGGCCAGCTCGACATAGTCCCAATCCAGCGCCATGGGGGCTAAAAAAACATCCGGCACGAGAGGATGCCGGCCAGATATCCCAGGGCGATGCCGCCGATGACGTCGCTGGGCCAGTGGGCATCCATGACGTAGCGCAGCGCTGCACAGATCAAGGCCAGCATCCAGAAGATGATCGCGGCTTGGGGGTAAGCGAAGGCCAGCACGGCGGAGAAGGCGACGGCCGAGGCGCTGTGGCTGGAAGGGAAGCTTTCGCGGAAATTGGCATGCCGCAGGGAGGGGCCCAGGAATCGGCCGGCGTTTTCGCGGCGGGGCCGCACGCGGCCCAGCAGCCGCTTGATGAGCGTGGCGATGATCGCCACGCCGATGACCGCCGCCAACAGGGCTTTGCAAATGCCCGCGGCGCGCAGGCGGTCCAGCCGCCAGATCAGCAGCACCGACGCGACGGTGCAAGCCATCTGTCCATACTGCGCCAAGAATCGCGTCTCGCGTTTGACGTCGGACTTGAAGGTCAACTCCAATGCGTTGGCCAAACCCCATCGCTCCAGGAGCATGAGCAGGATGCATAAACCCGCAAGGATCAGGACAATGGTCATGTTCAACCGCGACCAAAGGTAAGTGCGTGGGCGGCGGCCGTAAAGAGGTATGGCTGGGCAAGCCCGGCCCGAGGACGGGCCGGCTCCATTGACAGACTGAGCCAACTCGTCCTCGAGCGGTACCACGGACATAAAGCACGGCTTTGCAGTTTTTGCCGTGCAGCCGTAAGGTCATAGGAGCTATGGCGAGGTCGGCGAGGTTCTGGATAGTTCTGCTTCCGCTGCTGGCGGGGGCGTCGCTGGTGTACCTGGCGGGCAACAATACCGTGGCTCTGTGGGACCGGGATGAGCCGCTTTATGCGGAAAGTTCGCGGGAAATGCTGCAGAGCGGGGACTGGGTGGTGCCGAAGTTTCTGGGCGAATGGCGCTTGGAAAAACCGCCGCTGATTTACTGGTGCCAGGCGGCGTCGATGGCGCTGCTGGGGACGACGGAGGGGGCGGTGCGGCTGCCTTCGACGCTCGCGGTCGTGGTCACGGCGCTGACGATCGCGCTGGTGGTGCGTCATTGCGTCGGTGACCGCCGCGCGCTGTGGACGGTTTTCATCTTCTGCACCTGCGGGTTGGCGATCGCCGCTTCGAAATTCTGCATCACGGACGCGATGCTGTCGCTGTTTGTGATCGGCGGGCAGGCGTGCCTGGCCGTGATGTACGCGGCCGCCGGGCGGGGGAGAAACGCGCCGCTTTGGGTGGCGGCGGCGTTCTGGATCACGGTGGGCCTGGCGGGATTGACCAAGGGTCCGCAGGTCGTGGGCATGCACGCGATGACGCTGCTGATTCTATTGCTGCTGGACGTGGGGCCGCGGATGGGCGATGCAGCCGCCTGGTCGGCGGCGATGCGTTGGTGGCGGCAAACGCGGCCGCTGATCGGGGTGCCGATCCTGGCGATGGTGTTGGCGCCGTGGCTGGTGGCGGTTCATCGCCGGGCGCCTGGATTCGTGTCAGAACTGATCCACAAGGCGCGCCTGCACGCATCCACGAGCATGGACGGACACGGCGAACCGCCGGGATATCACCTGCTGCTGGTTTTCGGCACGTTCTTCCCCTGGAGCCTGTTTTTGCCGATCACGATCAGTCGGATGTGGCGCAACCGGCGGCTGCCGGCGATCCGGTTTGCGGCGGCGATGGCGGCGGGGCCATGGCTGCTGATGGAATTGGTCTGGACCAAGCTGCCGTTCTACGTGATGCCGGCGTTTGCAGGGTTGTCGTTCCTGACCGCGGATGTGCTGGTCCGCTGCCTGCGAGGCCGATGCGATGAGCTGCGGCGGCGTGGTTTTGCGGCGATGGCGGCGGTGTGGGCGGTGGCGGCACTGGGGCTGGGGGCGGCGCCATGGTGCATGCTGCTGATTACGCGGCAATTGCCGCGACCGGGCATGATCGCGCTTTCCGTGGCCGCCGCCTTGTACGTGGGGATCGTGTGTCTGCGGTTTTGGCAGGGGCGGATCTTCCGGGCGGCGGTGGTCATGGGCGTCGGCTCGTCGATGCTGATCGCCATCCTCTACACGGCGATCCTGTCGAACCTGCAGTTCGCCACCCTCTCGAGACGATTGGCGGCGGACCTGCCGCCCGAGGCCCGCGGTCCCAAGGTGCCGGTGACGGTGATCGGATATTCCGAGCCCAGCCTTGTCTATTACCAGGGGGGCGGAGCCAGAAGGGAACCGCTTAGCTATCTGGAAAAGACCCCCGCCTCGCAGTGGCCGCGATGGTTCATGATCGACCAGAGCGACTGGCGGTCGATTCCGGCGACTCTGCGCGTGCTACTGCAGCCGATTGCAGTGGAACAAGGCATCGTCTACTCCGCCAACGGGCGATCGCAAACCATCCTGCTGTTGCAGAAAACCGAATAAAGCGTTGTGGACGCGGACGATAGAGAATTATGGGGCGTTGCACGGCCCACGGCGATTCATTGGGCGAGCGATTCTGCTTGACGCGGTGGACAGGGGAAAGTTAAAATAATTAATGCTCCTCAGGCCCGCGGCGTGTTTGCGCCGGCGGCTCCCTCCGGAAGCGAGGAAGCGTTGGCGGCGGTCGCCGACGCTGTGTCTATGTCGAATCCCAAGGCGTCCATACGCAATCAATGAACCGGTTCCTATCTGGAATTGGCAACAGCACTCATATCTCTTATCCGCATTGATTCGTGACGGTGCCTGACGGATCCGACGCAGTCAAGAAAGGAGCTTCATATGAAGCGTCTACTACGCGTCGGGAGATTCTCCCGCTGCAGGGCGGGGGGTTTTACCCTGGTCGAGTTGCTGGTGGTCATCGGCATCATCGCCCTGTTGGTGTCGATTCTGTTGCCCAGCTTGAACAAGGCCAAGGAAATGGCCAACCGGGTCAAGTGCGCCAGCAACCTGAAGCAGATCGGGCAGGCCATATTGATGTACACCAACGAGAACCACTCCAATTTCCCGCGGACGTATTGGGTGGCCAACAGCATCCCCGTTGACCTGGGCTATCAGGCTTCCGGGGCCAGCGCGGCTGGTTTGACCGATCCGTTCTCGTCGTCGGATTGTCAAGTGGCCATGGGCGGTAATACGATCAATAACGTGCCGCAGTCCCTGTTCCTGCTGCTCAGAACCGAAGAGGTCACCTCGGCGGTGTTTGTGTGCCCCAGCGCCCCTCAGACACAGGACACCTTTGGCGGTGGCGTGAACACGGCGCTGAACCAGATCAACTTCACGAACATCGCCCAGAACCTGAGTTACAGCTATGCCTGCAACTATCCGGACACGACGGCCTTGGGCGAGGGGTTCCGCATGATGGGGGGCATGGAGCCGAGCTTTGCGGTGGCGGCGGACATCAACCCCGGCACCGCGGGACCCGGGGGCAACGATAACGTGTTGGGGATCAACACCAGCAGTTCGTCCCAGGACATGAAGATGGGCAACAGCAACAATCACAGCAAGGAGGGCATGAACGTGCTGTTTGCCGACGGCCACGTGGACTGGGAGACCAACCCGTTCTGCGGAACGAGCCGGGACAACATCTACACCCGCGGTGGCCCGGCCTTTGGCTTGCGCTACGACCAGCAGGATTTGGTTGCGCCTCCGTACGCGGCCAACGACAGCGTGCTACTGCCGACGGAGAACGACGACTAGGTCGCGCGTCGACGTACCACACGTAGGATGATCTCAGGGGCCCGCCTTTTGGGGCGGGCCCCTTTATTTGCCTGCCGCGGGGTTTAAGCTGGTGGACATGGAAAAGGTGCTCCCGCCGCAGACCGAACGCGGGGCCGGGTTCGAACCGGCGCGGGTGCGCCAGTTCACGATCTTTCTGGAGAACCGGGTCGGCCGGCTGCAAGCGCTGGTCCGCGCCCTGGAGCAGGCGGACGATCCGATCCGGGCCTTGACGATCGAGGAATCGGCGGATGCGGCGCTGGTGCGGCTGATCTGCGCCGACGCCGATGCCGCCCGCGAAGCGCTCCGGCAGGCCGCCTTTTCTTTCAGCGAATCCGAGCTGATCGCCGTGGAATTCCCCAAACGCAACGCCCAGCCGCTGATCTCCATTTGCTCGGCCCTGCTGGCGGCGGAAATCAATATTCATTACTTGTATCCGTTTCTGCTGCGACCGCGGGGACCCGCATTAGCGCTTTACGTGGATGACCCCACGGTGGCCGCCCAGCAGCTCATTCGCAAAGGCTTCACGCTGATCGCCGATAGCGACTTGAGAAAATAGCGTCGGCTTTTTGTCGACACGGCTTACAGCGGCGCCTGGGCAGTTGCCGATATTGCCGGTGATGAAAACTCCGCCGGATGGCCGCCGATTCAACGTCCACGGACTGGCCGTTCACCTGCAGGCGCGCTGTCCCGACCTGCAATGTCAAATTGATCACATCTTTGCACCATTTGTCGGCGACGATTCTGCCGGCCAGATCGTGACCGCGTGGGGGAGCGTTAACGCGTTTGATCCGGCGGAGGTGTTTCGGTGCGTCAGCTCCGCGGCCAGGGCCGTCGGCCGCGTGGATGATCTTGCGGAACTGTATCGACTCGGGGAGCGCTATTGGCTGGTGGATGATCGCTGGGGCATGTGCCAACTGGATCTGCTCAAGCACCAGTGGCGCAGTTGGGTGGTGCCGCACAGGACGTTGGATGCGGTGCGCTGCGTGGAAGCGGCGGTGATTTGGCCGATGGCGCAACTGCTGAAAATGCGCGGTCTGGAGCTGATCCCGGCGGTCGCGGTGCAGCGCGACGGTTGGGGGGCGCTGATCCTGGGGCCGTACGGGCTGGGGCGAGAGTTGGCGTGCCTGATTCGCTCCGGTTTTGGCGCCATCGGCCAGCGATGGACGGCGTTGGCCGCCCGGGGCGAGGGCGTGCAACTGCTGCCGGTGCCCGGCCAGAGTGAGATGGTCCCGTGGACCTGGACTTCGCCGGATGCCGATGTTCAGCCGGCGTGGATCGATTTGGCCGCGGCCGCCCCCGGCGCGGATGGGGCGGTGTGCCGGGCGGTGTTCATCGTCGAGCCGGGGCGTCGGGCGGTGACGCGCGGGCGTACGCTGGCGGAGGCGGATGCGGCCCGGGCGCTACGCCGTGCCTGGCCGATGGTCGAACTGCCGCCGGGCCGGCGACGCCCCCGCGACATGGCGGCGGCGCTGGCGCGGCAGTGCCGATGCCTGTCCGTTCAGCTTTCCGGCCGGGCGGAAGATTTCGTGCCGTTGGTCGAGTCAGAACGCAAACGCAGCCGCGATATCCACAAAATTCAACTGACTTTGGGTGCCGGTGTGCGCGACCACGGGCGCCAACGTCTCATCTCAGCCCCGCATGTACATGCGGGGCTACGAGCATCGCTCTACTCGTCATCCACTCGTTGATATCGGTAGATGGCGCGATACAGGCCGGCGACCTGGTCGCAGCGCACGATGGTGGGACGATGGCGCTCGTTGCGCGGCTGAAGGCGGAGGACCGGAACGCGGCTCTGCTCATCCGTTTCGAAAAAGATGCGCTTGAACGTCGTCTGGCCATCGCCGAAACGCACGAAGCAGTCGTCGCCGTTGCGCGGCGGCAAGGCGGGAGAAAAAATCACGATGTCGCCGTCGCGGTACTTGGGCGTCATGCTGTCGCCGTGCACGCGGGCGGCAAAGGCATCCTTATCCGAAATGTCCGGGCAGCCAACGTACTGATCGGCCACTCGCGGCGGATACGACAGATCGGTGAAATCCTTCGGATAACCGGCCGCGACGCGATTGATGACCGGCACGGCGTTGCTGGCGACTTTTTCCAAACCGCCGCCGGCGCCAACCACCAACTCCTGCAAGACGCCGGACAAATACGCGGCATCCAGATCGACCGGCGCCGCGCCACCGTCCGCCGCGGGGGAGTTGGGCGGCTTGAGTTCCATGTTGACCAGGGCGGCGCCGCCCGCCTTGCCGTCGGCCAGGAGCTTGCCCAGAACGGCGCGCACGTCGCGCGGCGTGCGCTGCAAGTGGGCCTGCGTCAGCAGATCGCCGTCGCCAAAGCCCAGGGTTTGCTCCAGGCGACGTAGCTTTTCGTCGCTTGGCGGATTGAGAACTCGGCCTGTTTCGATCAGGGACAGATACGGCTTGGAGATTCCGCTACGGCCGGCCAGCTCATCCAACGTCAATCCCAGCCGGCGCCGCTGCTTGCGAATTCTGGGGCCTAAAGGTTCCATGTCCACAACGCTGACGTGGAATATTAGATCAGTTTATCAGACGTTAATCTAGCCTATGGTACTTCAAAAAGCAAGAAAAATTCCAAACAGACACCTAACATTTATCGTTTCGAGGGACACGGTTCAATGGGGATAAAACAGGCTTAGAAGGGCGGATGTTTTTTCGCCAATTCGGCAGCGGTGCCCAGCGGCGGGCTTAAAGGGTTCTGCTGGCGAAACACCGCGCCGCGATCATAGAGATAAAAGACCCGATCGGGCTGCCGCTGGGCGTAATAGCGGTACAGCTTCCAGTTTTGTTCTTCGCCCAGGTCGCGGGCATGAACGATCAGGGCATCGTCCGGCCAGGCGGTCTGATCGTTGTAGACCATCTCCGCGTGCGGCGTGGAATTCTCGAAATCGAATCGAAACATGACGACGGCGGGCTGGCGCGGCAGCCGTTCCAATGTGTTGCTGGCGATAGGGCCTTCCGTGCCTTGCCAGAATGTTCGCGAACGGGGGTTAACCGTCAGGACATAAGTGTCGATCGCCCAGATCGAATAGCCGGCCAGCGCGATCGTCACAAAAGTGAAGGCCGTCCAGACGGCTGATCGGTATCGCCCCGCGGCCTTCTCGGCCGCTTCCAGCGAGACCAGCACCAGCACAATCGCGCAGGGAACCACCGGGAGCAGGTAGTGAACGAAATAAAAGACGAAGAAGACGTAGAAGCACAGAAAAAGCAGCAGCGGGATCGCCAGCACGGCGCGCCCTCGGTTCCATCGGCCGATCGCCGCCACCGGCACAAGCACCAGCAACCACGGGTTCAGGAGCAATCCGCCGACCGTCATGCGCAGCCGCGCGCGCATCCATTCCTCGGGGATGTTGGCGACGGTGTGCTCGCGGTACCTGGGCCAGATCCAGATCTCGTTCATGAATTGTTTTTCGCGGCACGAGGGTTTGGGGACGTTGTTCCAGTCGATGTGGTGAAATCCCGCCATGGGTGCGGGGTAGTTTTGCGCGACGTAAAGATCGGCAGGGAACTGGGTCAGCTTGCCGGTGATTCCCAGGTTTTGGATCGCCTGCAGGACCAGAAACGGCGCCGCGGCCAGCAGCACGCTCGCCAGGGAGCGGGCCCACACCGCGGGGCGGTGGCCGCGCAGGTCCAGCAGCATGGCCACGCCGATGGGGATGGCGTAGCAGAGCGCCTCGACGGGCCGCGTGATCGCCGCCCATCCCGCGGCAACCCCCATGGCGACGGCCCAGCCAACGGTCTTGCTCTGACGCCAACGCAGCAGCGCCAGAACCATCAGCAAATCCAGCATCAGCGAAGGGGCCTGCGACAGCAGCGAGTGCGAAGCATCCATGCAAATCCGCAAGGCGATCAGCATCACGACAGCGAGGATCGCCTTGGCGCTGTCGAACAGGTGGTCGATGACCGCGTACAAAAGGGCGGCGGCGATGAGGATGACCAGGAGGGTCATGATCCAGAACGGGATGCCGAGCCAGACGATCGGCAGCATCATCAGTGCCGTGCCGGGGAAGTAGATCGACGCGTAGACCGGGTGCATGAGGACGTAGTAAGTGTCGAAGAACGGCTGGATATCGGGCGGAAAAGAATGCATCCAGAGCCGGCCATGGGCCAGCATCTGGGTCTGGATCATGTAGGAATGTTCGTCCTGCAGTTCCAGGCGGCGGTGGGCCGTCAAGTAGCAATCCAGCCCAAGAGGAATGGCGACGAGAAGCATCGCACCGGCTGCCCCCAGCAGGCGCCGGGAGGCCAAGGCGCGGTTCAGGGCATCGGCGACGGCCTGGACCTTGGAGCGAAGGGGCGGGAGGCAGGCGACGGCGATGGCAACGGCGGCGACGATCAGTTGCCGCGTGCGCAGCGTCTTGGAGACCTCCGGCAGGTCCCCGAAAAACCAGGCCGCGGTCGCCCCGATCCCAAGCAGAACGATGCAGACGACGCTGAAAGCACGGCGGGATCTCATGGCTGGGTGCGGTAAGAGGCGGCAAGCTGGCGCACGGTTCCAAGGGGCTGACTTAGGGGCAAGTTGCGGTAAAGGCGATGGCCGCGGTCATAGAAATAGACCACGCGATCAGGCTGCCGCCGGGCGTAGTATTCGACCAAGTCGCGATCGCGCTGCATGCCCAGGTCCTGGGCACGGACGATCGGGGCGTCATCTGGCCAAGCCACGTCGTTATAGACCTGCTCATCATGAATATTGGATTTGTCCGGATCGAAGCGGAAAAACACCAGGGCCGGCGGAGGGACGGCGGCCAGCACGTTGGCGGCAAGCTCGGATTCAAGAAACTGCGACAGAGGCGCGGCGGTCCGGTCAATTTGCGGCAGGGAAGCGACCGATACCGTGCCGAGGGCCACCAACAGGAAAGTGAAGATCATCGGCCGGACCCGCGGGAAGGATTTTTCCAGAGCATCCCACGCCATCAAAATCAGACAAAGAAACATGGGCATCATCGCCGTGGTGTAATGATCCAGGTAAAAGACGAAGGCGGCGTAGCACAGGAGCATGAGCACAAGCGAGCCGACGATGACGCCCCGGCGAATTTCCCACAAGGACAAAAACGCCACGGGCAGCAGGATCATGAAGGTGCCGTTGGGCAACACGTTCACGAGCGTCTGGCGGAGCCGCGATGGGGACCATTGGTTTGCCCGCGACGGCCACCACTCCAAAGGCAGATTGGAGATGCGGTGCTCCTGGTACGCCGGGAGGATCCATTGTTTCATCGCCGCCTGCTTGGCCGGTAGCGGGGATTGCGGGACCTTGGCCGGATCGACGTGATAGAAGCCGAGCATGGGGGCGGGATAGTTGCGAGCGACATAGTAATCGGATGGGAACGTGTGCCACGATCCTGTGACGCCGATGTTTTGAATGATCTGCAGGGCCAAGAACGGCGAAACGCCCAGGAGGATGGTGGCGGAGGTGCGCAGGATGAGGCGAGGCTGGCGGCGCAGTTCCCAGAGCAGGGCCAAGCCGACGGCCGCCGCGACGCACAGAGCATCGAGCGGCCGGGTGATGCCGCTGTATCCGGCCACAGCGCCCATGAGCAGGGCCCATCGCGCCTGCCGCTGACCCCGCCAGCGCAGAAACGCCCAAAACAGCAGCAGTTCCGCCAGCAACTGCGGCGATTCCGACAGGGCCATCAGCGACGTTCTTCGAAAGGTGTAAAGCGAAAGGAGCATCAGCACGGCGATCAGAGCACGCACGCCGCCGAACAGTTCCTCCATGAGCAGAAAAAAAAGCGCGGCGGCGATGGACGCGCTCAGCGCCGGCATGAACCAGAAGGGAAGACCCAGCCACACGCCCAGCACGAGCATCATCGCGGTGCCAGGGAAATAAATCGACGCGTAGACGCGGTCGACGATCAGATGAAAGGAGTCGAAGAAGGGGGCAATTTGCGGAGGATAGGGGTGCATCCAGAGCCGGCCGCGGGCCAACATGTGCCCCTGGATCAGATAGGAATGCTCATCGTGAAACTTGGGATAAAGCTGCTCGGAGTACTGGTACGCCTGGAGCAACAAATAGAGCAAGACGGCGAGGGCAACCGCCAGCGCCGTGACTGGGCGGCGGCGGTGCAGCAGAGCGTCTGTGGCGGCGGCGCCGGCCGCGATCAGGCGGCTCAGCGGCCAGATCAGGGCGATCCCGCCGGATACAGCCAGGATCGTGAGGTGATAATAATGCCCCCAATTGCCGCCCAGCACCAGCAGCCACAGTTCCGCCCCGAACAGGATCAGGCCCAGGGCAAGAAATTGACGCAGCCAATTGCGCATCGCGTGGTCGGGATCAATCCTCGCGGCGGGGATGCCGCGGCATGGGTCAAGTCCGCTCGAACTCCTCAATCAAGCCGCAAACGCGTTCGATCTGCTGCGGCGTCATGGTGGGAAACATCGGCAAGGAAAGAACGCGGGAAGCGAGGCTCTCGGTGACCGGCAGCGCCCCGCGGCCAATGCCCAGCGATTGATAGCAGTCTTGAAGATGCACGGGGATGGGGTAGTGCAAGCCCGTGGACACACCGTTGCGCTGCAGATGCGCGGCCAGGGCGTCGCGCGACGGGTGCTGAATCACGTACAGATGATAAACGTGATCGCGCTGCGGGCCGACCTTGGGCAGCACCAGGCGATCCAAGCGCGAGAGCCGCCGATCGTAATGAGCGGCCGCGGCGCGGCGGGCGGCGTTCCACGCATCCAGATGCGCCAGCTTCACGCGCAAAATCGCGGCCTGGAGCGTGTCCAGCCGGCGGTTGTAGGCCAGGAAGACGTGGTGGTATTTTTCGCGCTGGCCGTAGTTGCGGAGCATGCGCACTTTTTCCGCCAGGTCGGGGTTGTTGGTGAGCAGCATTCCCCCGTCGCCGAAGGCCCCCAGATTTTTGGCCGGATAGAAGCTGAAGCATCCGGCATCGCCCAGGGTTCCGACTCGTTGGCCGCGATAACGCGCCCCGTGCGCTTGGGCGGCATCCTCGATCACCAGGAGATGGTGCCGCCGGGCGATGTCCAAAATGGAATCCATGTCCGCGGCCTGCCCGTAGAGATGCACGGGCAAAATCGCCTTGGTTCGCGGCGTGATGGCCGGCTCGATCTTCGACGGGTCCATCGTGCAGGTGTCCGGCGAGACGTCGACAAAGACCGGCCGGGCGCCGGTGAAGGAGATGCTCGAAACGGTCGCGATGAACGTGTGCGAGACGGTGATCACTTCATCGCCGGGGCCGACGCCCAACGCGCGCAGGGCAAGCTCCAGCGATGAGATTCCGCTGTCGACGCCGACGGCGCAGGCGGCGCCGCAGAAGGCCGCGAACTGCGCTTCGAAATCGCGCAGCTCCTGGCCCAGGATGAAATCGCCGCCGGCGATGACGCGGTCGATCGCCTGGCGAATCTCGGTTTCGCACGAGGCGTGCAGGGCGCTTAGATCGACAAAGGGCACGCTCATGAGTGGATCGTCCGATGCTAGCGGCGAAGTCCCAGTCCCAGGTAGATCACGGGCTTGAGGATACTCCACCAGCCGGAAAATGGCTTCATCTTCGTGTAGCCCAGACTTTTGGACGGATAGATCTTGGTCACGGGCACTTCCACGTGCTTATAGCCCAGGCGGATCGTCTTGAACAGGACGTACGGCTCCAGCTCGTACTGGTTGAGCCATTCCTGCCGCCAGTTGAGGCGCGGATCGCGCAGCACCTCGACGCGGATGGCGCGGAAGCCGTTGGTGCTTTCGGTCACCCATTTGCGGGCGGCGATGGAAAAGAGCAGGGGATGGAGCCGCGTGGCCGCGCGGCGATACAGGGGCATGCCACCGTGCTGGCCGCCGGCCATGTGCCGTGATCCCTGCACGAAATCCGCCCCAGCGGCGGCGATGGGCTCCAGGAGACGCGGGATTTGGGTTGGATCATCCTTGTTGTTTCCGGCCATGATCACGATCACGTCGTAGTGTTGGTCGATGGCGTATTGGAAAGCGCGCTTCATCATCGCGCCGATGCCGACGTTGACGGGGCTGGTGAGGATCTTGACGTTCAGCGATCGAATGGCGTCGATGGACCCGTCGGTCGAGCCATCGTCCATGACCAGCACGTCGTGATTCGTGGCGGCGAGAATGCGCTGAGTCGTCGTCTTGATTTTTTCGCCCTCGTTGAAAGCGAAGGTGGCGACAAGGATTCTGAGCGCGGACGTGGCCTGGGTCATGTGCGTTGGCCGCCGGGAATTCCGGGCACGCCGGGCCGGCGGCCTTGGGCTTCGGCTTGGCGGCGGATCTGCTCGCGGAGCTGCTCTTCCGCCTGCATGTCCTGGTGCTCGCGAGCTTTGACGTCCTGGCCGTCGACGTAGGGTTGGGTCAGGTCGAAGGGGCAATTCAGCTCGTTCACGTCGCGCAGGCGGCGCGCCGGGTTGCCGGCCACGACGGCAAACGGCGGCACATCGCGGGTGACGACGCTGCCGGCGCCGACCAAGGCGCTTTGGCCGATGATGATGTGCGGCAGGAGGGTCACGTTGACGCCGATGCGGCATCCCTTCTTGAGCGTCGGGCCGCGCATGCACAAGGCGCAGATGGGGTGCGGATCGTTGGCCACCGACACGCCGGGAGCGATGAACACCTCATCCTCAATGGTGGTGAACTGGGCGATGTAGCAGTTGCTGTGGATCTTGACGTTGTTGCCGATGACGCAGCCGTAGTCGATGACCGTGTTGTTCCAGACACAGAAGTGGTCGCCGATGCGGTTTTCCTCGCGGATGACGACGTTGTGCCCGGTTTCCAGGTGATGGCCGATGGTGGTGTTGGCGTAGATGACGCTGTGGGAGCGGATGCGGGCGTGATCGCCCAGGCGCAGGGGCTCGAAGGGGATCTTCCGTCCGGTGCGGTAGCCGAGGATGACGCCCGGATCGCTCAGGCAATCGGCGCCGAGGATGGTGGCGTTGTCGGAGGTCATGATGACCCTTCCACTTCGACCGGTGCGCCCTGACGGGCCAGGGAGCGATCGATGGCGCTCATCACGCGTACGACGTCCAGGCCGTTGCGGCCGTCGGACAGCGGGCGTTTGCCGTTGGCCACGCAATCCAGAAAGTGCGCGGCCAGGTTTTTCAGCGGCTCACTGGGCGGAACATGCGGGCTGATGATGTCGCCGTCGTGCACGATCAAACGGAATTCGCCGAAGGTGTCGGCCTCCATCGTGGCGGACAATCCCTTTTCGTAAATCCGCACGCGTTCGACGTTGTTCAGGTCGTCGAAGACGATGCGCCGGCGGCTGCCGACCACCACCACCTCGCGCACCTTGTTGGGATCGACCCAGCTGGCGTGGATGTTGGCGATGACGTTGTGGGCGTAGCGCAGGGTGACGAAGCCGACGTCCTGCTTTTCCTTGCCCAGCACGGGCGAGGCGACGGCGCTGACGGAGGTGGGCACCGAATCGAGCAGGAAGTTGAAGATCGCCACGTCGTGCGTGCCCAAGTCCCACAGGCAGTTCACGTCGCTGCGCACGGGGCCCATGTTGGTGCGCGTGGCGTGCAGGTAGTACAACTGCCCGAAATCCGCCTCGCCCATGAGCTGCTTGATCTTGAGGATGCCGGAGTTGTACAGGAAGGTGTGGCCGACCATCAGCACGAGCTGCGTCTGCTGGGCCTGCTGGATGAGCGTCAGGGCATCGGCGACGGAGGTGGTGATCGGTTTTTCGACCAGCACGTGCTTGCCGGCGGCAAGGCACTGCGCCGTGACCTCGTGATGCGACCCAGCGGGCGTGGCCACCACCACCGCATCCACCCATCGGCTGGTCAGCACTTCGGACAGTTGCTTGGTGGTGCTGATCAGTGGGAAACGCTCGCGCACCGTTCGCAGGCGGTCTTCGGACAGATCGCACGCCAAGCAGACTTTCGCATCGGGCAGCTCGCTCAAGACGCGCAGATAATTGACGCCCCAATAACCGCATCCGACGATGGCGATGTTCACAACGCGAGCCATGATGCAGGAAAGTTACCGGCAAGGGGCGGGCGACGCAAAGCCGAGCCGCGGCATCCGGCTCACAGCTTGGAGATGGGATGGGCGGCGATCAGGGCCAGGACTTCCGCCCGGCTGGAGGGGTTTTTCTTGAAGACGCCGCGCAGGGCGCTGGTGACCATCACGCTGCCGGGCTTTTTGGCGCCGCGGATGGTCATGCAGGTGTGGACCGCCTCGATCACGCAGGCCGCGCCCAGAGGCGCCAACTCCTCCCACAGGGCATCGGCGATCTGCATGGTGAGCCGCTCCTGCACCTGCGGCCGGCGAGCAAAACCTTCCACCATGCGGGCCAGTTTGCTCAAGCCCACGACCTTTCCGTCCGGCAAATAGGCCAGGTGCACGTGCCCGGTGAACGGCAACAAGTGGTGCTCGCACAACGAGTGAAATTCAATGTCGCGCAGCAGAACCACTTCGTCATAGCGCTCCTGGAAGACCGTCCGCAAATGCCGGCGGGGATCCTCGTTCAATCCGGCCATCAGTTCGGCGTAGGAGCGGGCGACGCGATGGGGCGTCTTGCACAGACCCTCGCGATTGGGGTCTTCGCCGACGGCCAGGAGGATTTCGCGCACGGCATGCTCGATGCGGGGCAAATCGATCGGGTGAACCGGCGCTGGACGGACCGCCGGCTGGCCGTTTCCGCCGCCCTGGGAAACTTCGCCACCTGGAACCAAACTGCGCGTTGCGGACATGTCGGCTCCTCCCGAGGTCAAAATCTCGGTGAATGCGACCAAATTATAGCCCCGGCGATGCCTCAAAAAACAGCCTTGTTAATTGGCCGTCCAGCGCCTAATCTAAAAAAGCCCTGCAAGGTAAGGGACAGGAGTGCATTATGGCACAAGACGTTACTCACGATCAGCTTGCCGTTATCCGGATTGAAGGGATGCATTGCCATAAATGCGAGGAGTCGATTCGCAAATCGCTGGCGGCCCAGACTGGCGTGCACGAAGTGGAAGTGGATTTCAATACCGGCCAGGCATCGGTGCTATTCGATCCGCGGGTGCTTCCCCTAAGCCGGTTGATGGAGTCTGTGAAACAGGCGGGGTATCGGGCGACGGGGTTCACCCTGGGGGACAAAGACCTGCGATCCGCGGGGGACCAGGCGCCCATTCACTGAACTTTTCCGGAAATTGGCGATTCTTCCGTCGGCGCCGACGTCGAACGTGCCGGCCGCGTGGCCGCCGTGAGTTCTTGCCGCAACCGGCTGATTTCCTGGCTGCGCTCTTGCAGCAGCTTCTGGAGCAGGGCGATCTGGGCATCGCGCATATCCGGCGGCGCGGGGCGGGCGATGGGGCCCAGGCGCCAGATGGCCGCCAGCGTAACGGCCACCGCCAGCAGCGCGGTGATGGCCGCAGGCAGAATGATCTGATCCCAATTGCCGGCGGTCTTGCGCATCATGGGCGGCGGTTCATTGCACGGTCTGCGGCGAAGCCAATCGCGGCACAAGCTGAGCGGCCAAGTCGATCATCCGGGAGAATTCGATTTCGTCGAACGGGCGCATGGTGAAGTCTAGAAGGAGGTAGCGCTCGTGCAGGAGCAAGCCGACGTCCTGCGGAAGCAGGGCGGTGGCGGAGGATTGCGCCAGCGCCGCGGCGGCGGGCGGGGCCAGGCCGAAGATCATGAACCGCTTGGTCGAGGCCAACGAGGGAAAGCTCGAGAGGGAATAGAGGTCGATCAAACTGCGCGTGCAAGCGGCCGGACGCAGGCCGGTCGGCGCCCAGCGTCCGCTCAGCGGGCACAGCAGCACGTGCCAGGCGGCGTTTTGCTTCGCCGCAGTCGCAGCGCCGGAGCCGTCGGCGCGCACCTGGGCGATGGCGACGGCTTGGCCGTGCAGCAGCAGCTCGATCCTGGGCGACAGCGCTGCCAGCGGGGGAAGGATGGCGGCGGCATCGTGCCTGGCCGGATCGGCCAGGCGCAGGCCGTGCGTGCGGGCCCACCGGCTTAGGGCGGTCTGGCGGCGAAGGCTGGTCTGATGTCTCACCAGGGTCACGAAAACCCAGACGCTGGCGGCCAGGATCGCTGTCAGCGTGATCAGCACCGCGGGCGAAGCTCGAAGGCTGCCGGTGGCGGCCAAGCAATGGAACATGGGAGATTCATTGTAATGAGCACCGATAATTTCCGCAGCGGCGCAGGAGAAACGCCACCGGCAGGGACGGATAAATAGGCGGCAAGCGTTGTGCCGATAGTCTGCCAAAGCATCCCCAGGTGTCATGGTTGATTATGCGTCGATCGTCCAAAAGGTGAAGCAGCGCTACGGCGTGCGGGTGCGGCGCTGGCGAAGCAGCATGAGCGGCAAGGCATGGTACGTGGTTGGCCCCGGCGGACGCGTGACCAATTGGATCGAATCGCCCAGGCCCAAGACGCCCATCAGCCTGGCGCTTTTTTTGCACGAGGTGGGGCATCACGTCATCGGCTTCGGTGCATACCGGCGGCGCTGCGAGGAGGAATTTGTCGTCTGGATGTGGGCGCTGAATGAAATGTGGCGCTACGGGGTGGAGCCGGACGAGAAAGTGAATCGCCGGGTGGAGCTGTCCATGCGCTACGCGGTGGGCAAGGCGCTTCGGCGGGGGATCAAGACGCTGCCGCAATCGCTCATGCCATTCGCGCCCCAGGCGGCATAAAAAAAACCGCGCCCCGACGCGTCGGGACGCGGCTACAAAACGGCTGTTCTTAGGATGGGATCGGCGCCGGTTCTTCGGCGGGGCGCTCGGCCGCGGCCGTGCGAACCTCGTCTTCGCTGTGCGGGTGCACGCGCAGAACGCCGTCCTCCATGACCGTGCGGATCTTCATCAGCGCCTTGTTCTGGATCTGCCGCACGCGTTCCTTGGTCACGCCGATGATCTTGCCGACCTCTTCCAGGGTGAGGGGCGATTCCTCGGCCTGCTGCCAGTTGAAGCGCCGGCGGATCACCGTCTGCTCGACGTTGGACAGATCGGCCAGGTTGCGGTCGACGATCGCCTTCAATTCGTCGATGCAATCATCCTCGATCTGATCGCGCCGCCGGTCGGCCCAATCGCTCTGTTCCATGTCCGGCTCGAACTCCACGGGGAAGCGCGTGCGATGCTTGGCGGACTTCATGGCCGCTCGGCTGAAGGCCTTGAGAATGGCGCGGCAGGCGTAGGTGCTGAACTTGAAGCCGCGGTCGATCGAAAACTTGTCCACCGCCCGCAACAGGGCCATGTTGCCTTCGCTGACGATCTCGGCGAAATCCACGTCGCCCAGGCGCGTGCGCTTGGCCATGGCCAGCACCAGCGCCAGGTTGGTGCGCACCAGGTATTCCCGGAAGTGCTCGAACCGGCGGTGCCACTGGACGAATTCCTGGGCGCGGCGCAGGATCAGTCCGTTGCGGAGAATCTGCCGCTGCAAATCGTGCAGGCGCTTCTTGGCGTAGTTGAAGCGCAGGAACATCAGGCGCTCTTCCTGGGGCTTCATGAGTTGCGGGGGACTGCCGGCGCCGTGACCGGATTCGTCCCGCGTGGGCTGATACCAACTGGTCAGGGGCAATTGGCGCTGGGCATCCTCAGTAAACAATTCCCGCTCGACGTGCTTGCGGCGGAAGAATGGACTGTCCATGTAGGCAAAGTTTTCCTCCAGCAAGCGGGACACCTGCTGCCGCAATGCCTTGGGAACGGGGGCCGCTCCACGTCTGATTTTCAGATCCACCGTCATGGCGTCACCTCTGGCCTTCCCCGTACCTCTTTCCTAATGCAAACGGCGTTCAACTTGCAGCGCTAAAAATGTCTCCATCTGAAATCTTTACATACATACGTCGCGGCTTAGTTGCAGTTCGCTCCGTAAGTCCTGAAACAATTGAGGTTAAGCGTTTATTCCCCTGTGCTTTTTTTCACAAACAAACTGGATGTTTACAAACGCCGAACCGTCGAAAGGGGCTATAGTGGCAGCCAATTGACACAGCGGCTAATCTGGACCTGCCACTTTTGCAGGAGAATCCCAAGGCAATGCGGCGGATTTGTCTGGGCGGCAGCTTCAATCCTGTGCACCACGGCCACCTGCTGTGCGCCCGCGCGGCAACCGAATCGCTGGGGGCGCAGGACGTCGTGCTGGTAGTGTCGCGTATCGCCCCCCACAAGCAGCGGCAGAGCGACTTGGCTTCGGCTGCGGACCGGCTGGAAATGTGCCGACTGGCCGTGGCAGACGCGACCGGCTTCGAGGTCGACGACCGCGAGATCCGCCGCGGCGGACCGAGCTACACGATTGACACCGTCCGCCAGCTCAAGCAAAGCGGATGGGATGAGGTGATTTGGCTGATCGGGGCCGACCTACTGGCCGGTCTGCCGACTTGGCACCAGCCGCAGGCCCTGTTGGCCGAAGCGCGAGTGATGCTCATGGCCCGGCCGGGCTGGAGCTTTGATTGGTCAAGCCTGCCGCCCGCGTTTCAGGTCTTGCGCCAGCAGACGGTGCAGGTGCCGCAGATCGACATCAGCGCCACCGAGATTCGCCGGCGCGTCGCCGCCGGGCAACCGATCGAATACCTGACCCCGCCGGGCGTGTGCCGGTATATTCAAGACCACGGGTTGTACCGATAGCGATCCTGGCGGACGATGGTGAATCATTACGACATCGCGTACGGAATCGCCGTGGGGTTGGCCTCGCCGGTTTGGCTGGCCAAGCCGTCGATGCGGCGCAAAGTGCTGCGTGCGTTCTCGCAGCGCATGGGGCGCGTGGCCGGACGCGATCTGTCCAAGCCGGCGATCATGATCCACGCGGTCAGCCTGGGCGAGATCAACGCCACGCGCTCACTGGTCGATACGCTGCGCGCCCAGCGCCCGGGATTGCATTTTGTCGTCTCGGTGACGACGGACACGGGATTTGAGCGCGGGCGGGAATTGTACGGTTCGGCGGCGGACGTGACGCTGGTGCGGTATCCCCTGGATTTTTCGGCGGCGGTGGATCGGCTTCTGGATGCGCTGCGGCCGTCGGTGGTGGTGCTGCTCGAGCTGGAAGTATGGCCGAATTTCATCCGACGCTGCGCCCGCCGCCGGCTGCCGGTGGTGCTGATCAATGGGCGGATCACGACCGAGAGTTTTGGCAAATATCGCTGGGCCAGGCCGCTGATGGGGGGGATGTTTAGCCGGCTTCATCGCGTCTGCGTGCAGGACGCAACCTACGCCGATCGTTTTGCCGAGCTGGGCGTGGGGCCGGATCGCATCAGCGTTACGGGCACGATGAAATTCGACACGGCGAGCGTGGCCGAGAGGATCGACGGCCAGGATGAACTGGCCGCGGCCATGGGCCTCTCGCCGGGGCGGCAGCGCATTTGGGTGTGCGGATCGACCGGGCCGGGTGAGGAGGAGTTGATTCTGCCCATCTACCGGCGGCTGCTGGAGCAGTTCGGCGATCTTCGGCTGGTCCTGGTTCCGCGCAAACCCGAGCGATTCGACGAGGTCGCGCATTTAATCCGCGCAGAAGGTTTCGGATTGTTGCGCCGCTCCGATACACAAAGAGAGCCGGGCGGTCCTCCGCCCGGTCCCGGTCCCGGTCCCGGCCCGGTGATCCTGGGCGACACGATGGGGGAATTGCGCAAGTTCTATGCCCTGGCGGAGGTGGTTTTCGTCGGCAGGACGCTGGTGGATTTAGGCCCGCGGCAGCACGGCAGCGACATGATCGAACCGGCGGCCCTGGGCAAGCCGGTGATCGTCGGGCCGCACACCGGCAACTTCGCCGAGGCGATGGAGCGGTTCACCCGCGCCGACGCGATGAGGGTCGTCCAGGATGCAGCAAGCCTTGAGCAGGCTGTGCGGCGATGCCTCTCACAATCGGCCGAAGCGGCGCAGATGGCGGCACGGGCCAGGGAGGTGGTGCGGAGCGGGCAGGGAGCGACGCTGCGGCATGCGCGAATCATCCTTGACACGCTCGATTCGGTTTCGACGATAGCAGCGGCAGGCGGCGTGGCGACGTAATCGTTTTGCCCATCGACAGGGAGAATCACATGGCGGAAGAATGGTTTTACAGCCAGAACGGGCAGCAGGGGGGGCCGGTGGATTTTGGCGCGCTGCAGCGGATGGCAGCGGCGGGACAGCTTCATCCATCGGACCTGATATGGAAACAGGGCATGGCCAACTGGGCCGCGGCCAGCAGTGTTGGAGGCATCTTTGCCGCGCCGCCGCCTCCGCCACCCCCGCCGCTGGCTTATGCCGGCCAGGGAACTTATCCGCCGCAGGCTCCGGTCGTCGTGGTCAGGCCCACTACCGACGCCCTGGCGATGATGACGTTCGAAGCCAACAAAAAATCGATGGGCGTCGCCTACCTCCTTTGGTTTTTTCTGGGAGGGTTCGGCGCCCATCGGTTCTATTTGGGACGCAACGGTAGCGCCACGGCCATGCTTGTGATCACCCTTTCCTCGTTTGTATTGATGTTCGTCGTCATCGGACTATTCACGATCTGGATCACCGGCATTTGGGCATTGGTCGACGCCTTCTTGATTCCAGACATGTGTCGCCAGTTCAACAACAGGCTGCTAAGCCAGATGGCCGGCGTGATGTCGCCGCAAGCACTATGAGGTGCGTGCCGCGGTTTGTTTTTCGGCACGGCAGTAGGGGCAATCAGGATCGATGCACGGCTCGACGTGGGCCGTGGCGTTGCCTTCGCCCAGGGCCAATTCGATTTCATATTCGATGCCGCTGGCAACCTGGTGGGCGCGATGGATTTCCCACCAGGCCGGCATCATGATGTGAAAATCCACCCAGTGATAGCGTCCGCTGTGGCGAAGGCGCACCTTGTGATAGCTGCAAATCAGCGGCTGCTTGCCGCCGGGACCCAGATGGCTGTCCAGGATCGTGCGCAGGAGTTTTTGGTCGGCCAGGTCCTGCTCGTCCATCAGCCCGGCGGTCGCTCGACGCAGAAGCCGAAGCCCCAGGTAGCCGATGTACGCGGCGGCCAAGAGCGCCGCGGCGCTATCCACCCATGACCAGCCGGTGAAGCGCACGATCACCAGGGCGAGGATCACCACGGCGCTGGTGAAGGCGTCGCTCAGTAGGTGAGTGCCGTCGGCCTCCAGCGTCAGCGAGCCGCGGCGACGGCCGATCTGCCAAAGAAACAATCCCACCGCGCCGTTGAGCAAAAACGCCGCGGTCATCAACATCAGGGCGATGTCCAATTTAGCGGTGTTGGGCGCTTGGTGGTTGTAGAGGGCGACGGCCACCTTGCCCACGATCAGCACCGCGGCCAGAAGGATCATGCCGCCTTCCAGCCCGGCGGAAAAGAATTCGATCTTGCCGTGTCCGTAGGGGTGATCCGTGTCCGCCGGGCGGTGCGCCAGCGCGATCGCATACACGGCGAAGCCCGAGCCCAGGACATTCACGATGTTCTCCAGGGCGTCGGAAAAGACGGCGTTGGAACGCGTCAGAAAATAGGCGACGAATTTGACCACCAGCAGAACCAGGCTCAAGCCCAGGGAGAGCAGCGCCGCGCGGAGTTCGGCGCGGGAAGATTGCGGCGAGTGGGAAGGAAGCGCTGCCATGTTCGGCTCG
Source organism: Phycisphaerales bacterium UBA1161 (assembly GCA_002311745.1). Classification (GTDB taxonomy): domain Bacteria; phylum Planctomycetota; class Phycisphaerae; order Tepidisphaerales; family Tepidisphaeraceae; genus UBA1161. Next base: position 45,039 of record DBZL01000033.1, on the reverse strand, counting down.
ACCGGGCGTTGCGCCGACGCGAGCGGCGGCGGTGGATTGTAGTGCATCGCCCACGGAGACGTTAGTTACACAGGACAAGCCCGTCCTACGACGATCAGCGTCAATCCGATAAATTCGCGCCCGGGAATACTTGCCTGTTGCGCGGCGGTCCGTTCATTGCAAAATCTTTACCTAAACTGAATAATGCGGCCGTACGATGTGACCGACCAAGGAGGAGTCGCGGAGGTTTGATGAAACGGATCGGCACGGACGGCCGAGCGGTCACCACATTACAGTTGCTGGCCCAATGGGTTTCCAGGCACCTGGGTCGCATTGGCCATGAGCGTCGCGTCATGGCCATCGCCCGGGAGTTGGTCCATCACACCGTCGCGCTTCACGCGCTGGACCGCCGCGATCTTCGCCTGCTGAAGATGGCGGCTTTGGTGCACGATGTGGGCCGCTGCGAGAACGAAAAGCACCACCCATCCATTGGCGCGGAAATGATTCTGGAGGAAAGCAAGCTGCCTTTGAAGAGCCGGCAGCGACGCGCCCTGGCGTACCTGACGCGGTATCACCGCGACCAGGTCCCGGAATTGCGCAAGGATGCGATTCTTCGCGGCAGCGACGATGCCGAGCGTCTGCGGATGTTGTTGGGGTTTTTGCGCGTCGCCGACACGTTGGACTGCCGCTCGCTGCCGGCGCCGCGATTGGCGATACGGCTCCGCGACCGCTGCCTGCGGATCACCTGCGGCTTACGGGAAGATTCCAACAAAGTGCGCCGGGTGTTCTCGCGACGCAGAAAATTCCGCTTGTTGGAAGAAGTGCTCGATTGCCGCGTGGAAATAGCCGTGCAGCGAGCCCGCCGCTTGAAGCTCGCTGCGTGAATGATTCACTGACGCCAAAGCTCGAAGATTCGGATCGGCTTTTGCCGCGGCGTCTCTTGCCAGCTTTGCCGCACGCGCCAGCCGCGCCCGGCGATCCACGTTTCAAATAAATCACCCGCGGCGCGTCCGGGCTCGCCAAGCAGAACGCGGCCCTGCGCCGTCACGTGCTCCATCCAGAAGGCGGCCAAGGGGTCCCACTGGGATCGTTCGTAAAGAATGTCCGAGCCGAGAATCAGGTCAAAACGTTCCCGCAGCCGGTCGCGGCGCCAATCCAGGCATCGCGTGCGCACACGTCGGGCAAACGCAAGCGAGTTCAATCGCGCCAAGAGCAGCGCCGTCGGCTCCCGATCGGCCAGCAGGACCCTGGCTCCCATGGCCGCGGCGACGGCGCCGGCCAGGCCCATGCCGCATCCCAAGTCCAGCACGCGCGTCGCGGAGGAGATTGGAAGCTGCACCAGCCGCTGGGCCAGGCCGGCGGCGCTGTCCCACAATTCCGCCCAGTAGGGCAGATGCGGCTCTTCGGCCAACCGCCGCCCGGTCGACTTTTCCTGCCGATCCAGTTCGGCGACGGTCCGGTCCAGCACCTGGTTGGGATCGGCGATGCGCGTGAAATCCAGCTCAAGCGAGCCAAACCGCAGGGTTTGCCTGATCGTCGGATACAGACGCTCGATCCGCTGCAACAGGCGCAGGCGCGCCGTGGTTGGAGTCGAAGGGCGGTCATCCTTTCCCTTTGTGGCAAGCAAGTTCATGACAAGCCGTATCTTAACCGTAACGTGGCTTTACGCCTGCTGCGGTGCTATGCTTTGGAGGCGATTCGGTGGTCCAGGTGGCCGCCGAAGGCTGGAGAATCAGCCGTGTTCAAGCCCCTGACGTTGGCGTTGGCCGTGCTGGCGACGGCCGGATGCAGTTCCAAGTTGGAAACCGGATACGAACCTCGGAGGCTGGACATGTCCCTGACGCAGCGCCGGGCGCTGTATGCCGATCCGTACAGCCAGGAAGCCGCGGAAGCCCAGCACGATCAGGGAGACGAGCACGCCCGTCAGCCGTCTCATACGCCCGGGAGCTATTGAGGGGTATGGAAGCGTTTCACGTCCTTTGCCTACGATAAAAAAGGCGGGTGGTGCCTTGGCGCCGATCGAACCAACGCAGTTCGTCGAACTGGTCGAGCCGCTGCTGGCTCAACAGGACCTGCCGGGTTTGCTTTGTCTGCTCAAGGCCCGCTGGCACCCGGAGCAAATCCGCGAGCTGCTCCGATCCGGACATAACGATGCCAAGAAAGTGGCCCTGCTGGCCCTGGCGCTGGTGGGGCCAACGTGTTGCACTGAAGAACTCGCCCTGCAGTTGAGAGATCCCGATCCCGTGATCAACCAGTTGGCCGAGCATGCGCTGTGGGCGATCTGGTTCCGCAGCGGCAAGACGCCGGAGGCGAATCAACTGGTCTGCCGCGGCGCCGAGGCCCTGAACGAGAAGGATCTCTGCGGCGCGGTCGAGCTGTTCAGCCAGGCCATCCGCTGCGATCCCAATTTTCCCGAGGCGTACAACCAGCGGGCGATCGCCTATTACCTGATGGAAGACTATCGGCGCAGCATGGCGGATTGCCACCGGACGGTCCGCAGGATGCCCTGCCATTTTGGGGCCTGGGCGGGCAGGGGGCACTGTCACGCCCATCTCAACCAGATACCCGAGGCCGTAGAATGTTATGAAAAGGCCCTGAGCATCAATCCCCACCTCGAGTGCGTCCGCGAAACCGTTACCGAACTGAAAAAACGAATTTGATGTGCCATGGCTGCATCTGTGCCGCCCACAACGCGCAAGTTTCTCCAGGCCGTGCGGCGGCGGCTGATGCTGGTCCGCGTGGCCGAGAGCATCGGCGTGTGCTGCGCCATCGCGGCGGCCGCGGCGGTGGCGCTGATCGCCCTGCTCTGGTGGCGCGGGCGATCGGGCATGCCGGCGGCGGCCGTGCTGGTTTTGGGCGTCATTTGCGGATGGGTCCTGGGCATGGCGCGGCGGCCGACGCTCCTGGCGGCGGCCATGGAGGCCGACCGCCAGCTTGGGTTGCACGATCTGCTCGGTACGGCCCTGCTGGCCTGCACGGAGGATGACGCCCCCGCGTCTGGGTGGCGCCAGGCGGTGGCGGCGATGGCCCAAGAGCATTGTCGGCGTCTGCGGCCGTCGCAGATTGTCCTCAGACGGCTGGGGGCGCGAGCGTGGAGCGGCATCGGTCTGTCGGCGGCCCTGGTCCTGACCCTGGGATTGTTGACCAGCCAGCCCATGGAAACGCGCGCCGCCATCGGCGCTGCTGCAAACTCGCAGGGGTCTGATTCGCAGGCGGCGGAGGCTGCCGATGCCTTCGCCGTGGCCAGTCCGTCGGCCAGCCAAATGGCGAGGCTCTGGGGGTCGGCGATGCCAAACGAGGACTCGCACCGCGATTTTTGGCAGCCGTCGGTGGACGATTCGGCCAGTGCCTCCGGGGGCGCGGACCGGCCCAACGGTCCGCGGGGCGGAAGCGACCGCGGCGCCGGCTTGGGATTGGCGGTGACGCCCGCCAGCATGCCGCCGGTCGGATTCATCTGGTCATCGGGGGCAAGCGAGGATTCAGTCGCCGGCCAAAGCGGCGGGGGCAAGGGCCGGGCCGATCTACGGGCGTCCAAGGGACCGGCCAGCGGCGGAACGGTTGCTCCGGTGGGCGCCGACGGGCGCGTGCGCGTCTGGAAATCGGATGACGATTCAGCCGGCGCGGGCCACGGCGGCATTGGCGGGCGCCAAGTGCCCGATTGGGCGGCCGATCTGGTCAGGGATTATTTCCAAAGGGATTGACGGCCGCTCAGCAGGGTGTAGGCCTCGATGTATCGCCGGCGCGTTCCTTGAACGACGTCCGGCGGCAGCGGCGGGGCGGGCGGCGCTTTGTTCCAGTCCAGCTTCTCCAAGTAATTCCTGACATATTGCTTATCGAAACTGGGCTGGTCGTGCCCCGGCGCGTACTGGTCGGCGGGCCAGAACCGGCTGCTGTCGGGGGTCAGCACCTCGTCGATCAGGATCAATCGCCCGTCGGGCAGGCGCCCGAATTCGAACTTGGTATCCGCGATGATGACGCCCCGGCTGCGGGCGTGCTCGGCGGCGCGGCTGTACAGGTCCAAGGTACGGTCGCGCAGCAGACGCGCGGTTGGCTCGCCGACGCGGGCAGCGGTTTGCTCGTAGCTGATGTTGATGTCGTGACCCGATTCTTCCTTGGTGGCGGGGGTGAAAATCGCTTCGCCCAGGCGGTCGCACTGACGCAATCCCGCCGGCAGGGCGATGCCGCAGACGGTTTGCGAAGCGCGGTACTCCTTCCAACCCGAGCCGGCCAGGTAGCCGCGGGCCACGCACTCGATGGGGATCACCTGGGCCTTTTTCACCAGCATCGACCGGCCCCAGAGCTCCTGCGCGTAGGGATGCAATTCTTGCGGATAGCGCGAAACTTCCGCGGCGATCAGGTGGTTTTCGAAGTCATCGCGGAATTTTTCGAACCAGAAGAGGCTGAGCGCGGTGAGGATTTTTCCCTTGTCGGGAATGCCGTTGGGCATGACCACGTCGAAGGCGCTGATGCGATCGGTGGCGACGATGAGGAGCTGCTCGCCCAGGTCGTAGACGTCGCGGACCTTGCCGCGGCGGACGGGAAACGGCAGGGACGATTGCAGCAGCGGCTGGTCCATGCCCGCAGATTAAGCCAATCGCCGGTGGCATGCAAAAAGCGGTTTGGCGACGACAGGCGGCGGCACGGCGCTTTGAGGAGCGTCGGCGGTCCATTAAGATGCGGCGGCGATAGCACCCCTATGGCGATCAAATTCGAAATCTACCGCGAAGGTCATCGGCTGACGCAATTCACGCCGGTGGCGCCCATGGCCGTGGGGCCGGAGAGCGTTCCCATGGCCGCGGAGATCCTCTTTCGCGACGGGCTGCTGATCCTCAACCGGGGCGACGAGCACGCCCTGGGGGCGTCGCTTTTGTGGGATACCGGCGCCGTCGGGTCGTTTCACCTGGAGACCACGCGGCTGCAGCATCGCGATCGGCCGTACAACCTGAACGTGGAGTTGGCGCGTTGCCGCCTGATGAAGATCGTGCAGAAGCAGGAGGACTGGAATTTATTCGATTTTCCCAAGGCGGAGAAGTTCATCCAGCGGTTCAGGGAGGGCCAAAACCTGTTTGCCGAGGCGTTGGGCCGGCTTGGGGAGCCGGGGGAGGCGGCCAAGCTGGCGGATCAATCCCTGGCGATTGCCATGGAGCTGTCCGAGCAGTTGGCGGTCTTCCACGGCGACCTGCTGATCAATCGCCGCAAGGCCGCCGGTGGATTCGTGAAGCACATCTTCGGCTGCAAAGTCGATCCGGTGGTGCAGAACCAGAAATACAAGGATACGGCGACGGGGAGTTTTGATTACGCGGTGTTGCCGATGCGTTGGAAGCAGATGCAGCCGCAGGAGCAGACCTTCGACGCCGCGGCCGTGGATGAGTGGGCGGAACTGCTGGCGCGCAAGCGAGTGCCGATCGTCGCCGGGCCGGTGATCGACCTGACCGAAGGCGAAGTGCCGGATTGGATGTACATCTGGGAGCACGATTTCGACACGCTGCGCGAGCTGGCCTACGAGCAGGTGCAGCGGATCGTGACGCGGTACCGCAAGGTGGTGTCGGTCTGGAACGTGGTGGCCGGGCTGCACACCAACAGCGTCTTCACGCTGAGTTTCGAGCAGGTCATCGAATTGACGCGGCTGCTGGTGGCGCAGGTCAAGACGCTGATGCCGACGGCCAAGACGCTGGTGACGGTGAAGCATCCGTTTGGCGAGTACCATTCGCGCAGCCGGGCCAGCGTGCCGCCGATGTTGTACGCGGAGATGGTGGCGCAGGCCGGGATCAGCTTTGAGGCGTTCGGGCTGGAATGGGAGATGGGCGTTCCCGTGCCCGGTTGGTACACGCGAGATCTGTTCCAGTTCAGTTGCATGCTGGACCGATTTTCGACTCTGAGCCGGCCGGTGTTTCTGACCGGCATGAGCGTGCCCGGCCGAGCGGCGCCCGATCCGCACGATCAATCCGAAGGCAAGCTGGATCCGAACCTGGCCGGGCGGTGGAGACGCGCCTGGGATGCGGAGTTGCAGGCCGAGTGGCTGGATAACTCGTATCGCATGGCCCTGAGCAAGCCGTACGTGGAATCCATCGCCTGGGGCAACCTGGGGGACATGAATCCCACCGTGCCCGCCGGCGGACTGCTGGACGATATGCTCAGACCCAAGCCCGCGTTCAACAAGCTCCAGGAATTGCGGGAACAGTTTCATCAGTTTCAGCGGAAAGCTTAAGCGGGGAACAAGGGCATGCGTGTATCGCCCGGCGATCTGTGGAACGCTTCGCAGCGCCGCGGGCTGATCGTGCTGCTGGGGGCGATTCTGTTGGCGCTGGGGATTCGCCTGGCGATGAATCGGACGAGCATCGGCGAGGAGCAGCCGCCGGCCGGACCGGCCGCCGGTCAGTTGGCCGACCGCATCGATCCCAACACCGCCAGCGCCGCGGAACTGGCCGCCATCCCCACCCTGGGCCCCAAGCGTGCCCAGGCGATCGTGGACTTTCGCCGAACCCATCCCGGCAAGATGTTTGCCCAGCCACATGATTTGGAACAAGTCTCCGGAATCGGCCCGGCCATCGCGGAAAACATGGAGCCGTACCTGATCTTTCCCGGCGACGCAGCAACGCGTCCGTAGGGCGTTTCCTGAGCTATAATGCCTCGGTCATGGGTCGATTTGAAGTGATAAGTCCCTTTGCGCCCCAGGGGGATCAACCGCAGGCGATTGAAAAACTGGCCGCCGGCATCGCGGAAGGACGCAGATACCAGACCCTCATGGGCGTCACCGGCTCGGGCAAAACGTTCACCATGGCCCACGCCATCGCCGCGGTGCATAAGCCCACGCTGGTCATCTCCCACAACAAGACCCTGGCGGCGCAGCTTTACCAGGAATTCAAGGAGCTGTTTCCCCATAACGCCGTGGGATATTTCGTCAGTTACTACGACTATTACCAGCCCGAGGCGTACATCCCGCAGCGCGACATCTACATCGAAAAGGACGCCAGCCGAAACGACGACTTGGATCGCCTGCGTTTGTCGGCGACCAGCAACCTGGTCAGTCGAAACGACGTGGTGCTGGTGGCATCGGTGTCCTGCATTTTCGGTCTGGGCTCGCCGGCGGATTACAAGGCGTCGGTGCTGCCGCTGCGCAAGGGCGCGGCCATCGACCGCGATCAAATGCTGCGCAAGCTGGTGGACCTGCAGTACGCCCGCAACGACATCGACTTTCGCCGCGGGACCTTCCGCGTTCGCGGCGACGTGGTCGAGTTGCACCCCTCCTACGAGGAATTCGCCTACCGGATCGAGATGTTCGGCGACGAACTCGTGAGCATCGACGCCATCAATCCCCTCACCGGCGAAGTGCTGCGCGAGGAGGACCAGGTCTTCATTTATCCGGCGGTGCACTACGTGATGCCCGAAGAGCGCGTGCACGATGCCGTACGCTCCATCCGCCAAGAGCTGGACCAGCGGGTGATGCAACTGCGCGGCGAAGGCAAGCTGCTGGAAGCGCAGCGCCTGTTGGCCCGCACCAAGTACGACCTGGAGATGCTGCTGGAGGTGGGCTTCTGCAGCGGGATCGAAAACTACAGCCGGCATTTGGACGGCCGCAAGAGCGGCGAAAAACCGTACACGTTGATCGACTATTTCCCCAAGGATTTTCTGCTGATCATCGACGAATCGCACGTGACGCTGCCGCAGTTGCACGCGATGTACAACGGCGACCGCCATCGCAAAGAGGTGCTGGTGGAGCACGGCTTCCGCCTGCCCAGCGCCCTGGACAATCGGCCTCTGCGGTTCGAGGAATTCGAGCAGATGTGGAAACAGGTGGTCTTCGTCTCCGCCACGCCGGGGAAATACGAGCTGGAAAAAACCGGCGGCGAGATCGTCGAGCAGGTCATCCGCCCCACGGGCCTGGTGGACCCCGAGATCGTGGTGCATCCGGCCCAGGGCCAGGTGCCGCATCTGCTGGAGCAAATCAAGGAGCGTGCCGCCTCCGGCGAGCGCGTCCTGGTGACCACGCTGACCAAGCGCCTGGCCGAGGATCTGAGCGCTTACATCCAGGAAGCCGGCATTCGCGGGCGCTATCTGCACAGCGAAATCCAGACGCTGGAGCGCGTCCAAATTCTCACCGATCTGCGCAAGGGCGAATTCGACGTGCTGGTGGGCATCAACTTGCTGCGCGAAGGGCTGGACTTGCCGGAGGTGTCGATGGTGGCGATCCTCGACGCGGACAAGGCCGGATTCTTGCGCAGCGAAACGTCGCTGATCCAGACGATCGGCCGGGCGGCGCGCAACGTCAACGCCAAGGTGATCCTCTACGCCGACCAGGTGACGGCGGCGATGCAAAAGGCGATCGACGAAACGGCCCGCCGGCGGCAGCTCCAACTCCGTTTCAACGCCGAGCACGGAATCACGCCCAAGACCATCGAGAAGGCGATCCGCACCGGCATCGAATCGGAGATGAAGGCCCGCCGCACCGTCCAGGAAGTGATTCATCAGGGCCAGGAGCAATACGATCAGGTCGAGCTGATCCGCTTGCTGGAGGAGGAGATGCTGGAAGCCGCCAAGAATCTGGAATTCGAGCGGGCGGCCCAGCTTCGCGACAAGATCAACGAAATGAAGGGCCTGCCGGTGATTCGCAGCGGACGCAGTTGGGAGCCGGAGGTGACGGAGTCGGATCAGGGCGTGAAGATCTGGCAGCCGAAGTTCCAAGGCCGCCGCAAGCGCTCGACGACGTAAAAGCATCGCTGCCAGCGCCGGCCGGAGATTCGCCATGAGTATGTCGTCGCAGTTTCCGAAGTTTGAACAGATCAACCAGATCATCCAGCTTGCGCGGCGGGAGGACCTGGGGCAGGACGACCTCACCAGCCGGCTCTTGATCGGTCCGGACGCGGTGGGCGTGGGGACGCTGGTGCAGAAGGAGACCGGCGTCACCTGCGGGCTGCCGATCGTCGAAATGATCTGCCGCGTGTACGACGAGCGTCTGCGGGTCGAGCCGATCCCGGGATTCCACCTGGACGTGATCGAAGCTCGATTCAGCGAGACGCGGACGTTGCCGCTGCTGCGCATCCGCGGGCCGCTGCAGCCGCTGTTGTCGGCCGAGCGGGTGATCCTGAACTTTGTGCAGCACCTGTCCGGCGTGGCGACGCAGACGCACCGCTTCGTACGCCGCGTGGAAGGAACGGCAGCGAAGATCTACGACACACGCAAGACCCTCCCCGGTCTGCGCGTATTGGACAAGTACGCCGTGCGCTGCGGCGGGGGGATGAACCATCGCACGGGGTTGTTCGATGGGCTCCTGGCCAAGGACAATCACCTGGCGGGCGTTGCGTTGAAGGACTTGGCGGCCTTTTTGGCGCGGGCGGTCAGCCAGAGCCACTCCGAACAGCCCGAGCGGCTGATCGAGGTCGAGGTGGACAGCCTGGAACAGTTGCGCGAGGTTCTCAAAGTCGATGGCGTTCAGGTGATTCTGTTGGACAACATGGATTGTCCGAAGATGCAATCGGCGGTGGAGCTGCGCGACCGGGCCGGGAAAAAGGCGAAGGTGGCGTTGGAGGCAAGCGGCGGCGTCACGTTGGAGACGGTCCGCTCCATCGCCCTGACCGGCGTCGAGCGAATCTCCGTGGGGGCCATTACGCACTCGGCGGCGGCACTGGATATCAGCCTGGAAATCGAGACTTGATTGATATGGGACCCTTCAGCCTCCGCACATCTTTCCCCATTTGACTCCGGGTCAAACGAATCGTAGATCACAAACGTCCGGCCGGCGTTGGCGCAAGCGGCGCCGAGCCGGGCGAATGAGGATCCCTGACAAGGGCTAAGCCGCCGCAAGGCGGCGCTCGGCGGCTCGTGGCCGCCGGGCTCATCGGCCGGGCAGTTTCCGCCGGTGATGCGCAAAACATCCGGTCCCGACGGTGATGTGGGTCGGGATCGAGGACGTTGCCGAAAGGATGCTCAGATGGCAGGTCAACGCGCCCAGTGCGCGCCGTTCTCCCTGGCCGGTCCTGACACCTCTTATCGGTCCCACCTTGTCCTAACAGGCCTCAGTAGCCGCTTCAGCGCGCCCGCCGCTGGTGATCCAACAAGCGGTTTGGGCAAACGGGGCGAGTTAAGTCGCTCGCGCCGCGCGTCGATGACGGGGATGTCGTATTCCCTGTGGGTCGGATAGCCCGTGCAGGGCGTTCGATCCACATGACTGACGGACCGGTAATATCGGGGTGATCCGTCAGCTAGCGACGCGACGTCCCAAGGGCCAAGCCAGGACGGCCAAGCCCAAGCGGCAGCGCCGAAGCGGCGACTGGGCCGAAAGGAGGCCGCGCACCGCGGGGCGATGGCCCCGTGTTTTCGGCCGAGACGGCCGCGATTTGGAGAGAATGCCGGCGGCGCCAGCGCCCCGCAAAAGGCGACGACCCGCCGACACAACCGCCCAGCGGCGCGTGCCGCGACGGTGAGGTGTCAGCAAACCACTTTGGAGGTCATGCAATGTCCGCACTTCGAAGATCCTGCCGCCGGGGCTTCACCCTGGTGGAAATTCTGATCGTGGTGATCATCCTGGGCATCCTGGCGGCGATCGTCATCCCGCAGTTCACCAATGCCAGCTCCGATGCCCGCAACAGCAGTCTGGCCAGCACGCTGCAAACGCTCCGCAGCCAGATCGAACTGTACAAGCTGCAACACGGCGACCTGCTGCCCAACCTGGTAAAGGACTGGACGCCGTTTACGCAGACGAGCACCTGGGGCAACCCGGTACAGACGTTCGGTCCGTACATGCAGACGGCGCCGGTCAACCCGGAAAACGGCTACAGCACGGTCATCGACAAGGCACCCCAGGCGACGGGCGCCGCGGTCACCACGGGAACCGGGTTTATCTATGACTACCAAGGCGGGGCCCCGACGGCGACGGGACAGATTCAAGGCACGTCCGATGCCGCCGGTTCGTTGGTCGCGTCCTACTAGGTTGTGACGGCTCGAGCCGAGGGCGGATGGATCAATCCGCCCTCGGGCTTTGGAGGATGAAAATCAAAGCGGGGGCGGGCTCCCGCGGAGGACTTGTAGAGGCTCCCACGTGGCGAGCAGGGCTTTCATGTCGAAGCCGAGGGACCCGCCGCGGTTGCGGCGCGGTCTTTTTTCGCGCCCAACAGCACCACACGTCCGCGGATTTACCCTCGTGGAAATCCTGATCGTGGTGGTGATCCTGGGCATCCTGGCCACCGTGGTCATCCCGCAGTTCACCAGCGCCAGCCAGGAGGCACGCGAAAACACCCTCAAGGACGAGCTGCGCTACCTACGCACGCAGATCGTCGTCTTCAAGGCCCAGCACCAGGACGTTCCGGCCGGCTACCCGGGCGGCAATGCCATCGCCACCCCGACGGCCGGGGCGTTTGTCGACCAGATGACGCTGCATTCGGACATCAATTGCAACACCACTGCCCAGCCGTCGCCCGCCTATCCCTACGGGCCGTATCTGAGCCAGATGCCGACCAATCCCGTCAGCGGCCTGAACACGATCTCGATGGTGGCCAACAACCAGTCGATGCCGTTCGCGGATGGAACCACGGGGTGGATCTATAAAGCGCAGACGCAGGAGATCATCGCCAACCTCAAGGGGAACGACAGCAGTGGGACACCGTTTGCCAGTTATTAGCCGCCTTCATTCGATCGGACGGCGCGGCTTCACGCTGCTCGAGGGATTGCTGGCGGCGGTGGTGCTGGCGATCCTGGTGCTGGGCGTCTGCGGCACGCTGAGCGAATCCTACAAGCAAAGCGAATTCACGGCGGCCAACGCCGCCGCCGTCTCCCTGGCGCGACAGCTCGCCGATGAAATCACTTGGTCGCCATACACCCAAATCAGCAGTTACAACAACTACAGCGACAAGAGCACCTTAGTACCCCTTCTGGAGGGCGGATCGCTGAACGTAACCGGCTCCGACAATTACACGCGCAGCGTGACAGTGGTCTCCGCCACGCCGTCAATCGATCCCTCGCCGGCCGTGCCGACGGATTTTGCCATCGTCACCGTCAAGGTCACCGCGCCCAACGGCCAGATCGTCGCCATCCCGCAGTTCGTGGCCAATTATCCCATTCAGAGGTAAATGAAGTGGCTGCATGAAGTTGCTAGTTGCTAGTTGCGAGTTGCTAGTTGAAAAACAAGGCGGGGCACCTGCGCGCGCAGGCGGCCCACGTCGCCTTTTGCTAGCAACCAGCAACCAGCAACTAGCAACTCATCGAGGCTTCACCTTCGTCGAGTTGATGATGGGCCTGGTCATCACCTCGATGATCATGGTGGCGGTTACGGCGATCATGACATCGGTGGCGCGCGGGTGGAACGATCAGCGCGTGACGCAGTCCACGCAACTTCAGGCCAACCAGGTTTACGCGCGGGTGCAGAGGATTCTGTCGGCCGCCAAGTACGTCGTGTCGCCGGCCAACAACCACTCGTCTTCATCGGACATTCTTTTTTGGGCCAACGACTACAATGCCGATGGCGCCGTCGAGGCCGGGGAATTGGGGCTGATCGAGTTGGACACGACGACGAACACTCTCTATTACTATTCGTCGTCGTCGCAAACGGGGGCCGCCAGCACGCAGATGAGTTGGAGCACGCTGCAGTCGCTCACAGCAGCGCAGCTTAAAGGGTGGTCCTATATGCAAAAGACCGCCCTGGGCGGGCCGGGCAATTCCGGCAACGCCAATGCGCTGCAGGTGACCGGCGCGCAGTTTTACGTGACGGGCCTGAGCAGCACCACGCAACTGCCCATCGTCGAGTTCACGTTGGGGTTTAAAAAGAATGGGCAGTACGTCACGCTGTACAACTGCACCACGATGCGGAGCCCGACAACTCAGCCGAATTAGACCCATGCGGTGTGCAAGGCAGACAACTTCGCGCCGACCGACCCGCCGCCGCGGTCTGGCGATGGTGCTGGTGATCTGCGTGATGGCCCTGGCGGCGGTGCTGGCGTATGGGATGCTGGCTGCCTCGGCCGTGCAGGCGACGGCCAGCAACAACGGCGTGGCCGCGTCCATCGCCCAAGCCCAGGCCGAATCGGGCATCCGCCTGGCGATGTATTACCTGCTGAATCCGCAAAACGCGCCCAGCTTGACCTCCAGCAACGGCCTCTCCTATTGGCCGGGCCACGGCAACATCACCTTCTCCACAACGGGATCGTCGCCGATGCAGGCGCCGGGAAACGTCACGGTGCAAGTGGGAGCACCGACCAACCCGTCATCGCAGGTCTACGTTTACCCGGTGACGTCGATCGGCTCTTCGGGAACGATCGGCGGTGGCGCGGTCACGCGCACGATCACGGCACAGATTCAGGTAAACACGGCGTACCAGATCCAGGAGGCGACGGCGTTCAATGCGCAGCTGACTTTGCCAAGTTACGCCACCATCACCGGCTCGCCGGACGCCATTCACTCCAGCTCGACGGTCTGGATCAATGCCTCGGCAACTGTTACCGGCAACATCCGCTCACCAACCCCGCCGAGAAACAATGGAGCGTGGAACGGTTCATGGCTGGCCGGATCGATGAACGCCCCGGCCCCGACCCCGAGCGACCTGAACTATTACACCACTTACAGCTACCAAGGCCAAACGTACAACGCGGTGCAACTGACCAGCTCGACCCTCAGTCCGGGCACGCTCCCCGCCCCCAGCTCCAGCAATCCGCTGAGCGTTTTTTACCACACCGGCAATTTAACGCTGACGGGCAACCTAACCTTGAACGGAACATTGGTGGTCAAGAATGGCAATCTGATTGTGCAGGGCGCCGGCATCACCGTAACGGCGCCGACGGGTCTCCCGGCCCTGGTCATCGACAACCAGCTTCAGGTGAAAAACGCCCACCAGGGAATAACCGTCAACGGCATCGTGTACGCCGGAACGGGATTTGGCGTCAGCGGTTTGGGCAACACCATGGGCAGCAACGTGACGATCAATGGAGCGTTTTTGGCCAACTCGCCGAATCTTGCCCCCGCGTCTTCCTACTTCGGTACACTGTCGGTGAACTACAATTCCGCGTATGCTTCTGCTTCCGCCCCTGCTTTGAGCAACGCCAGCCAGAACCAGGTTCCTCAGAGTGTCAAGCTCGTTTCCTGGAACCCATGATTTGGCGAGGTGGCGGTTACTTTCACCCGGCAGTGCGCTGTCGCCGCCTCAGCAAGGCCAGGCTGGCCACCGGCAGCAGAGCCAATGTCGTCGGCTCCGGCAATTGCACGAGCAGGGCAGCTTGATTGCCGCCATCGTAGGACACGTCCACGCCGAGATAATTGTCGTCGCTCAACGAATCCGCGAAGATGTCCCCCGTCATAATGAACATGCCGTCGTCGTCGATCACTCCTGTTCCTGGCTCCGTTACCAAAGCCGGAATGACATCGCCGGCCTGAAGGAGAATGATGGGCGCCCCGCCGCCCGGCTGCCACTCCAGCAGGGCCTGGTTGGTGCCGGTCGATCCGGTGATTTCGGCGTCGAAGATAACGATGCCGTTGTTATTGATCATCGGCGCGTGGGTTTCGAAACTGCTAATCACATAGTGGGCGCTTGGGCTAGCAGGATCGACGACGGCGTTGTCTCCGGTCAAAGTCGATGCGATTTGCGTCTGAGAATGCGTCGTTACATCGTAATACTGAAGGGTGTCACCGTTGGGATTTGCAAGAAAGAAGGCCAGCTTGCCCGTGGTCGTCATTTCCGCCCCGACGCCGCCGTGCTGCGGAACGGTGTTATCGTAACTTCCCAACAGGTGGTTGCCGCTGCTGTCGTGCAAAACATAGTCCTCTTGATGAGCGACATTGGTGTCGGGGCCGAGAAATAGCACGGCGTTCACGGCGCCGGTCTGCTGGGCTGCCAACAACCCGGGTACGTCAAATCCCTGAGAAGTGCCGCATAAATAGGCGGGGGTGCCGCCGGACATCGTGTAGATCGCGGCGTTGTCGGTATTCGCCGGAGTGGCCAACGTCGCCAATCCCGTTGTTCCGCTGGCGGAAATCGCCAATTGGCTGAGTGCAAAATTGTAAGAGCCGGGAGTACTGGTAGTCCAAGTGTCGGAGGTGAACAGAGTCGTCAACTGATGGCCCGTCGCCGCCGAACTGTCGCCGACAAGGATTGAACCAGAACCGTCATTGCCCACAGCGCTGAAAATCACTTGTCCAGCAGCATTCACCCGCAGGTTCTGGCCATTGATCGACGAAGGCATGGATAAACCGCCCAGCCCGTCGTCGGCCAGTTGATTCATCGAGGATGAGTCGACGTCATATTGGAAAACTCCGACCCCCGTCTGGGCCGAGTTGATTCCGGCGAAAGTCAGCCGCGTGCCGCCACTGGAGTTGCCGCTAAGCGAGAGGCTTTCAAAGCCGCTTTGTCCCATGATCGTCCCATCGGCGACCGTGGACAGTTTCCCGGCGCTGTAATAGACGATGATCGGATTAATACCGCTGGGGTCCACCGCGTTCATGGCGACTTTACCGCCCTCGCCGACGACCATTTGCGCCCCCCCAAATCCGTTGGGCAGAGCGTTGTAGGACTGCTCGCTGTTGACGATGACTTGAAACGGCAGACTGGGCGACTCGGCCATTGCGGCTGCACAGAGCCCGCACACGCCGGCCAAGAACCAAGAGATGCGCATCTTTTGCCCTCCACCCGATCTCTTTATTGGTCGTGACGTAGAGTCGGCGCCATCGTAACGCGATTTGCCGATCCGGCAACGCGCAGGCACGTTTTTTTTCGCAATTTTTAATACCCTTGTCGCAAAATCGGATATCAATAATTTGCGATGAAACCTGCCCCGAACTTCACAAACGCCATTTGCTCCGCCTGCGCTGAGCCTAAGCGTCCAGCATCGGAGGATGATTTTAACCTGTTTTGTTACTGAGCAAGATTATGACATGGAGGGGCCATACGGCACCTGTTCAGCGCTGGTGTGAACCGGTCGATCTTGGATATGTCGGTACGGCAGGGAATGCTCGGGCGTCGGAGCGGCAACCTGGGTATCCAAAAGGTCCCATAATGGAGAAAGCGACATGCGCGCGCAAAAGCTTCTGTTGGTCGTGGTGGTTTTGCAGGCAGCGGTGCTTCTGAACCAGTGGCTGGGGGCGCCGGTTTCGACGGCGCGAGGACAGATTCCCGACGCCGGGGCCCAGCAGCAGCAGGTCATCGACCAGCTTAAAGACAGCAATCAGAAGCTGGATCAACTGATCGCGATTTTACAGTCCGGCAAACTTCAGGTGCAGGTGTGCAAACCCGATGAAACACAAAAGCAGTAGCCGCCGGCGGGGGTAAGGACGGTCGCTATGCGCGCGGCATGAGGGAAATGCCGTCCTGCTCGGAGGTTGTATATGGTCCGGCCGGTTCGTGATCTTGGCGGGGCAGGCACGCTGGGCGGCGGATTCACACTGATCGAGATTTTATCGGTCATCATCATTCTGGGGATTGCCGCGGCGTTAATCATTCCGCAGATCGGTCAGCGCGGCGATTTGCAGGCCGCCGCCGCCGCGCGGGTGATCATGGCCGATATGCTCTACGCCCAGAATTTGGCCATCGCCACCCAAGGCAACCCCAAGGGCCAGTCGCCCAATCCCCAGCCGTACGTCTTCGTCAGCTTCGACCGCACCGATGTCCCCAACAACTACGGTTTGTATTACTACAAATCCGCGACCAATCAGTTGATCGCGCTGACGCATCCGGTCAACGCCAACAGTTATGTCATGACGTTCGGCGGCACGGGACCCAACACGCTGAGCAACGTGACGCTTGTCTCGGCCAATTTCGGCAACAATCAGCCCATCCTGGCCTTCGACGCCACGGGCACGCCGTATTACTACAACTCCACCACCAAGACCGCCACGCTGCTGAGCGGCGCCGGCACCGTCGTCGTCGCCAGCGGCACTTACTCCCTGACGATCAGCGTGGAGCAGGACACGGGGGACGTCTCCGTCCAGTGAAGATCATGCTGCAATGGACCAAGCCACAAGTTCTGCCGATCGGCCTGGACATCGGTCGCGACAGCGTGAAGATGTTGCAGTTTGTAGTTCAGGACGGGGTGTTGTTCCTGCACTGGGCGGCCAAGCGGGCGCTGGACCACCAGGAGCCCGCCGCGGCGGGCGAGCCGGGGGAGCTGATTTCGCCGCAGGCGATGGCGGCGATCGGGGAGCTGCTGCGCGGCGGCCATTTCCGCGGGCGGTCCGTGGTGGCGGCGCTGCCGCGGCAGATTGTGCAGGTGAAGAATCTCCGCCTGCCGCAGATGCCCCAGTCCGAGCTGGCCTCGGTCGTTCAGTTCGAGGCGCAGAATCTTTTTTCATTTGAGCGGGAGCAGGGTCACGTCGAGTTTTTGGCCGCGGGCGAAGTCCGCCAGGGGTCGGAGCTGCGCCAGGAGGTGATCGTCCTGGGCGCCCGCGGGGCGGACGTGGATCGTTTCGTCGAGGCGCTTCATAACGCCGCCTTGGTCGTGGACTCGCTGGATGCCGAGCCGTGCGCGCTGTACCGGACGGTGGCGCGTTTCGTGCGGCGTCGCGACGACGAGCAGGAAGTTCACGTGCTGATCGATCTGGGGATGCAGCGCACGCAGGTGCTCATCGGCAAGGGGCGCGAGATCAGTTTCTTCAAGTCGATTGACACCGGCGGAGCGCGCTTCAACGAGGCGGTGAGCCAGAAGGTGGGCATCACGCTGGAGGAAGCGCGAGCGCTGCGTCGTCGCCTCGGCGTGGCCGCCGGCGACGCCGGACACGATCCGGTGCGCCAGGCCGTCTTCGACGCCACGCGCAGCATCATGGAGGACCTGGCCAAGGAGATCTCGCTGTGCCTGCGCTATTACTCGGTGACCTTCCGGGGTCAGCGTCCGAACAAGGTACGGCTGATCGGCGGCGAGGCGTACGACCCGCAGCTTCTAACGATTTTGAGCACGGCCCTGAACGTGCCGGTGGAGGCGGGCCGGCTGCTGTACAGCGTCGATTGCCGGGCGGTCAAGGGCATGGATCGCAAGAGTCCCTCGGCGGAGTGGGCGCTGGCGGCGGGTCTGGCGCTGAAGCGCGCGACGGGCAGTTTTGCTCCGCTGGATGGCACGCCGCGCACCGCGCCGCGGGTGCCCGGCGCCGAGGTGG
Source organism: Phycisphaerales bacterium UBA1161 (assembly GCA_002311745.1). Taxonomy (GTDB): domain Bacteria; phylum Planctomycetota; class Phycisphaerae; order Tepidisphaerales; family Tepidisphaeraceae; genus UBA1161. The sequence goes on along the minus strand of DBZL01000033.1, from coordinate 27,000 downwards.
TCGATCTGAACGCGGCGATGGCGCCGGGCGGGGCGCCGGCGGCGCCGACGGGCTCGGCCGTGGCGGCGGCGCAAGGGGAGCATTTTGCGGCGTTGCGGCGAGCGGCCGCGGAGGAGCCGGCCCATGCGTGAGCTGGAATTCCTTCCCGTCTGGTACCCGACGCTGCGCCGCCGCAGGCGGATCGTGCTGCTGCAGATATGGCTGACGGGCGCGGTGGTGGCGGCGTTGGCGTTGTGGATGGTCCTGGCCCAGCGCAACGTGAGCGCGGCCCAGGCGACGCTGGCCTCGCTCAACGGGCAACTGCGGCAAACCGACCGCGACCTGCAAAGGTTGGCCCAGCTGCAGTCGCTGCAGCGGCAGATGTCGCAGCAGGCCCAAGTTCTGGCGCGGCTGGGGCCGCACGTGCCGATGGCGCGTCTGATCGACGTGCTGCAAGGCATCATGCCCAAGGAGATGGCGCTGATCGATCTGTCGATGGAGACGCAATCGCAGACCAAGCCGGTGTCGGCGCTGGCGGCGGCGGGGGGGGCCGAGCCGGTCACGCTACGCCGCATGCACGTGCGTCTGCACGGCGTGGCGCCCAGCGACGTGGACCTGGGGGATTTTCTAGCCCGCCTGGCGAGCATCCAGTACCTCAGCGAGATCGCCATGAGCTACTCGCGCGACCGCTCGGACAGCGGGCACGTGATGCGCGAATTTGAAGTCGCGTTCAACATCGATCTGGACGAAAGCAACTAGGAGCGTCGCCATGGCGCCGCTGAAATCACAAATCGACTGGTGCACGCGGATGCAGCTGTGCCTGCTGGGCGGGATCCTGGTGGTGGGCGCGATTTTTTACGTCGGCGGCTATCGTCCACAGAACGCGCGGATGGCGCAGCTCCAGGCGGAGATGGCCACGGCGCGGAACGATCTGAGCGCCAACACGGCGCGGGCACAGGGCTTGGCGGCGGTGGCCGCGGACATCCTGCGCCTGCGCGCGCAACTGGCGGATTTCAAGACACTGCCGACCAACCTGGAGCTGGGTGAGTTCGTGACCGAGATCACGCAATTGTCGCGGCGGGCGAATCTCCACAAGTTGGAGTACAGCCTCAGCGGCGCTCCGCGGCCGGGCAAGCAGTACAACGAGCAGGCGATGACGCTGAAATTCGACGGCGATTTCCGCGACGTCTTTGCGTTTCTTCGCCGGGCCGAGGACCTGCAACGGCTGACGCGCGTCTCCAGCATCACCATCCACGACGTGGATTTGCTGAGCGGATCGGTTCGGGTGGATCTCTCGATGAACCTGTATTTCTCCGAAGGGTGACATGGCCGCTGCCCCAACATCCGTCTGGTCCCAGAGGGTTGTTCGGCCCTTTCGGGCGTCGCCGAAAAAAGCGACCATGCTGGCGGTGCTGGCCGTGACGCTGGTGGGGTTGTGGGTGAAGATGCTCAGCGGCGGCAAGGGCCCGCAGGCGGCGCAGGCTTCGGCGCCGGAGGCGATGGTGGATCGGCCGGCGGAAGCGCCGCTCAGGCGGCCCGCGGCGGCGGGGCAGAGCCTGGCGCAATGGGCCCGACATCCGGTCGGACCGATGACGCGTAACCTTTTTGCCGTGCCCCTGGATTATTACCCGCGCGACGTCGGCCGCGGCGGCGAGTTATCGGCCGGCGGCGGTTTTTGGGACCGCCTGGCAAAGTCGGTCTCGGCGCATGCCGATGAACAGGAACAGCGGCAAATCCTGATCGACAACGTCAGGATCATGGCCGGTGGATTGAAACTGCAATCGACGGTGATGGGCCCTCAGCCCAGCGCGATGGTCAACGGCGAGATGGTGCGCGAAGGAAGCGTCGTCGCGGGTTTTCGCGTTCTCAAGATCGAGGCGCGAAGGATGATCGTCGAGCGCGAGGGCATCAAGCTCGCGATCCTCATGAAATAGCGACGATGCCCGACTTGGCGGGCGAGAGGGCGGCGAAGTTGGTCGGCCCGGTCGCTCGTTTGTCCGGCTCGAAGGCCGGCGTCACCACAAAGGTGTGTTATGCGCATGTGGACCCATTCGGCTGGTCTTCTTTTTTGGGTCGTATCGTCCGTTTATATCGGTCAGGCAACGGTGGCAACGGCGGAAGCGCCGCTAAGGGCTACCGATCCTGCGGCCACGGCCGCCGCCGCGGCGGATGTCAAAGTCCTGGCCGACCCCACCTCTGATTTATTGGCCGATGCGCCGGCGACGCAGCCTTCCAGCGCCGTCGATTCCACCCAATCGACGCCCGCGCCAAAGGTGCTCATGAATGACGCCGGCACCTTCAGCATCCAGATCAACAACGATATCAGCTTGGTTCAGGTGCTGCGCATGATCGGCAACCAGGCGCAGATCAGCATCATCCCCAGCAAGGAAGTGCGCGGCACCGTGCCGGCGATGGATTTGTACAACGTCACCGTGCCCGAAGCCCTGGATGCCATCCTGCAAACCAACGGCATGGCCTGGAGGCAAAAGGGCAACTTCATCTACGTCTATTCGCAGAAAGAACTGGTGGAATTGGAAAAGGCGTCGCGGATCACGGCCACGGAGATTTACCGCCTGCATTACACGCCGGCGGCCAACGCGACCAACATGATCAAGCCGGTGCTCAGCAACGTGGGACAGGTTTCCTTCACCACCGCAGCCACCACGGGCATCGAAAGCAGCGCCAGCGACGCCGGCGGAAATACCCACGCCAGCGATGACCTGATCGTCGTCACCGATTACCCCGAAAACCTGGAAAAAGTCCGCAAGATCATCCAGGAAGTGGATCGCCGGCCGCAGCAGATCCTCATCGAGGCCACCATCTTGCAGGCGACCCTGACCGACAACAACGCGATGGGCGTGGATTTCTCGTTCCTGGGCGGCGTGGACTTCGACACGCTCTTGGGCAGCGGCACGACTTTGGCAACGGCCCTGAGCGGCAGCGTGCTCAACTCCACCGCCACCAGCTCAGGCGGAACGGGGACCGGCACTACGTCCACCGGGGCCGGCCCCATCCTCAAGAACGGCTACTCCGGTTTCAGCACGGGCAGCTTCGACACGCAGGTGCCGGCCGGCGGCTTGCAGATCGGCGTCGTGCACGACGGCCTGGCCGTCTTCTTGCAGGCCCTGGAATCCGTCACCAACACGACGGTCCTGGCCAATCCCAAAGTCCTGGCCCTCGACAAGCAGCGCGGTGAAGTGATCGTCGGACGGCAGGATGGATATCTGACGACCACCACCACGCAGACCACCAGCGAGCAAACCGTCCAGTTCCTGGAAACCGGTACGCGGCTGCTCTTCCGGCCGTACGTCGGCGACGACGGCTACATCCGCATGGAAATTCACCCGGAAGATTCCAGCGGCGGTCTGACCAGCTCCAATCTGCCGTATAAGGTCACCACCGAGGTGACCAGCAACGTGATGGTCAAGGACGGCAACACGATCGTGATCGGCGGGCTGTTCCGCGAGAACAGCCAGACCAGCCGAAGCCAGGTGCCGTTCCTGGGCAATATTCCGCTGGCGGGCGCGCTGTTCCGCAGCCAGGCCGATACCACGCAGCGGCAGGAGATCATCATCCTGTTGACGCTGCACCTGGTGAAGGACGACGCGGCGTACAACAAGGTCAGCGAGGATGAGCTGAAGGAAGCCGAGAAGCTGCGCCTGGGCGTCCGCAAGGGGATGATGTGGTTCGGGCGCGAGCGGCTGGCTGAATCCGCCTACGAAGAGGCGGTGGCGGAGATGAACAAGCCCAAGCCGAACGTGAACAAGGCCCTGTGGCACCTGGACTGCGCCATCAACCTGAACCGCAGCTTCGCCGAGGCGATGGACATGAAGGAGAAGCTGAGCGGCAAGCAGGTGGTCCAGACGGACAACGACGCGATCCGTACGTTCGTGCGGCGGGCGATTATGGCCGATACCGCGCCGCTGCCGACGACGCTTCCGTCGACGATCCTGGATGCGATCGGGGCGCCAAGGCACAACGAACCCACAGCCTCGGTTTCCGCCACGACGCAGCCGACGGCAGCGGCCGGGCCCAGCACGCGGCCGGCGTTGGCCCAATCGCCGACGACGCAGCCGACCGTGGCGCTATCGCCGGCCACGCGGCCGGCCGTGGTGATATCGGCGACGACGCAGCCGGCGGAATCGCCCGGCGCCCTGGAAATTCGCGTGATCGATTCGGCGGAGGCCGGGGCAACTCCGACGACCCAGCCGCTGGCCGGCGACGATGCCGCGGCCAAACCCCTGTCCGATGCGCCGTTTGGCAAATAAGCGCGCCTTGGCGCGGGAGTGATCGTTATGCGGAAATGGTGCGTGCTGCTGCTGATCGCGGTGCCGCTGGCGGCCGGTTGTGCCAGCGACCCGAAAACCGCGGCCAAGCCAGTCGCGGTCAAGCGGTGGAACGATGCGCGCTCGGCGGTTCTGCTGAGCCTGGCCCGGGATGAATACAACAACCAGAACTTCCAGCGGAGCCGCCAGACCATCGACGAGGCGATCCGGCTCTCGCCGGACAACGCCGCTTCCCGCGTGCTGTCGGCCAAGCTGTACATCGAGCAGGGCCAGCTCGAGGCGGCGGAGCACGAACTGGCCACGGCCCGGCAACTGGCGCCCACCAACGCCGAGGCGGATTACCTCTCGGGGGTGATCTATCAGCGCTGGCAGCAGCCGGAGCGGGCCCTGGAGTTTTATCAGCATGCCTGCGACAAGGCCCCGGCGGACCTGGCGTATCTGCTGGCCAAGGCGGAGATGCTGGTGGCGATGGACCGCCGAGCCGAGGCGTTGTCCGTCCTGGAGGAAAAGGTCACCTATTTCGAGCACAGCGGGGTGATCCGCGACGAGGTGGGGTTGCTGCTCATCCAGCAAGGCCGGCCGGCGGAGGCGGTGGAGATGTTCCGCCGCGCCAGCATCCTGGCTCCGGATGATGCGACGATCCGCGAACATTTGGGCATGTCCCTGTACTACGCCCAGCGGTATGCCGATGCGATCGACGTGCTGGGGCCGCTGTTGAAAGATTCGCGTTATGCGCAGAGGGCCGACCTGTGGCTGACCCTGGGCGAGTGCCAGCTCAACTTCGGTCATGCGGGCGAGGCGGTGACGGACCTGCAGCTTGCGGCGGCCGCCATGCCCAATGCCGCGGGGATCTGGCTGAGCCTGGCCCGGGCGCAGATGCAACTGGGCAATCTTCGCGGCGCGGACGTGGCCCTGCGGCGCAGCGTGTCACTGGATTCCGATAACCCTCAAAGCCACCTGCTGATGGGTTATCTGCGTCTGCGGCAGGGGCGGTACGGCGAGGCCCTGACGGCGTTTGGCCGATCCAGCCAACTCGACCCATCGGATACGGTCAGTTTGTGCATGATCGGCTACACCCTGGAGAAACTGGGGCGCAACGAGCAGGCAATGAAGTTGTACGAGCGGGCGCTGAAGCTTAAGCCCCAAGACGAAATGGCCACGCAACTTATAGCGGGGCTGAATTCGCACGAATGAAGCGCGGGGGCCGTCGCCGGTGGCCCCCGTCGCGCTTTTGGCAGAGCCAGGCAACCGGTCGGGAGTCGATGTGCGTCGCGGCAGGATTCTGTCCATCTTGATGCTGATCTGCGTGGCGGGGGGGATCGTGTGTTTCGCCCAAAGCGCGGGCGAAGCGCTGCGCGGGGGGCGGCGGCTGCAGCTCGGCGTGGCGGGGTCGGTGCTGTTCGTGCTGGGCGCCGGCGCCGGATTGGCCGCGATCGCGACGTTGCGCCGCGATTGCCGGTTTCTGATTGGCGCCGTTCGCCGCATGACCGCCGACGGCCGGCTCAAAGCCCTGCAGACCAGCAATCCCGAGATCCAGCCCCTGATTGCCGCCATCAACGACATGGTCGAGGCGGCGGACCAAAGCGTTTCCGACGCCATCCTCAAAATGAAAGAGCTGGAAATCCAGCTCAAGGTGGCCACGGCGCAGCGCCAGCACGCCGAGGCGATCATCTACAGCATTTCCGATGCGGTGCTGGTGACCGATACGTTCGACGATCTGGTTCTGGCCAACGAGTCGGCGGCGCGGACGTTCCAATTCGATCTGGAAGGCACGCGGCGGCTGCCGGTGGACAAGGTGATCGGGGATGAAAAGCTGGTCGAGTTGATCCGCGACATGCGGCAGAGCAACAGCAAGAGCGGCCGGCGCATCGTCGAGCACAAGGTCAAGAACGACCGGGAGGACCGGATTTTCAAGGTGACGCTGTCGGCGGTGGCGGACAACAACGACCTGCCCGCCGGCGTGGTGGCCGTCCTGCACGACATGACCCGCGAGAAGGAGGTCGCGGAGATGAAGAACGATTTCGTCTCCAGCGTCAGCCACGAGCTGCGTACCCCGCTGGCCAGCATCAAGGCGTACGTGGAGATGCTGATCGACGGCGAGGCGGATGACGAGAAGACCAAGCGTGAGTTTTACGAGGTCATTCAGAACGAGGCCAATCGGCTCAGCCGGTTGATCGACAACATCCTGAACATTTCGCGGATCGAGTCGGGGCTGGTGCAGATCAACAAGCAGCCGCAGAGCCTGACGGTCATCCTCAAGGAGGCCATGGAAGTGATCGCGCCGCAGGCGCGCCTGAAGCAGATCAATCTGGTCGAGCAGTTGACGCCCGTTTTTTATCAGACTCTGGCCGATCGGGACATGCTGTACCAGGCGGTGCTGAATCTGCTGAGCAACGCCGTGAAATACACCCCCGAGGGCGGCACGATCACGGTGCAGACCCTCGTCGATGAGGCCAAGCGCAAGGTTATCGCCCGTATTAGCGACACTGGCGTGGGAATTCCACCCAAGGACCTGCCTTTTGTGTTCGATAAATTCTATAGGGCCGAGGCAAATAACCACATGGCCAACGGGACGGGTCTGGGCTTGTCCCTGGTCAAGCACATCATCGAGATGGTTCATCGCGGCCGGATTTTCGTGGAAAGCCACGTGGGTAAAGGGAGCTGCTTCGGATTCGAATTGGACCTTTGCGACTGAATGCGGTGGAAGGGGAGTAACGCATGGCAGCCAAGAAGATTCTCGTGGCGGATGATGAGAGCCACATCCTCAACGTGGTCTCGCTGAAGCTGCGCAACGCCGGGTACGAGGTGGTCACCGCCTCCGACGGCCAGGAGGCGCTGGAACTGGCGTTGAGCGAACATCCGGACCTGCTGATTACCGACTATCACATGCCGCAGATGTCCGGGCTGGAGTTGTGCCAGAAGCTGAAGCAGGACCCGGCGACGGCCAAGATCCCGACCATCATGCTGACGGCTCGGGGCTATCAACTGGATGAGCGGGACACGGAGCAGAGCGGCGTGGCGCGGATGATCAGCAAGCCGTTCAGCCCGCGCCATCTGCTCAGCACGGTCAACGAGGTACTGATGGAGGCCGCGGTATAGGCGGGGTATGTCGGTGCAATTGAACCATCGTGCGACGGCGGCCGGCGGCGCTGCGATCGTTCCGCAGGTCGTGCTGGACAATCTGGCCACGCGGTTTCGGCCGGGCGGATTGTTCCTGGTGCTGCTGCGCCCGGATGGCACGGTCGTGTACCACGACGCCTCGGCGGGGCTGTTCTTCCATCGTTACGTTTTGCCGCTCTTGCAGTACCGCGATTCGACGCCCAGCGACCTGACTCAAAAGCTGCAATCGCTGACGCCGACCTCCACCGTCACCGTTTGGGATTGCCTGCCCGGGGTGATCCTGGCGGCGTTCCCCTGCCTGGACCGGCGGCAACTGGCCGGAATCCTCGTCCTGGCCGCCAAGAGCACCACCTTCAAGCTCGGCGAGGACGTGGTGCACGTCTGCAGCCGCCTGGGATTGGACGGCATCTGGCTCAACCAGCAGGCCGAGCAGGTCCCCACCTACGACGAAGAAGCGATCCAGCGCCAGGCCCGACTGCTGCTGAACATGATGCGCGATCAGGTGCGCCTCACGGGACTGGAGCAAGAACTGGATTCGCTCTCCGGGCAACTGGCCGACAGCTACGAGGAATTGAGCCTGATCTACCAGATCAGCAGCGGCATGCGGATCACCCGCCGCGCCAACGACTTTTTCAAGCAGGCGTGTCTGGACGTGTTGGAAGTCATGGGCGTGCAAGGCATGGGCGTGGCGCTGTACGGCGACAGCGCCCAGCGCCAGGAGCCGGTGCTGTACGGGCACCTGAGCCTGCCGCCGGGCACCGTGCACCGCCTGGCCGATGAACTCATGCCCGTGCTGTCCCTCCGCAAGGGCCCCTTGCTGATCAACGATCTGGCCAAGGACAAGGCGTTCCACTGGCTCGGCGAACACGCCCGGCACCTGCTGGCCGTCCCGCTGCAGCGCCAGGAGCAGATCCTCGGCTGCCTCTTTGCCCTGGAAAAGTGCGCCGGGGATTTCGATTCGCAGGACAGCAAGCTGTTGAACTCCATCGCCAATGAGTCGGCGATCTACCTGGAAAACGCCATGCTGTACGACGACGTGCACGGGCTGATGATGGGCCTGTTGCACTCTCTGACCAGCGCGGTGGATGCCAAGGATGCGTACACCTGCGGTCACAGCGAACGCGTGGCGCTGCTGGCGCGGCAATTGACCCTGGAGGCCGCCATGCCCGAGGCGATGGCCGAACGCGCCTACATGGCCGGACTCCTGCACGACGTGGGCAAGATCGGCGTCCCCGAGGCCGTGCTGCAGAAGACCGGCCGCCTGACCCCCGAGGAATTCGAGCAGATGAAGCGCCATCCGGAGATCGGCGCGCGAATCCTGCGCGACATCAAGCAGATCAGCGACGTGATCCCCGGCGTGCTGTCCCACCACGAGCGCTACGACGGGCAAGGCTACCCCGCCGGCCTGGCCGCCGAAAACATCCCCATCATGGGCCGCATCATCTGCCTGGCCGACTGCTTCGACGCCATGACCTCCAATCGCACCTACCGAACGGCCTTGCCGCTGGAGGTGGCCCTGACGGAAATCCGCCGCTGCTCGGGCACCCAGTTTGACCCCGTCCTGACCGAGGCGTTCTTGAAGATCAGCGTGGACAAGCTGCGTGAATTGCTGGCCACGCGGCAGGAAAAAGTGCGCGAAATGCTCGAGATGCAGAGGAGCCTGAAAGTCGCCTAAGGGAGAAGCGCCATGGGCCTTAAGTGCGAGGAATACAACCAGATCTGCGTCCTGGAAGTTCAAGGCGACTTCCTGGGGGAAACCGCGGCTGCGGCCAAGAAGACCCTGGAGGAGCAAATCGAGCAGCGCCGCCTCGTCGACTTCGTCGTCGATTTTCAAAAATGCGGCTTCGTCGACAGCGAAGGCCTGGAAGCCCTGCTCTGGATGAAACGCCGCTGCGAAGACCTCTTCGGACAGATCAAGCTGGTCAATCTCGACGAAAACTGCCGCAAAATCCTGGAGATCACGCGGCTGGAACATCGCTTTGAGTGCCACAACGATTTGGCCACGGCCTTGAAAACGATGCGGTGAGTTCGCGGTGAATCATGGTTGCGACGCTGGAACGAAAACCTCTGGGACAACTGCTGCTGGCCAAGGGCCTGATCCAGCCGGAGCAGCTCGAGCGCGCCCTCGAGGAGCAGAAGCGCAGCGGCCACCAGAAACTGCTGGGCGAGGTGCTCGTCGAGATGCACATGTGCACGGAGGACCAGATCACCGAGTCGCTGGCGCAGGCCTACGGCGTTCCCTACGCCCGCATCAGCCCCAAGATCGCCGACCCCAAGGTGATCGCCGTTTTGCCCAAGGAGTTTCTGGAAAAGCACCAGGTGCTTCCGCTGTACCTGGTGGAAGGGACGCTGACGGTGGCCGTGCCCGAGCCGGCCAACGTCTTTTTGCTCGAGGAGATCGAGCGGATCAGCAGCTATCACGTGCAGGTGGTCGCCGCCACCGTCCGCGACATCAAGAGCACGCTGCAGGCGTATCTGCCCAACGACAAGGTGTTCGTCATCGACGACATCATCGAGGAGGTCAAGCCCGAGGAATTCACGCTCATCGAGCAGCCGGTGCAGGACATTGCCACGCTGGAGGTGGCCGCCGGCGATTCGCCGGTGATCAAGCTCGTCAACTACGTCATCTACAACGCGGTCAAGGAAGGCGCCAGCGACATCCACATCGAACCGGGCGATGGCGTGCTGCGCATCCGCTACCGCATCGACGGGCGCTTGACCGAGAAGCTGCGCCCGCCGTTCCAGATGCACGCCGCCGTCGCCAGCCGCATCAAGATCATGGCCGCCCTGGACATCTCCGAGCGCCGACTGCCGCAGGATGGCGGCATCCACGTCATGATGGACAAGCGACCCATCGACCTCCGCGTCAGCACCATGCCCGGCAAAAATGGCGAAAAAGTCGTCGTCCGCATCATCGACAACGAAAAAGCCTCCGTGAACCTGGAAAAACTGGGCTTCGGATACGACACGCTCAAGGCCTGGCGAAAACTCATCAACCTGCCCAACGGCATCGTCCTGGTGACCGGCCCCACCGGCAGCGGCAAGAGCACCACCCTCTACGCCGTCCTGCAGGAACTGAACCGCAACGACGTCAATATCTGCACCATCGAAGACCCCATCGAGTATGCCCTCAGCGGCGTCAACCAGTTCCAGGTCAACGATAAAGCGGGCTTCACCTTCGCCACGGCCCTGCGGGCGCTGTTGCGGCAGGACCCGGACATCCTCATGGTCGGCGAAATCCGCGACACGGACACGGCCAAGCTGGCCACGCAGGCCGCCCTCACCGGGCACCTGGTCCTGAGCACCCTGCACACCAACGACGCCCCCGGGGCCATCACGCGCTTGTACAACATCGGCGTCGAGCCGTACCTGGTCGGCGCCACCATCATCGCCGTCATGGCCCAGCGCCTGGTGCGCAAACTCTGCCAGCACTGCAAGGAACTCTACGAGCCGAGCGTCAACGAACGCCGCCAGATCGAACGCGTCGCCGGCCCGGTCGACAAGCTGCTGCGGCCCAAGGGCTGCTCGCATTGCCGCAACCTGGGCTATCACGGCCGCATCGGCATCTACGAACTGCTGGTCCCCGATGACGCCATGATCGAACGCATCAGCCAGGGGGCGACGCTCAACGAAATCCGCGACTTGGCCAAGGCCCTGAACATGAAGACGCTGCGCGCCGATGGCATCGACAAGGTGAAGGCCGGGATCACCACGCTGGAGGAAGTCTATCGCGTCACCGCATAGCAACACGAGAAACCGTCTCGAGGACGAGACGGCTCAATTTCGAAGCTGAGCCGGCCGGTCCTCCGGCCGGTCGTCCGGGAAGAGAATCATGTCCACGTTTGCCTACACCGCTCGCGACAACGCCGGCTTGCCGGCCAGCGGCACGATGGTGGCCAATTCCATCGCCGAAGTCTCGCAGATGCTCCGCGCCGATGGGAAATATCCCACCTCCATCGCGCCGGCCGACCAGGCGGAGGCTCACCCGGCCAAATTCCGTGCGCGCGGCATTCGCATGAGCCGAAAAGACCTCATCCAGGTCTCCACGCAATTGGCCATCATGGTGGAAACCGGCGTCACGCTGACCGAAGCCCTGGATTGCATCGGCTCCCAAGCCGAAAAAGCCAACGTCAAGGCGATTATCGAGGACATCAGTCAACAGGTGCAGAGCGGCAGCGACCTCAGCTCGGCATTGCAGCGGCATCCGCGCGCCTTTCCACGCCTGTTCGTCTCGCTCGTCTCGGCCAGCGAAAAAAGCGGCCTGATGGGCAAACTCCTCAACCGCGCCACCCAATACTTGCGCGATGAGTACGAGACGATCCGCCGCGTCAGAGGGGCGCTGACCTATCCGGCCATCATGCTCCTGTTCGCCCTTTCCACGACGACGTTTCTGCTCACCTTCGTGCTGCCGCGGTTCACCGCGATCTACGCCGCCAAGGCCGCGGCCCTGCCGGTGCCCACCAAAATCCTGATCGCGGTGAGCGATTTCGTCGTCCATCGCTGGCCGCTGTTGCTGACGGCCCTGGCGACGTTGGTCACGGCGCTGGTTGCCTTCCTATCGACGCCGACGGGAACCCGGACGTTTCATTACGTGCAGCTTCGCATTCCCCTCTTGGGCGGCGTGTTCCGCAAACTGCACCTGTCGCGCGGCCTGCGCATGGTCGGCACCATGGCCGGCGCGGGCGTCACCCTGGTCGATTCGGTCAACACCGCCTGCGACCTGTGCGCCAACACCTACTTCCGCGAACTGTGGGAGGAGGTCGGCCAGCAAATCCAGGCCGGCAAGCAGCTCTCCGAACCCTTGTTCCGCAACCCCTTGGTGCCCCGATCGGTTTCCCAGATGCTTCAAAGCGCCGAAAAAAGCGGCAAGCTGGCTCAGGTCATGGAGCAGGTCGCCGCCTACGCCGAGCAGGAACTGAAAGAAAAAATCGCCGACATGACGCGCTACATCGAGCCGATCATGATTGCGGTGATGGGCGTCATTATCGGCGGCGTGGCCCTGGCCCTGATGCTCCCCATCTTCACCATCAGCAGAGTTATCGCCAAGTGACGCCGTCCCGGCGTCACTTGGTTAGCCGCGTCGCTCGCGACGCGCGTCATTCCGCATTGCACGCAACGCGGCTAAAAATCAGCCAATGGCCACTTCCTTCCCCGCCGCCGCCGATCGGTACACCCCATCCAGGATCTTCTGAATCGCCAAACCAGCCTCGCCCGGCGCGCGCAGAGGGGTGCCGCGCAGACACGCCTCCACCCAGTCCGCCAGCTTGCGCTCAAACAGATACGCAAAATCCGACCGCGCCCCGACGTACGCCGGACTTTCGTTCACCATGGTCCCGGCCCGATCGGTGAAAACCATCGGCGGGTCCCATTGGCAGCCCCCTTTGTCACCCACCAGAGTGAAATTCCACACGTCTTCCTTCACGTGCGCCGCGAACGACGCCTCGATCTGCATGATCGAGCCGTCCTCAAAACGGATCTGCCCGATCGCCAGGTCCTCCACCGTGTACGTCTTGTAATCCCAGTTGGGCCACATACAGACCACGTCGCTTTTCTTGTTGCCCAGGTACGTCCAGATGTTTGCGGCGGCCGCGACGGGTTTTGGCGAACCCATCACGTAGTGCGCCATCTCGATCACGTGCACGCCGATGTCGATCATCGGCCCGCCGCCCTGAAGGCGCTTTTGGCCGAACACGCCCCAGTTGGGGATGCCTCGCCGCCGCAGGGCCTGGCATTTGACAAACTGGATGTTGCCAAATCGCTTGTCATCCCGCGCCCGCAGCAGCGCCTCGGTGTTGGGATGAAACCGATACTGAAATCCCACCGCCAGCTTTCGCCGGTTCTTCCGGGCCGCGTCGATCATCCGTCGGCACTGGGCCGGGTTCATCGCCATCGGCTTTTCCACCAACACGTGCGCCCCGGCATTGAGCGAATCGATCGTCGGCTCCGCATGCAGGATGTTGGGCGTGGCAACGATGGTCCCCTGCGGCTTAACCTCCTTGAGCATCCGCTTCCAATCGCGGTACAGCCGCTTGACCGCGAACTTTTCCTCCATCATCTTGAGCCGATCCGCCTTGACATCCACGCCCGCGACCAATTCGATCTGCGGCAATGCTTGCATGGCTCGGATGTAAACTTCGCTGATCCCCCCGCAGCCGATCAGCGCCACGCGCAGCTTCCGCCCCTTATATTTCCGCTGCTCCGCCGTACCCAACGACTCGGTTGATACGCTCTTTTCCGCCATGGGTGTCCCTCAAATTCGAATGACGAATGATAAATGACGAATCAATCACGAATGACGAATTTTCGAATTGCCCGTGTTCTCATTCGGTCATTGGATCATTCGGTCATTGATTCGTCATTCGTCATTCGAATTTCGTCATTCGCATTTTCCCACTACAGCTTCGCCAACTCCGCCTCGGCTTCGCCAAGCTGGTCCTTGGTCTGCTGCACCAGATGTGGCGGGGCCTTGGCGATGTACGATTCGTTGGCCAGCCTTCCCTTGAGCGTCTGAATTAGCCGATGCAGCTCGTCCCGCCGCTTGGCGTTTCGTTGCTTTTCCGCTTCCCGGTCCACAAGGCCCTGCACAAAAAGATCGCACCCGGCCGCGACGGTCCGCGCCGCATCCGCGATGGGCGAGAGCGTCGGCGACACTTCTTTGACCCGGCAGATCGCCAATGATTCGATCATCAGGCGATTGGCCAGGATTTGCCGCGAAGCCTCGGCCGATGCGACGATGGACAGGTCCACGGTTTTCTTCGGCTCCACCTTGTGATCGTTTCGCAGGCCGCGGATCGTCGTGATGATCTGCTGAATCTTCGCGAATTCGCTTTCGTCCCCATCACTGAAGGGCCCGTCCTTTGGCCACGCCGCCAGGACCAGACGGTTGCTGGTGCAGCCCATGATCCGGCCTGGAAGCCCGCGCTCCGGACGCACTTCGCACAGCCGCCACCAGATCGTCTCCGTGATGAACGGAATCATCGGATGCATCAGCCGTAGCGAACCGTCGAGCACCGCCGCCAGTATATTGGCCGTCTGCCCGGTCGACTTCGCGTCCTTTAATGCGGGCTTGGCCGCTTCGACGTACCAGTCGCAAAAATCGCCGTAGAAAAAGTCGTAGCAGACCTTGGCGTACTGATCGAACCGATACGCCTCCAAAGCTTCATCTACCTCTTTGATTGCACGGTTGAAACGCGAAACGATCCACCGATCCGCCGGCGACCATTTCGTTTCGTCTACCGGCTCCGGCCCGATCTTTTCCAAGTTCGGGATGACGAAGAACTGCGCCACCTGCCAAATCTTGTTGCAGAACCGGCTGCCGATGTCGAACTTCTCGGATGTGTTTCGCCCCTGGGCGTCCTTCTTGACGGGCATGCGTACGTCTTGCGTTTCCGTGGCCATGAGCGTCAGGGTGAACCGCAGTGCATCCGCTCCATGGGTGTCGATGACATCGACGGGATCGACGCCATTGCCCTTGGATTTGGACATGCGTTCGCCTTTGCCGTCGAGGATGGTCGGATTGATGGCGACGTGGTGGAATGGAATGCCCAATTCTTTTCCCCTCCCCCTGTAATCGGGGAGAGGGTTAGGGTGAGGGGCGGTGGGGAAATTCGAATGACGAATGACGAATGACGAATCAATGCTCGAATGACGAATGTCCGAATTTGATTCGTCATTCGTCATTCGAATTTCGTCATTTACTCCGCCCTCACCCCCACCCTCTCCCGGAGTACCGGGCGAGGGGGGAGGAGCGAAGCCCATGTTGTACATCCCCATCATGACCATCCGTGCCACCCACAGGGTCACGATATCCCGGGCCGTCAGCAGCACCGATGTCGGATACCACTTGCGCAGCTCCGCTGTGTCCTCCGGCCAACCCAATGTGCTGTGCGGCCAAAGGGCGCTGGAGAACCAGGTGTCCAGAACGTCGGGATCCTGGGCATAACCCGCACTATTCAACGCACTTTCTAAATCAGGGCGATTAGGCGGTGGGCAACAGTAACTAATCCACTCGCCCTTCTGGTTATCGAAAACGGACTGCATTGCACATTCGTTAAATGGAAATCCTTCTGGGTTTTCCGCACTGTCTCGGACCACAGATGAATCACGAGTCGCTGTCCCGGGGCGCGGCTTCATTTTCAGCGAACTCTTCCATACTGGAATCCGATGTCCCCACCAAAGTTGGCGCGAGATCGGCCAATCGCGCTTTTCGCCTAGCCAGCTCAGGTATTGCTGGGCGTGGCGTTCGGGGAAGAACTTGACGATTCCGTCGCGGACAACCTGCAATGCCGGTTCGGCCAGGGGGGCCATTTTCACAAACCATTGATCGCTCAGATACGGCTCGATGGGCGTTTTGCTGCGGTCGCTGTGGCCGATCTGCGTTTCGTACGGCTCTTCCTTTTCCAATAGCCCGGCGTGGGTCAGGTCCTCGACGATCTTCTTGCGAGCCACCTCGCGTTTCATGCCGGCGTATTTCCCGCCGTTTGAGTTGATCGTGCCATCGGGGTTCAGGATGTTCAGGATGTCGATCGGAAGCCCCGCATGTACATGCGGGGCTCCGCTTTGATGTCGTTGCCAGACGGCGTAGTCGTTGGGATCGTGGGCCGGTGTTACCTTCACCACGCCGGTGCCGAATTTCGGATCGACCAGGATGTCATCGGCGATGATGGGGATTTTCCGGCCGGTCAGGGGAAGCTCGACGGATTTGCCGATGGCCCAGTTCCAGCGCGGGTCCTGGGAATTGACCGCGACGGCCGTGTCGCCCAGCATCGTTTCCGGTCGCGTCGTCGCCACCACCACGTATTTCGCTCCCCCCGTCTCCCCCTCTCCCCCTCTCCCCCTCTCCCCCTCCGGCACAATCGGATATCTCACGTGCCACAGCATCGTCTTGATCGTCTCATGATAAATCTCGTCATCCGAAATCGACGTCTGCAAATGCACGTCCCAATTGACCAGCCGTTTGCCGCGGTAGATCAGTCCATCCTTGAACAGCTTGAAGAACGTCTCGCGCACGGCCCGGGCGCACATTTCATCCAGGGTGAACCGCGTGCGGCTCCAGTCGCACGAGCAGCCCAGGCGCTTGAGCTGCTCCAGGATGCGATTGCCGAACTCCTCCTTCCACTGCCAGATTCGGCGCACCAACTCCTCGCGGCCCACGTCGTGGCGGGTCTTGTTTTCCTTTTCCTTGAGCTGTTTTTCCACGACCGCCTGCGTGGCGATGCCAGCGTGGTCGATGCCGGGAATCCAGACCGTGTTGAACCCGCGCATGCGATGCTGGCGGATCAGGATGTCCTGAAGGACATTGTTAATCGCGTGGCCCAGGTGCAGGGCCCCGGTGACGTTGGGCGGCGGGATGACGATGCAGTACGGCTCGCCCGGGGCCGATGCATCGGCGGCAAAACAGTTTTCTTCCATCCACACCCGATGCACTGCGGACTCGAGGGAGGCTGGATGGTACGTCTTGGCAATTTCAGCGGCCATTACCCAGCGATGTTACGGGGATAAGTTGCTAGTTGCTAGTTGCTGGTTGCTAGTAAGAGCAGGCTCCCTTTTTTCCCAGCAACCAGCAACAAGCAACCAGCAACTTGACTCATTCCGTCTTCGGAATGAGTCGCTTCCCCTGCGTTTGTCGAATCCCCAGGGCCCGCAGGTATCGCCGTCTCAGGATGGTGCGTTTACGCTCGATTTCCGTGGGGGAATTGGTCTCCAGAGGGATGGACCCGCCGGCCTTGGTGCGGTGTCCGCCGCCCTCGCCGGCGCCGCGCAGAAGTCGGCGGATCATGTCGGCCGCCGAAAGTTTGCTGCTGCTGGTGCGCAAGCTGATCAGCAGGCGATTCTCGTAAGCGGCCGTCACCATCGCCCAATGGATCGGCTCAAAACGCAGCAGAAAATCCGCGATCAGCGCCGGCTTCTCCGGAGAGTCGATCTCCTCCAAATGCGACAGGATTGCATCCTCGTAGTACATCGCGTTGGACAATCCGCTGTAATAGCACAGGTAATACGACTGCGGCAGATCGACGTAACGCATCTGATACAGCTTGCGCGCATTGGCCAGGAGCGTCAGGCTGGACAGGGCGATGTTGTCCAGCTCTCCCGGTTGCCCGGCCGCGCCGGCCAGGTCAGACTCTACGCCGTACAGCAGCGTCGCCGCCAGGTCCGGCGAGATCGGCTCCTCCTCCTCCATGAAATAGCTGAAGATGATCGAGCTGGTCGCCCCCACGTCCGTGCGGATGTCGCAAAACGGGCAGTGCGGCCGCCGCCGATTGCGGTGATGGTCGATCACCGCCAGCGGCATCAGCTCCGGCGGCAGCGGATTGTACGACAACATCGGCTGAACATCCGTCAAAATGATCGCGTCGTATCCGCTCAGCGCCGCATCATCCCACGGCGCCAATTTCAGATTGCTGTTGCGCACGAACGCTTCGTTGACCCCGCCGCCCACCGCTCCCTTGACCGACATGCTCACCGCTGCCCCGGGCAACCGCGAGGTCAGCAAATTGCACAACCCCCAACTGCTGGCCAAGGCATCCGGGTCGGGATACAGGTGCGTGGTGACCAGGATGTCTTTCTTGTCATGCAGGAGCTTGAGGAGTTTTCCGAACCGCGGCCGATCCCGGGCCGAGCGCTCGGCCGCCTCCGCCGAATCCGCCGCCGTCTCCACGCACGATTCCACAAAGGCCGTTGTGGCGTGTTCCTCCGCCGCGGCTCCGGCCTGAGCCGGCTCCTCCGCCGGCGATTGGTTCGCCTGGTCCTTGGGCACCTGCGACATCCAACGCTCCTTGGTTTGATGATAGCACGATCAAGAGAATGACGTGAGTCCGTCACTTGCCGCCAGATAAGCGTCGCCGCAATTCCGCGATGGCCGCCGGGCGGTCCTTCTGATCGAAGATGGCGCTGGCGACGACGAACCAGTCGATGCCGGCGGCGGCCGCCTGGGCGATGGTCTGAGCGTTGATTCCGCCGTCGATTTCCAGGCGCTGGTTTGGCCGCAGACGCTTTTTGATGACCTGGGCCTTGGGCAATACTTCGCGCATGAATTTCTGGCCGGAAAATCCGGGCACGACGCTCATAATCAGCACGTGATCCACTTCATCCAGGGCGGGAAAGAGCCGCTCGACGGCCGTGGCGGGGTTGAGCGTGATGCCGACGTGCTTGACCCCGAGCTTGCGAATTTCGCGGGCGGCAGCGGCAGGGTCCTGGACCACTTCCACGTGGAACGTGATGGCGTCGGCCCCGGCCTTGACGAACGCCGGGGCGTAGCGGATCGGCTCGGTGATCATGAGGTGCACGTCGAGAAAGGCTTTTGTCGCGCGGCGCGTGGCGGCGGTGACGGCGGGGCCGAAGCTGATGTTCGGCACGAAATGCCCGTCCATCACGTCCAGATGCAGAAAATCCACCCCGCCGCGGTCCACCTCGTCGATCTCGCAAGCGAGCTTGGAAAAATCCGCCGAGAGAATGGACGCGGCGATCTGGGGCTCGGTGGACTTGAACGGGTTGGGCGTCATCAGTGAAATTCGAAATTCGAATGACGAATGACGAATGAAAAGAAACGCATCATGCCCATTCGGTCATTCGTCATTGATTCGTCATTTGTCATTCGTCATTCGTCATTAATATTTGGGTACTCAATCCAGAATATCCAATGTCGAAAAGTGCCCGTTCTCCAGGAACTCCAGGCTCGCCCCGCCGCCGGTGCTGACGTGGCTGACCTTGTCAGACAGGCCCATCTGCTCGACGGCCGCGGCGCTGTCGCCGCCGCCGATGATCGACACCGCGCCGTTCTTGGCCGTGGCGCCGGCAATCGCCTGGGCGATGGCCCGCGTGCCGGCGGCAAACGGCTTCTTCTCGAAGACGCCCATCGGGCCGTTCCAGACAATCGTCTTGGCCTTGGCGATTTCCGCCGCGTACAGCTTTTGCGTTTTGGGGCCGATGTCGAAGCCTTCCATGTCGGCCGGGATGTCGCCTTCGACCACCTGCGTCTTGGCGTCGTCCGTCATCTGGTTGGAGATGACATTGTCCACGGGCAGCTTGATCTTGGTTCCAGCCTTAGCCAGCAACCCTTTGGCCAATTCCACCTTGTCGCGTTCCACCAGGCTCTTGCCGACGCCTTTGCCCTGGGCCAGGAAGAACGTGTAGGCCATGGCCCCGCCGATCAGCAGGGTGTCGCACTTGCCCAGCAGTTGCTCGATGACGTTGATCTTATCCGACACCTTGGCCCCGCCCAGGACGGCCACGAAGGGCCGGGCGGGTTTGGCGATGGCGTCGCCCAGGAATTTCAGTTCTTTCTGGATGAGCTGCCCGATGACGCGCGGCTTGCCGGCCATGGCCTGCGGCGTGCCGAAGGTGCTGGCGTGCTCGCGATGAGCCGTCCCGAAAGCGTCGTTGACGTACACGTCGCCGAGCTTGGCCAATTGCTTGGCGAAATTCGGATCGTTCTTTTCCTCTTCCTTGTGGAATCGCAGGTTTTCCAGCAGCAGCACATCGCCGTCCTTGAGGCCGGCCGCCTGTTGCTCAACGGCCGGGCCGATGCAGTCATCGGCGAATTTCACGCCCTTGCCCAAAAGCTGCGTGAGGCGGTCGGCGCACGGCTTGAGCGAGAATTTCGGTTCCGGCCCGCCCTTGGGCCGGCCCAGGTGGGACATCAGGATCAGCCTCCCGCCGCGGCCGATGATGTCCTTGATCGTCGGCAGCGCCTGCACGATCCGCCGATCATCGGTGATCTTGCTGCCTTCGAGCGGCACGTTGAAATCCACGCGCATCAATACTTTTTTCCCGCGAACGTCCACGTTGGCCATTGTTTTTTTGCTCATGGTGTTGCTCCCGTTGTGCCGGCGATGCTACGGGCCGGCGGGGGCAAGTCAAGGTTTGACAAATGCGCCGCCCCTGCGGACAACTGCCCGCATGGACACGCAACTGGATCAGCTCAAATTCGACGCCAACGGCCTGATCCCCGCGATCATCCAGGATGCCTCGACGGGCCAGGTGCTCATGATGGCCTGGATGAACCGGGCGGCCCTGGAAAAGACCGTGCAAACGGGCCAGACGTACTTTTTTAGCCGCAGTCGTGGTAAATTGTGGCTCAAGGGGGAGACCAGCGGACATGTGCAGCAGGTCAAATCCATCGCGACCGATTGCGATCAGGATGTGCTGCTGATCAAAGTGGAGCAGGTTGGGGCCGCCTGCCACGAAGGGTATTACAGTTGCTTCTTCCGTGAGCACCACAGTGGAGAACAAGACTGGAAAATCATCGGGGACAAAGTGTTTGACCCGAAGACGGTCTATAAGAAATGATGCGGCCCCAGCAGTGAGGGTGCTCTTGAGTTCACCAACAGCGGGCAACGACAAGTCTCGGCAGCGCGTCCAGGCCGTCGTGCTTGACGCCGGCGACGCCTATGGCCGCTGGGTGGTCAATTGGATGTTCCCCTGCTACCTGGGGATGATCGCGGTGGGGTTTTGGGCGATCTGGTGGTCGGGGTTTCCCGCGGGAAAC
This sequence comes from Phycisphaerales bacterium UBA1161, assembly GCA_002311745.1. Classification (GTDB taxonomy): domain Bacteria; phylum Planctomycetota; class Phycisphaerae; order Tepidisphaerales; family Tepidisphaeraceae; genus UBA1161. Next base: position 6,129 of record DBZL01000033.1, on the reverse strand, counting down.
CGCAGCGCGGTGCGGGCCCTGTTCTGCGCCATGAACGGGGCGACGCTGACCGGGTTCGATCAATCCCCCGGCCTGAGCGGCCTGAATTTCTTCGGGCAGTTCGTGATCCTGATCATGATGATCGTGGGCACGCTGTTCAGCTTGATCGCCGGCAGCCTGGCGGTGACGCGCATCGTCCGCCTGCCGTTCACGGATGATCAGGTGATTTACGCCGCGGTGGGGGCGCAATGCCTGGCCCTGCTGGTGGGGACTGGGCTGCTGATGATCGGGGACCGGACTTTGTTTCAGGCGGTTTTTCTGGCCGCCGCCGCCTTCGGCAACTGCGGCCTGTCGGTGGGCAATCTGCCCAACGCATCGAGCATTGCCACGCACGCGATTGTCTTGCCCATGACGATCCTGGGCGGCCTGGGCCTGCCGGTGCTGATGGAATTGATCCGCGCCATCCGCCGCCGCCAGAGACTGTCGGACCACACCCGCACGGTATTGGTCACATCCGCCTGGCTGTACGTGGTTGGCTTTGGTCTGCTTTTTCTGCTCAGCGTCAACTTGCACACCCTGAAATGGCGCTGGGCGGCGGATACGGCAAAGGCGGATTCGGTTGTGTCGATCGAGTCGCGCACCGGCGGACTTCCGATTGTGCCGATCCACGGCATTGGGCAAAGCGCCCAATGGATTGTCATCATTCTGATGGCGATCGGCGCCAGCCCGGCCGGCACGGGCGGAGGCCTCAAAACCACGACCTTGGCCCAGCTCATCCGCGGCACGCGCCGCCTCCTGGCCGGCGAGCAGGTCAGCCGCTCCTTCGGCTTCGCCGTCGCCTGGCTGGGGATCTATGCCGCACTGGTCCTGGGCTCAGCCATCCTGCTGTCGCACATCAGTCGCGCGAGCAATCCGGACGGCGCGTTGCTGAACGCCGTCAGCGGCCTCAGCAACGTCGGGTTTACGCTGACGCAATTGCCGGACATGAGGAGCCTGCTGTACGGGTACTGCGCCATCATGCTGGTCGGCCGCGTCGCCCCGGTGATGGTCCTGTGGTGGATGGCGGACAACACCACCGAGGCGGATGTGGCAATTGGCTAAGGAAGTTGGTCATTTGCTAGTGAACTTGCGAGGGTTTGTACGTAGCATTCCGGACCCCTCATCCGTAGCCGGGCTCCTTACCTGTGCCCGGTGCTTTTGCAGATGTATTGGGCGGACGTTGTGGAGTGACTGGCTTGCCGATGGGCGCATGGCCAGAAAGCTTTTGCTCGAATATGCCGAACTTCGCGTCGTTTCCTTCGGATTTCGACCAGCGGCGGACATCTTCCAAATCAACATGCTGAGCTTGAGCAACCATCAACGCCTGCTCCAGCGATTGGCGGTCATTCCAGTGGAAGAAGGCCGCAAGCCTGTCCTTGACGCAGTCAGTCGGTGAAAGGAGGCGCAAATCACCGCAGAGCGTTGTCCGCTCGGTCACGTGCTCGATGCGTTGGCCGCCGACCATCAACGGCCCTGTCGGAAACTCTATGAAGAACTTGGTCGCGGGGTGGACAAAGTAGCGCCCCTCCTCTCGGAACCCAAGAAGCTTCAGTGCGTCGCGAATTTTTCGCCGGGGCACCGGCCCTTCCTCAATAAAGTCAAGGTCCTTTGAGACGTACTTCCCCTGCGACCAGATCGCAACGCAAGCGCCGCCCGTGAGCGTCACGGTCACGCCGGCATCCTTTAACGTTTGGCAGACAAGCCCCGCAAGCTCTTCGGCCGACATGTCGCCTATGGTTTTCAAAGTGGCTTGCCCTTGCGCCGGGGTCGGGAACGGGTTAGCAGGAGTTCGTCTCGCAGTGTTGGCGGATAGAGGGACAGGGCGCGGTTCAGCAGGAGCGTCAGTTCGGCTCGCGCCGGGTAGCGCGGGTTAAACTCATACTCATGCGTGCTGCCGACTACCCGGCTGACCAGAACGCCCGCCGCCTCCAGCTTCTCCATGGCGTTTTGCACCGGGGACAGCGGCGCCTGAAAGAACCGAGCGATCTGGCGCGAATAACCGCGGCCTCGGGCAGCCAGATAAATGAGCACGCGTTCCTTGTTGACTGAGCCAAGTAGGTTTGCAAGCATAGATTGTGACCTAACACTTATGTCAATCGACCTGAAACTTAGGTCTATTGACCTTAATTGTAAGTCGGATATGGGAGAGTGTCAACCCTGCCAAGGGTCGTCCTGCTGCGAGCCGAATGGGCCGGCAAAGATATGGCGTTGCTGACGGACATCCTGCCGGCCGACACGTCGTCAATCATCTGCAGGGCGGTGAACAGTTCCGCAAGCCCGGCGAAAAAAGTAGGAGTGACCCCCTTATGGGTTACCCCCTTATGGGTTCTTCGCCCAGGGTTGACGCGGCCTCAGGCACGCTGACGACGGCGGGCCAGCAGGCCGACCGCCGACAGGGCGATCATGCCGGCGCTGGCCGGCTCGGGGCACACCTCGGTAAACGGAACGGTGGTTCCATCCGCAAACACCTCATAGTCGGTATAGAGGACGTTGCCTGGGGCCACGCAATCGAACGACGTATCAACCTCCTGTCCGTCGGAAACTCCGGCGCCGTTAGTTGTCCACTCTATGCCACCGTTGGGCATTGGATTTCCGTACGGGTCGGAGTAGAGGTACTGGTACGACCAATTCCCGCTGCCAGGGGGACCGACGAATGTTGGCGTCTGACTCGTATCAATAGGGACATCATCGGGGAAAAACCAGTATTCGGTCCGAAGGGGCGGATCCTTTGTGGATCCTTCCGTATACTTGAAATCGCACGTCGTACCGAAATTAACGTGTCCCTTGACGTCCCGCCAATACCAGATCGTTCCAGTAATCTTCGGGGCGGGGGTAACACTGGTCGGTACTAGATGGACCCACACACCGCTAGGGTGAATATTAAAAACACCCCTTGCAATGTACGTTCCGCCGTAGAGCTCGCCGCTACGCCGTTCCCCCGTTAGTGTGTTTCCGGTCCCCCCCACCTGGGAACCGGAGAAATCCGGATCGTCAAACCCAAGGTTGGTGCCTTCGACAGCCAGTGTCAGCGACATTACATCGTCGGTCTGCGTACTCGGGAATCCAAGGTAGATCCCGTTTTCTAGATAGAATGGGCTAGTAAACGCCTTCCACCCCGAGTTGGTGCCAGGTGGCAGGTTGGGCGGGGTCTGGTTGTCATCGCGCCAGAACATCGCCGTTGCGACGGGCGCACTGCCCAGAACGGCCAGGCAGGCAAGGGTGGAGGCAAGAAAAGGGCACATCCAAGACTTGCGGGCCAATCCCGTAAATCGCTCGCGTTCCGGTCGCATCGGCTTTGGCTCGATAGACATGTCCCACCTCCGATCCGAAATGACCCACTTTTCAACAGCAACGGCTACGAAAGCCGCTCACGTCCGGGTTTCATCGCGCGGTTTCATCGCCCGGTTGTCCTACGCCACCCTTCTTCGCCTGGCCAACAGGCCGATGGCACCGATGCCGACAAGGCCCAGCGAGGTCGGCTCGGGAATCGGCGCGGATTGGAGTTGGTCGCCGGGCCCGATGATGGAGCCATCGCCGATTCCGGGGATCGCCAGGAAATCCGGATCGGTCGGCGGCAGAGAGTCGTAGTTCAAGTCGTCCAGCGAGATTGGGGTGTCTGATCCAAGGAACCTTGCAACGTCGACCGTAAGCGAATCCGATTCGGCATTGGTGAGGTCGATGCAGGGGCGATCATCTGCCCCAATGGCGATTTCCTGCCAAGCGTGGGTTTCGGTCCCGTTGCGCGTGGTTTCGGTATAGACGGCGATATACTGGTAGGGGCCAATGGAAGGGGTGGACATGTTCACGTCAACGGTTACGGCCGGCGCATGGTAGACAGTGTTGCTGTCAGGAGTCCCCCAGAACGTATCGATAACATCAGGAGAGCCGTTGCCATGCGGCACGGTCGTTCCGCCCATGAGGGTGTAGCCAACGTGCCCCTTGGCGCCGGGGGCGACGGCGTTGGGGCCGCTAAAGGTGAGATACGTATTGCCGTCGATGACCCGGATGGTTGGGGCGCCGCCGCCGAACTGGTGGTTCCACCAGGAATTTCCGAGGTTCGCGGTTTGGTCGCCTGCCAATACCACGGTGAGGCTCCTCTGCGCCGCGCCGGTGTTGTTACGGATGTCTTGGTTGTAGGGGGCGGGCGGCCTGTTGAGGTCGGCTAGATAGGGGATCAGGAAGTCGGCCTTGGGCGTCCCCAATCCAGTGGCGGTGTCGTAGCCAGGGCCAGCGGCCTGGCCGGTGCTATTCGTGCCGGTGGTTACGTCATGGAAGGCCTGCGAGTATTTCGGCGTGTTGTACAAGTCGTACAAATCTGGGAGCAGTCCGTTGGCGAGATCGGAGCTATCAAGCGACTTGAAACCGTTGATCGCCCGGCCCTGATTGGCGAGGGCGATCAATGCGGCCCACTGGGGCGCGCCGGCACTGGTGCCGTAGACATTGAGTAGTTGACCGCTGACGATAGTGGCAAAATCAGTGTTCGAGGCGGCATCATAGGCGACATCCGGTACGGTCCGCTTTCCGGTTTGCTGCGCCTTGCTCTGATAGCCTGGCTTACTTTCCTGGGTGCTGACGCCGCCGCCGCCGCTTCCGTCAGAATTGTTCCAGACGGTTTCGGAGCCATAGCCACCGCTGCCATTGAGGTAAAGCGAGGTGCCGCCCACAGCCAAGACGGTGGGGGCGACCGAGGGATATTGGACGTAGCCTTTGTCCCCCGTGCTGGCGACGAACGATACGCCCTGGTGGCCGCTGGGGGTCACGTAGTTCGTGTCGTTACCAGTCTCGCCATCGAGTTCATTGCCGCCCCAACTCATGGAGACCACACACGTGCCGGGGGCAGCGGCGGCCGTCCGCACGCCGGTCTGCATGTTCGCCCCGTGGTAGTCGTCGGTCTCCACCAGGAGGATGTTGGCCTCGGGCGCGATGGCATGGGCCCACTCGACGTCGAGGTCGCTCTCTAACGCCCAACCGCTGTCGGTCGCAGTGGGCAACGTGCTGCCGCCGGTTTGATTCACGATCGAGAAGCTGGGAGGCGCGCTGATGCCGAAATTGGAGTCGAACATGGCAAGGTCAGACTTAATCGTGGGGTTGTTGTAGGCGTCGACGATCGCGATGGTTTGTCCGGCGCCGGTTAGTGGAACGCCGTTGAAACCGTACGCGGTGCGGATTTGCACGGGCACGTAGACGTACTGTGCCAACACCGGAGCCGGGGAACAAAAGGCCGCGCAGGCGGCACCGATAAGAATCCGCAGCAGATTGGTTTTGCGGCCAAGAAAAAGGGACATCCAAGACGCGCGTTTCGGTTGCATCGGATTTGGCTCGATAGACATGCTCCACCTCCGATCCGAAATGACCCCCTTTTTAACAGCAACGGCTACGACGTGATGCGAATAACTTGTGTTGAACTCAGTTCCGAGGACCCCCCCCAACAGCCGCCCCGGCCCCGTTTTCAACACGCGTCCTATAACAAAATCGAATGGCACATGTCAATTACAAAAGTAGTTATTTTGAATTGATGTAAAATTGAAAGGAATGCGTTTTTGACAATTCGGCGGCGGGCAAGAATCCAGGACATCGAGAATTCGCAAAATTTCCGGCCTCGAGCTCTTTCCTGGAAAGCGACAAGCTTTCTCGAAATAGCGTCAGAAAAATTTCTTGCCACGACTCGACGGTCTTCGACCCTGAGGCTTCGTCGGGAGCTCAGCCGAGCGGCTCAGACCCGAAGGGAGCTCGTCGAAGTCGGATGAAATGCGGATGAACACGGTTCGACGCCCTGGGCAAGCTCGGTGCAGGCAAGCTCCCCTCGACAGGCTCGGGGGCGCAGATCGGCGGGCGGCGAGCTCGCGCACGGCATAGTCGGACTTCTCTGTGATCTCTCTTCGAGCCTGAGCCTCAGAGCCGAAGGCCGCGTGCTCAGCGGTGCAAATGAATTTTTGGGGCTGGGCATCCCCAAGATCAACTGGCGGGCATCGGAAGTTTGCTGCGGAGCCGAATGGGTCGGCTAGGACATGGCGTTGCTCACGGACATCCCGCCGGCCGATATTTCGCAAATCATCTGCAGAACGGTAAACAGTTACTCCAACCAGACGGGCGTCCCCCTGATACCGTTGC
>DBZL01000051.1 GCA_002311745.1 Phycisphaerales bacterium UBA1161 | reverse complement strand
CATAGATGAAAAATGTTGGGTACACCGGGAGAGGGAAGATCTGCTGCGCCGGCACGAAAACTGCTCTAGATATTGTGTTGCTTGTGGCAATGCGGATGGTGGTGGCCGCCGCCGGTGACGACAGCTAATCCATCGAAAACCGACCTTCCGGTTTCCTTCCCACGGCGTGTCCACCGATATCTCATCCATTGGTTCTCGAAGCTTCGCGGTTTCAGACGTGGCGCGATTCTGCTCTTGTGGCTGTATTCGGGTCTCATCACCGCCATTTGCGGTCACAACTGGAGTCGAGTTGTTGGGGTCGTCCTGCTCTTATTACTGGCCGCGACTTATATTTTTCTCGCGTATTGCTATTGTGATAACATAGCCCATCAATCAGATGGGCCGAACGCGGACACGACGCCGCGTCGCTATCTTGATCGTTATGTGGCCTGCGCACGACCAGCGCGACCACAACTGCTGGCCATGCAACGACGAATCAGACAAGACTTCGCGCGGGTTTGGAGAGCGATGCGCTTGTGCGGAATTGCTTTCGTCGTCTCGCTGCCCGCGGTGGGCGTCATACTCTATGTCAACGGGCAACACGATCCGATGCAGATTCTGGCACGCATGGCCATCCTGGCGGTTGCAATGGTGCCCTTGTTTCTGTTGATCGCGTTTGTCGTGTCGGGCTTCGGAACAAAATGGTTTTTGACGGATGAGGGTTTCAATCGCGTGACGATTGATGGCACGCGCATAACCATTCCGTGGGAGCAGATTTACCACTTGGCGGACACGGATCGCGGTTTCTTCATCCGCTGGCGAGAACCCGTCGATCCCGGTGAGAACGTCTCGGAAGAATATTTGGAGCACCAGGGCATTTTATATCCTGCAAAGGCTGATGCCGATGAGTTGATCGCGCTCTGGCAGCAGAAGACCTCGCGGGAATTGCGGAGTGAAGGCCAAACACATCTTCGATCCGTCGTCTCCGGCACGTCCAGACGATTGCAGAACTATGGCCTGGCAATGATCGTCATCGGCGTCGCGCTCATTGGCTGGGGCGCGATCGACATTGCTCGTTATTTCTCCTCCGCTTCGTGGCCGTCGGTGGAGGGGAGAATTGTTTCGCAGCAGTACCGGCTCTTACCGCCGCATCCAAGACATTCCTGGAGAGAAGCACAACTGAAACTCGTGTATGAATATAACGTCGCGGGCGAGACCCACCGCTCAGAGCGCTACAGCTTGTGGCAACAGACTTACAGCGGTGAAGCCAGAGCGATGCGTGCCTTCGCAAACGAGCACCCAGCGGATGCACCGATAAGGGTTTATTACAACCCAAAGAATCCCGCGGAGGCCGTGCTGCTGCCCGGCCCGGACTGGCGCGGAAATGCTGCATTGTTCGTTGGCGGCCTATTCCTCGTCGCGCTCGGATTGTTGGTGAGGAATGCTCTCTTGAAGCTGGGACGAAAACAGCCAAACTATCAGGGACTAAATGCGCCTATTGCGGCTCCAACGGCACGCATTGGACGCAGATCGGCTCGGCCGTGGCGATCCCGGCCCTCGACGCTCCCGACGCCACCGTCGGCGCCGCCGCCACCGCCAACGTCGACAGCGCATGCGCGCCCGCCGCCTTCGCCGACCTTCAGATTTCCCAATGATGATCGGCCATGATCACGCCCCCCGAGCCACCGCCGCGCCGTCCGTCCATCCGGCTGCTTCTGCTCCTTTCGGTCATCGTGGTTGCCTGGCAGATCGACTTGCAAGTCCGCACCAGCCCGTATCCCCACTACGCCATCAACGCCGCCGTCGGACTTTACCCTGAATTGCTGCAAGAACTGTGGGCGTACAAGTATTACGGCGTGTTTCCCGTGTGCACGACGCGTCTGCCGCCGCGGTCCAGGGAACAAGCGGACGAGCTGCTCGCCCAACACGGCGACTCGCTGGTGATGGACCTCAACACCCCGGCGAGCATGGTGCGTCACGGCGATTTTGGCAGGCTGTGGCTCTTGCTTGGGTCGCTGTGGCTCGGCGGCGATCCGCTCCACGGCTCGGTCATTCGGACGAATGAGGCGCTGTTCATTGTCGCGCTCCTGGCCGTCCTGTGGGCCTTCTGGAAGCAGGGCCTTTTTCTGCCGGGACTGATCATCGTTCTGCTGGCCGGATCAAATCCGTTTCAGCAGCAGCAGCTTTTGCAAGAAAATATTTTTTCCTTGCCGGCCACGTTCGCCCTGATGGCCCTGGCGCTGAACTTGCCCCTGTTGAGCGGACTGGCAGGGAGCTCAAAACGCCGATGGGCGATCCCACTGGCCAGTGGCGTTTTTCTGGCCACGGCGCGCGAAATCCGCGCCGAAGCCGCCCTCACCCTCCTGGCGCTGCCCCTGATTTATCTGACGATTCCCCGCACGCCGTGGCGGGCGCGATGGGCCATGGTGGCGCTTCTGGCGGTCAGCTATCTCGCCACCGGCGGATTGTGGACGGCGTCCTGGAACCACAAGGTCGACCAGGCCCGCCAGTGGGTCGCCGCACGTGGCGGCCATCCCTACAACGGGCTGCGAACGCCGCACCACGCTCTGTGGCACAACGTTTGGACGGGCCTGGGCGATTTCGACACGCGATTCGGCTATGCCTGGGACGACCGCCGGGCCTTCGCCTACGCCACGCCCATCCTCCGCCGCCAATACGGCATCGACCTGACTTACACGCAGGGGTATTACACCGACCAGACCTATCCGCCGGATCATTTCTACAAAATCAACTTGGAGGACATTCCGCAATACACGCGGGTCATCCGCGACAAGCTGCTGCACGACATCACGCGCCATCCGCTGTGGTACGGGGGCATCCTGCTGCGGCGAACGTGGCGCATTTTTCATGACGCCGTGCCCGTCGCCCTGGCCGCCGGCCCGCTGGAACTGGACGATCCGTATTTGATCTACCTGGCTCCCGTCGCCCTGGGGTTTTTGATTTGGCGTCGCCGCTGGCTGGGAGTCAAACTGAGCCTGTTTTCATTGCCGCTGAGCTTCACCCCGCTGCTGATCTACAGCAAGCAGGGCATGACGTATTACAGCATTTTCCACGTGATCATGACGGCGGTCATGGTGCAGTGGGCTTGCGAAGCTTGGCAGACCCGGCAAGCCCGCCGACGCCGCCAGTCGCTTCCATCGGGGACGACCGATTACAATTCCCTCCATGCCCGCTAGCGTCCAACAGCGCGTCAAGGAACTGCGACGGCAGCTCGAACATCACAATTACCTGTATTACGTCGAGGCCAAGCCGCAGATCAGCGACCAGCAGTACGACCGCCTGATGCGCGAGCTGATCGACTTGGAGACGGCGCACCCGGAACTTCTAACGCCCGATTCGCCGTCGCAGCGGGTTGGCGGCCAGCCGATCGAGGGCTTCAGGACCGTCGAGCACGCCATCCCCATGATGAGCATCGACAACACCTACGATGAGGCGGAGGTGCGCGCCTTCGACGCCCGCGTGCGCAAGGGCCTGGGCGATGGCCAGGCCGTGCATTACGTGCTGGAACCGAAGGTGGACGGTGTGGCCGCCAGCCTGCGCTACGAGAACGGCCTGCTGGTCCTGGCCGCCACCCGCGGCGACGGCCGCCGCGGCGATGACATCACCGCCAACGCCAAGACCATCCACTCCATCCCCCTGCGACTCCGCGACGAGGATTCTCCTCGCGTTCTTGAAGTCCGCGGCGAAATCTACATGCCCAATGACGTCTTTCAAAAGCTCAACCAGGAGCGCGAGGCGGCGGGCGAGGAAACCTTCAAGAATCCCCGCAACCTCACCACCGGCGCCCTCAAGCAGCTCGATCCGAAAATCACCGCCTCGCGCAGGCTGCGCTTCGTCGCCCACGGCCTGGGCGAAGTCACCAAGCTGCCGAATGACAGCTATTGGGAATGCCTCAAGTGCTTCAAGAAATGGGGCATCGCCATCAGCGAGCACATGAAATTCGCCGCCGGCATCGACCAGGCGATCCGCGACATCGAGCAATTCGCCTTTGTTCGCGGCAAGCTGGCGTATCAAACCGATGGCATGGTGATCAAGGTCGATTCCTTCGCCCAGCGTGATCGCCTGGGCGCTACCAGCAAGGCCCCGCGCTGGGTGATCGCGTACAAATACGCCGCCGAGCAGATGCAAACGGTTCTGAAAGCGGTGGATTGGCAAGTCGGCAAGGGCGGGACGCTGACGCCGGTCGCGCGGCTGGAGCCGGTCTTCCTGGCCGGCACCACTGTGCAAAACGCGACGCTGCACAACATCGACCAGATCCGCAAACTCGACCTGCACGACGGCGACACGGTCGTCCTGGAAAAAGCCGGCGAAGTGATCCCCTACATCCGCCAGGCCGTGGCCGAGAAGCGCCCCAAGCACGCCAAGCCCATCGAACCGCCGACGCGCTGCCCGTCGTGCGATTCACCCGTGGAGAAAGACGCGGACGGCCCATACATTCGCTGCGTGAATCCGGCCTGCCCCGCCCAGTTCCGCGAGCGCCTCAAATGGTTCTGCGGCCGCGGGCAGATGGACATCGAAAACATCGGCGAAGCCCTGGTGGATCAATTGGTCGACGCCGGCCTGGTCCATACCTTCGCCGATCTGTACCGCCTGAAGAAAGAGCCGCTGGTGGAGCTGGAGCGCATGGCTGACAAAAGCGCCCAGAACGTGATCGACGCGATCACAGAGAGCCGATCGCGCGGCCTGGACCGCCTCCTGGCGGCCCTGGGCATCCGCCACGTCGGCAATCGCGTGGCCTTCGTGCTCGCGCAGAATTTCGGTTCATTGGATGCCCTGAGCCACGCCGCCGTCGAGCAGCTTTCGTCCGTCCACGAGATCGGGGATGTGATCGCCCAGTCCGTGCACGATTTTTTCCACAGCGACGTCGGGCGTTACGCGATCGCGGAACTCAAGAAAGTCGGCATCGACCCGCACATAAAAAAGTCGGTCCCGGTCGCCGATCTGCCCCTGGCCGGCCAGACCGTCGTCGTGACCGGCACGCTGGAAACATTCAATCGTGACGAGATCGAGCAACTGATCGTGCAGCTCGGCGGCCGCGCCGCCGGCAGCGTCAGCAAAAAGACCAGTTTTGTCGTCGCGGGCGCTGACGCGGGCAGCAAGCTGGACAAGGCCAGGGAACTTGGCGTGCCTGTGCTGAGCGAGCAGGAGTTTCTGCGGCGGATCGGACGGGCAGGGAAATCCGAATGACCAGCCCGTCGCTGCCGGCACGGTAACGGACGATCGGACCTCCTTGTTGATCTGGCGGCTTCATCCAAGGAACTTTTGAACCGCGGATTGCGCGGATGACACGGAAGGTCATCGTGAGCTTCCCCACGAATGGTGGG
>DBZL01000010.1 GCA_002311745.1 Phycisphaerales bacterium UBA1161 | reverse complement strand
GCGCCTCTAAATTAAATTCGCCTTCGATCACGGGGGCTTGCTCATGGACCTGCAACACTTGCTGGGGGTGAAGGTGGATGTCATCAGCGAAGACGGCATGCGCGAGCGGTTCCGCAACCATGTCATGAAAGAGGCCATCCACCTATGAGACCTGATCGCCTGGTCCTGCTCTTAACTCATCATCCTGCTCTTAATCCTCTTCCTAATCGTAATCCTAATCTTAATCCTGCTCCTTCTCCCCGATCTTTTAGGAGCCTCACTGGTGTCCTGGCCGGGCAGAAGCCGAAGATTAAGATGAAGAGTAGGATTAAGAACAGGATTAGGAGCAAGAGCAAGAGCATGATTAGGAAGCACCCCGCGCGCAACGCCCTAACAACCGGGTTTTACCCGGCCTCTCGGCCAATCTTCCCGATATATCAGCCCGTCAAGCCGATTTAAGAGGCCCGCTGCGCGGCCCAACCCCACAACCCTTGCACTCCGTCTACTGAAAAATGTGATCCTCGGCGCGGCCAAGTCGGCGATCGCGTCGAAGGGCAACGTGTTCGCCGACCAATATCAAAGGTGGCTGAATGAAGGACGTTCGCCCTGGATCGCCCGTCGCAATCTGGCTCGAAGCCTGGCGACGGTGATGTGGGGCATGTGGAAGAGCGGCAGCGTGTTCGACCCGAGCCTGGTTGGCAAGCCGATCTCGGTCGGCAAGAAGTTGACCAAGGCGTATTGACCGGAGCCTGCGGATATCGTCACAATGGCATGTGCGGGCGAGGGAGTTCCCGCAAGTTGAGCATGAACGCCCCGAGTCAATCGAGGCAGTTCCCTATTCTACTGAATGAACCCCTCGCCCGATTTTTTGCTACGCCCCAAGATCTTCATGAACCCCACCCGGGAGTTCCGTATAGGTGCGTGGGCGACGCCTCCAGGGGCGATTGACCCGGCGATAAGAAAGATCCTGTGACGAGCAACCCCTAGGCAACGTCCGGTCCGCCGACGCCAACCGAAGCTGTCAACCCAAACGATTCACGGCCTCGCTGCGAGCGGAGGTAAGCCCCCGAACCGCCCAACGAAAGAAAGGGGCGCCGGGGCGCGGAGGAATTGTCTTGACAGTTCGCTTCTTATAGGTGTTCAACTGCTCTCGCGAGGCCCCCTAAGGTCCTCACGCGGGTGAAGGTTTTCCAAATTTGTCTCCTAAGCACAATCCCGAAAACATCTTACGCTATCTTTTGATTATTTTTCGCGATCTTCAATCGCGCAATCACTTGTTATCAATATATTTATGTAAATAAAAAAGGGGGTCAGGACCCCTTTTTTGAACGTAACAAACGTTAATACAACAGTTTACGTGTTTTTTGTCAATTTTCATGTCCGCTCGCCCAACGACTTACAGCTCAAAACGGCGATATTGCGCCAAAAATCGCTTCCCCAATCTCGCTTCCAGTTCGTTCCGAGCGCCCAGGCAAAACTATCGTTTTTAAAATGTCGCTCTTTCCTATTCGCAATCCACTTCTGCGCAAGGCGATACGTCGCGAAGATCAAAAGTGCCCAGGCAATTTGGGGGAACTTGGATGACCGCATCAATGCTGGCCAAAATCCTCCCTTTCACACACCCCAAAACGGATCGGGATTGGTCGGGTTGGGATCAGCCGGGTCGGCCTGGCCGCCTTGCCAGCAGGCCCAGTTCTCCAGGATGTGCGTCATGGTCGGGCAGGACATCAAGTCGGGAATTTCTTCGGCCAGGGTGAGGATCGTTCTCCGCCGCCGCGTGCTTAGGAATCGCGAGGGGCGGAAACGGGCTTCCAAAAGCAGGCTGCGGATCAGGCCCACGCGGCAGTTCAGGGCGTGTTGCGCTTGTTTGATTCGCCGCAAGAGCAGCGCGGAGCCGCGCGACCTGGGGGCCAGCTTGAAGCGGCAGGTCAGCGTGTAGTCGGCAAGGTCCTCGAACAATTCGCAGCGGGTTTGCAGCCGCTCGGCACGATCGAGGTAGGCGACGGCCTGGTCGTCCTGGCCCAAGGCGCGGGAAATGTCGCCCAACTCGGCCAGGTTGCGGGCGCGGATTCTGGCCGGGATGTCGGCACTTTCGGTTTCGCACAGGGGCATGAGCAAATCGCGGGCTTCTTCGTGGCGACCGGCTCGGCACAACGCGTAGGCTTTGTGGCCCCGGAAGGCCGCCCATTGCGCGGGGGGGATATTTTGGCCGCTCCTGGCGCGGTCCGCCGCATCGATCCATCGGTTCAATTCGCCGCCCGCAGGGACCAATGCCCGTTGGCGGTGTACCGCGACGTATTCGCAGGCCAGGCGAAAATCGATTCCGCCTCCCTGCCCTTGGCCGGGTGAATTGGCCGGCCGCATCCGGCTTGCGCGATCCAGGGCCGCCAGCGCTTCATCGCTGCATCCACGGCGGCTTTGCGCCCGGGCCAGGCGGATCAGCACCTCGAAGTTGGCGGCGGCTTCCGCGTCATTGCTCGGCCGGGCGGGGGAGTTCTCGTGGATCAATTCCACCGCCGACGGCGCGACCTCCCGCAGCAGGTCGTACGCCCGATCGGAATCGCCGCGCGCAACGCCACCGTCGAAAATGTCGCGGAGCAAGCGCAGCATTTCCGCCGGGGGGACGGGGCCCCCTGCGGGGGGCGTCGTACGCGGATGTTCGCGGGACGTGATTTTCCACCGTGCCCCCTGTCCGCGGGGATCGGACAGGTCCAGCACTCGGCCGCCGTTGCGCACGTGATCCCAATCGCACGTCACGTGCCCCTGGCCGGCGTATCGGCGGACGGCCGCGCCGCGGTGGCGGGCCCGCGTGGATTTCGGCGGGCTCGTGCGCGGATCGCCGTCGCAACCCGCGGTGCTGGAGACCTCCACCACGCGATGCCGCAGATTTTCCTCCAGAGCCGCGAAAAGCCCCGGGGGGTACACCTGCCCAAAACGCATGTCGATCTCGCACAATTCATCGCGCAGCCCCAGCACGTCGCGCACCTGGGGCCAGCGAAGTCCGTGTTCGGCCAGATAGCCGCCCAGGAATCCGACGTGTTCCGCCAGCGGGCCGGGATGACGCAGGATCAGATCGGCGCTGAGTCGCTCGGGCATGGCCTTGCTGCGCAGGTGGTCGCGCAGGCTGGTCAGGCATTGGTTCCAATGCGGGAGGGATTGGGGATCGACGCCGCGGCGGCGCGCGTGCGCCAGGAGCAGCGGGTACTTGATCGACCAGTCGAACATCCCCTCGATCGCCGCCGGGCCCTGCCCGAGCAGCTCCAGCGTTTGCGCCCAGCGCTGGCAAACCTGCTCGGTCCACGGCGGCATCGCGGGGTGATGGCCATGTTGGATGGCGCTTTGCAGATAGCTCCGCTGGATCTCGATCGCGGTGACTGGGGGGCCGTTGGTCAGTTCGGCTTTGGTGCGAAAATACGGATCGAGGGCAAAGGCGTGCAGGGCTGCGACGGGATGTTTGAGGTGGATTCCCCCGGTGGGATCGATCCCCGCCTCGATCATGGCGACGACGATCGCCGTGGTCGCGACCTTGAGCCAGAGGGCGTGCTGGCTGGACAGCGAATCGCCGCAGATGACGTGCAGCCGCTGATGGCCGTCGCCGCACAGCGGCTCCTCGCGCGTGTTGTAGATGCCCCGGTCGCTCGTGGTGCTGTTGGAGACGGCTTTGCAGAAGATGTGCGCCCGCGGCGACAGCGTCGGCTGGATTCCCGGACACGGCGGATTGAGTCCCCCCGCGCCGCAATAGATGATTCGCGATACCAGGTGCGGGATGAGCAAAGCGGGCAGACGCCGCAGATCGGCGCGGTGGCAATACGATTCGTGCGCCGCCCAGCAGACGCCGGGCTGAAGGTAATCGACGTTGCACTTGGAGATGACGACCGCCCCGGCGCCGCGCCGGCGCGAGCTGATTTCCTCGGCGAGCTTGGCGACGATGGTGTCGCCGGCGGCGGCGTAACGCACCAGATCGTCGGGCGAATCCACCTCGCACGTCGCCAGCTCCACGTGCCCGCCCACGTCGCGATACAGCCGCGACGCGTTGGTCAGGAAGATCCCCGCGCCGCCCTCCACCGCCAGATGCGGCAAACGCACGCGCGCCTGTTGCATCACCACTTCGCCCGGTTCGGACGCGATGCCGTCCGAGCTCGCGTCCGGCTGGGACACGGCGTATTCCGTCTCGATCCCGAAGACTCGGCTGGCCACGGCTCACGCCCTTTCCCGCTCTAATCCCAACCGCCGGCGCCCGCGGCCGCCGGTCATTGCCCGCCCCTCTGGCGGCTGGCGCTCAGGAATGCCTCCGCATCCCGCGACAACGCGCGGTCGATCGCCTCCAGCCCCGTTTGCAGCAGCCGCCCCGCCCGCTCGCGCAGCGGCCCCAAGTCCGCACGCGCCGCCTCCACGGCCGGCGCATCTGGGTTCGTGGCGTTACGCGCGATATCGTGAATCTGTAGCGCTTCCATAAAATCCTCCTGGTACGGGATAGGTCGATTTAATTGCTGGCGAGTCGGCGGCGTCGCTGGCGGCGCCCAAGGCGTCGAGCATTTCCGCCAAGGATTTGCATTCGCTCAGATGCCGCTGCACCTGCTGACGCGTCATTCCCAGCGGATCGGACATTTCCAGAGTGCGGTATGTCGAATTGAAAAATCCGCCGCCGCCGGCATCGCCATCCAGTTTGAAACGCATGCGGTCCCAATCCATCGACTCGACGCATCGGCCAAAACGCCGCAGCAGCATCGCGCGGGCAAAGGCGCGGCTGTCGCTGGGCGGTTCGGTGGTCGCTTGCTCGATTTCCGGTTCGGGGACGATCTGCTGCGTGTCGCCGGCGCGCTCAAAAGCCCAGTAAAGTCCTTCGCCGGCGTCGAGGCTGCCGTAGAGCAGGTCGAGGCATTTGACCTGCGGTGAATTCCAGCTGAGCTGCCCGTTGCGCTGCATCGCCCGGCGAATCACCGAGAATTTCAGTACCCAATCCAACTGCGGCGCCAGCGAGTTCCAATCGCCGGCCCGCAGCTTCAGCAGCACCTCTTCCCACAGGGTCATTATGCGAGGCGCCTCGGGCACGTCGCATCGGCCCGACGCGACGAAACGCCGCGCCTCTTCCAAAAACCGCAGTTGCAGCTCCACGGCGGTGAGCTTCTGGCCCATGATGGTTTTGCAGCGGCGCGTCAGCGTGATGTCGTGGCCCCAGCCGTGCAGCGCCCGCACGGGATCGTCCAGGATGAGTTTCAGGTTCACCCGTCCCGACGCGATCATGCCCAGAACGATCTGCATGACGCCGAATTTCAGGTAGGTCGCGACGTGGCACAGCGAGGCGTCGTAGAAGATGACGTGCAATCGCGCCCACGGCCCGTCGCGGCCGCCGCACAGCGGCTCGTCTCGCAAATTGACGATGGGGCGATTCGTCGTGGTTTGCCAGCCGCACACGCAGCTCGTGAAATCGCCGCGCTGCGTGAGCTGATACGCCACCGGCGGCTGGCCGTCTTCGCTGCCGACTTTTCCCTGCCCGCTGAAGACGATGCTGGATGCCTGATACGACGCCAAAAAAAGCAGATAGTGGATTTTCCTGAACGCGATGTCGTCGAACGTGGCGCGGCGGACCATGAAATTCGTGTGCGCCCCCCAGGAATTGCCCTGACCGTCGGAATTGTTGACCAGCACCTGCAGGCGCTGGCCGCGCCGGCTGAGTTTTTCGTTGGCGGCGCCCTGGGCGGCGGCCGCAATGCGCAGCATCGCATGGTAGTACTTCACGAACTCGTAGGCCGAGCGAATTTCCGGAAGACAGATTTCCGCATGCGCCAGGTCGATGTAGAGCAGTCCGCGCATGTCGAGAAACGGGGCTAATCAGTGATGTCCCCTTTTCCCGTCCCCCAACCACTTTTCGCGGTCGCGCTGTTGTGGCTGGGAATTGTCGTCCCTTTGTCTTTCCACGGTCGCACGCACTCTCGCTACTCTGATTACCATGTAAGAAACGATGGCAGCGGCCAGAGGAAGGGTACTTCTGGCGCACCGCTAACAAGCGATGCAACGACCACCCAAATGGCAGCAGCAACGGCGAGGATTAATCCAAGAACACCCAGTATATTCCGCAGCGATATCCCGCCGATCCTTACAGAGTAAAATCCGAGGCCCAATGCCACGAGCGTCGGTGCACAAATGATAAGGCCGCATGTGACCCCCTCAATTCGCTCGTCCGTCAGAAGGGGCCATGGATCGAGGTTGCCCGCCCAAAACAACGGGAACGCGATAGATGCCCATGGTATCTGAACGACCATCGCAGCGAAGGCTATGACCCCGGCGACGACCCCGAAGATGGGCGGCGCCGGGGGCTTTAGCGATGAGACACCGTGCGCGTAATCCAGCCCCCTCGGCTCATCACGACCTTTTACTGGCGAAGTATCGTCTCTTTTTCTTGTCACGATTGCACATACTGGCGCTATCAGTGGAGCACCGCACGAAGTTCCGGGCACAGAACCGCTGTCTTCTTGGTGTCGAGACTGATCGGAGTCACAAAGCCATCGTTGTGAGAATACGCTACGACATAAGAGTAGAAACCAGCGAAGGCGGTCCCCGTCCAATACTCGACACCCGAGAGCACCTCGGGATCTATCCCGATGGAACTATGATCATCATTCAGTCGAGGCATATTTGCCGCCCCCGGCATAGCTACACCGTGCAACTTTTTCCAGGCCCAAGGACCCTTCAGTGTGTAATAGTTTACCCCAAGACCGCCCCAGTCCGGTGTTATGGCGGGCGAGTCACCAAGCGGATTCCAGTCAGCAAAGCTCGGATCGGTGTAGGTTCCGTATTCAATGCCGTCGATTGTCGCGGCAACGATCACCGATGCGGTCGTCGCGAAAGGATCGTTCCACAGGCGGTTGGATATGTTGCTGATCATTCCACCACCATGGCTGTAACCAATCAGCCCAATTGGAGTGTTCCAATCACCGGCAAGAGTGTTAAGAGCGATATCAACCATCATTTCATCATAGATACGGCCCGAGCCGTTACCGAGAAGTATCGGGGCGGTCAGATCTGCAGCGCCGTCCTTTCCATCGCCGCCATCCCAGGGATCGGCCGTAAGAAATGCATTATAACCCGCGTTGACGAGGTCGAGCCAAATCTGACCGACGCTATTGCCATACAGGCTATGATCCTTATTGTCGAGAAGACCGTTGCCCTTAAGAAGATATTCCATGTGCTGACGATAGCCGCCAACTACGACGATGATGTTATCGAATCGCTCGGGGCGGACGTAAGCAGCACCATCGGGATATCCCCATGCGCTATGGCTGTCCTCGAAACTGGTTAAGCAAGTGTTGATTGCCCTGACGCGGACGGTGTATGGCTGATCCACTTGTAGGAAATTTGCCCCGCCAGGGCCGCAGCCCCGCACAATGAAGGTGGTCGCCGCTGCCGGAGCTTCGCCAACGAGGTCCCATTGTCCCCCCGAAAGAACCTCAATTTCGTAGCCATCTGGGTTCATCACGGACTTGTGGTCCCACGAAACGAGTATCTCCCGATCATTTACCCCTTGAGCATGCACGTTAGTGGGGGCAACGTTACATAACGTCCCCTGCAGGTCGCCACTCGGCGTAGATGGACCGTATAGTGGCATGTCGGTCACCGGCGTGGTGGCGGAAGTCTGGCCAAGAAAGGTATACGAATCGGGCCCGGTCACGGCGTAGATCTGGTAATAAAAGGTTGTGCCAGCGGACACCTGCCAGTCATCTTCGAAAGAGGACGTTGTCAAGTCGTCAGCGATCATGTTGTCCCACGTTGCCGAGAAGTTAGCGGACGTATCCCGGTAAACCTCGTAGTATTGGGCACCCTCCACGCTCGTCCAGTTGAGGTCAACTAACCCCGTTGACATTGCAACGGCCCCGAGGACGTTCAGTGTGAAGGGCTGAATCGCCACGAAATCCTTGCCGCTGGCGTCCGTCACTTTTGCGCGCAGGAGCACTCGGCAGGCTTCTGTTGGCACCTCCGGCACATCCCAGACGATCGCCGGATGGGATGGATCGCTATTGTCAATCGTCATGCCATCCGGATGTTCCGGAAGATCGTACGTGATGGTGAGGCCGGGGTTGACATCCGTCGCGGTAAATGCGTACCGGAACGTCTGGCCGCCCGTGGCCGCCGTCGTCGGCGGTTGACTGGTGAAGACGGGCGGGCTGAGGGTCGGGGTTCCAAGCTTGCTGCCAAAGTCGATCCCGCTGATCTGCTCATCAGCGGCCAGGGTGATGGTGTACGTCGGCTGGAGCGGGGTTGCTTGCTTCCAGCCGGTTGGCAGAACCTCGCCGACGTGGTACGTCCCCGCGCCCAGGTTATCAAACGTATAGCTGCCGTCAGCCGCCGTGGTCGTCGTCGGTTCGCCCGCGTCCCACGTGCCGTTGTTGTTCAGATCGAGATAGACGGTTCGGCCGGCTAATGGCACCAGGGTGGAGGAAGGGCCTTCGTGGCCGAGCTCAGTACTGCTGGTCTCCGGACCTTCCGGGCCGAAGGCCCCAGCTTCAAATAGGTCAGAGTTGGCATCGTCGTTAGGCACGTGATACGTCACGATTTGCGACTGAATATGTGCCCCATCCCAATAGAGCCGGGCCAAATCCCCGTACTCTCCCACCACCAAAACGTTGCCCGCCATGAACGACAGAGCGATCGCCGGGGCCGCGTAAAAATCACTTTCCCCGTCCGTCAGATACAGATTGGAGTTGCTCGGAACCATTGACATCCATTCCGGCGCTATCGCGGGTGTTCCCGACAGCTCGTACGGCGTAACGGTCACTTGCGGCAAATCGCTGCCGCTTAGGGGATCGGGCTGCGGAAGCGAGATATCGTAAACCGTGGTAAAGTCGCTTGCAGACCCGCCCAAGGTGGTGCCGTTGCCTCCCTCGGGAGCGAACAAAATGGTTCCCGCCAGCGGCCCCCACGCCGGATCGTTAGGGATCGGCGTTATGGCCGATCCGCTGTCCCATATCCCCGGAAGAGTGGCAATCTTGGCGTAATTCCCTTGCCCATCGATCAAGAACAGATCGCCCGGATAAGTATTGGTGCTGCCATCCCAGTTATCACTAAGAGCCAGCAGGTCTCCGCCAAATGCTCCGCTCTCATCGATGTAGACCAGTCCGCGCATGTCGAGGAACGGGGCATAATCAGTGATGTCCGGCTCTGTCTCAATCC
>DBZL01000025.1:2231-25660 GCA_002311745.1 Phycisphaerales bacterium UBA1161 | reverse complement strand
TTCCGCTAATGAAAAAAGTTGGGAGTACCAGGGGAGGGGGAAATGCGGGGACGCGCGGATGCGCGCACGCGCCGGTTCGCAGCTAAAAAATCCTACGCCTTTCCCTTCGCGATCTTCGCGTCTTCGCGGTTCAATCTGCATTGATAGTGATAGCCCACAGGCGGTTGTAGGTTGCTCTAACGGAATTCGGCAAAATCGGCATAAGGCGCAACGGATGCGTTGCGGATCGCCGCGGCGGCGGCGGTCGGGCGCAGGCAGAGCGTCACCACGTTGGCCGAATCCGGGCCGAAGTTCAGCCAACAGTCGGGCAGATAAAAATCGCGCTGCGGGCCGACTTCCCACCAGCGGCCGAGCAAACGGCCGTTCAAGTAGATCAAACCGTTGCCGCGAGCATCCAGGTGCAGCTTCCACGGCACCCACACGTGCTCCTCCCTGACGGGCAGATGGAAATGCAGGCGCAGCCAGAGGAGATTCACGCTCGGCTTGGCGGAGGCTGGGGTTGTGCCTATCGGGGCCGTTTGCCAAGCGGAATCGTCGTAGGCGGGATCAAACCATTTTTCGCGAAGTCCCGTTGTGTCGCCGGAGATTTGCCATCGCAGGGGCAATGGGGTTGGGGGATTGCTCGGCAGGAAGCCGACTTCGCTGATGGAGGGATCGTGCGGGCCGCAACGCGCCTCCATGCCCGCTCCACTGTTGGGACGGCCGCCGTTTTCGTAAAGCAACAGAAGCTGATTTTCTCCCCCCGCCAGAGCCGGCAGAGGGCTGGCGAGCATGTGCCGTCCTCGGCGCTGGATGTCCAGCGGCGCGCCGTTGAGTTGCGCGATGAGGGAATCCTGCTCGGGAAGTCCGCCAAAGAACATTAACGGCTTGTCGCGCGGCGCAGATTGGAGGTCGGCGCGATAATAGACGTATCGACGGTCGAAGATTCCTGCGTCTTCCACGCCGCCGCCGGGGAGCATCGGGCGCCAGGAATCGGCCGGCGGGCCGGGGTCCACCTTTAGACGCGCCTCGGTGATGGCGATGGGGCCGGGAAGTTTAGTAGGCCGCTGGGGGGGTTCGACGGGGGCTGGATACCATTGGCCGTGCGAGCCGGCCGTCACCCCCGGCGGAAGATAGAGCACCTTCGCTTCGAAGGGATTCAGATCGTACGGGATGGTGAGCCGCAGGGGATGATCGCCCCGGATGGCGAGGTGCAACTGGCCGTGCGCTTCGGCCGATCTGCGGTCATTGAAGAGGAAGATGTAACGGCTGGCGTCCGGGGTGCGGCGGGAAATGACGGTCAGATCGTCCGGCGCATCGACGCCGGCGGCCGCTTCGGCGACGGATCGCGCCAGCTTGGCGCCATGCTCGGCCAGAAAAACGCCCATGGCTTGCACGGCGAAATAGCGCGGCCCGACGCCGCCGCATTCGCGGATGGGGGCGGCATAATCGTAACTGGTGGTCTTCATCGCCGCCGCCCAGTCGCCCAGGTTCGTGCCGCCGAAGGCCATGTAGAAATTCGTCCCGCTGTACCCGTGCGCCCAGGCCAACATCGCCACGTGCGTGATCTGCTCGGGGGTGAACCCCTGGTCCTGACTCATTTTCTTGTCCGGTCCGATTTCCGAAAACCACCCGCCCTGAAGCTCGGTGATGATTCGCGGCTTCTCGGGCTGATAGGTTCGCAGCATGGTGATGTTGTGCAACTCGCTGGCCGGGTCGTAGCCGGGATACGTGTTGCGGCATTCGATGACGTTTTGCCTCAGATAATCGTCCTGGCGAAACAGCGGATCGTCGCTCATGCAGGTGATCAGGGGCACGTCGATGCCAAAATCCCTGGCATCGTGCGCCAGGGCCAGAAGCTCGTGCAACTTCACCTGTGCGTCGAACGGGGCGTAAATGTATTCGTTTTCAAGCTGCCAGAGGATCACACCCGGCTGGCCCGGCTGACCCGGCTGGCCCGCGAGGCGATGGGTGATCTGGAACGGGCCGACCGTCTTGGCGACGGCTTGGTACCAGTGCCGGCACCATTGCAGGTAGGTCGGCTCGTCGCTGCGCAGCCAATGACCTTCCTTGACGCCCGCGGGACGCTTGGTGACCAGCCACTGCGGGTAGCCGCCGCCGTCCCACTCGGCGCAGATGTACGGGCCGGGACGCACAATCACGTAAAAGCCGAAGCGGTTGACGGCCATGTCGAGCCAGTCATAAAAATCCGTCATGTCGATCTTCGAGAAATCATCCGGGCTGGAAGGCGGCGTCCGCTCGTGCCAATTCCATGGGACGTAGGTTTCGACGGTGTTAAACCCCGCCTCCTTGAGTTTCTGGAATCGATCGGGCCACAGCGGCTTGGGGCAGCGGAAATAGTGAAACGAGCCGCTGAAGAGAAAGACGTCGTTGCCGTCGATCTGAAAGCACTGGCTGTCGTAGGCGATGCGTGGCGACGACGGCGCGGGGTTGGACGTCTGGCCCGGCGCGATGGTCGCCAGGGTCGCCAGAACCAGCGCACCGCACAGCCAGAATGCTCGCATCGCCGTTTCTCCTTCACCGCAATCTATCGTGCGGACCGCAGCATTGCGACGCAACGCGCGGTCGGAGCTGACCGACCTCCATACCCATCTCAAAAACGCTGGCTATTCGAAATCAATCAAAGATAACCACGGAGGCACGGAGACACGGAGGTCAACTCGTTTTCTCAAGCCATTAGCTTTATTCCAAGCTTCAAGATTTGTAGGTTGGTCCATGGAATGAAATGAGCGCCTCCGTGTCTCCGTGTCTCCGTGGTTAATCCAAAGTCTTCGGGAAATGGTGCGGAGTTCGCGAACTGAATCATTCACCTTGACTTTTGACGGCAGGTCCAAATACTGGCCTAATACGACTCGTTCGTCCTTAAAAACCCGCGCCGCCGTAAATCCATGCTAACACTCCTGTTGTTGCTGATCCTGGTCCCGTTCGCCGCCGGCGCCTGCCTGTTGGGTGTTCGGTCTGATCTTCTGCGCCGGATTCTGGTGGCGGCGGTGACGCTGGCCGTTTGCTGCGGCACGGTGACGTTGGTCGTCCTGCCCACCGGCGTCAAGCTGATGGGGCCTTCGCTGCATCACCACTGGTTCAGCCTGGCATCGCTGGCGATTGAAATCGCGATGGCCCTCTACGTGCTCTACGTGGGTGTGCGGGCCAGGCATCCGCTGATCGTGGCCCTCATCCTGGCGCAAGCCGGGCTGATGATCTGGTTCGAATTCAAGCTCGGCTCGCATCTGGAGGTGGCCGGGAATCTGTTCGTGGACAAGTTTGCCGTCATCATGGCCTTGATCAACGGCGTGGTGGGCGGCGGCATCTGCCTCTACGCCCTGGATTACATGCGCCAGTATCACCAAGGCGCGCATCCCGAGATCGCGGACCGGCGCCCGCTTTTCTTTGCCCTGCTCTTCGTCTTCATGGGCGCGATGTTCGGCCTCATTTTCGCCAACAACCTGACCTGGCTGATGATTTTCTGGGAGATGACCACGCTGTGCTCCTTTGTGTTGATCGGATACACGCAAACGGACGAAGCGAAACGCAACGCCCTGCGGGCGCTGTGGATGAACCTGGCGGGCGGGCTGGCTTTTGCCGTGGCGATCGTCCTTTTTTGCCGGCACAGCGGTAGCGGTGAATTGCAGACGCTGATCGCATCCAAGCCGTCGCTGGCGCTCTTGCCGGCGGCGCTACTCTGTTTTGCGGGGATCACCAAATCGGCTCAATTGCCTTTCTCGAGCTGGCTGCTGGGGGCGATGGTGGCGCCGACGCCGGTCTCCGCCCTGCTGCACTCGAGCACGATGGTCAAGGCCGGCGTTTACCTGGTGCTGCGCATGGCGCCGGTGATCGCCCACACGCGCGTGGGACTCATGGTGGCTTTGGTGGGCGGGTTGACCTTCGTGATCGGTTCGTTCGCCGCGATCACCACCAGTGAAGCTAAGCGGGTTCTGGCGTATTCAACGGTTGCCAACCTGGCCCTGATCGTGCTGTGCGGCGGGCTGGGGACCGCCGAAGCGGTGTGGGCGGGCGTGCTGCTGATTATTTTTCACGCCGTCGCCAAATGCCTGCTCTTCTTGTGCGTGGGCGTGGTGGAGCACAAGTTGCACAGCCGCGACATCGAGGCGATGTCCGGCCTGATCCAGAAGATGCCGCGCGTGGCGGTGATGATGCTGATCGGCATGGCCGGCATGTTCCTGGCGCCCTTTGGCATGTTGATCAGCAAGTGGGCCGTGCTCAAAGCCGTGGTGGATGCTTCGCCCACGCTGTCGGTCTTTATCGTCTTCGGCAGCTCGGCAACCCTGTTCTTCTGGGCCAAATGGATGGGCAAGCTGCTGGAAGTCTTCCAGCCCGGCGAGCCGGTGAAAAGCGAACTCGCCCTGGGTGAATCCATCGCGATCTACGGCTTGGCCGCGGCGACGTTTTGTGCCTGCCTGTTCTTTCCCCTGATCTCCTCCCGCTTCGTCGAGCCGTACGTGCAGGGCGTTTACGGTCAGTCCGCGTCCCTGGGCCAGGGCAACCTCATCATCATGGGCCTGATGATGGTGATCGTCCTGCTGTTTCCAATCAGCTTCATCCACTATGGCCGCGGCGTGAAGGTCGTCGAGCCGTATATGGGCGGAGCCAACCTTCCCAGCAACGTCGGTTTCCTGGGATCGGCCGGAGCGACCCAGAGCGCCGTTACGCATAATTATTACTTGCGCGCCTTGTTCAACGAAGCGTGGCTTTCCCGCTGGGGCGTGATCTTTTGCGCGGGCTTGCTGGCCGCGATGGTTGTGGTGGCATGGCTATGAGTCACTGGTTGCCGCTGGTCATTTATCTGGCGATCGGTCCGATCGCCGGAGGATTGCTCGCCGGATGGGACCGCCGGATTTCGGCGCGCATGCAGTCGCGGCGCGGGCCGCCCATCCTCCAGCCGTTTTACGACGTGCTGAAGCTCTGCCAGAAGCAGAACCTGGTCGTGCGGCGCGGGCAGAATTTCTACGTCCTGTTTTTCCTGCTGCTGGTGATCTTCACCGGCGGCCTGTTCTTCGCCGGGTCCGACCTGCTGCTGGTGATTTTCGCCCTGACCCTGGCGGCGGTCTTCTTCGTGCTGGGCGCTTACACGGCCAGCTCGCCCTACAGCTTCATTGGCGCCGAACGCGAATTGATCCAGATGATGGCCTATGAGCCTATGATCCTGCTGACGGCGATCGGCATGTACATGGTCACCAAAAGTTTCTCCGTGCACGACATCGCCGCCCACGGCACGCTGCTGGTGCTGGCGCTGCCCGGGATTTTTCTCGGGTTTGTCTACGCCCTGGAGATCAAGTTCCGCAAATCGCCGTTTGACCTGTCCTCTTCGCACCACGCCCATCAGGAATTGGTGCGCGGCATCACGACCGAGTTTTCCGGACGGGCCCTGGCCATGATCGAGGTGGCGCACTGGTACGAAAACGTGTTTCTGCTGGGCTGGGTGTACCTGTTCTTCGCCGCCTGGCCGCTGCTGGGCGTGGCGGCGTCGCTGCTGGTGTTCGGGTTCGTCATTTTTGTCGATAATGTTTTTGCCCGGCTCAAATGGCGGGCGACCATCCGCGGCGCCTGGGCCGTAGCCCTGGCGCTGGGCTTCGGGAATATTCTGGCCCTTTCACTGCTGCATCATTGGTGAGTTCAACGATGGCCGGCTTCAAAAAATCGCCCTGGATCATCCACTACGACGCCTCGAGCTGCAACGGCTGCGACATCGAGACCCTGGCGTGCCTCACGCCCCTGTTCGACGTCGAGCGCCTGGGCGTGGTCAACACCGGCAACCCCAAGCACGCCGATATCTTCGTGGTCACCGGGGCGGTCAACGAGCAGAGCAAATCCGTCATTCGCAACCTCTACGAGCAGATGCCCGAGCCGAAGGTGGTGGTGGCCGTGGGCGCCTGCGCGTCCACCGGCGGGATTTTCCGCCAGTGCTACAACATCTGCGGCGGAGTGGACTGCGTCATCCCCGTGGACGTGTACGTTCCCGGCTGCGCCGCGCGCCCCGAAGCCATCATCGACGGCGTGGTTCGAGCCGTCGGCGTGCTGGAAGAGAGGCATCGCGCCATGGCCCAGATCGGCGACCGCATCGACCAGACGCAGTACCTGCGGGCCGAGAAAAGCGACGCGCCGCAAATCCTGGCGCTGCAATACGTCGCCTACCAGCCGGATGCCCAGGTTTACGGCGAGGCCAACGTGCCGCCCCTGCAGCAAACCCTGGAGGAATTGGAACGCGACTTTGAGCGGATGGTTTTCGTCAAAGCCGAGGTCAATGGCAGGCTGATCGGATCGGCGCGCGGTTGCGCCAATCGCCAGGCCGCCGAGCTGAGCCGGGTCATGGTGCATCCCTATTTCCAGGGCCGCGGCATCGGCCACCTCTTGCTGACCAAAATCGAACTGGCGTTTCCCGGCGTGCAATCGCTCCAGATCGTCATCGGAAACAAGAGCGAGCAAAATCTCCGTTGGCTTCAGCGGCAGGGATACCAAGCGGTCCAGACGGAGCCTTCGACGCCCGCCACCACGACGGTTCATTTGCACAAGGAATGCAAATGAGCCAAGAGAGCATCGAACTGATCACCGTTGAGCTGCTGCTGGACAAGGTCAAAGCCATGCGCCAGCAGGGATATCGGCTGGTTCAGATCAGCGGCGCCCGCCTGGGCGAGCAACTGGAGCTGACGTACAGCTTCGATCGCGACAGCCGCCTGGAAAACCTGCGCCTGCATCTGCCCGCCGCCGACCCTCGCGTGCCGAGCATCAGCTCGATCTATTCATGCGTCATGCTCTACGAGAACGAATTGCACGATCTGTTCGATATCCAGGTGGAAGGCATGGCGGTGGACTTCCACGGCCATTTGTATAACACGGCGATCAAGCACCCGTTCGGCGGCGCCTGCGCCCCCGGCGCAGCGCCCGCGCCCCCCGGCGCCGGCACCGGTGCCGGCACCGGTGCCGCCCCAACCGCAACCAAGTGAATCCCCATGGCACGCACCGTCATTCCCTTTGGTCCTCAACATCCGGTTTTGCCGGAGCCGATCCATCTGGACCTCGTCGTCGAAGACGAGAAAGTGGTCGAGGCGCGGCCTTCGATCGGCTTCGTCCATCGCGGGCTGGAAAAACTCGTCGAGAAGAAGGACTTCCAGGAATTCGTTTACGTCGCCGAACGCATCTGCGGCATCTGCAGCTTCATTCACGGGCAGACCTATTGCCAGGCGATCGAGTCGATCATGAACGTCGCCGTCCCGCCGCGCGCCCTGTATCTGCGCACGGTCTGGGGCGAGCTTTCACGGATACACAGCCATCTGCTGTGGATGGGCCTGATGGCGGATGGCATGGGGTTTGAAAGCCTCTTCATGCATACGTGGCGCGTGCGCGAAAAGGTGCTCAACATCGTCGAAGCCACGGCCGGCGGCCGCGTCATCTTCGGCTCGTGCAAACTCGGCGGCGTGCGGCGCGACATCGACGCCGAAGGCGTCAAGCAAGTGCTCAAGGACCTGGAGCCCATCGAGCAGGATATTCGCGACATCACCAAGGTGTTCCTCAACGACCGCTCGGTGAAGGCGCGGCTGTGCGGCGTGGGCGTGCTCTCGCGGCAGGACGCTTACGACCTGGGCTGCGTCGGCCCCACGCTGCGGGCCAGCGGCGTGGCCCAGGACATGCGCAAGCTCGGCTACGCCGCGTTCAAGGACCTGGACGTTACGCCGATCACGCGCACGGATGGTGACTGTTATGCCCGTTGTGCCGTCCGTTGCGAAGAGCTGTTCCAATCCATCCAGCTTATCCGCCAGGCCCTGGCCCAGATTCCCCAGGGTGAAATCTCGGTAAAAGTCACCGGACAACCCAACGGCGAAGTCATCACCCGCACCGAGCAGCCACGGGGCGAAGTGGTTTATTACGTCAAAGCCAACGGCACCAAACACCTGCAACGCTTCCGCGTTCGCACCCCGACTTTCGCCAATCTCCCCGCCATGCTAAAGTTATTGCAGGGCTGCGAATTGGCCGATGTACCGATGTTGGTGCTGACCATCGACCCCTGCATCAGTTGTACGGAGAGGTGAAATGCCCTACTTCGAGATGTCCAGGTTGGCCCTGAAGTGGGCGATGTCCAGGCCGCCGACCACCCGCTACCCCTTCCAGCCGCGCCGCGCCATCGCGGGATCGCGCGGCCAGTTGGTTTTCACCAAGGACAACTGCACCTACTGCACCGCCTGCGCCCTCAAGTGCCCGACCAGCGCCCTGCAGGTGAACCGCGCCCAGAAGAAATGGGGGATCGACCGCCTGCGCTGCATCACCTGCGGCTACTGCGTCGACATTTGCCCCAAGGACTCGCTAACGCTTTCCACCAGCCACGGCACCCCGTCCGTGATGCGCAGCCGCGAATCGCATAAGAGCAGCTAAGCTAGACCGGTTTGCAGCTCAGCATACACTGCTGGCGTTGGCTCCGTACGAAAGACCCTTGGCCAATCCGTGCCGCCTTTTTCGCGTGGAAGGATCGGCCAATCGTTTTTAAGAGCATTGCAACGCGGGGGGCGAGGAAAACCAGATCAGGCCCCAACAGTTTTCCCTCGCCCCCCGCACCCCCCACTCTCTTCCTTTTCCCCTCAAACCGTCCAGCACGGAAAAATGCGGGATACACGCGCGGCGTGCCGCCGGCACTTGGCGCGGTTTTTGGTAATTTCTTGGACGGTTAGGAGAAGGAGAGAGGGTGGGGGTGCGGGGGCGGGAGAGAAACTTGAGGACTTGATGGTTCTCTCCCGCCCCCGCATTCGCATTGATTTCTTCTGCAATCCGTCCTTTACAGTTGGCGCAAGATTTAAGTGTACGCGGACCTGCGACCCGCTCTGGCCGCTGAGCCGGGTTGCCCCTATTCCCTGTAACTCCGCCGGTCGTAGAGCTTCCGCAGGAGCCAGATTTCGCCCTGGTGATTGGCCTCGTCATGCAGGCCGTGCAGGATTGAGCCGCGAACTGTTCTGCCCTCCGGCCCATCGCCGATACGAACCGAAAGCCGATCTTCGCCCAGCCCCCGCAGAGCGCTCAGCAAACGCTCCTGCTGCCCGATAAGCGCGGCGACCACTTCCGCCAGCGGCGGCCAGCTCTTCACCGTCCCTGGCCGACTGGCCCAACTGAACATGTCAAACCATCCCGCCGGGTAGCTGGGCGCCGCGCCCGTTGCCGGTGCAACGGCCAAATGCTCGACGACGACCAGGGCGTGCCCCGCGTGCCAGAGGATCGTGTTCTGCAGCCCCAGCGGCGCAAAGTGCGCCTGCCTGGCATCCACACCCTCCAGCAGCCTCAGCGTCTTGCCTCGTACTTCCGTCAGCAACAATACCAGTGATTCATCGGCCATGGCGATTTCTCCTGAAGACGGCCTTCGGCCCCGGCGTCCATTGGAGCAATTGTACACATGAGTGGCGCCTGTAGAATATTTCGGCGCTGGTGCGGCCATCCACGACCCTGTGGAAATAAAGGAAAACGCGAATGAGCGAATACCAATACGTTGCCTTCCGAGCGATCGACGCTCCCGTGAGCGAAAAGAATCTCAAATTCATGCGGCAGCAGTCATCGCGCGCCGAAATCACTCCCCTTTCGTTCGAAAACGAATATCACTTTGGCGACTTCCATGGAGACGCCCTCGAGATGCTGCGGCGTGGTTACGATTTCCATTTCCACTATGCGGATTTCGGGGTTCGCAAACTGATGATCCGACTTCCAAACGGCCTGCCGGACCCTGCCGCGGCAGAGCCATACCTCGAGCAAGACTCGCTGCATTTCTTGAAGGACAAACAAGGCGGAGGGGGTATTCTATGCCTCGAACCCTATCTCGAACCGGGCGAGCTGGACGATTTGTGGGAATTGGACGGTTTCCTTGATCGCCTGTTGCCGCTGCGAGCCGAAATCCTGGACGGCGATTTGCGTCCGCTCTACCTGGCTCACCTGGCCGTCGCGTCCGACCGTAATCACGATCCCGATAAAGAGAAGGACGCTCCCGTCCCTGCCGGCCTGAACAAGCTCACGGATGCGCAGCGCGCATTGACGAAGTTGTACGGCCTTAGCGAGGCGTTGATTGCCGCGGCGGCCCGGAACAGCCCGCCGCCGCCAAAACGCACGGATTCCGATAGGCATTACGCAACGTGGCTACAGCACCAGCCGGAGGCGACAAAAATCGAGTGGCTCCATCAATTGATGGCAGATCCTCGCGCGGCAGTGCGAAGCGAGATCCTCGCAGAGTACCAGAAGAGCCAGACCACGCCGTCCTGGCCGACGATCCGCTTGGACCGAACCATCGCCGAGATAAGGACGGCGGCCGAAGCAATCCAGCACGAACAAAACCGCAAGCACGCCGAAGCGGCCGCTCGTCGGCGGGCCAAGAAGCTCGCGGAGATGGCAGCCGATCCCACGCGAACCCTCCGCGAAACTGAGGAACTCGTAGAGGAGCGAAGCCTCGAAACCTACCACCAGATTGCCCTGCTGCTGGCCGATCTTCGCGAGGCGCTTTCTAGTACCGATCAATCCAGCTTGGCCGAACAGCACGCACGGAAGCTGAAGGACAAAAATCCGACGCTACACCATCTGACGGCGGAACTGCGAGGCCAAGGCTTCTTGAAAAAGTGAATCCCTCACGCACCAGATGGCCCCTTTGGCCTGGGCGGTGAAACCGGGACGTAGCTAAATAGCTCCACAGAAGAGCGAAAGTCCTCGATTTCAAAATCGCTTGAAAATCCCGCTGCTCGCCAAATCGGGGCACTTTCGCTTCAACGAGGAGCTATTTAGCTGTGTCCCCGTGTCGCTTCGCGCCCGTTTCGCTTCCGGTCCTCGCCAATGTGGTGAAATCCACGCTGGTCGTATAATCATTCCATCCGTATTGCCAAGGCTCGCACCGCCATGCGCCCAGCTGGAATTAATTCCATTTTTCTTCAACTGGTAATCCTGAGCGGACTTCTCGCCGGCTGCGCGCATACGCCGACGGCGCCAGCGCAAAA
The DNA here is from genome assembly GCA_002311745.1 of Phycisphaerales bacterium UBA1161. Classification (GTDB taxonomy): domain Bacteria; phylum Planctomycetota; class Phycisphaerae; order Tepidisphaerales; family Tepidisphaeraceae; genus UBA1161. The sequence goes on along the minus strand of DBZL01000025.1, from coordinate 14,696 downwards.
AGGCATCGCCGCCGACGCGGGTGCGGCGCCTTCTTTGCCGACGTTTCGATACGCCCGCAAACAGGATGTGGAGCTGGACATTCTGGATGTGAAGCCGGGGCCGGACGGTTTTCCCGTGGCGAGCATCTTCGTGCGGAATCTGACGGATGACACGATTTTGATCACCTATTGGCCCAAAGCCCTGCTGGTGCATTGCGGGCCGTTTGTGCAGGCCGGACCCGGCGCGACCACCGCCCGGCGGCAGGAAATTCTCGGTGGATTCGATTACGTGGAATTTGCCCCGGTCGTCGGCCAATGGAGCCAGCAGTCACCCCAAGGCGGCGCGGAACTCTTGCTCCCCCGTTCGCTGCCGCCGGGACGTTATGAGCTGTGGGCCACCCTGAAAATTTCCGGCCCGCGCGAATTCATCGTGGAGTCGGCACATCAACCGTACGAACTACCCCGGCACCGCTGAATAAACTGCCGGACAATCTTTGTGCCGCGCGAGAACCGGGGATGCGGGCGATTGTGGCCACGCTGCTGCATGTTGCCGCGGCGGCGGCAACGCGCCTATCGTTTACTCAATGGGGGGAGAACAAAACGGACAGCTCTGAATTTTGGAGGCGCGGTGGAAATTCTGTGCCGTCGCGTTTATCAGCCGCCGTTTATGAGCCGCTAAATCGCGACCTAGCCGGTCGCAACAGGGCCAGCGCGCCGGCCATGGGTAGCAGCAATAACCCAACATTCGGCTCAGGAACTTCATATGCTCCCATGTCATAACCGCCGCCCATTGGACGGGGGTCGCCCGCAATATCGTGGTCAGGTGCCAATAGCGGGGACCCGGAGTCAATCGCCGGCGACCCCGACAACAATTCCAAATCCGACGCGCTGACGAACTCGGGATCCGCCGAAATATTGCCGCTCACGCCCGTCAGGTCCGGCATGCCTCCAGCATAATTTGCCGTGTTGTTGTAAACATCGTTGTTCTCCCAAGTCGGCTGGTAGCCGGGATAATCGAGCAGGAAGCCGGTGGTATTTCCGTCGAGAATATTGTTGCGACATATGGTCGTCGAGAACGACCCGTATTTGATCGCCACTTCGTTTCTGACAAATGTGTTGTTGATGACAACAGGATTATTACCAGATGGAAGAACGAAATTGATTGCCCGGGTCGTGTTATCCTCGAAGATATTGTTGATGATTGTCGGCGACGAGCCGTTGATAAAACAGACGACGCCTGAAAGGTGTTGTTCGTCGGCGGTGTTATTGCGGAATACGTTGCCGTCGATGATGGGTGAAGCGACGTCGCCGCCGATGGCGGCACCATAACCCCCGGTGGATTCAGTATTGCCGTCAAAGATGTTCCCCTTGATCAACGTGCCGACACCGTTGACCACTACCCCCGCACCGAAAACGGAATTGGCGCCCGTGATCGTAAAGCCATTAAGCTCCGATGCGCCGCCAAGGGAAACGCCAACCCCGCCGGACACGTGAATAATCGTGCTTGCTGGTCCCGCCGTGCTTCGCAGGGCAAGGATTTTACCGCCAAAATCCAAGTTCTGCGTATACACACCAGGCGCGACAAGGATGAGATCGCCATCGGACGCGGCAGAGATTGCAGCTTGAATCGTGGTGAAACTGCCCGGTACAGTTATCGTCGCCGCGGACGCGAACGACGCACCCAAAACTACCAGTAAAATCGTTATACGAGTGACCATCCCATCCTCTCCTTTCGCTCAGCCCAACTACGCTGAATCCCCTGTTGATTGGCCCGTTGAACTGCCGATAGCTCGAACTCCCGTGTGAACTTTGGCCGCGCCACCATGGATTCCCCTTCGGACACGATGTTCTCTTGTTCAGCGCCGAGGGTTCTTCGGGACGACAAAACAGGACAGCTCTGGGGCAACAAAACGGGGCAACTCGAACTTCGGTGGTGCGGTGGAATTTCAGAGCCCTCCGGTCTTTGCGTCTCGTTTATGCGAGCCTCCGTCGCCTGCGTTGCAGCAAAACCGCGCCACCCACGGCGAGCAGACCGGCGCTGGCCGGCTCCGGCACCGCCGTGACGGTGATCGTCCCGTTCGTCTTGGTAAATGAATCCGCGATACTCGAAACATCTTCCAGCGAGCAATTCGATCCGAGTGAAACGTTGACCACCTTGGCCGCCGTTCCCGGCGCAACCGCATAGGTCACATGCGCCAGACCGAACACGTCCCCGCTGTTAATGGTGACCTGAAATGGCAACGTCGTGAGTGTGCTGTCCCCCGCCTGGAACGCGACGTTCGGAAATCCCGGAGATGAGAACGGTGAGCTGAGTACCGCGCCGTAAATATAAGGTTCTGAGATTCCGTTGGTATTCCCGTCCGCGCCGGTGAAGGAGACGCCTGTACCGGATGGAATCGACAGAGCGACATTGTCGGTGGAAACCCCGTCGGGTCCTCCGCTGACCTCCTTCAATATGACGTCGAATGATCCCGTGCCGCCCGACGGCGCGGTGGAATTCAGAACCTGCATGACCAGGTCTGCATGCGCCGCGGGCCCCATGCCGAAAATTCCCAGTCCAGCCGCCAACGCAACGCCCACAACCCGCGCACCCGATGGCCACACCCGATTGCGATCCATTTTCTCTCCTGAAGTGAAGGTGCCCGTTGCATCGCCACTCCCACCCACGTGAGAGGTTGATGCCACGCAAATTAGCCGGCCTGCAAATGGCGTCAATCGAATTTTTCCGTGGCATCCGAACCCTTCGCCGATGCGCGTATCGTTCTAAGTCCAATTCCAAATTGATTACGATTTCCCACCTTTTTCCTGCGGGTTACGCAGAGGCATGGCCGTTGAAAGCCCGCAATTCCCGGCCAGAAATTCGCATTTCTGATTTTGCGACAGTGCCTATCTCAAAAAAGTCGAGAAAATTATTCCGTTCAGGACGGGACATGAGGTCACTATTGATCGCCTCGCCGGGCAGCAGCGTGATTGCAGATCGTGCCAGGTAAAAAGTAGACCGCAGTCCCGGGCGCGCCGGGGGCTGCTCTGTTGCCGCGGTAGCGGCAACGCGCCTATGGTCTACTCAACGGAGGCACAACCATGAAAATCGGAGTGCTCGGTTCGGGTGACGTGGCCAAGGCGCTGGGCGGCGGGTTCCTCAAACATGGGCATCAGGTCAGTATGGGGACGCGCGATGCGGCGAAGCTGGCGGATTGGGCCAAGAAAAACGCGGCGGCGCGCATCGCCAGCTTTGCGGATGCGGCCAAGTTCGCGGAGGTGGTGGTCCTGGCGGTCAAAGGCACGGCGGCGGCCGATGCCCTGCGGGCGGCCGGGGCGGCCAACCTGGCCGGAAAGTGCGTCATCGACGCCTGCAATCCCATCGCGGATGCGCCCCCCACCAACGGCGTGCTCAAGTTCTTCACCAATCTCGATGAATCACTCATGGAGCGGCTCCAGCGTCAGTTCAAGGACGCGCATCTGGTCAAGGCGTTCAATTCGGTCGGCAACGCGCAGATGGTCAACCCGCAGTTCAAAGGCGGTAAACCGACGATGTTCATTTGCGGCAACGACGACGCGGCCAAGAAGACCGTCGCCGCCATCCTGGATCAATTCGGTTGGGAGACGGCCGACATGGGCAAAGCCGAGGCCGCCCGCGCCATCGAGCCGCTCTGCATGCTCTGGTGCATCCCCGGATTTCTGCACAACCAATGGACGCACGCGTTCAAGCTGCTCGTGGCCTAAGCCGGGCTTGGAAAGTGGAAAGTGGAGAGGAGACAGTAGACCGGGCGGCGGCGGAGCAAGTTGGCTGATCTGTGAATTGTGCGTATAGTTGGTGGCGGTGAACACACCGCTTTCGTCGATCATTCTTTTTGCCCTGGCCGCGATGCTCGGGGCCATTGGACAATTCCTTTACAAATCGGGCGCGGATCGAGCAACGGGATCGATCGCATCCTACGTGTGTAACGTTCGTCTGGTGGGCGGCGTCGCCTGCTATATCGCGGTCATGATCTTTTTCGTTGCCGCGTTCAAGCGTGGTGGTTCACTGGCGACGCTTTACCCGATTTACGCCAGCACATTCATCTGGGCGGCATTGATCGCGCTTTACGCTTACGGAACGCCGATCAAGCCTTCCAATATCGTCGGGATGCTTCTGCTGATCGGTGGAATGTATCTGATGGGGCGATGATGGCTGAGGGCCAATATCAGGTTACCGATCGGCGTCCGATTGCCGCTCGACGATTGGCGACGATGCACCGGCTGGCCGGCTTACTGGTACGCGCCGGTGTTTCGGCGAACAGCATATCGGTCGCGGGGATGATCTGTTGCGTGCTCGCCGGCGGTTGCTTGTGGCGCACCGCCTCGGCAGGGCCATGGACGGGACGCGTTTTGTGGCTTGCGGCCGCGGCGCTGGTTCAACTTCGGCTCCTGGCAAACCTGCTCGACGGAATGGTCGCGATTGCGTCCGGAACCGCGTCAGCACTGGGCGAGCTGTTTAATGATGCGCCGGATCGGGTCTCGGATGCTGCAACATTCATCGGGCTGGGTTTCGCCGCCGGGGGACAGCCGACGCTTGGCTGGTCCGCCGCCATGCTGTCGGTGATGACGGCTTACGTGCGCCTGCTGGGCAAATCGGCGGGGGCCGGCTCGGATTTTCGCGGCCCAATGGCCAAGCAGCAGCGCATGTTTTTGGTAACCGTCCTCAGCGTCTTGTGCGCCGTTATCCCGGCGCAAGCACATGATTGGAAACTGGCAGCTTGGTGCCTGGGGATTATTTGCGCCGGTTGCCTGATCACCATGGGGCGCAGGCTTGCCGGCATTGCATCAAACTTGCGAAGGGCCGCATGACTCCTGAAACGCGCCAGCGAATGTTCGGAACGCGCCTTGCGTTCCATGATCCATTCGTGGTGAAGGCGATGCTGGCTGTCGTCGTGCTTCTGGCCATAACGCCGTTGATCATTGCCTTACTCGCCAAGACGGGAAAAGCCAGGGATCGGCTGTTGAAGGATTTGTGGGATCGCTACTTTTCATGGCTCGTTTTGGCGCCCCTGATTATCGGGCCGATACTGCTGGGAGCGGCGTACGCGATCCTTGCGGTGGGCGTGCTAAGCCTTCTGTGCTATCGAGAGTACGCCCGGGCAACCGGCCTCTTTCGCGAGCGAGCCATCAGCATCGTCGTTGTCCTGGGCATCCTTCTGGTGACGTTTGCATCGTTGGATAACTGGTACGCGTTTTTCACGGCGATTTGGCCGCTGACCGTCGGCCTCATCGCCGCTATCGCCATACTTGCCGATCACCCTTCCGGATACATCCAACGCGTCGGCCTGGGCGTGCTTGGGTTCATGTTGTTTGGAGCGTGCCTGGGGCACCTCGGCTTCTTTGGCAATGATCCCAAGTACCGGCAGATCATGCTGTGGATTCTGCTGTGCGTTGAGATGAACGACGTCTTTGCGTACATTTGCGGAAAATCCTTCGGCAAACGAAAGCTCGCCCCGAACACCAGCCCCAACAAAACGCTGGGCGGCGCTTGGGGCGCGCTGGTGCTGACGACGATTTTGGCGGCAACTCTTGGCGGTTTCGTATTTCGCCAGACCGTCCTGGCGCAATGGCAGCACCTGTTGCTCATGGGAACCATGATTGCCGTTCTCGGGCAGTTCGGCGATTTGCTGCTTTCCAGCGTGAAGCGCGACGTGGGGATCAAGGATATGGGCAGTACCTTCCCCGGCCACGGGGGCGTGCTGGATCGCTTCAACAGCCTGCTGCTGGTTTCGCCGGCGATTTTTCACTACGTGGGATACTATCTTGGCGCTGGATGGCAGGAGCAGATTCGTATTTTCAGCCATGCTCAGGGATGATTTGCGTTAAGCTGACGCGCCGATGCAAAATTGGGAACTCAAACCCGCGCGCGACCTCGACCTGCCGTTACATGAACAACTCAAAAGCGTGCGCCGCGAAGGCGGGTTGATCAACGCTTGCACAAACATTGCGTGGTCCGGGTTGGTTGCCGCTTACCTGGCCATTTTCCATCGACTGTCCGTCGATGGCCGACAGTACCTGCCAAAATCAGGTCCGTTCGTGCTGGTGGCCAATCATTGCAGTCATCTTGATTCGCTCGTGCTGGCGTCGGCGGTGCGGTGGCGGATGAAAAGCCGCGTTTTCCCAATCGCCGCCGGAGACACATTCTTTTCATCGCCCCTGATGGGAATTCTCTCGACGTTGCTCATCAACGCATTGCCCATGTGGCGGACCAAGATATGTTCGCATGGGCTGGCGGACCTGCGCGAACGCCTGGCGAACGATCGCTGCGTCTACATTGTCTTCCCGGAAGGCACGCGCAGCCGGACCGGCGCCCTCGCGCGGTTCAAGGCCGGCGTGGGCATGCTGGTCGCGGGTACTTCCGTGCCCGTCGTGCCCTGCCGACTCCATGGCACTTACCAAGCCCTTCCCCACGATCGACGCTGGCCCAAACCCACAAAGTTGCGTCTCAAAATCGGCCAGCCGATCCTGTTTGCCGAGGCCTCCAACGATCGCGAAGGTTGGCAGACCGTGGCAACGACGTTGGAATCCGCCGTCATTCAGTTGGGTCCACCCTCGTCATCTGCAGAGGCGCCAGCGAGATAAGCCGTGTCGCGAACTTTTCGCTTCCGGCCGCCGAGAGGTCGCTCTATTGGTTGGCCTGGGCCGCGTATTGGACGCTGACTAACCCGCATTCCGCAGGGAACACGGCGTAGCCGATGGCGTTGTAGGAATCCGATCGAAACGAAACTGGGCTGCCGTTGATGTGGATGGTGGCCACGCGCCGGCCGGCGGCGTCGCTCAGGGGAACCATGGCTTGAAGACCCTTTCCACCAAAAGCCCTCATAATCGAAAAGGTGAGTCTGCCGGCCGATGCGTTCCAGGAAATGTCGCCGAAGGAGGAATTGCCGCGCCCATCCTCGAAGTCCAGAAGATTCTGGGCGCTCAGGATGGGCACATGGTGGTCCTTCGCCGAGTCGATCACCGCATCGGCCAGCGGATTGATCGCTTCGTCATCGTGGGCGTTTACCGTGAATGCGCCCAAGTATTCCTTGGGGCCGGTCGCATTGTCCAAAAGCTTGTCGATGGTCAAGGGTTCGGATTGGCCGGACTCATCCGTGATTTGGGTCGTCGCCTGGTAGACGTCGATGGTCGTTCCGGTCGAGGTTGCAAATCGCATGGGAATGCCTGAGCCGGTGAAAAATCCGGGGTGGTCCTGCACCCATTGCGGCGGGGCGAAATAATAGCTGGTATCCAGGCGGACGCCGTGGGCGAATTCGACCTGCGGCAGCGAGTCGTAATCGCTCCAAACCGGTCCATGGGTTCTTCCGGTTCGAGATGAGGCCAGACTTGGATAGGTCGCGTTGAAACTGAACGTTTCCGACGAATAGAGACGGTCCAATTGAGCCAAGCTGGTCCAGTCTGCAGGCATATCGCTCGAGGTGCCGAACAGCGCGCCGTTGGTCACTTCAAAATGGAGCGCGCTCTCAAACCCCTGTGAGGCGTAGGACGCCAACGTTGCGTCGGGATTTGCGTAACCGGGGTAGAGATAGGACGTGGCGGTGATGGGCATGCCGCCGGAGTCGCCCGCGGCTTTGAGGCGTTGGAACCTGCCCCCGGTCCCGCCGGAGTTGTGGTCGTCGCCGGTGAGGACGACGACCGCCTTGGCGCCACTGGGAAAATAACTGAATCGCGGCAGCGGCGCGGTCGCCAGGTTCATCCGCACAATCATGTTGGCCAGGAGGCGCTGCGCTTCATCCGCCTGGGGAATGGCGATGTTATTGAAGTCGCACCAATTTTTCTGGGGATCGAAACTGGCCGGTCCGTAGAACAAATCGGCCGATTGCGTCCAGTCGCCCCAAACGGCCCCCGTGCGCCGTTGCCGCGCCCAAGCGGGATTGCCTTGGCGCGTCAGCACCACGGACTTGGCGAGGTCGAACATAAACGCTCCCGCCATGCCGCCATGCACTCCGACGTCGCGGAGCGTCACTGCCGGGCTTGCCAGCGGTGCGTTGGCGTCGTGATAGAGCGTGGCCAGCGCCCGTGCGTCAAGCAGCGCATATTGCCCGGCCTGGCCATGAAATTGCATCGGGGCGCTCTCGATGCCGGCGGCCATGGGGTCGGATCGGTCGACGGCCACGTAGCCTTCGGCCAGGGATGATCCGCGGTCGATCACCCCAAGCAGGTCGCAAAGATTCGCCCGCGGATGCATGGCGATCAGTTTGCCGCCCTGGTTAATCCAATCGGACAATTGCGAAACTTGTGACGAGGTCAGCGGCACGTCGCCGAGAATCGCCAGTTGATACCTGCTCAGCATGGCCGGCGAGATCGCGGATGCGTCCGAAACCGCAAACTCGTTGAGTCCTTCGGCCCGCAGAATCTCGGCGTAATAGGTGCTGAAAGGATTGTCCCCGCCGACGATGACCAGCAGCGGCCCGCCCGGTCCGCTCGCGGGCGACCAGGCGGTGGTGAACGACCAGATGATCGGATTCTCGAGCTGGTTCCCGGCCGCGTCCTCGATCCCGCTCTTGCCACTATTGACCCGCACTTGATAGGTCGTGCCATAGCTCAGAGGACTCAAGGGGTCGAGCGTGACCGTCCTGTTGAACAGATTGTACGACAAGCGAGATGGGACGATGTTTCCGGCATTGTCCAATAGCTGAACCGTTGCCGGCGTCAGGGTCGCGGAATTCATTTTTCCGGCGAACGTGACGCTGATATGCGGGTTGGGTGCGACGCCGACAGCGAGATTCGACGGCGCCTGGTCCACGATCGCGATCGTGGCCTGCCGATCCATCCGCGCTACCTTGAGCAGCGCTAGGCCGGACGCGGCGAGCATGACGACGAGAAGTCGAGCCCAAGTGTGACGCGCTGTCATCGGTCGGTCTCCAAAATCGGCCCAATTCCGCTCGCTGAAAAGGCGTTGTATCAGAAAAAGAGGCCCCCAATATAGGACCATTTATCAATATCGACTTGTACCGGCCGCGAATTAAGCGCGGTCCGGCGGGCTGCTCATCGCGGTAGGCCGCCTAGCCTGTCGGACGTTGCGCGTGATCCGGTGGTGACGGAAGGGATCGATTGAAGGATCGCCCGCGGATGCGGATAATTGCCAAAGGCCCAAGATGACTGAACCCGTTGAGTATCGAACTCCACTTCCACAGGGGCGGAACCTACGGTATTCACCAACCACCGGCAGAGCCGGTGGTTGGTGAATTGCGCGCCGCCGGCGATTCGGCGAGGCTGGCCGACCTAGCCAAGGTCGAAGAAGACCGCAGTGAAATTGCCCGTGTTCCGGGTTTTTGGTTTGCTCTACTGGTCCACTGTTCCACTGCTCTATTTTTGCCTTCGGCAAAAATCGGGGTGAAAGGATTTGAACCTTCGACCTCTTGGTCCCGAAGCTGAGACAATCCATTGCCTACGCCGCAAAAAAATGCGGCTTATGCCTTGTCCTTTGCGGGTCTATAAGCTGATTCTGAACTGACTGCAAACTGTTCCCAGAACTGTTTCCGGAAGGCGTTCGGCCCCAACTCGGCCCCAAAAAATCGGCCAACTTTTTTCTGTTTGAAGTCGACGACACATGGATTTTCAGGCCGCAAACATCCGCGTTTTTCGCCTCACCAACGCGGCTTTGCGCGCATGGAGATACACTGAAATACATCCGAATACAAGGAAACCTGTGTCGCGACACATGTATATCCGCATGACCGGACCCCGGGTGATTCTCAGAAAAGCGCTTCAAGAACAACCGAACAATTGCTTAACTAAATCCCGCTGACCCGTTTATGACCGTACCGAGACCTTGGCCCGATCCGAATTGCATGGCCGCCAGTGCGCTTCACACCGTCTCAAACTTGCTAGTGGATTTATGAAGAAAACTGGGGATGAGTCAGCTCAGCATCCGATTGATGGGAATTGGGTGGAATGGTAGCATCGAAATATGGGGTCGAAAAACGAATTGCCGGCCGTCAGTGCAAATCCTTCGTGTGACGTTCACCGCTTCGATGCAGCGATTTACCTTTTTCTTTTTCTTTGTATTTGCGTTGCCATTTGTTTAGATGTCGTCGGGCGTTATTTTCGATACCAGGTGCAGGAACGCGAAAACCTTTACGCGCAAGTGGACGCGATGTTCAGAAAAGGTGCATGGCATGGGGCATTGTACGTCCATTATGTGAATTTTCCGCAAAACAAGAATTGGATGGCGCGGGATCTTTTTACTCGCGGTGTCTATACGCTTTATCCGCACAGCGTCCTGGCAGGCGATCCTTCGGTGCCCACTTTTTCACCGGATCAATTCATGGCTGCTAATTTCGAGCCAGACCCGCCATGGCTTTTTCAGCACGACATTGGCAGTGAGCTCACCTTTACGCTTCAACCCGATGGTTTAGTCGATACCTATCGGCGATTTGTGTTTTCGAGCACCGAGGACCACTGATGACCACCGCATGGTTATGGTGCTCGATTTATCTTGCGTGTTTGTTGGTGACGGGCTGGGGGGTTTGCAGCCTCATTTTGCCCAATCGATCGCGCATCGACTTTGCAGGGCTTGCGGCTTGTTTGGGACCGGGAATTCTCTCCCTGATATTAATCGCGTTTTCGATGGTGGGTTGGGGGCCAAGTCGATCTATCCTATTATCCGTCGCTTTTGTCTGGGGCATGCTCGGAATCGTCGCACATCGAAATCGAGGAGCTGGCTTCACGGCCAATGCGCCGGCCCTACCCGGATCGACGTTTTCTAAGATATGGATAATTTTGTGTTTGGCCGCCGTCGGCTACGGGATTTTTATCGTCGGACGAAATGCGCTATTTCAACCGGTCATTGAAGGAGACGCGTTTCAAATATGGCAATTGAAGACGAAAGTTTTGGCAACCGTTCCGCTGAAGCCAAGGCCCGCCTATTTTTCCGACGTCACTCTAAGTTACAGCCACCTGAAATATCCGATCCTGGTGCCCATGTTATCCGCGGGCGTTCACGCAATGACCGGTGACCTCAATGATGAACTTGGAAAAGCGCCGGACTTGCTTCTATATCTGGGTATGGGCGCCACGGTCTTCGGCGCCGTGCTGGAATTCAATTGTTGGAGCGCTGCATTTGCGGCCGCGGCTCTTTTGTTAACGATTCCGAATTTTCTAGCCTACGCCGGCGTTGGGATGGCGGATACGGCGTTGGCGGCGTTCTATGCGTGCGCCATTGTTTCCATTTTGCGATGGCAGGCAGAGCGGCGCCTTGCCGATTTGGTCGCAGCACTGTTTTCCACAATCTGCATGGCCTGGACGAAAAATGAAGGCATGGCGCTGGCGATAATCAATGTGCTGGCGATCTTTCTGCTCACACCCCAACCCTTAAAAATGCGGCAGATTCGCCTCGCCGTCCTTTTTGCCTTGGTATTAGGCGCGGCGATTTTGCCGTGGATCGTCTACACCCGGGATTTGCCGGCAACGGATGAGGACTACGCGGGTCGGTTGAGAGTTGCTCAACTCATCGCCGCCGGGAACCGCATACCCACAGTTGCCCAAAGCATGCCGGGCGAAATCGTGGACTGGCGGCGGTGGGGCATATTCTGGATCGCGGTGTTAGCCCTACAGCTTATAAACTGGCGGCGTTTGCGGAATCGATCGATTGCGACGCTTTGGTTTCTATTGATTCTGCAGATACTGGCGTATTTTCCGCCCTATATGGTGACGACGTGGGATTTAGGAGAACTACTCAGGTATTCGCAAAGCCGACTTTTGCTGCACGCCGCCCCCGCTGCCGCTCTAATTGTGGGGCTGCAGCTGCCTCGTGACACTCCAAAGCCCGTCCAAACAGATTGATCAAGGACTGACCGACCGGCCACCGCCGCTTTGACTCCCTCATCTAAATAAAATCGGACGCATCGGATCCCATGCTGGTGCGGCCGTGCGCCGCCACGATCAGATCGATTGGTTTGCACATATCGTTGGATGCATCTCAGTCAAAGATTGTGGGAAATCGTGCAAATCTGCGAGAGGGTTTAATGATGATTAAAATGCCGGCGGCGAACGGCCGCATCCCATTTTGATCGGTGTCCGCACCTTCAGTTCCCGACACGCGAACAGTTGCGGCAGCGTGAATCCTTGCGGCTGAATTTGGAACGATGATCGGGAAGACAACGCTTGGCAAACCAATAGGCCGTGAGCATTACCTTCCGTGGCGCTTTACAGGTGAACATCCTGCAGCTTGCACAAAGTGCATCGCGATCGCGCTACCGAACATGCGCCGAACTTGGCAGGATTGAGACAGAGCCGCTACGTTCCCTTTAATCCTCCCTGCAAAAAACGCGGCTTACCGTCTGTCCGGCGTGCGCTTATAAACTGAGTTTAAACTGCCTGCCAACTGGTCCTCGAACTGTTTCTGGAAGGCGTTCTGCCCCAAAGTCAGATGAGGCCGCCTAAACGCTCAGAGCCGAGTTTTGTAAACTCGGCTCTTTTTGCGGGTTATGAAAATCGGGGTGAAAGGATTTGAACCTTCGACCT
>DBZL01000025.1:0-2176 GCA_002311745.1 Phycisphaerales bacterium UBA1161 | reverse complement strand
GAAAGGATTTGAACCTTCGACCTGTCGCCGCGGCGACCGCTCTAAACCACATTGGCCGCAAGCAGTCTCCTCAGCTCTTCGCGGCCTTTACCGGTCTTGTAATACATTTCCCGACGAACGGCCTCCGACCGCGTCGGATATGCCTCTTGATGAATCAGCTCCCACGGAACGCCGTGCCGCGTGGATTTCGATTGGCCGGTATTATGCCGGTGAACGCGGTCTTCCAAATCCGACGCCGATCCGACGTAAAGCCGGCCGGTTAACTTGCTGCGTAACACGTACATGTAGAATTGGTCGGCCATCCGAATCGGGGTGAAAGGATTTGAACCTTCGACCTCTTGGTCCCGAACCAAGCGCTCTAAACCAAGCTGAGCTACACCCCGTACGCATTGCGACGTCCGGATGGATGAGTCTATCCGCCCCGCTCCGGGAGGCAAGCCGCTTGCTTCGCGGGCCGCCGGCGTTAAGGTATTGCCCCACAAAGGAGAAACGATGGCCAAGCAGTATCCGCAGCCGCCGGAAATGACGATCGATCCGGCCAAGAGCTATACCGCGACCTTCGACACCTCCAAAGGCAAAATCGTCTGCGAGCTTTTCACCAAGGATGCGCCCAACACCGTGAACAATTTCGTCTTCCTGGCCCGCGAGAAGTTCTATGACGGCACCCAATTCCATCGCGTGATCGCCGACTTCATGATCCAGGGCGGCGATCCGACCGCCACGGGCAGCGGCGGTCCCGGCTATCGCTTCGCCGATGAAGTGAAAAACAATCCGCGCAAGCACAAGGTCGGCTCGCTCTCGATGGCCAACGCCGGGCCGAACACCAACGGCAGCCAGTTCTTCGTGGTCTCCGGTCCCGACGGCGTGCGCCTTCCCCCGCTGTACTCCCTCTTCGGCCAGCTGGTCAGTGGCCGGGACGTGCTCGCGTCCATCGACAAGATCGGCTCAGGCAGCGGCAAACCAAAAGAGCAGGTCGCCATCGAGTCGGTGACGATCACCGAGGCCGCCTGAGACCGAGGCCGGCGGGTCGGCGGGCTAGACCGGCAGGTCTGCCAGTGACCCCTGCCGGCCATCCAGGTAGACGGTGACTTCGCCCTGCCCGGTGCTGCGCCAGGTGCCGTCCGGCTCCCGGAGGAGAGCCGTCCGCTCGGGGATGGCGGCGACCGGCACACCGCCCGGGGCCAGCTCGAGGATCCGCCACAGGTGCCGGCCTGCGCCGGAGTCGTGATGAGGGACCACGGCCATCTGCTCCACGAGGCCGAGCCCGACCGTGAAGGCCCCGCCCCGGGGGTCGACCATGGGGTCGCACAGGACCATTGCGCCGGCTGATGAGCCGGCGACGACGGCGCCCCGCCGCCAGGCCTCGCCCAAGGCCTCCAGCACCGCCGAGCCTTTGAGCAGAGAGCGGAGATGGAGCGGCGAGCCCCCCGACAAGTACACGAAACCCGCCCGCCTCACCACATCCGCATTCTCCTCACGGCATGCGTCGGCATGGCTGAGCACCATGAGCCCGGTGGCCGCCCCGCCGAGCGCCGCGAACCAGGCTTGCGCCGTCGCCACGGCACGTTCCGGGTGCTCGTACGCCGCTGCGGTGGGCAGCACGACGACGTCGGTGCCGCCTGAGCGCTTCAGGAGCTCGGCGTCGAACTCGCAGCCGGCCTGCCACTCCGCCCCGCCCACGAGCGCGAGCACACCGGCGACGGTCTCCGTGCTCACGCGCGCACCACGTCAGGCCGGTACAAGGTCACGTCGACGGCGTCCCCGGCCGCGTTCTTGATGATCCACACGCCACCCTTCGGAGCATCCGGGTTGGGACCGAGGTCCACGCTAAGCCGTGCCAAGCGCTCAAGGATGCCCCAGATCACGTCTCCGTGCGTGCACGCCACGACCGGCCCGCCTACGCCCGACGGCGGGTCGAGGTGCGCCGTGAGCTTGCGCAGCTGGTCAAAGGCGTGCTCGGGCTCGGATCCCTCGGAGAGCCATCGAGCCTCGACCACGTCGAGGCCGCTCGCAGCCGCCAGCGGCACCACGGTGTCGCGGCACCGGGTCGCGGGGCTGGACAGCACCCGAGCTGGTCTGCGCCCAACGAGGTCGACGAGATGGCCGGCGATGACACGGGCCTGCTCATGCCCACGGCGAGTGAGTGGCCGCTCGGAGTCCGCTGCCTCCCATCCCT
>DBZL01000014.1 GCA_002311745.1 Phycisphaerales bacterium UBA1161 | reverse complement strand
TTGCGTCCCGGCCGGCTGGAGCCACGCGTCCGCAAACGAGCCAAGAAACAGTTCCCTTACATGACGATCCCGCGGGCCGAACTGAAATCACAACTCCGCGCCAGGTATCATGATACAGCTTAACTTCGTGGCATTCCGGACGCAGCTAGATAAAAACTAGCTGCGTCCCGTATCTCCGCTAAAAACTAACTGCTTGCCCGTATTTCCGCTCAAAGCCAGGACAGATGGCTTTTGATTCTGTCGACCAACTGTTTGCTGACGGCTTCGTCGCCGGTTAGGCCGATGTGGATTGTCACCTTGCTGACGCCCTCGCCGGCCTGTTCGATGTCGATGGTCACCGCATCGCCTTGCGCATTCTTGGCGGTCACCTTGCCGTCCACCTTCGTGCCGTTGCCAACGATGTCCGTCAGCTTTAGATCGGCAGCGGCTTTCTGGGCCGCGGCAGTCACCTTGTCGGGTGCACCGGCGACCATCGTCGAGTAAACGCCCAGAGTTTCCGTGGCGCCGGGTGTTTCCGTCTTGCAGGCAGTTAGATTCGCAAGAAGGAAGCCCGCGCTGAGTACGCCAATCGCAAAAATTGCCAATTTCATAGGATGTCCTTTTAAAGGCGCCGTCGCCGTGAAAATGTTTCGGCGTCGGCATAATGCTCCGCAAAAATCCGCGTCGCCGAATATCAATCCGGCAACTCAAAATGTTCCAACCGTTTTGTTCCGTCGCTTTTGTTGTTGCTGACCGTCCTTTCACCATGCAGGCGCTGGCATCTTCGCTCCGGGCACGCGGAGCCAACCCCGTCAGGCGTTCCTGCCACGGCCGCCAACCAGGACCAGAAGCAGACCGAACAGGGCCGCCGCGCCGCCGCCGAAGATGTACCAGGCGGTTTCGTGGGTGAACCGCCCAGTGAAGGTATTGCTTATTTGGTCTGCCGCCGAGTGGGATGCGTTCCTGCCGACAATCAGCAAAATGACTCCGACCACCAGCAGGACGATTCCGAAAATGCGTTGCATACTCATAGCTGGCTCCAGGTGTTGGTGAGATCCCGCCTCTGCGTAACGTTCCTCCGCGCGACCCTCGTCATGCCGGTCGGTGTCACTGTGTTCGTCCTGGGGATCACGCCGGCCTGTTTGATATCGGAGGTCACCGCATGGCCTTTTGCGCGTTCTACTCGTCCCCTCACAATGTTGCTGGCGACAAATCCGGCGATGACGCCCAACAAAATCCAGGCAATGGCGCTCATCAACATGGTACATCTCCTTTGCGAAACCACGCTTCACGGAAACAAAAAAAGCCGACGAAAGCGAACACCAGCGGTGTTCAATTGCGTCGGCTTACTCGTCAACGGGTCTCCCGGCCGTTGGCCGAGCTACCCCTTATTTAGTCATCCGAGGACTTTGAAATTCTGCCGGGAGCTGACTTGTTTAAAGCTCCACTCACATCATATTGTACGCTTTCCCACCGACGAAGCAAGAAGATTGCCGGAATGTTCGGCATACCATTTTGGTTCTGATGAACGCATGAGGGGGGTCATCGCTGATCGTTTTGCCCGTTGGCGTCGGCGAGGTCAAGAAATCAACAATAACCTCCTTCAACCGCTGGCAACCGACGCCCGTCTTGACAAAAGTCTCCGATTTGAGACAATCCAAGGGCGTTGCGGCCCGCGATCTTCCACATTCGCGCTCGGGAAGCCATTCGAGAGTTTCCCAAATCCGTGCGAATGAGCATTGGAAAGGCCGTCTGGCAACTTCAAGCCGGGCTGCGGCTAACGATGCCGCTGAGCAAGCCGATGAGCGAAGTGGCACGGGGCGCCGAGGAACTGCGAATACGCGATCCGAGCGGCGCATACCGAGTGTTTTATTGGTTTCGTGATGCCCGCGGCGTTCTTGTGTTCCATGCGTTCGTCAAGAAATCGCAGAATACACCACGGCAGGAAATCGAGATCGGCAGGCGGCGACTAAGGGAGTTGCTCGATGAAATCGACTAAAGCTGTAATTGCCCGCAACATGCGGGACTTGGAGCGTGTGCTCGGGCTTTCCCCGGCCGACGGGGCGGAAATCGAGGTTCAAACCGCGCTTTGCGAGAAGCTGATTGCGATCGCCCATCACCGGCGGATGACGCATGCGCAAATCGCCAAGGCGGCCGGGGCGTCGCGCACAAGAGTGACTGCCATCCTCAACCGCAATCTACAGGGGGTTTCGACCGATCTGCTGCTGCGAATTCTAGGATCGCTGGGGTATCGAGCCCGCCTGGTGCTGACCCGCGCGAAGCCGGCGGCTTGACGGCGTTCCCGTCGCGCCGCTGGGGGGCGGCGTGCATCGGGCACCTCCTCTACCAGCCATATAATTTGCCCTTCAAGGCCTGAGAGCCCAGCCAGAATCCGGCTGCGGAAACGGCCAGGCATGCCACGGCGGCGGCGACCAGAACGCGGCTGACCGCGACTGCGGCGCCCGCCAGGGATAGCAGGCCAACCGCGAAATACAGCACGGCCACCATCGTGTTCAGGTACGGATATTTCGGGCCTGATGGGGTTGGAGAGTTCTCAGGCGTTTGGTAGTCGAGCTTGGGAGGCTGGGTCACGAGTCTATTTTATCACGGCGGGCACGCCCGCCGGCTAAAAATGCGCTGGGCGGGTGTTATTATGACCATGGCCAATGACGAGTGATGCACAACAACGGGACGTGGCGCTGGCGGTGGTCGGCGGCGGGGCGGACTGGGCGGCGGATCTGCTGCTGCGGCGCGGCGATTTGAGCCTGCATGTGATTACGGCCAATGATTCCTGCGATCAGCGGGTGAGGCGGGCGCTGGCGGAGCCGATGGCCGCCGGCCGCGTCGTCGTGCACGCGGGCAGGACAATAGCGTGGTCGGCGGCGTCGGGTTGGAAGTTTGGATTTGAGCCGTCGATTGATGACTATTGCGGCCAGCGCGGCATCGCGCAACTGAGGTTGCTGCGGCTGGAGGCGCAGGGGCAGGAATTGGAAATCCTGCGCGGGGGCGTCGATCTGCTTCGGCGGCAATGCATTGACCTGATCCAATTCGATTACGGCAAGGATTTTCAAACGGCGGGGATCACGCTGCGTGAGGTGTATGCGTTTTTGGTGCCGTTTGGGTACCGCTTGTTTCGGCTGGTGGGCGGGAGCATGCGGCCGCAGGGAGAGATTTTGCCGGCGGATGAAACGTATCAGGCGGCGCAGTTCCTGGCGGCACTGCCGCAGCCGGTGGCCGCCCAGGCCGGCGCGGATTTGCCGGGGCCGGGCGTGGTGGCCTGCTCGAGCTTGGGAGAAAACGGGCGATTTGCCAACCAGGTGTTTCAGTACGCGTTTTTGCGGATTGTGGCCCGTCATCACGGGATGGAGGTGCAGAGCTCGCCGTGGATCGGGCAAGAACTTTTTGGGCACAAGGATGCGCCGACGATCGGTCACTTGCCGCGGTGCGTGGAAGGACGCGAGATTGAGGAGGACGTTTTCCCGAAGTGGCTGATGGAGCAGCGGCCACGGAGCCTCGATCTGCTGGGATATTTTCACTTTGACACGGCGCATTACGCGCCGTTTCGCGATTTTTTCCGCTCGCTACTGCGGCCGGTCGAGGAGATCGAGCGGCCGCTGAAGCAGGCGGTGGAGCAGCTGCGAAAGGGCGGCAACACGCTGGTGGCGCTGCACATCCGCCGAGGCGATTTCGGCGGCGGCCCTTGGTTCATCGCGCCCACCCAGTGGTACGTGAGTTTTCTGCATGAGATCTGGCCGAGCCTGCACAATCCGGTGCTGCTGGTGGCGTCGGATGAGCCGCAGAAGATTCTGGGCGATTTCCGGGAGTTTGGTCCGCTCACGGCGGAGGGTTTGGGTCTGCATTTGCCGCAGGCGCCCTTTTACCCGGATTTTTACCTGTTGTGCCAATGCGACGTTCTGGCCATTTCCAACAGTTCTTTTTCCTTCGCCGCGGCGATGCTCAACGATCGGGCGCGGGTTTTTTGCCGGCCGCATCTGCATCTGAAGCGCCTGATCCCGTTCCATCCGTGGAACAGCGCGCCGCTGCTGCACCGGGAACTGGCCAAGCCCCTGCGGCAAGTCATAGCGGAATTGTCGCGGCAAAAAAGCGGAGATGAAGCGGCACATCGCGGGGCGTGATGGCGGGGCGGCTACGGCAGGCGCTGGCGCAGAAACTCGATCTTGTCCTTCAGTTCCTTCAACTGTCGGTTGAGCACGCGGCGGTCCTCCTGAGAGCGGGTGTGTTCCACCTTGCGGTGAGTCTCGCGGGCTTCCAACTCCAGTTGTTCGATCTGGGCAATCAGGTCGGACTCGGGGTTGTAGACGGCACTCATGGCGCGCTCCCTGTTGGCCTATTCTAGATCAGCCTGATGAAGCGATCAATTAAAGAGCGCAAGGATTTGGAGAATAATCAGATGGAGGCGGGTTGAGCCGGTCCGGTTCGCGTGGGAATGACTCTGGCGGGCACGCCCACCACCGTGACTCCATCGGGCACGTCCCGAATCACCACCGCCCCGGCGCCGATCACCGCATGGGCGCCGATGGTTAGGCACTGAATGATATTGCATCCCAGCCCGATGAATGCTTCATCGCCGACGCGCACGCGTCCGGCAAGGGCCGCGGATGGGCAGACGTGCACGGCCTGGCCGATCTCGCATTCGTGATCGATGACGGCGCAGGTGTTGATGATGGTGTCACTGCCGATGATCGCATCGGTGCCGACGACGGCCCCGGCCGCGACCACGAGGTCGGTTCCCAGCCGCGCCGTCGGTGACACCACGCTGCGCGGATGAATGGCATTAATCAGTTCGAATCCCTGGCCGGCCAATTTTTTGGCGTAGCTGCGGCGGGCGTGATTGTCGCCAATGGCGACGATGGCGCCTTTGACTTTCTGGCTCTTGAGCTTGGGCAGCAGGTTGGCCTGGCCCAGGACGGGAATGCCGCCGATCTCTTGCCCGGCAAGCTGGGGATCGGCGTCGATGAAGCCGACCGGGTTGTGCCCGCCGGCGGCGCGGAGGATGTCCAGCACGACGCGTCCGTGTCCGCCGGCTCCGACAATGATCACATCCATGGATGCAATTATCGGCCGCG
Source organism: Phycisphaerales bacterium UBA1161 (assembly GCA_002311745.1). Classification (GTDB taxonomy): domain Bacteria; phylum Planctomycetota; class Phycisphaerae; order Tepidisphaerales; family Tepidisphaeraceae; genus UBA1161. The sequence goes on along the minus strand of DBZL01000014.1, from coordinate 218,571 downwards.
GCGGCGCGGCGGCAAGAGAAAACCGGCACGTTTCATGGCACGGTCAATTGCACGTGAAACGACTTGGTGAGCCGGCGGTTGTTGGCGGCATAGGTCAACGTCACCGTTGCGGAATAGTTGCCGGGGCTCAAGTCCGCGGCATTGGCGATGAGGATCGCCGAGGCGGGGCTATTTTCATCGGCGATGTTTCCGCTGGAACTTTGCAGCGTCAGCCATGGGGCATCGGTCGAGCCGGCCCAGGTGATGGCGGAGGTGCCGTCGTTCCAAAGCGGCAGGGCGATCTGGGTGCTGGAGCCGGCGGTCACGGTGGCCAGGAGCACATGGTATGGCGCCGCCAAAGTCGTAGCGGCCGAGGACGTGGTCGGTGATGAGCTGCCATAGATGTTCTGCGGCGCAAAGCCGACGTACGCGTTGTTGCGCAGGCGGACCGTGGCGGATGAGTTGGCGTCCAACAGCAAGGCCGTGGGCGCCGCGACGTTGGTTGAGGCGCCCAAGATGGGCGCTGCGCCGCCGCCGGGCGCGGTGAACGTATTATTGCGGATCAGGACGTCGGGGCCATTGGCTACTTTCATCGGCACCGGCGCGGTGATGCCGTTGTGTTCCATGACCATCAGGACCACCGGCCCCAGGGGTGATTGGGCGAGGTCCCAGCCCAGCCCGCCGGAGGTGATCATGTTATCGCGAACGATCGTCCCGATGTTGTTGGGATCCTGCGAGCCGGCACCGTAGAAGCCCGCCGGGCCCAGTGCGCCGCGCAGGATCTGTTGGAAATTGTTGTTGATGATTTCGTTGAAGTAAGCCGGGTTGCACGTGTCAACGCTCATGGCGCTCGCGCCGCCATTGAGATTCTTGGCGGTGTTGGAGTCGAAGACCACGCCGTATCCGCCACAGTAGATCAAAAAGGCGCAAGCGGCATCGAGGTGCGCGGCACCGTTGGGACCGGCCTGGTCGGACAAGGTGTTTTGATAAAACACGGAGTTGGATGCCGAGGCGCCGACCATGACGTGGCTGGTCGTGGTGTCGGGCAGGACGTTCCAGGGCTTGTCCAGCGTCAGCGTGGCGGACGATACCGAACCGTCGGGGCCATGATTCAGGGTGACGGCCGTCACGGTTCGCATTTGGCCCAGCCCCGCGCCATCGGTGACGACAACATCGTCGCCAACGGCAAAGGAGCCGCCGCCGGCGGAATTGGGGGCGATGGTCAGGGTGTTGCTCGTCACCGCCGATGGAGTGCCGAAGGCCGCCTGCCACCGGCCTTCGATATTGATTTGCTCGCCGTAATTGCCGGCAAACGGCGATGCCAGATTGATGGTCGTGTTGTTGGCGACGTACTGATTGTCGATCGGTCCCCATATCAGGTTGTATTCAAGGAACCGGCCCTGGCCCGATCCGGAATTGTCCGCTGTTACCGAATCGTCATAGTCGCGCACGGTGCAATTGGTGATGCTCACGTTGTGCGTGGCCCACAATTCGATCGCGGATGCCGCTCCATATCGTTCGTAGAATTGGACGTTATTGATGAACTCATCGTGAGTCGCTAGAGCGTTGATGTCCGTGCCTTGCACCTGGCTGTTCTGGAGCGTCAGATTGCTGGACCATTGCCAAGCCAAGGGACAAAGATTCTGCGCCAGGAGATTCACGTTCTTGATCGTGATATTCGAGCCCGAATTGGCCAGCACCAGGGGCTCCGAAGAAGTCGTTGGGCCTGTATATTGGAGCGTCAAGGCGTTGACCTCGACGTTGACCGCGTTGTTGTCGTGCCATCCGAATTCAAACGGCTGATCGCTGGACGCGACAGGGCCGGTAAACACGATCTTTGATTTGTCCGGCCCATCGCCCAGGACGCGGATGCCGGAGGGAAGCGCCAACTGCTCGCCGCCGCTGACCAAATAGGTCCCGGCCGGGAAATAGAGCGTTTGGCCGGAATTCCAACTCAGAGCGGCGATGGCGCTAAGAATCGCCTTGCCGTCATCCGCAACCCCATCGCCCTTGGCACCGTAGTTTTTCACGTTGATGGTTGCGCCTGACCAGGTCGGGGCGGACGCGGCGACGTGCAGGAGAACCGGCGTGCCGCTTTGTGTCACCTCCGACCAGCCGTATTGGCCGCCCAGGCCGTTGTTGATCCATACCTGATACGTCCCCGGCGCGGCGGCGGTGAAATCCACCTTGTACGGATTGACCGACGTCACCGTCGCCCATTGGCCGGCGCTGCCATCCGTTGGCTGCAAATACACCCACGACTGCGGCGTAGCCGTCCCGTTGGACAAATTTCTGCCGTAGACCGAGATGGTCTGCCCAACCGATGTCGAGACGGTGGTTTGCCCTTGGGCTGTCTGCAGGGTTTGGCCGATCCCGCCCATCCACCAGGCGGTGGTCTGATTGATGGCGATGGGTGCGCTGATGCCCTGGCTGTTCACCGCCCACAGAAGATACATGGAGTTGGCGGGCTCGGAGGCGTCGATCGTGACCGTCGCGCCATAGGCGCCAAGGTCCTGGATGGCCGCATCGGTGAGCGTGCCGTTGTTGGCATGGGTCTGCCCGTACACGATGAAGCGCGTATCCGCGTAGGCGCTGGCGTCGGAATAACTGGTGAACTGAGCCCCGGTCAACGCCAGGCTTTGATCCGGACCGGCCGCGCTGTTGGCCGCGGCGATGACGGGAGCGGCGGTGGAAGGCGCCTGCGCGCTGAGCGTCGGGTTGAACGTATTCATGCCCGTCGGCAGGGCGGGGCTCGACGCCGGCGCCAAGTAAGCCAAGCCCGGCAAATTCGTTGCCGCGCTGCTCTGGGTCGCTGGCGCTGTGGCCTGGGTAGCCGGGACGGTGCTTGGAGCCACGGAAGCGTTGGTCAGTGGCGTCGATGCGGAATCGCCACTTACCGTCGTCTGCGCCGGTGTCTGCGCTTGGGTTTCTGTGGGTTCGGATGTGATCGGCGAGTCATTGGGCGCGAGCTGGGACGCCTGATCCGCGTAGCGCACGTACGCCGGCGCATTGAGCAGGAAAGCGGGATTGGCGACGCTGAGAAACACGCGATCCTCCAGCGCTTCAATCGCGGCCTTTCGCAACCGTTGCTGCGAGGAGCGGGCCGAGACTGCACCCCAACGTTTTGAATGCTGCAACAACATACGCATTTCTCCTCGAAACCAACAGGTTCAAAAAGGCAACTCTGGCAAAGGGGCGTGGAACTCTTCGTGTCCCCCAGCGCGCCATCGACTTGATTAGCTTCCGTCTCATAGAAAAAACGGAGCATGTGTGGTCCGCGCCCTGCGGCGCAGCCCTTTGGTGCCGGGGATAGTGGCAAACGCAGAGCAGTCGGCATCGCCGACAAACTCCGCCTTTACGTTGTGCTCGTTAAGGGTGCTATTTGGCTCGGGCGTTGCGGATCGCCTCGACGAACGCCTTGGCGTTGGCCGTCACCGCCGGCCAGTCGTTTTTCGCCAGGGCATCCTTGGTTACAAGAGATGAACCGACCCCGACGAAGACCGCGCCGGCCTTGATCCAGTCGGCCGCGTTTTTCAGGTCCACACCGCCGGTGGGCGTGAGGCGAAGCTGCGGCAGGGGGGCGAGGATGTCCTTGAAATATCCCGGCCCCAGGACCGTGGAGGGAAAGACCTTCACCACGTCTGCCCCGGCCGTCCAGGCACGCAAAATCTCCGTGGGCGTGAAGGCGCCGGGAATGATGACCTTCCCGTAGCGGCGGGTCAGGGCGATGATCTGCTCGTCCAACACCGGTGAGACGACGAACTGAGCCCCCGCGGCGATGGCGTCGCGCGCCGTGGCCGGATCGATCACCGTCCCCACGCCAATGACGGCGCTGTCCCCGAACCGGTCGGCCAGCATCTCGATTCCCGCGATCGCCTTGGGCGTGCTGGTGGTGACCTCGATGCCGCTGACGCCCCCGGCCAGAAGGGCCTCGGTCAATCCCACAAGCTGATCCTTGGAATGGGCGCGGATCACCGCCACCACACCGGCATCACAGATCTGTTTCAAATATTGCTCTTTGGTCTTTGCCATAAGTGGAAATGTTGTATCAGGCGGGGTGATTGCTGGCCAGGGCACGGCCTATCGCTATAATCCGCCGCGGAGCGCGGCGGTGCGCAGCAGCCACGGCCGCGGCGAACGGACTCACTTTAGGAGGATTTCATGGCGGATTCATCCCCGCAGGATTATGCGACGATTCTAGGGCCCGATGCCACGATCAAGGGCGAGGTGTCTTTTGACAAGGGCATGCGCGTGCACGGCCGCGTGGAGGGCAAGATCAACACTCCCGGTCGGCTGCACATCGCCCGCGAGGCCAAGCTCATGGCCGATGTCGAGGCCGGCTCCATCATCATCGAGGGAGAGGTCAAGGGGAACCTGTCGGCTTCCGACCGCATCGAGCTCAAAAGCTCGGCGCGGTTCGAGGGCGATCTGCGTTCCGGGCGTCTGGTGGTGGAAGAAGGCGCGGCATTCTCCGGCCATGTCAGCGTCGGTCCGGAGGCGGTCAAGGGCGGTCCGGCCAAGCCGCAGGTGCAGGTGACCGTGGCGCGTCCGGCGTCCGGCGCACCCCAGCCCGTCCGCGCCGGCTGAAATTCGTCCCTGGCTTTAACGCCGCGGATCTCCCATGGCGCTGCCCCTGGAGCCTATCCCCGGTCCGCATGAACGCGAGGATCGCGTCAGCATCGTCTGTCTGCACTGCCGCCAAGCCCAGCAGGTGGCCCGCCGCGCCCTGACCGTGACCTGCCGGCACTGCCACAAGTCGCTTCGCCTGGAAGACCTGCCGATCAAGGACTATCACGCCCGCCGCAGCATAGAAACCTGCGGCATCGTCACGGTGGAGAAGAAAGGCAACGTGGTGGCCGACCGCGTCCTGTGCGGCGGGATGATTGTCCGCGGCAAGGTCAAGGCCAAGGTCATCAGCTATGGTCCGGTGCTGGTCGGCCCCGAAGCCGAGATCAATGGGGACATCACTGCGCCGAGCTTGGCGGTTGGCGCCGGTGCAATTCTGGAAGGCCAGTACGCCATTGGCTCTCCTGAGTAAGTGGGAGGTCCAGCCGACCGGCACGGTGAGGGATAGTGCTCATGCGAAAGATCAACGCGGTTTTGACGGCGGTGGTGGTTCCGGCCGCGCTGTTTGCGGCTTCCTGCACGGTGGGGCCGGATTACAAACCGCCGCAGACCAAGTCGCCCGCGCAATTCAGCGAGATCGGCTCGGCCACGCGGCCCACGACGCAGCCGGCCGAGACGTCCCAGGCTCTGCCCGATTACCGCCGATGGTGGACGGCGTTTGGCGATAATCGGCTCAATTCCCTGATCGATCGGGCGGTCAAGGGCAATCCGGATCTGATCGCCGCCGAAGCGCGCATCCGCGAGGCCCGCGCCAACCGCGGGGTCGCGGCGTCGGCGTATTACCCGCAGGTCAACGCCAATGGCTCGTACTCGCATTCACGGCAGAGCTCGAATCAGCCGGCGGCTGCGGCGTTCGGCGGCGGGGGGGGATTCCCGGGCCAGGAAACCGACATGTGGCAAGCCGGCTTTGACGCCTCGTGGGAAATCGACGTCTTCGGCGGAACGCGCCGCGCCGTCGAAGCGGCCGATGCGTCCATCCAGGCGGCCATCGAAGACCGCCGCGACGTGCAGGTCTCCCTCCTGGCCGAAGTGGCGATCAATTACGTGCAACTTCGCGGAGCGCAATACGATTTGGTCATCGTCCGCCACAACCTGCAAAGCCAGGAGCAGACTCTGGCGCTGACGCGCAGAAAGGCCGAGGGCGGCCTGATCCCGTATCTGGACGTGGCTCAGCAGGAGGCGCAGGTCGCCACCACGGCCTCGCAAATCCCAGCCCTGGAGACCCAGATTCGCCAGGCCATCCATCGCCTGGGAATTTTGCTGGGTCAGGATCCCGGCGCCTTGTCGGAGGAACTGACTCCCGAAGCGCCGATTCCCGTCGGGCCGTCGAGCGTGCCGCCGGGGCTGCCCAGCGAACTGTTGCGTCGGCGGCCGGACGTGCGGAGAGCCGAGCGGCAATTGGCCGCGGCCACGGCACAAATCGGCGTGGCCACCGCCGATCTGTTTCCCAAATTCTCCATCACCGGCGCCTTGGGTACGCAGGCGGCCAATTTCAGACAACTGTTCGATTATTCCAGCCGAACGTACTCCATCGCTCCGGGCGTGACGTGGGACATCTTTGATGCCGGGCGGGTGAAGTCGAACATCGACGTGCAGAACGCCCGGCAGGTCCAGGCGTTGGCCGCGTACGTCAAAACCGTCTTGCAAAGCCTGCAGGACGTGGATGACGCGCTGGTGGCGTACAATCGCGAGCAGGTGCGATTGCAGTCTCTCCGCCAAGCGGTCCAGGCCAACGAGCGCGCCGTCGAATTGTCCATGGAGCTATTTGAAAAGGGATCGAAGGACTTTCTGAGCGTGCTGGATGCGCAGCGGAATCTGTTCGCCGCCCAGGACGCGATGGCGCGCAGCGAGCAACAAGTCGCGGCCGATCTGATCGCCCTCTACAAAGCCCTGGGCGGAGGATGGGAGTAGCTCCCGTCCCGGTTTTGATCATTGCGGGGATGTATCGGCACTCTTGATGAAGACGAACCGGTACATGTGATGCCCTTCCTGGTCGTGCGTAAAGACGTACAGCCGGACGCCTTTTTTCAGATCGGCGGCGTTGATCGCCTCGGCGGCCTCGGCGGCGCTGTGCACGGGGGTCTTGAAGACCATGGTGATGACGTCGCCGGGGCTGAGCCCGGCGTTAAACGCCAGCCCGTCATGTTTCACCTCCGTGATCACCGCGCCGGAATCGATGCCGATTTTTTGGGCCGTCTGTTTGTCCAACGTGGCCAGGGACATGCCCAGGGCCTGCAACGTCTGGTTTTCGCCGGTGATTTCGGCCTCACCGCCGCCGCTGGAGCCTTCCATGGCCGCGGCCAAGTTCTTGGGCTGCGTGCCGACCACGACTTGCACTTGCTGCTCCTTGGAGTCGCGGAAGACGGTGATGTTCGCGGTCGTGCCGGGGGCGACGCCCGCCACCAGATTGCGCAACTGCTGCCCGTCGGCGACCGGCTGGCCGTTGAACGCCGTGACGATGTCCTGCGGCAGCAGTTTGTTTTCCGAGGGTCCATTGGGCGCCACGCCCGAGACGATCACGCCGCGCTCTCCTTGGTAGCCAAAGCTCTTGGCCAGGTCGGGATTGTCGTCAACGTCCTGGAGGCTGATGCCCAGCCAGCCGCGGACCACCATGTGATGTTCCCTCAGGGCGGTAAAGACGCCCTTGGCCTGGTTGGAGGGAATGGCAAAGCCGATGCCCTGGAATCCGCCGCTGCGCGAGGCGATGGCGGTATTGATGCCGATCACTTCGCCGTGGATATTGACCAGCGGTCCGCCGCTGTTGCCGGGGTTGATGGGGGCATCGACCTGGATGAAGTTTTCATATCCTTCGCTGCCAATGATGCCGACGCGGTCACGGTTCATCGCCGAGACGATGCCATGGGTCATCGAGCCGATGTAGCCGAAGGGGCTGCCGAAGGCCATCACCCAGTCCCCTTTTTCCAGTTCGTCGCTGTTGCCCCATTTGGCGGCGATGAGCCGGTCGGCCTTGATGCGCAAAACGGCCAGATCGCTCTTGGGGTCGGCACCGACGAGGGTGACGTCGCGATTGGCGAGCCTTCGGCCGTCGGCCAGTTGGATTTCGATGGTGCCGGCGTCGCCGGCGACATGGTTGTTCGTCAGGACATAGCCATACCCGTCGCTGACCTCCATGATGACGCCGCTGCCCGTGCCGATCTCCTCAAACTGCTGCGGCGGGAACGAGAAGTCCGGGAACCCATGCTCATGGAAGAAACGGCGCATGTCGTCGTCGGGCACGTCCGTCCCTTGTTCCTTGATGGTCTTGTGCACCCTGATCTGCACGACGCTGGGTCCGACCACGTTGCCGACGTGACGGAAGACGACGGACAAATCCTCCACGGTGGCCAGTTGCTGACGGGTGGCCTCGACGTCCTCGGCCGCGCGGGCGAACTGGACCTTTTCCAACAGCGGACGTCCGCCAAAATACCCGGCCGCCAGCGCCGCGATGCTCAACACCGCCACAATCGTCCTGGAACGCCACAAGTTCATCATCGCTGCTCCTGATTTGGATTCCGGCATTTCAATCTTTGGCCGCCTGCCGCGACCGCGTCAAGGCCGCTTTTTCCTTCTCCGGCATCTCGTAGCAATGCTCCGCCGCAGGATAGACCCCCTGGCTCACCAGCCGAACGTACTGGGCGAAACATTCCCGCAAGGGCGTCGCCATATCACCCAGTTGAGGCACAAACTTCGGCACGCGGCCGCCCGCCGTCCAGCCGATGGCGTCGTGCGTCACGATCACCTGCGCGTGACACGCCGGCCCCGCGCCGCAGCCGATCACCGGCAATTCCACGGCCTCCACGACGGCGGCGCTGACCTGCGGCGGGACGGCCTCGAGCAAAATCGCCGCGGCGCCCGCCCGCTGCATCCGCTGCGCCAGGCGGACGATTTTCTGGGCTTCGTCGGCCGTCCGCCCGCGCGCCTGGTATCCACCCAGCAGTCCAATCGACTGCGGACGCAAGCCAAGGTGCGCCATGACGGCAACACCGCCATCGGCCAGGCGAGCCACCAGGCGCGCATGGGCTGCCGCTACTTCTATCTTTACGCAATCACAGCCTGAAAGTTGCACCATGCGCATGACGTTGGCCGTGCCCTGGGCCGTCGACGCCTGATACGATCCGAACGGCATGTCCGCCATCACCAGACAGTTGGGTGCTCCCCGCCGCACCGCCGCCGTCAGCTCGATTAGAAAATCCAGGGAAATGGGTAACGTGGTCGAATGCCCCAGAATCACGTTGGCGGCCGAATCGCCCACCAAAAGCGCCGGCACCCCCGCCTCCTGCATCAGCCGGGCCATGGAAAAATCGTAACAGGTCAGCATCGGGACCTTCTGCCCCGACTGCCGGGCCGTCCGCAGGTCGGCCAGGGTGAACTTTTTCGCCAGCGATTGGGTCATGGTGGTATTGTAGCGTGGCCGTATCGGCGGGGAACCCGCGCCGTGTGAAAGACCCGCTGCTGCAAAACGTCTATTTTGTAGGCCGGCTTTGAGCCGGCTGGTTAACCAGAAAGGACCCGCCCCATGAAACAATCGGCGATGATCGCGGCTCTGTCCGTGGTTCTTTGCTCCGTAACCTTGGCCAGAGCCGACGCGGATGCGCAGACGTCTGATTCAAGCTCCGTCGCGCCGCCGGCATCGACTCAACCGGCATTGCAGGTCCAAAACGTTGATTTGCTCGAACGTTACCCCACGGCGTTGACAGAGGGCGATACCAAGCCAGATCAAGCCCGGTCATGGGAGTTCACGGACGGCGATATCTTTCGGGTGACGCAGTTTCGCCTGGAGGTGGGCAAGCAATTGCGGGTGGAGGTCGGGCCGGCTGACGTGGGCATCGGCCACTGCGCGGACGGGGCCGTATGGGCGGTGGTTATCCCGCGAGCCAACGGAACACTGACCAGTCCGGTTGCCAGCAAGGCAGAAGCCATCGCCAATGTCTGGCTGCGATTTCATCCGGCACAGATCGATCGTTTGTTCACACCGGACACCGTATTCACTGATGGCGACAGCCATTTGACCGCTCAAATGCGGGCCATCGCAATGGCTAAAATGACATCGAGCTGGCAAGCCGGGGGAAAAGCCCTGATCCCCGAACCCAAGGACATGACCGTCTATGTTGACACCCAGGACGGTTCGCACCGGTTCTTTGGTGTGGATACCCAGGCCCAAACCGCGGAGTATGTCGCTGCGTTCAATCGGCAAGCATCCGGCCCAATATCAGCGACCTCCATTCCCCCGGTGGTGGTGAAAACCGTGCCGGAAGCCGGCAGCAAGGACGTTTCGCCTGGCGAATTTGAAATCAAAGTCACCTTCAGCAAGGAAATGAGGGATAGATCGTGGAGTTGGTCCACCGCGTGGGAAAACTCCACGCCGGAAGATTTAGGAAAACCAAGGTATGAGGCGGATCACAAAACCTGCGTGCTGAAGGTGAAATTGGAACCGAATAAAACCTATGGTTTCTGGTTGAACAGTGAAAAATTCACCGGTTTCAGAGACAAGCAAGGCCGTCCGGCAGTGCCTTATCTACTGGTATTTCAAACCAAAGGGAATTAGTCATCGCCAAAATGAGGCAGTTGGGCGCTCCCCGCCGCACCGCCGCCGCGTGAAAGACCCGGCGCTGCACAACGTCTCTTTTGTAGACCGGCATTGAGCCGGCTGGATTGCAGGAAAGGACCCGCCCCATGCAAAAATCGGCGATGATCGTGGCTCTGTCCGTGGTTCTTTGCTCCGTAACCTTGGCCAGAGCCGACGCGGATGAGCAGACGTTCGATTTAAGCCCCGTTGCGCCGCCGACGCCGGCGCTCAAATACGAGTTGCTGGTCGATCCCATCGATCAGCAGTCGGGCAACGCGGCGACGTATTACCAGCAGGCCTTCGCGGCGTGGACAAAAGACGCGGATGGCAGCGTGGACAAGGCGTTGAACGCCGCAGACCGTGATCCCGCGGCGTTCGAGTCCTTTGCCACGGCCGCGTATGACAAGAACAAGAAGGTTTTCGACATCCTCGACGCGGCCGCCCGGCAGGATCAGTGCGATTGGCAAACCCCGCTTCACGAAATGGGGTTCCGTGCCCCGCTGCCCTATCTGCACGATATGCAGCAAATGGCGCGGTTGGTGGCAGTGCATACTCGGCAGCAGATTCGCCACGGGAAGATCGACGAGGCGGTGGCGAGCCTGCGCCTGGGTTACGGGCTCGGCCGCAACGTCGCAAGCGATCCGGTCCTCGTCAGCGGATTGGTCGGCATGGGCGTTGATGACCTGTTGAACGACGTTCTGGCCGAGCTGATGAGCCACCCGCAATCGCCCAATTTTTACTGGGCCCTGGCGAGCCTGCCACGGCCGATGATCAGTTTCCGCCATGCCATGGAACACGAGCGGTACCATGTGTTTGCCTCGTATCCGGTTCTAGCCAAGGCGCGGCTCGGCGAATTGTCGGCCCAAGAGTGGCGGGTGGTGTTTAAACAAATCGATCAAGACATGGCAAAGTTCCATGTCACTGGCAGGCCTCCCTCAACGGAGCAAGCGGCCCTGTCCCTCCTTCCGCAGGCGCGGGCATATTACGCGCAAACGCGCCATCTGACCGCCGGGGAGGTTGAGAAGCTCGATGCGCTGGCGGTGGTCGGCGCCTATTGCCTCGAACAATATCTGACCGTTGCGGATGACCAGTGGAAGCTGACCAGTCTGCCCTATCCCATTTTGCTGCCCATGGCGCAGCAATTGCAAATACCGGTCCAGGCAGGCAACCCGTGGATGAATTTTGTTGCGAAGAGCTTCGGCAAAGCGGCGTCTGTTTTCGCGAGGCTCGATCGCGGATTCGCCGCCCTGACGGCCGTCGAGGCGATCCGTTCCTACGCCGCGGCCAACGGCGGCCGTCTGCCCCCGACTCTGCAAAACATCACCGATACCCCCGTTCCCGACAACCCCTACACCGGCCAGGCGTTCGATTACACGGTCGAAAACGACACGGCCACGCTGTCCGATCCCCAGCCGGCCGACTATCCGCTGAAGTACACCATCCGCATCCGCAAATAATCGCGGCGGCGGGCCAGTTCATTGCTCCGGTTTTGCGTTCAGCAGCGACCCGAAGCGCCGCACCTGCGGCCAGATGACCGCCGTCAGCAGCACGACTACGATGGTTCCAATCCCGCCGCCGACGACCGACACCACGGGGCCGAACAGCCGAGCCGTCAGCCCGCTTTCGAATCCGCCCAGCTCGTTGCTGGCGCCGACAAAAATGTTGTTCACGGCCGAGACGCGACCGCGCATGGCGTCCGGCGTCAGCACCTGCACCAGGGTGTGGCGCACCAGCACGGAGATGTTGTCCGTCGCTCCGGTCAGAAAGAGCATGACCAGGGAGAGCCAGAAATTCCGCGACAAGCCGAAGACGATGGTGGCCACGCCGAAGCCGGCCACGGCCCACAACATATCTCGCCCGGCGCGTTTCATCGGCGGCAGGTGGGCGATGGTCAGGCCCATGGCCAAGGCCCCCAAGGCCGGCGCCGCGCGCAGCCAGCCGAATCCCACCGCCCCGACGCCCAGAATGTCCTTGGCGAAGATGGGCAGCAGATAAGTGGCCCCGCCCAGAAGGACGGCGAACAGGTCCAGCGTGATCGTGGCCAGGATGATCTTGGTGTGGACGACGAATCGCACGCCGGCGGCCAGGCTCTTGAGCGTCGCCGGTTCCCTCTCGACCACAACCGGCCGCAGGCGCACGCCCGCCAGGGACACGGCGAAAATTGCGGCGCAGATGGCCGCCACGATGTACGCCGCCGGCACGCTGAAGTGCAGGATCAGGCCGCCCAGAGCCGGCCCGGCCATCGCCGAAATCTGAAACGCCATGCTGTTCCAATTCACCGCGTTGGCGAACGCATGCGGGGAAACTAGATGGGGCATCATCGCCGATCGCGCCGGCCAGCCCACCGCCTTGCACACCGCCGCGACCAGCAGCACGGCGTAGATCGCCCCGACGGCGCCGCGGTAGTGCGACAGGGCCGCCAAGCCTGCCACGCAGAGGCCGCGCAAGAGCTGGGAGATCAGCAGAATTCGTCGGCGGTCAAAGCGATCCGCCAAATGTCCGGCCGGCAGTGCCAGCAGAATGATCGGCGCCGCCGACACCAGTCCTACCCAGCCCAGGGACATGGCGCTGCCGGTCCGCAGATACACATCCCAGCCGACGGCGACTTCCAGAATCTGATCGCCGATGACCGCGATGATCCAGCCGATCAGGTACTGGGCAAACGCCGCGAAGCGCAGGGCCGCGTAGGGATCGTGCGGTGGCGATTCGAGGTTAACGTTGGGTAATTCGCTCGGTTCGGACATAGGACGGCGGATCAGGCGTTGGATTCGTCGACGGCGGCCAGGGCCTTGGTCAGGGCTTCAACGAAGAAAAACTCGCCCCACATGACGCTTTCATCGACGCCCAGACCCTTGTGGATGTGGTAAACGCCGCGCTTCAGGATCCCTTCCCATTGCGGATCGTCCTGGGCCAGGTAGGGCGGTTGGCTCAGAGTGGCGACAATGTTCAGGGCGGTGTCGCGATAGGCGGCGGCGCGGGTGGGATCGGAAGTCAGCCGGGCGAGGTTGAACAGCCCGCCGGCTGCGATGGCCGCGGCCGAGCTGTCGGGCTGATTCCGCGACAGCGGTCCCGAGGGCGGCGCATCGTAATCCCAGGGCGGCACGCCGTCGGCGGGCGTGTTGGCTAAATAGAAATCCGCGTTGAGCTGGGCGGTTCGCAGGAAGCGGCTGTCGCCGGTCAATTCGTGGCACGTGCCAAAACCGTAGAGGGACCAGGCCAGTCCCCGGCTCCAAGCGCTGTCGCCGCGAAAACCCTGCTGGGTGGTCTGCCGAAGGAACTTGCCGGTCTTGAGGTCGAAGATTCCCTCGTGGGCGGTGCTGCCGTCGCCCCGCACCAGGACGCGCCGCGTGGTGAGGCTGTGCTCCATCGCCACCCTCATCAGGTTTTGGTCGGCGGTCTGGTTGGCTGCGTAGAAAATCAGCGGCACGTTCATCATGATGTCAATAAACAGGGAGTCGGCGTGGACAAAGGAGCGAAGATATTTTCCGTTGTCCATGAATCGCATCGCCAGCACCTGAGCGGCGCGGATGACCACGTCGTTAAGCTGCTGCTGCGGCCTGCCCTGGCGCACGGTCAGGTCGTACCACCGCTTGTGGGTGCCGTGGTAGAAGATGAACCCCAGGTCGTGGACTTCGCGGTCCTCGCTGCGGTGCTGGAGATTCTGGCAGTAGCGCTGGGCGTTGCTTTGCCAGAAGCCTGGATCATCCGCCTGGCCGCTTTCCAGGAACAGCCACATCATTCCGGGCAAAAACCCGTCGCACCAGCGCGTCCAGGCCGGCTGGTCATGTTTCCATTTCCCCTGATGCGTATAGAGCGGGTAGAAATCCGGGTATCGTTCGATGAGCCGGCGAACCTGGACCTGAGCGAAGCGCAGGGCGCGGCCGATGTGCTGGGTCGAAATGGAGCTGTTCAACGGCGTTGCCTTCATTTTTTGAGGGCCGCAAGTCTAGCCGCTTGTCTGACCAATCGCCACGGCGGCACGGATCGCTCTTGATTTGCCGCGCGCCGGGCGAATAATCCCTGCATCGGTCGCTCGTCTCGTGGGCTGCGAGGATGGAGCCGTTCCCATGCAAGAATCTCAATTGAAATCGGGGGGAGCAAAGACCCAAGCGCAGGAGGTTTCGCTTCTCAGCCACGAGCTTCGCGGCGATCTCAACAGCATCCTGCTCGCTCTGCAAGCCCTGCGCCTGGAATTATCCAATGTGCCCAACGTCCAGGAATCCTTGGCCGAGCTGGATCGCCTGCGGCAGACTGTCCTGGACACGGTGGAAAAAATCGACGCCCTCGGGCACGGCAAAAATCCGTCCGCGTCGCGCAGGCCCTAAAGCGCCTCCGCCCGCTTTGCCAAGTCAAACGCTTTCACATAGGTTGGTTCTCATGCAGGATGTGGGTCAGTTGCAAGAGCAGTTTGGAGTCAGCGGAGTCGTTCGCATCGAGTCGGGCCGCGGATCGCTCCCGATGATCGTGGTTAACGCCGAGCCGGCCGAAGCTGAGATTTATCTGCACGGCGCCCACGTCGCGCATTTCCAGCCTCGCGGGGCGGCACCCGTGCTGTTCCTGAGCCGCTCGAGCTGGTTCGCGCCGGACAAGCCGATCCGCGGCGGCGTGCCCCTGGTCTTCCCCTGGTTCGGCGCGCGAGCAGGCTATCCCCAGGCGCCGGCCCATGGTCTTGCGCGCATCAGCGATTGGCGGATCGAATCCTGCGACGTTCGCAGCGACGGTTCGGTACGCCTGGTTCTGAATCTGAGCAACGACGAGCAAACCCATCGCCACTGGCCGTACGAATTTGTCCTGCGTTTGATCGTGATCATCTCGGCCGCGCTGGAGATCACGTTGGAAGTCCGCAACGTCGCCCGGCAGCTCATGGAATTCGAAGAGGCCCTGCACACCTACCTGCAGGTTGGCGACTGCCGTCGGATCAGCGTGGAGGGGCTGGCGGGCGCCGCCTACATCGACCGTGCCGACGGCTCGAAGCGCAAGACCCAGCCCGCCGGGCCGATCACCATCGCCGCCGAGACCGATTGCTTGTTCCTGGACACCAGGTGTGCGTGTCTGGTGCACGATCCAGCGATGCAGCGCACGATCCAGGTGGAAAAGGAAGGCTCCGACGCCACGGTGGTATGGAATCCCTGGATCGCCAAGTCCAAAGCGATGCCCGATTTTGGGGACGATGAGTGGGTGCAGATGCTGTGCGTCGAAACGGCCAACGCGGCGGACTACGGGGTGAAGCTGCCGCCGGGGCAGACCCATCGCATGACCACGCGCGTCTCCGTGCTCTAGCGGCCGCTTTTTCACCATGGATCTTCCCGTGGCCATCATCACCGGAGCCGGCCGAGGCATCGGCCGAGCCAGCGCGATCGAGTTGGCCAGACGCGACTACCGCCTGGTCCTGGTGTCGCGCACGGCGTCGGAGCTAGAGCAGACGGCGGCGCTATGCGGCGGCGCTTGCCAGATCGTCGCGGCGGACGTTGGCCTGGCCGATGCCGCCGACCGGGTCGTGCGGCAGGCGATGTCGAGCTTCGGGCGAGTGGACGCGCTGGTGCATTGCGCCGGCGTCGCGCTGATGCGTACGGTCGAGCGGATGACCCCGCAGGAGTGGCAAGCGATCTTGGACAGCAATCTTTCAGCCGCGTTTCATTTTTGCCGCGTACTTTGGCCGATCTGGCGCAAGCAGGGGGGCGGCGTCGCCGTCAACGTCTCTTCTTATTCCGCGCGCGATCCATTTCCCGGCCTGGGCGCCTATGGCGCCGCCAAGGCGGCCGTGAATCTCCTGGGCTTGGCGTTGGCGCGGGAAGGCCGGGAGATCAACGTCCGCGTGCACACGGTGGCCCCCGCGGCCACGGAGACGGCCATGTTCCGCTCCCTGTTTTCGCCTGAGCAGTGCCCGCCGCAAGAGACGCTCGATCCCGCGGAGGTTGCCCGCGTCATCGCTCATTGCATTACCGGCGATCTGGCCCACACCAGCGGCGAAGTGATTTACCTCCACAAAAGCGTCAAATTTCCCGCTTCATAGCCGCGGGAGGGCGGGGTCGCGGACCGCGGACTTACCCGGCCGCCTGCCACAAGCTACACTGTGCACCGGCGAGGAGTGAAACATTTGCCGCGCCGGCGCGTCAAAGGAGGCGGATGATGAACAACTCCAGATTCCGGACGATCACGTCGGGCTTGCTGTGCGCGGTGCTGATGGTCTGTTGCACCGCGTCGGCGGCGCGCATCCGCCGCGTGGGACCCGGCGGCACCGTTACTCTTCCTTACGTTCAGGCGGATGGGGCGGGAAACCAATGGGCCGTCTATCCCGGCGGCTGGATTCGCCAAAACGGCCCGCAGCCCCTCTACGGCCAAGGCGAAACCCTCTTGATCAACGGCAACAACCCCGGCATGAACAACAACATGGCCAAGCTCGATCCGCAAACCGGCGAGCTGGTGCTGGAGGGGTTGAACGCCGGCAACTGCATGGTCACGCGCCGCATTCTGCTGGGCGGCGACAGCGGCCTGGTACGCTATATCGAGATCATCAAAAACATTCAGGCCCAGGACCAGACCTTCAACGTCCAAATCCAATCCAATCTCAACTACGGGGTCAGCGGCTCGGTCTTGGTCAACGATCCCAAGCACAAGGACAGTCAGATTGGTTGGGTGGCGCTGACGGGGATCAACCGCGCGGCGTTGGAGATGTTCGCCGGCAAGGGCGCCAAGCTGTCGCCGACCATCAACTACGAACCCGGCAACAGCATGGTCCAGGCCAATTACGCGGTGGAAGTTCCCGCCGGCAAATCCGTCGCCCTGGTTCACCTCATGGGCGCCGCCGCCTCCATCGACCAGGGACAGCAAACGATCCTGTCCGTGAAGGAGGCCAAGGTCCTGGCCTCCGTCCCCGCCGACATCCGCAAAATCATCGCCAACTTCGCCACGGGTGACACCTTCATCAATGACCTGGAAATCCTCCGCGGCGACGTTTTCGACGTCATCGAATTGCGCTCCGGCGATCTGATCAAGGGAACGCTCAAGGAAGACTCCTACAAGCTGGCGACCTTCTACGGTGCGGTGGAGCTGCCCAAGGGGCAGGTGATTGCCCTGATGAACATCGGGCAATACCGTCCGCGGCAACTGATCGTCACCGTCGACGGGCAGGTCTTCGGCGGCAATCTGCAGAACCAGAGCATCGCCATGGAGCTGTCCAGCGGCCAGGTGGTGCAGGTGCCGCTGAGCCAGATGTCGCGCGTGGGCTGCCGCAAGCAACCGGGCGAGCCGCAGGAGTGGACGTTCGATAAGCCGTGCGTCGTGATGCGCAGCGGCGACCGCGTCAACGTCGAAATGCCCGCCGGACCCATCGAGGTCCTTACCCGTTACGGCCTCTTGCGGCTCGATCCGCGGAGCATCGCGTCCATCGTCTTCCAAGGCGAGGACAACGGCGTGCACGAGATCTACCTCACCGATGGCAGCAAGTTCGCCGGCCTGGTCACCGCGCCGGCGTTCGACATGAAGCTGCTCAGCGGCTTTGCCGCGCAGCCGGTGAGATTTCCCACCAGCAGCCTGCTGGCCCTCAGGCTGGCCGGCAAGGCCGCCGAGGCGGATGACACGACCCCTTCGATGGCTTTGATCAACCAGGATCTCCTGGTCGCCACGCTGGAAGGGACGCTGAATCTGGATACGGCGTTCGACACCGTGCAGATCAGCGGCGTGCAGGTCAGAAGGCTCACTCACGCCGCCGGCGGCTCGGCGGACGTGCAGGTCACTCTCTGGGACAACACCATCATCAGCGGCCAACTCCAGCAGCAGGAGGTGCAGTGCAAGCTGCTCAGCGGCACCAGCATCAACATCCCGCTGGCGCTGGTGTCCGAGTACAACCAGCCGCTTCCCCGGCCCTCGGATGTCATGATCGAAAAAATCAAGACCCTGGTGACCGGGCTCAGTGCCGACGACTGGAAGCAGCGGGATGAAGCCGAGGCGGCGCTGGTGACGCTGGGTCCGTCCGTGATCAGCGTGCTGAAGGACCAGCGCTCCAGCCAGCCGCCGGAGGCCCAGGAGCGCATCGACGCGATTATCAAGCGGTTGGGCGAATCATCCGCCACGCCCGCCAAGGCGGCCTCCGGCGTCACCGTCCAGCCCATGCCCGAGGTCCAGCAGCGATAACCCGGCCAACCAGCGCTGCCCCTTGGCGAATGACAATTGGTTTTTAAGATGAAGTGCCATGACGCAGCCCCCAGTCCCCGTTGCCTCGGGGCATTCCCATACTCCTCTGGGCCTGATTGCCGGGGAGGGGGTTTTTCCGGTGCTGGTGGCTCGCGGGGCTCGCGCCGCCGGGCGGAAGGTGGTCGCCGCCGCCTTCAGCGGCTACGCCTGGCCCGAGCTGCGCGACGAAGTGGACGTTTTCAAATGGGTCGGCATCGTCCGCATGGGGCAATGGATTCGCGTCCTGAAGTCCCAGGGCTGCTGCGAGGCCATCCTCGTCGGCCGCGTGGCCAAGGAAAAAATATATAGCCGCTGGCGGACGTTTCGGTATATTCCCGACCTGCGGACGCTCAAAGTGTGGTTGCGCAAACTTCACCGGGACAAGCGCGACCAGGCCGTGTTGCGAGTCATCGACCAGGAACTGGCTTCCGAGGGCATCCATTTGATCGACTCAACGATGTATTGTGCTGAACACCTCGCCGGCGCCGGCATCCTCACCCAGCGCGCTCCCGCCGAAAAGCAGTGGGAGGACATTCGCTTCGGCTGGGATTTGTGCCAGGTCATCAGCCGACTGGACATCGGTCAATCCCTGGCCGTCGTCGACAAAAACGTGATTGCCGTCGAGGCGGTGGAGGGGACCAACGCGATGATCGAGCGGGCCGGACAGTTGTGCAAAGTGGGGGGATGGACCCTGATCAAGGTGTCCAACGTTCATCGCGACCTGCGCCTGGACGTTCCCACGGTGGGCACGACGACGATCGAAAAGCTTCACGCCGCCCGCGCCACCGCTCTGGTCCTGGAGCCGGGAAAGACGATCATCCTGGAAAAGACCAAGGTATTGGAGCTGGCCGACCGTTACCGCATCACCATCGTCGGATACGTGCCGGAAATGAAGGCCTGATGCCCCCGCGAAGGCATGATCCGAAAGTCCGGCTCAGCGGGCAGTCGTATGAGCGCTGTGGCGATCCGAATGTTCAACCCTCGATTTTGCCGGGGCTGGTTGCTTCCAATTGACAATTCATCTGCACGCGCGTAAGTTTGTGAGGACCGCGCGGCTTCCTCAGCCTCTCGTCCCGTTGCGGCGGTCCTTACGCGTAGGCGGCTCCGCGGGTTTGAGCTTCAGCTTTCCCCGGGGCTTTTCGAAGGCCCGGTTCGACAATTCTGCCAATTTGCGCACGTCGCCGTGCGCTTCGCGACTCAGACGCTGGCGGATGCGCCGTACATCGTCAACGGGCGTTTGGTCCCTATGTGCGGGCTTAGTCATTACTACATGAAACCACGGCCTCTGGCCGTGGACGCGTTTAGGCTCTGCCGTTCCGGCGTGCCAAACGTCTGCAAGAGAAAGAGAAACTCTCGTTGCCGCAAGACGCACGGTGACACGGAGCGACTATCGCAACCGATGTCCGGCGGGAACCGTTCCTGCCGATGGCATTTGAAACGTCGATTGCTCACTGCGGCTTAAAGCGTCAATGGTCGTGTTTGGCCGTTGACGCCGACGGCCCCTTCGAGGGGCCTTCCTGAAGCCACCCCCTATGGGGGTGGAGTGTTCACTTTCGCTCTCCTGCAGCATATCCGGCGTTACGATCTGTGGCGCTGTCAAACCCAACTGCATGCAAATGATCGCCAGGTGCGTACGCTTGTTCGGATTGGCTAAATGCATGACGTTCCACGTCAGCAGATAGTCCATGCCATGAACGGCAGCTACGGCCACGTGCAGGGCATCGCCTTCCACTGCGGGGCTTGGCATTACTTTATGCGTTACAAGCAGCTCGGCAAAGTCCAGCACCTCGGGCGTCAACTTCAACGTTTGCAACCCTCGAATCATGGCAAGGGCCTTGGTACCGTTGGGAAACTCCGGTGCAGCCAATTCGCGGACGACTTCCGGCGAAACGTATAGCTCAAAATACCGCGCATGCCGTTGCCACCACTCGTTGATCGAGGCACGCCAGCCGATACTCTTGTTGCTCTTGCGCGTGCTGACGCACGCCGAAAAAAAGCTGGTCTCGAGGTAGACCTTCGCCACGATGAAATACTACCACGAACCTGGGGGTAAAGGCGATGTGCGGGCTGCATCCGCGGTCGGGGCGGTGCCGTCGACCAGCGGCATCAGCACGCGCGCCACGAAATCATGGGCCAGCCAATCGAAGTGCCCGCCGTGCTGGCCCAGCTTGTCCCACTCTTTCTGGTACGGATGTTGGATGACTTTCGTGCGCTGATCGGCGTCGAGGCCGGTTAGGGTGAATCCGCGTTTGCCCGCCCCGTTGCGGTGTGCGCCATCGTAGTTGCCGAAGATCGCCGGTCCGATTCCCTGCCAGAAGTCGTCATCCTTGTTGTAAAAGACGTGAATGACCCGGACGTGGCCCAGGGCGGGTTTCAGTTGATAATCCGGCGAAACGGCGGGAGCGAGCAGAATGACCGGCCCGACCTCCCCGACGCGATCATCCAGCCGCGCCAGCGCGCCCAGGATCACGCCCGCGCCGGCGCTGTGGCCGATCAGGACGATGCGCGACTGCGGATGCGCCGCACGCCATCGGGTGATAAGGGCGGCCAGTTTGATCTCGGTGTGCTCGTGCAAATCCGGCCAGGAGATGGTCAGGAAAAACAGCGGCCATTTCAGTCCCCAGTCGAACACTTGCAGGCAGTCACGGCTGCCGGCATCGGCCAGGGCGCGGCACGCTGTGGTGTATTCGTCTGCGTCGCCGCCGATCCCCGGCACGACGATCACCGTGTTGGGCGCATCTGGGGCGATGACCCGGCTGGCGCAGCCGCAGGCCAGCAACAGACACGCCATCATCCCGCCCCCGGCAAGCGAGCGCAGCCCTTTTCTCGTCGCGATCATGCAACCGTTTGCACGGTTTGTACCATACTCGCATCTGGGACTAAAATGACTCGGTTCAAGGGAGCCGGCATGAATCAATCCGGACCGGCCGCAGCGGGGCAAGACCAAGCTGGTGCACAACCCGGCGTGACGCGGCAGATGGTCAACTTCGCGTTTTTCAAACTCGATCCGGTCTTCCGCCGCCTTGGCGACGCCGATCGGCGGCGCGCCCGCGACGAATTTGCCGCCCTCTTCGCCCAAGATCGTCAGGGCCTCTTGTGCCTCTCCTACAGCACGGTGGCTCTGCGCCCGGACGTGGACTTTCTCCTGTGGCGAATCGCCGCCGCCGTCGATGATTTCCAGGCCCAATCCCAGGCCATCAACCGCACGAGTCTTGGCGGGTATCTGTCCACCCCCTGGTCATTTCTTTCGATGACCAAGCGCAGCATGTACGTCGACAAAATCGATCCGTTTCACACCGCCGAGAGCCGCACGCGCATCATCCCCGGTCAACACAAGTATTTGTTCGTCTATCCGTTTGTGAAGACCCGCGCCTGGTACCTGCTTC
Source organism: Phycisphaerales bacterium UBA1161 (assembly GCA_002311745.1). GTDB lineage: Bacteria > Planctomycetota > Phycisphaerae > Tepidisphaerales > Tepidisphaeraceae > UBA1161. The sequence goes on along the minus strand of DBZL01000014.1, from coordinate 196,842 downwards.
CCCTGGAGCAGCGCCAGGCGATCATGGACGTGCACATCCGCATCGGCAACAAATACCCCAGCGTCAAGCTCAACACCACGTACAGCTTCGGCCTGGACGATCAGGAATTCGTCCTGGCGTTTGAAACCGATCAGCCCAAGGATTTTCTCGATCTGGTGATGGAGCTGCGCGAAACCGAAAGCAGCAAGTACACGCAGCGCGACACGCCGATTTTCACCTGCGTTCGGACCCCCATGGAAAGAATCCTGGAGCAATTGTTCTGATGGAGTTACCCGAGGCCATTCTCCAGCGCGTGGCGCGCGTACTGAGCTTTCATCAGAGCACCGCCCTGTCCGCGGACACCGCGATCGCGCCCGCCGATGTCACCCGGCCCAGCCCGATTCGCTTCTTCGAGGGGTATGCCAAAATTCCGCTGCCCACCAGTCTGATCAGCGCCTCGACTCCGGCGCTGTCGCTGCTTCGCCAGGGCCTGGAGGTGGTTCCCGACAGCCAGCTTCAACCGCCGCAGGACCTGCGCACGCTGGCGACGTGGCTGTTCTTAGGCGGCGGCAACGTCCGGCCCGACATGCCCGAAGAGGCCGCGCGGGTCTGTCCCAGTGACGGCGGGGTTTTTCCCTGCGAAATCTACGTGGCCGCCTTCGCCGTCGCCGGGCTCGAGCCGGGTTTTTATCATTTCAACGCCCGCGAGTTTGCCCTGTACCAACTGCGCAACGGCCAGGAGACGCTTGCCCAGATCAAGCGCGGCCGGCCCGACCTGGAATTCGTGAAAATCCCGCCCGCGGCCCTACTGGTCTCCACGATCTTTTGCCGATCCACCTGGGCATTCGGCCCACGCGGCTATCGCCATGCCCTCACCGACGCCGGCCGATTGATGCAAAACCTCTCCACGGCCGGCAACGGCCTGGGAATGCAAACCCAGGTCCGCCTCGCGGTCAATGCCCAAGACATGCGCCAGCTTATCGGCCTCGCGCCCGACGCTCAGTTCCCTGATGCCGAGGCCGTTCAGGGGACGGTCATCTGGGCCGATGCCGCGGAAAAACCGATCGGCCCGGCGACCGAGGGCGACGCGCCGAGCCCCATGCCGACCATCCCGCGCGCGCCATTGGCGGAAATCGTCGCCGCTTACGATGAGATCATCGCCGTGCATGGGGATTGCGTGGCTCCCGAGGCCACGGTGCGCGAAGTCGGGCCGCCCCTGACCGAGCTGACGCCGCTGCCGCCCGATTTCCCCGTCCAGGATCTTCCGCAGCCGCAGGAGAGCGACTCGGACGACCCGGGTCCGGCCGTCGATCGTTTGCTTTTAACCGTCACCCCCGCCCGCTATTTTGCGCAAAACTTCATCCCGCGCGACCGCCTGTGGCAAATGACGCGTGCCGCTTTTCGCGGGGGGACCAGTTACCCGCTTTTTCCCAGCGGTCCGTACGCCGCCCTGGTCCGTCCGTTCTGGATGATCCAAGGCGTCAGCGGCATGGACGAAGGCGTCTGGTTCTACGACCCGATGAAAGATGCCTGGTCCGCCCTTCGCCTTGGGCCGGTCCGAGCCGAATCACGCAACCTCACCTGCTCTGATCCGCGCTTTGCCAGCGCCGCCGCCGTCTGCTTTATTGTTTCCAATTTGCAGCGATTGATGACCGAAGGCGGCCCCGACCTGTATCGCCTGGCTCACCTCGAAGCCGGCGCCGCCGCCCAGCGCCTTTACCTGGCCGCCGGCGCACTGCGCTTGGCCTGCTGCGCCACCGGCGCGTTCTTCGACGAGGATATGCGCCGATTTTTCGGCCTGGACCGCACCCCCTGGCAGCCGCTGCACGTGCTCGCCCTAGGCCCACCGGCCGATGAATTTGCCCCAGTTTAACCCGCCTTGCTTCCACCGGCGCTGGTCGTTACAGTCGCCCGACTGTCCTTAATCGGAGCTGACGTGTCCCCTCAATTTCGCCGTAGCAAGCACCTTTTCACCAGTGAATCCGTCACCATGGGCCATCCGGACAAGGTGGCCGACCAGATCAGCGACGCCATCCTCGACGCCCTGATCGCCCAGGATCCCCATAGCCGCGTCGCGGTTGAGACCCTGGTTACCACCGGCCAGGTCGTCCTCGCCGGCGAAGTCACCACCGAAGCTTACGTGGATGCCGCCCAGGTCGCCCGCGAAACCATCCGCGAGATCGGCTACACCCATCCGGAAATCGGCTTCGACTACCAGAGCTGCGGCGTTCTGACCGCGATCCACAGCCAGTCGCCCGACATCGCCCGCGGCGTCAACCACGCCGAGGATGACACCAAGGAACAGGGCGCCGGCGACCAGGGCCTGATGTTCGGCTATGCCTGCGACGAAACGCCCGAACTCATGCCCTTGCCCATCCATTTGGCCCATCGCATCGTGGAACGCCTGGCCGAAGTCCGCTTCAAAAATAAACTCCCCTGGCTGCGGCCCGACGGCAAGAGCCAGGTCACCATCGAATACCTCAACGAGCAGCCCGTCCGCGTCCACACCGTCATCGTCTCCACCCAGCACGATGAGTCCGTCGTGGATAAGCGACGCGACTGCATCACCGAAAAAGCGAGACGGCAGATCATCGAGCACGTCGTCAAACCCGTCATTCCGAAAAAACTGTGGAACGACGACATCATCTTCCACATCAACCCCACGGGGAAATTCGTCGTCGGCGGACCCCACGGCGACACCGGCCTGACGGGCCGGAAAATCATCGTCGACAGCTACGGCGGCCGCGGCGCCCACGGCGGGGGTTGCTTCAGCGGCAAGGATCCCAGCAAGGTGGATCGCTCCGCCTGCTACATGGGCCGCTACATCGCCAAGAACATCGTCGCCGCCGGCTTGGCCCGGGCCGCCGAGGTGCAGCTCGCCTACGCCATCGGCGTGGCCCACCCCGTCTCGGTCACCGTCAGCACCGAAAACACGGCGGTGATCCCCGAAGACCAGATCGCCGACTTGATCCAGCGGCATTTCCCGCTGACGCCGCGCGGCATCATCCGCCACCTGGACCTGCTGCATCCGATTTACAAACAAACCGCGCGTCATGGCCATTTCGGACGAATCCCCGGCCCGGACGGCTCGTTCAGTTGGGAGAAGACCGACAAAGCCGACGAACTGGCCAAAGCCGCGGGGATCTCCATGAAAAAAGCCGGGTGATTTGGCGCGCAGCCCGCTCCCACTTTTCGCGAGCGTGGGTTGCGATCCTTGGGGCTTATTTCAAGAATCCCTGGAAGATCGTGGCCAGGCCCAGCAAGCTGGCCAGGCCGGAGACGTCCGTAACCGTCGTGGTGAAGATGGTCGCCGACTGGGCCGGATCGAAGTTCAATTTGCGCATGACAAACGGGATGGCGGCGCCGGCGACGCAGGCCAGCGTTTGCGTGATCACCAGGGCCGCGGCGACGATGATGCCCAAGGCGATGCCGTGCTGGTATTGCCACAGCCAGGCGATGACCGCGGTGGTCGCGCCCACGACGATGCCGGTGAGCAGGCCGACGATGGCTTCGCGGCAAAGCACGTGATGAAGGAGCTTGCGGTCGGTGCGGCCCAGGCCGCCGGCGGAGATGCCGCGGATGGCCACGGACATCGCCTGCGCCGCCGCGTTTCCGCCCATGCTGGCGACGACTGGAATGTAGATCGCCAGCACCGCGAATCGGCCGATCGTGGCGCCAAACAGTGCGACCACCGCCCCGGCCAGGAACGCCGTGCCCAGGTTGACCTGCAACCAACCGATCCGTTTGACGAAGCTGAATTGCCACGGGCTGGCCAGGCGCTCTTCGGCTCCCGCGCCGAACATCCGCTGCATGTCTTCGGTCGCTTCCTCTTGGATGACATCGACCACGTCATCGGAGGTGATCAAACCGACCAATCGCGCTTCGTGGTCCACCACGGGCAGGGCCAAAAAGCGCGACTCGCGCATCTGCCGGGCGACTTCTTCCTGGTCCATGTCCACCGGCACGCTGCGGACGCGCGGGATCATGATCTGTTCCAGCGTCCCGTCCACGGGCGCCAGGATCAGGTTGCGCATGGAGAGCACGCCGACCAATCGCCGCTGCTCGTCGACGACGTAGACGTAAAACATCTGGTGCAACTGCTCGTGCAGGCGGCGCAGCTCGGCCACGGCCTGCTCGACGGTGAGATTTCGCGGCAGGGCGGTGACCTGCGTGGTCATGATTCCGCCGGCGGTGTCCGATGGGTATTGCTCCAGCCGCCGCGTCTCATCCGCCTCGGCGGCCTCCATCTGGGCCACCAGCGCTTCGTGCAGGGGCGGCCGCATCTTGCACAGGCAATCCACCCGGTCGTCCGGGTCCATGGCCGACAGGACGCGCGCCGCCGTCGGTTGCGCCATGCGCGACATCACCTGTGCGGCCCGCGCCGCGTCCATCCGCGCCATAATCTGGCCGGCCCGCTTGGCATCCAGGCGATGCGCCACCTCGGCGGCGACCTGCGGCGGCAGCAATTCCATGGTGGCCGCGCCGTCCGCGGCCGCTTCCGATTCAACTTCCGCCGCGACTTTCGAAACGTCGTATTTGGTTTCCATACCGATTAACCCAAGGGCAGATACCAGAAAAGCGATACCGAGTCCTTTACCAGATCGTGGTTGGACTTGAAATGCGTATCGAGCCCGGCCAGCTCGAAGTTGAGCTTGGCCAAAAGCTGCACGGCCGGAAAGTTGTCCGAGGCCACATGGGCGGTGACCGCCCGCAGTCCCAGCTTGCGTGCTTCCTGGACGATGTAAAAAAGCAGGGCTGAGCCCAACCCCTCCCGCCGCGAATCGAAATCCACGCGCAGGTCCATCAGTCGCATGGTCTCGGCTTCCAGGTCCGGCCGGGCCGCCGCGAACGCCATGATCTGCTGATCGTGCTCGGCCACCACGGCGATCCCTTGCTCGATCTGGTTGATGATCTGCCGGATCGTAAACACCACATCGTCATTCATCCGTGGCCGGTGCACGCGCGCTTGGCGCAGGGGCCGCGGCTCGATTATCCATCGCACCGCAATCCCTTCGCCTTCGCGGTTGATGTGCAGATAGTGATCGGATTCGACCGTGGCGTCGATGTCCGCGACATCGGCCAGGTCCGCGGCAGTCATCGCCCGGATTTGCATGACCGCAGGATACCGCGCCGCGGCGGCGCAGACTAACCCCGGGGCGCCGCCGGCGCCGCCGGGGCCGCCGGAGCATCGGCGGCCGGGCTCGGTGCGGCAGGGGCGGCCGGCGAAGCCGCCGCGGCAGCCGCGGCCGGTGGCGCCATGGTCTGGCTGTTGATAACGCTCACCCCGGCCGAGCGCATCTGGTCGATCGCCGCGGCGATGTCCCCGTTCATCAGCTCGATTCCCCGGCAGCCGTCTTCGATGACCAGCGTGTTGAATCCCAAGGTGCGGGCATCCAGGGCGGTGAACTTCACGCAATAGTCCGTGGCCAGGCCCATGATGTAGACATCCTGCACACCCTGCTCTTTGAGGAAATCGCCCAGGCCCGTCGCCCTGCGATGCTCGTTGTCGAAAAACCCGCTGTAGCTGTCGATGAGGGGATCGGTGCCCTTGGGAAAGACGTGCTCGATGCGCGCGACGTTCAGCCCCTGGACGAATGCCGCCCCGCGGGTGTTCTGCACGCAATGCACCGGCCAGAGGATTTGCCGCAGGCCGTTCAAGTCGATTACATCCCCGACTTTCATCCCCAGGTGATTGGCCGCGAAGCTGCCGTGGTTGTCCGGATGCCAATCCTGCGTCGCGACCACCAGGGCGAATTGCCCAATCAGCCGATTGGCCACGGGAACAACGGCATTTCCATCCGGCACGGGCAGGGCCCCGCCCGGACAAAAGTCGTTTTGGATATCCACCAGAACCAGTGCACGTTGTGGCATGGCCCCGACCTCTGCGGCGAACCGCCGCTATTGTATCTGATCTACGGTGTGTTGCGATATCGCCGCGCGAAGGCATTTCATCGCTAGCCGATCTGGGCCAGGCCCAAGGTTTGGCCGAACTGCTCGATGAGCATCGTTCGCAGCGGAGCATGGAGGGGGCTGCTCAGCCGCGGGTCGCGGGCCAGTAGCTCCAGGGCATCCTGCTTGGCTGCCAGCAGAAGGTCGGTTTCACTTTGCAGGTCGGCCAGCTTGAATTCGGGCAAGCCGTGCTGACGCGTGCCGAAGAACTCGCCGGGACCGCGCAGACGCAGGTCCATCTCGGCGATGTCGAATCCGCTGGAGGTTTGCACCATGGCAAAGAGGCGTGCCTCAGCCTCCGGCGTGGAGGCATCGGAGAGCAGGATGCAGTGGGAAGGATACGGGCCGCGGCCGACGCGGCCGCGGAGCTGGTGCAGTTGCGACAACCCAAATCGCTCGGCGCCCTCGATGAGCATCACCGTTGCGTTGGGCACGTCGATGCCGACTTCGATCATCGTCGTGGCCACCAGGGCGTCGATGGCGCCCTCGCGGAACGCGGACATCGTCCGCTGTTTTTGCTCGGTGGACATCTGCCCGTGCAAGGCCGCCAGGCGCAAATCGGACAGGGGGCCGGTCGATAATTGGCGGAAGTGTTGGGTGACGGATTTGGCTTGGTCCGCCTCATCGCCCTCGATTTGCGGCACGACGATGTACGCCTGTCGGCCGGCGTTGACTTGGTCGCGCAGCAACTGATACGCCTGGGCGGCTTGGGAGGCGCGCAGCCACGAAGTTTGGATGGGTTGGCGGCCGGGAGGAAGCTGCTCGATGGTGCTTAGGTCAAAATCCGCAAAGTAGGAAAGGGCCAGCGTGCGCGGGATCGGCGTGGCGGTCATGACCAGGTAGTGAGGGCTTTTGGCTTTGCCGGCCAGGCTGGCCCGCTGCCGCACGCCCAGGCGGTGCTGTTCATCCACCACGATCAGGCCCAGATGGGCGAATCGAATGTGCTCTTGCAGCAGCGCCTGCGTGCCGATGGCCAGGTGGATTTCTCCACGGGCCAGACGCCGGGCCAAGGCGGATTTGGACTTCTGACGCGTGCGGCTGGTGAACAGCTCGATCACCACGCGAGAATTTTGCAGCAGGCTGCTGAGCGTCAAATAATGCTGCTCGGCCAGGACTTCCGTGGGGGCCAGGATCGCCGCCTGCATCTTGTTGGCGACGGTTGCCAGCATCGCGTACAGGGCCACGACGGTTTTGCCGCTGCCGACGTCGCCCTGCAGAAGGCGCTTCATCGGCCGGCCGCTTTTGAGGTCCGCGACGATCTGCCCGATCGCGTTTTTCTGACCTTCGGTCAGCTCGAAGGGGAATCGCGCCAGAATCCGCTGGTCCAAGGTTTTGTCGATGCGCATGACCGGCGCCCCGGCCGCTGCGGCGCCCAGACGCCGGCTGATCGCCAAGGCAAGCTGCATCGCCATCAGCTCGTCGTAGACCAGGCGGCGGCGCGCGGCGATGGCTTGGGCTTGATCCCGCGGCTGGTGAATCGCGCCGTACGCCGCCGGCCGGCCCATCAGCTCTCGCCGCTGCAGGATCGGGTTCTCGAACCATTCTCCGATTTCGCCCAGTGCATCGGGAAGATGGGCCTGGATGATGCGTTCGATGGCTTCGCTGGCGATTTTTCCGCTGGCGGGATAGACGGCGCGGTACTTGGCATGCGCGATCGGCGGAGCTTGGGGATCGATCTCCTGCCACTTGGGATTGATCATCTGCGGAAGTCCGCGGAAGGATTGGACCGGACCGCGGACTCGCAGGGTCAGGCCCGGATGCACTTTTCGCCGCAGGTAGGCCCCGTGGAAAAAGACCAGGGCCAGGCGGTGGTTGTCCTGGAGGAGGGTGGCTTCGAATCGCGGCCTGCCGCGGCCGACGATGAAGTTGACGGCGATCACTTCCCCGCGGGCGATGCCGATTTCACCTTGGCGCAGGGCGGAGATCGGTTTTTCCTGCGATTCCTGCTGGTACGCGCGGGGAAAGTACTGCAGCAGGTCGCTCAGCGTGGCCAAGCCCAGGCGGCGCAGCTCGGCGGCGCGTGCCGGGCCGACGCCCTTGAGCTGCTGCACCGGCAGCGATAGCCCGACGGGCGAAGCGGTCGACGTGGTTGTCGTCATTCTTTCCCGGCGGCCCAGCCCTCTTGGCCGATCAGTTTGACAAACCGGCAGGGGCAAACATCCGTGCTGTCCAAGCGGTCGCCGCTGCGGCGGACTTCGATCAGCATCTGTTCCTCCTCCGGCCCCACCGGCAGCACGGCGATGCCCCCGTCGATCAATTGGTGCTGAAGCAAATCCTGCGGAATCCGCGGGGCGCCGGCGCCGATGAGGATACGGTCGAACGGCGCCGCCTCGGGCCACCCGGCCGTCCCATCGCCAAAACGATAGCGCACGTTGCGGATGTCCAGGGACATCAGTTTTTCCCACGCCTCGTCGAGCAGCGGCTTGAGCCGCTCGACGGTGTACACCTGGCGGGCCAGCTTGGCCAGGATCGCCGTGTGGTACCCGCTGCCCGTGCCGATCTCCAGCACCTTGTGGGTGCTCTGCACGTCCAAGCGCGCCGTCATGAGGGCGACCATGTACGGCTGGCTGATGGTCTGGCCGTGACCGATGGGCGCGGCCCGGTCGGCGAAGGCGAAATCGCGGGCATCGGGCAGAAAAAACTTGTCGCGCGGCACGCTCCGCAGGGCGGCGATCACTCGTTGATCGTGGATGCCCCGGTCGATGATCTGCTGGCGGATCATCTGCTCTTGCGCGCTGATTTCACCAAGTCGGCTCATACGAGTATTCTATCTCATGGCGGCCCTTTAGCCGACAGTTTGCACTATGGAAGAACCGATTGTCACGTTGAGCAGCGATTTCGGGCTTGCCGATGCGTACGTCGCGGCGCTGAAAGCGGCGATCTTGCGCCAAGCGCCGACGGCGCGGCTGATCGACGTCACTCACCACGTTTCGCCCGGCGACGTGCTGGGCGGCTCGATCGTTCTGGAGCGGGCGGTGGCCGCGTTCGGGCCGGGATGCGTGCACCTGTCCGTGGTCGATCCGGGCGTGGGGACGAGCCGGCGAATTCTGGTGGTGCAAATCCACCGGCAGATGGTGGTCTGCCCGGACAACGGCTTGATCACCTGGGCGTGGCGGCGACTGGGCCGGGGCAAAGCGCACGAGCTGACCTGGCGGCCGCGCCGCATAAGCCGCACGTTCCACGGCCGCGACATCATGGCGCCGGCCGCCGGCATGCTGGCGGCGGGGCGGCCCATAAGCCAAATCGCCCGGCCCATCGACACGCCCTTATTGCTCAACGTCCATCTGGCCCGGTGCAATGCGCGCCGCGGGCGGATCATTCACATCGATCATTTCGGCAACGCGATGACCAATATCCCGCGCCAGGCGATGGCCGGTAAGCGGACCGTTCGGGTGGGCAAGCGGCGGCTGCGAATCGCCGGCACCTATGCCCAGGTGCCCTCGGGAACGCCCTTGGCCCTGATCGCCAGCGCCGATCTTCTGGAAATCGCGGTGCGCGACGGCTCAGCCGCGGCCGTGCTCGCTTTGCACGTCGGGGATGAAGTGATGCTCGAGTAAAGCATCCGCCGATCTTGGCAAAGGACTGTGCGTGGCGCTACAATCGGCCCCTTCGGGGGCTTGCACAGAGGTCGAGCGTTGGCGGCTGGGACACAAGATATGGGTGATGGCGGTTTTCCATCGAGCGGACCGGCCTTCGTGGTGGTGGGGGGCTATGGCCTGCCAGGGCGTTCGCTGGTGGAGATGCTCCGCCAGCGGCGGATCGACTACCAGGTAATCGAACTGAATCGCGAGATGTGCCACCGCGTGGCGGCCGGCGGCGTGAACATCATGGCCGGAGACGCCGCGGACTTGGAAACCCTGCGCGATGCCGGGGCCGCGCGCGCCAACCTCGTGGTGCTGATGATGCCCGATGATCAGGCAGTGCTTCGCGGGGTGTCCAATGCGCGACTCCTGAATCCGCGGGTCCACATCATCGCCCGCTGTGCCTACACCTCTTGCGGCCTGGAAGCGATGCGCCGCGGAGCGGATCAGACCATCGTTGCCGAGCAGATTATCGCGACCGAATTGGGCCAACTGGCCAGCCCATTCCTGAGCATCTGAAACGGGCTTGCTTGCTTGGGGTGGCTGCAAAGCCACGCGAGCCGCGGTTTGAGGGTTTTGGAGGCGAGGAATGGGCAAGAGGGCCGGTTTCCGGGGTTTATCGCAACCCCCCGCATTACCGGACCTTGGAGCGCGCCGGGGCAGCCCAACCGTGCCGCTCATCCCTCCGATAGTGCAACAGAGCCTATGCTTGGACAAAATGGCGTTTGAATGCCGGCGGTCCTTATGGCACAATGCCAGGAGCTAAACCTTCTGGTAAGCAAGGAACCCTTCACCCCATGCTGCTGCAAACGAACAGTTACATCGTTCCGCGTGATCGCCGGATGGAACACGCCCGCCTTCTGAGGCGTTTTCGCCAGACCCTGCTGCGTCTGGGGTGCGACCACTTTGAGGTATTCGAGCAGGTGGGCACCAATTGGAATACGGGGGAAACCACCGGGCGTTTCGTGCAGATCATGCGGTTCCGGGACCGCAAGCACCAATTGGCGGTGCAGGCCGCGGAGCGAAGCGACCCGACGGCCCAGGCGCTGGTGCGTGAATTTTGCGAATTGATCAATTTCCCTTATCAGCAGCAGCAGGGATTGTTTGCGGTCGGCTTTTACACCAGTTTTCTGCGGATGCCGCCGCAGCGTACGACGACCGCAACGGTGGTGGAAGAGAGCCAGGGCGAAGCCGCGGCCGAATCGCCCGATGCCATCCCGATCCAGGGCCAGCAGCAAGAGCTTACCGGCTCGGACGAAGCCGACGGCGCGGATGCCTTCGGCGACGAGACCGCCGCCGATGCCGCCGGCGACGACGGCTCGGAGGGTGTCGCCCAGGGACCGGAGGCGCCGGCTGAGGACGGTGAGGCCGACGAGGCTTCGCGCATGTTCGTTGAAGACGACGAGACCTTGCCTCAGCAGTAATCCGCAGCGCGTGCCAGTTCTCACACTCCGCGATATCGTTACCTTCCGATTAAACGGACCGCGATCCGGTGGTGCCTTGGGTTATCGGTCGCACAACCGCTGGATCAAACGCTATTGCCGGCCGATGCATCAACGTCGGCATCGCTGAAATGAACGGCGAAGCCGGCATATCCGGCAAGGAGCGGGAGTGAAATCGATCATTCGCTTACTCGGCGTGGCCATCCTGATCAGCGGGTGGGCCGTTGCCGCGCTGTCTCTGCACGTCGTCCGCACTCCTGATCCCAACGATCCGAAAAAATCCAAGCTCCTGGTGATCCCCAAGGCGCGGCTGGGCGTTTTTGAAACGTACGTGGATGCCCGCCATTGGACCATGGCGGACGTGCCCAATCACGCGGCGCTGGTGCTGCGAATTCTGGATGCGGGCATGGCCGATCAACTCAAGTTCCTGGGCGATCCCGATAGCCGCCAGGGCATCCAGACGCAATTGATCGATGCTCTGCCCCGACTGAGGGGAAGAAAGTCTCCCGCGACGGCGTCGAGCATGGCGCCGTCCGGCACGTCATCGGCCGGATTCGACTTAGGCGGCCTGCTGGATTTGCCCATCTCGTTCTAAACAGCGCACCATTGCCGCCACATCCGGCGATAGGCGGCTTCCACGGCGGCGGCGAAGGCCGCGGCATCCATCAGCGGCGAGGCGACCATTCGATCACGCAGCGAGCGTCGCAGCTCGGCAAGACGGGGCGCGTCGCCGGCCAGGTCGCGGGCCAGACGCACAAAATCCTGCGGATGTTCCGCGACCCATTCACTTAAGCCGACGGTCGACAGAAGGCTCAGGCCCGCGCGGCCGGCGGCGGTGACGCCCGTCAGGCTCACCACCGCCGCGCCCATCCACAGCGCGTCGCACGTCGTCGTGATGCCGTTGTACGGAAGCGGATCGATCGCGATGTCGATGCGGTCGTAGGTCTTCAAATAATCGTCGCGCCGCAATCGAGAGACGAATTCCAACCGGCCCGCATCGACGCCGTGTTCATGCATGAGATCGCGGATGTGCTGTTGCTGTGACTGGGCGTTGGCCAGCAGGATCAAGCGCGACTCGGGCACCGATTGCAGAACCTGGGCCCACAGCCGCAGCACGCCGTCGTTGAGCTTGCAGGGGTTGTTCAATGATCCGAATCGGATCGGACCCGGCTGGCGAACGCTCTGCAGCGGCAGATCGTGCAGCGGAGAATAGCAGCACCAGCAGGGCCGAAGCACGATCGACTGCTCGCTATAGAACGGCGTGTTTCCCGCCGGCGGTTCCAGAAGCGGATCGGTGAAGCGGTAGTCCATGGTTTGCAGACCCGTGCTGCCCGGGTAGGCCAGCCAGGTGACCTGAATCGGCGCGGGTTTGCGGGCGAAAGTCAAAAGGCGGTTGTCGCACATGTGCATCGTGAGGTCGAGCAGGATGTCGATGCGGTCATCGCGGATGCGCCCAGCCAGGTCCGCGTCGGACAATGCCAGAACATCGTGCCAGGCGTCGGCAAAGCCGCGCATCTGATCCGTTACCGCGTCCGGGTTTTTGACGCTGGCGTAGCAGTGAATCTCGAATTGCCGATGATCGTGCGATTGCAACAGCGGGGCGACGAAATGCGCCTCGGCCTGAGCGCGGAAATCGGGCGAGACGTAACCGATGCGCAATCGCCGATCCGGCGTGCGGTCGTTTTCATGCGGTTTGATGGACGCCCTGAGCCCTTGAGCGTGTTGCCGATCCCATTGGCGCAGTTCCTGGAAAATCGCGGCCGAATCGTAATCGGGGTGGAAGTAGACCGAGCAGATGATGTTGCTGTGAGCGGCGGAGGAATCGGGCTTGATCCGCACGGCTTGGCGGTAGGCGGCGATGGCCGGATCGATCTGACCCGCATCCTTCAGAGCGTTGCCCAGGGCGAGGTAAATGTCCGCCGCGGAATCCGGCCCAAGGGCCAGGGCTTGACCGAAGGCCTCGATGGCCGGATCGATCTGACCGCTGTCCTTCAACGCCGTGCCCAGGTTGTTGTAAATCTCGGGCGTGGGATGCAACGCCAAGGCTCGCCGGAAGGCCTCGATGGCCTGATCCCACTGCCGCTGGGCCGCCAGGACGTTGCCCAGGTTGTTCTGGGCCTCGAAGTAGTCCGGCCGCAGGAGCAGGGCACGCCCGAAGGCCTCAATGGCCTGGTCGAATTGTCCGCTATGCCGCAGCGAGTTGCCCAGGTTGTTGTAGGCCTGGGGGTAATCGGGTCGCAGGGCCAGGGCCTGGCGATAGGCAGCGATGGCTTGCTCGTGCAGATTCATCGCTGCCAGGACCAGGCCGAGATTGCAATGGTAATCGGCTCTCTTGGGATCGAGGCTGGCGGCTTTGCGGACCAGGCCCAGGGCTTCGTCGAGCCGTCCGGTCTGCAAAGCGATCAGTCCGGACAAGTGCAGGGCTTCGGGATGGTCGCTCTGGTGGGCGAGGATTTGGCGGTAGAGGTTCTGGGCCTGGTCCAAGCGTCCGGCCTGATGGTGCTGGCGGGCCGATTCCAGCCACTGTTGAATCATGGCGACCACCGGCACCCTACGGGGGCGGCAACTCGCTGCAGAGGACGGTCGAGCAGAATGGATGCGGTGCGGCGATTACAGCACTTGGACGCGCCGGCCGACACGCCGTTTTCGGTTGATCATCTGCCGGCCCTTCTTGGTTCTCATCCGCGCGCGAAACCCGATGTTTCGGGCACGCTTGATGTTGCTGGTCTTGTGCGGGTAATGCATGGTCCCAATCCTCGATTCACGAAGCGCTAACTGCCCGATTCGATCTTCACCGCGATGGTCTGCAGTGCCTGATTGCCCTTGCCATCGGTGGCACGGATGGTGATCTGGTGCGCCCCGGGCGTCAAGCCTTTGACGGTGAAGGTGACGCTCTCGTCGGGGCTGTCGAAGATGCCATCGACCGGAAGCACCGCCTGCCAATCCTCGGCCGAATCGACGGTGTATTCGACGTTGGCGATGACGCTGGTGCGGTCCTGAACCCGCAAGTCGATCTGGACATCCTTGCCCGAAACCTTAAAGACCAGGTCGCCGATGGTCGGCGGCGTGTTGTCGACGACAAAAGAATTGCTGAGGCGGCTGGCGGTCTTGGCCTGCCCGGGTGGATTGCTGGCAGCGTCCGAGGCGACCACCTTGATTTGGTAACGTCCGTCGGCAACGCTGCGCGTGTCCCAGTCGAAACTGGTGTCCTTGAGCTTGTCCTTAAGCAAAATCCACGGCCCGTTGCGCTCCAGGCGGAAATACAGCGTGTAGGTGAGGCTGTCGCCGTTGGGATCGGAAGCATCCCAGGTGATGGTTTGAACGCCGCTGCCGCCGGCGCTCTTGGCGGCGTCGGCGGCGTGCACCGGCGGGGCGACCAGGGCCGCACCACCGGCAGCAGCGCCGCCCGCTGGGCCAGCGCCGCCGGGGCCGGTGACGTCGCTCTCTGTCCCGATCTTCACCGACTTGATGACCGGTGCCAGGTTGGGCATCTGGTAGCCGACATCCACGTGATTCACCAGCGGCGTCTTGGTCGGGTCGGTCGTGGCGAAGGTGAGCCGATATTGCAGGAACCGCGCCGACGGTGCCGCCACCTTCACGTACTGGGCGGCATCCGCCTCCGGCGACCAAGAGGACCATCCGGCCGCCTCCGCATCCTTCACGTTGCCGCTGCGCCAGGAGACTTTCAATGTCGTGCCGTCCGGAAGTTGGCCGTGAAGCTGCATATTGCCGAATCGGCTCGATTGCGTCGCATCCAGAACGGGGCTGATGTACGTTCCCTCCGAAGCGTATCCGCTGGTCATGGCGCAAATGCCGCCGGTGTTGGCCAGGCCCATGCAAATGCGTCCGTCTTTGACGGCCAGCAGACACATCACCTGCTTGGCATCCGCCTTGGCCAGCACCTGCGTCTCTTCGCCCGCGGGATCCAACTGGAAAATTTTTCCCTCGGGACCGGTTCCGACCAACAGCACTTGGCCCTGCACCAGCATGCAATAGATGACCACATCCTGGCGGAAGATTTCGGTAACGAAGCCGTCCTTGTCGATTTTGTAGACGGCGTTGCCTGGCGGCCGCTGCTCGGCGGGATTGGTCGGCGGAGTGGGGGGCTGGTGGGTGCCGGGGCGTGGGGCGGTTGTCGCCAGCGGCGCCGACGGGGGGCCCTCGCCGCCGCCGGGTGCGCCGGGGTTGTCCCCCGGGCCGCCCGGCTCATCATCCATCATCTTCGGCTCCATCGCCCCGACCCCAAGCTGCGAATGCGATTTGGGAATCGGCTTAGGCTCGCCCGGATTGGGATTGGGAAGCTCCGGCGGCTTGGGCGGCTGCGGCGAAGGATTCGGCGGGATCGGCGCCCCCGTCGCGTCGTTTTCCGGCCGGCCCGAATTCTCCTTGTTCGCCGGGTTCTCCGGCGGTTGCTGCCTCTCGACCACCTCGCCCGTCGCCGCAAACAGATTGCCCGCATCGTCCAGCGCCAACGCCGTGATCTCCGCTTCCGCGGCGTTGTACAGTATGAACGGCTGCTTGGTCTTGCGATCGAGCCGAATGACCAGCCCGTCCGGGTCGGTTCCCAGGTACAGCAGGTCCTTGCCATCGCTGATCAGGCTGATGACGTTGTTCTGATCGCTCTTGTACAGCTCGGTGTGGGAACCGTCCGGATCGATCTGGAAAACCTGGCCGTTGGGTCCGGTGCCGGCGTAGATTTCGCCGTCGGGCGTCTGGGCCACGGCCCAGACGTACTGCACGCCATCGGCGGAAAAAATATCGCGCGGCGAATCCCCGGGCTTGTCGATCCGGTACACCTTCCCTTTGGCGCCTCCCGTGCCGATGAGCAGCCCGCCCCGCTGGTCCGCCGCCAGGCACAGAATATTGACCGCATCCCCAATCGTGGCCGCCACCGAGACCTTGTCATCCTTCACCGCCAGCAAAACGCCTTTGGTTCCGGTGCCCGCGTAGAGGGTTCCGTCGGGGACGCTGGCCAGCGCGTTCACCGACGTCACCTTGGGATCCTCCTGCGCGATGATCTGCACGGCCCGCGAGAGCTTGACGTCGCCCAGGTTGGTCACGACGACGTTGTGCAGCGTTCCGGCGTCGAAGTCGGCCTCGTTGCCCTGCGTCCAATGCGACGTGGAGACGCCCATCGCCACGGCGGCCCAGGCCCCGCAGCAGCACGCCATCAGACAAGCCAATACCTTGTTCATGCGGATTCACCTCTGCAGCGTTTCATTTCGTCGCCGATGCGCCCGATTTGGGATTTTCTTCTTTGCCCGCCGCGGGGGCGGGATTCTCCTGTTTCCGCGGCGCCGCCACTTCCACCTTGCCGTGTTTCTCGATGGTCAGAGTGAAATCGGCCGATCCGTTCATCACCAGATCCGTGGGGACGACGAGCACCGTGGAGCTGACAAACGGAGTGATGTCGCTGCGGCCGGAGCCCATCAGGACCTGCCGCTGGCTGGAGGGCAGTCGCGGCATCGCGGTGCGGCCCACCGCCATGCCGTCGGCGCGCCGCACCAGCCGCAGGTACAGCGCGTTGCGATGGATCGATGCCACGTCCTTCAAAACCGCGAACATCTCGCCGACGTTGTTGGCCGTGAATTCAAACGGGCTGGCCGCACGCTCATCGTCCAGGTAATGGCTCCAATCCGACACCGTGAACTGATAATCGCCGTTGGCCAAGTCGCGCGGCAGTTTCAACTCCAGGGGCAAAATCGATTCCTGCGCCCGGAACGGCTGGTAGGAAACGTACCCCTTGACCGTCTCGCCCGGCTCGTATTTGGATCGCGGCACCATCACGGAAATAATCTGCGCCTCCCGCGCATCGGCCGTCACGCGCACCGTGCCCAACAGCCTTCTCAGCGGCACCTCCTGGAACGGGTTGTCCGTTGTCGCGGTCAGCGTCATCAGCACGTCGTTGACCACCGCCTCGGGCCCTTCGTTGACGCTGGTGTTGGCGATATGAACCGATTGGCCGTTCTCAAAATCCAGGGTCAGCTCGTAATCGACCGTGTGAAATTCCGGCAGGGATTTGTCACCGGTCATCGCCACCGCCACGGCGGCCGAGGCAATCACGGGCGTCAGCTTCGGATGGACCGCCGCGGAAAAATGGTACGTTTGGTCAATCGAGCGGTCGGCGTACACGACGTGAATCTCAACCGGCACCATCGGTGCCGGGGGTCCGACGCGCCCGCTGACGCCCACCGTCTGGTCGGCCGTGAGCGTGCCCGTCGCCTTGCTTAGAAACCCCAGCTTGAAACTGGTTTCCAGGTTGGCCACGGTGGCCGCGATGGAGCCGCTGCCCATCGGCAGGGCAACTCGCCCCTCGCTCAGGAAGGGATGTCCAAAGCCGAAGATGCGATCGCCGATGCGTTCCGTGCACGTGCCGATGGCGGTCAATTCCAGGTCGCCGGTGAGAATCGGCACGGCCAGGACCGATCCGGGCTCCAGCGGCGGAGGCGGATCATTGGCCGTGCCTTGTCCGCCGCCGACTCCCGCCTGCACCGGGAAAAAGCCCAAGCCGCTAAGCGTCGGCGCGATCCGCGCAAGCGCGGCGGCGCTGATTTTTCCGGCCATCAGGGGCGTGGCCAGCGGCTGAAGCCGGATCTCCTGGCCCGTCCACGGCGATCGGTAGGATGCCCCGTCCGCCGCCGGCTTTTGCCCTGGGCCATGGCCCCATGGAGCCGGCAGGTCGTCCAATGACCAACGCGGCGGCGCCACCCGCCCGGCGGCCTGCGAACCGTCACCCGCCGGCGCGTTTGGTGATGCCGCCTCGGCCCCCGCCCCGGGCTCGTTGGTCGGCAGCGACAGCATGTATTCGATCGGCTGCACGCCGGCCAGGGGATCCTTGCACAGCGGCCAGCCGTAGGCGAAGGCCCCGATCATGCGGGCCCGGCCCCCCTCGTCGTACAGAAATATCGGCGACCCGCTCATCCCCTCAATCGCCCCGGTGTGCTCCAGAAAATCCCCTTTGCAGCGGATCAGCACCACGTCGTACTTGGGGTTGAAATTCTTGACGACGCCGATGACTTCCACGTCGAATTTCTCGATGCGCGTTCCCTGGAACACCGTCATGCCGTAGCCCTTCATGCCCGGCTTGACTTCCGAGACGTGCATGTGCCGCGCTGGATCGAACAGCGTCGTGCGCGGCAGGGAATCGGCCCGCACAACGC
The DNA here is from genome assembly GCA_002311745.1 of Phycisphaerales bacterium UBA1161. Classification (GTDB taxonomy): domain Bacteria; phylum Planctomycetota; class Phycisphaerae; order Tepidisphaerales; family Tepidisphaeraceae; genus UBA1161. Next base: position 178,731 of record DBZL01000014.1, on the reverse strand, counting down.
CTCCGGCCAGCGATGCCAAAGCGAACACCATAACGGCGATTTTGCCCAACATAACCGCCTCAACAGATTCAGCCCCAGCATCGTAGGTTGGCCCAAGGTCGCTCGCAAGCAAAGCCTCGCTTCGCCGGCACCCTTGCACGGGACATCCGATTGACACCTTGGGGCCCCGGATTTATCGTCACATCGGCGCAACACGGACGGTCGTTTGCATCCGCGGCTGGCGCCTTCATTAGCACGAGTCGTTCAGCGTGAACACCGAAACCCGCCAACGCGCCGAAAAACTCCTGGGCCACACCTTCAACCACCCTGACCTGCTCAAGGAGGCTCTCACCCACGCCTCCGTCGCCGACAAACGCCTGAACAGCAACGAGCGCATGGAATTCCTCGGCGACGCCGTGCTCGACCTGATCATCTGCGAGGCGCTTTACAAGAAATTCCCCGAATACCTGGAAGGCGACCTGACCAAAGTCAAGTCCGCCGTCGTTTCGCGCCGAACTTGCGCCGAGGTCTCCAACGAGACGGGGCTGATCGATCTGCTGATCATCGGCAAGGGGATCAGCAACCGCGAGGAGATGCCCAGCTCGCTGGCCGCGGCGGTCTACGAGTCCATCGTCGCCGCGATTTATCTCGACGCCGGCTTCGACGTGGTCAAGCAGTACGTGCTGCGGACGATGTCGGCCAAGATCGACGCCATCGCCTCCAACACGCACCAGCAGAATTACAAGGCGGTGCTCCAGCAGTTTGCCCAAAAGAGCCTGGGGGCCACGCCGATCTACCAGCTCCTGGACGAAAAAGGCCCGGATCACAGCAAGTGTTTCGAGGTCTGCGTGTCGATCGATGGGCGGCGGTTTCCCAGCGCCTGGGGTCCGAACAAAAAGATGGCCGAGCAGAAGGCAGCCCTACTGGCGCTGCAGGAACTGGGCGTTTTCGACGCCAGCGCGGTGGAGCAGGTCATCGGCGAAATCGCTGAGGAAGTAGACAAACACGACGAGTAGATCGGCCCGGCATCACGCCGTCGAAGGGGGTTCAGATGAGCGGCGGCTTTTGCGGCGCATGGAGATCCCCGCCAGCGCGCCCAGGGCCAGCATGCCGCCGGCCGGCTCGGGCACGGCGGTATCGCCGTAGAGATTCTCGTTGGGACTGTTGGTAGCCGTGACGTTCAGGCCCGAGATGTCCAAGTTGGACACGTAGTAAATATCCGCCCCCCAAGCGCCGCTGAGGTTCACGTTGCTGAATGAAATACTGTCGATGTTACGAGCCGGTTGGTTGGCGGCATTTGCGGGGTTGCTGTTCAGACCGTAAATGATCAAAACGTTGTTGGCGGCGCCCGTCGCGTTGATGTTGCTGTAAGAGATATTATCGAAGAACGGATATGCGGCGGAGTTATTGACTTCGTCAACCGTGACGGGAGGATCGCCGGGATTGGCGGGGTTGAAAGCATGTTGCGGGTCATTCCCTTCCAGAGAAGTACCCGGAATCTCGCCGCTCCCGTAATGGTCTTGGCCGTTATACCAACTGTTGATGATGATCGGGTTCTTCACGTTGGTCATCGTGGAGTTGCTGAAGCTGACGTTTTGGACGATGCCGCCGTTGGGGATGCCGGCCTTGAGGCGAAAACCGTTGTCGGTCCCGTTAAAGGTACAATTGGTGACCGTCATGCCGTTCAGCCCCGAGTTGGTCTGCCCGCCGACGGAAATCCCATGCCCGGCGCCGATCACGCAATTTTTGATCGTGATATCGCTGCAGAAAGTGGGTCCCGCCTTGGCGACGATGTTGTCGTCGCCGTCGGCGATGTTGCAGTTCTCAATCAGGAAGTGGCTGCCGGAATAGTCGATCCCGTCCGCATTCGACAGATACCCCAGCGGGTCTTGGATCGTGACGCCGTCGATGGTGACGTTGGTGTCTTTCTCGGGCACCAGGTGTTCGTGCGATGAGTTTTCGATGGTGACGTTCCTCACCCACAAATTGGTGATATTCTGCAACGACAGCATGTTGTTGGAGGACGTCGAGGTAGCATGGTCGTCGAGAGTCCCGCCACCGCTGATCTCGATGTCGTGCGTCGTGCCGGAGGTGGTGATTAAGGTGCTCGAGGGCGTGCCATTCTGCAGCGTGGCGCCCGTGTCCACCTGGAGGTTGACGCTGCTGGCAAGGGTGAGCTGGTTGCACAGGTAGGCGCTGGCGGCCGTAGGGATTTCCACCGTTCCGCCACCATGGCTGGAAGCGTAGGTGATGAACGCGTTGATCACCGCCGCGTTGCTGGCGGCCGTTGCGCCGGTACTGGCCGTGAGTCCGCCGTCGATGCTCGCGTTCGACGCCGTCACGTTGTAGACCGTCGAGCCGATGGTCGGCAGCGTGGGATCGGCCATCGCCGCGCCGCAAATGGCCAGCGGCGGGGCAAGAAAAATCACCGGACTGAACGACACAGGCCGGACTTGCCGCAATCGCTCGCGGCCAAAGAACGAATTAGTCATGGGAAGCGCTCCACTCCGCAAATCGGCCGAGAGGCGGCCGAATACAAATTTTGTCCCCTTTTCATCGTATATGTACCGGGTCCAGCGGGCCGCGTCAATCTAATTCAAGATGGTCCAACTGACGTTCGCGGCAAGTTCGGTAATTTAGGGAAAATGGAGCTTCTGGCCCGGTGTGACCAAGTCAATCAGGAGGCGGATCCAAACGCAATGACAGACAGACAGCGTCTCACGCCGGCGGGGGCGGGCCGGCTTGGCTGCGGCGCTTGCGTGGACGGCGTAACGCCATCCCCGCCAGCGCGCCCAGCGCCAACACGCCGCTGGCCGGCTCGGGCACCGCGACTAAACTATCGCCGTAAAGATACTCGCTGTTGCCGTTCTGCGCCGTGATGTTCAACCCGGAAATGTTCAGGTTGGATACATAATAAATATCCGCCCCGTAAGCGGCGTTGAGAATATTCACGTTGCTGAACGTAACGGTGTCGATGTTGCGAGCCGGTTGATTGGTGGCATTGGCCGGAATGCTGTTCAGGCCGTAAATGAGCACGCAGGGATCGCCTCCGCCCGTGCCGTTGACGGTGATGTTGCTGTAGGAAATGTTGTCGAAGAACGGGTAGGCGGCGGTGTTATTGGTTTGGTCAACCGTCAGGGTGGGATCCCCTGGATTGGACACTTCATTGTAAGCGGATGGGGTAAGCTCCTGGCTGCCGTAATGGTCCTGGCCGTTATACCAACTGTTGATGATGATCGGTTGGATGACGTTGGTCATCGTGCAGTTGCTGAAACTGACGTTTTGCACGACCCCGCCGTTGGGGGTTCCCGCCTTGAGACGAAAACCGTTTTGCGTCCCGTTGAACGTGCAGTTGGTGACCGTCATGCCGTTCAGTCCCAGGTTGGTCTGCCCGCCGACTGAAATCCCGTGCCCGGCTCCGATCGTGCAATTCTTGATGGTGATATTGCTGCACGCCGTGGATCCCGGCTTGGCGACGATGTTGTCGTCGCCGTCGCTGACATTGCAGTTCTCGATCAGGAAATTGCTGCCGGAATAGTCGATCCCATCCGTATTCGACAGGTAGACTCCTCCCTTTTTGGAAAGCGTGTACGCGTCATTGATGTTGACGTTGTCAAGGGTGACGTTGGTGTCGGCCTCTGGCACCAGGTGCTCGTGCGACGCGTTTTCGATGGTGACGTTCCTCACCCACAAGTTGGTGATGTGCTGCAGCGATATCATGTTGTTGGAGGACGTCGTCGTGGCGTGGTTGTCGAGGATCCCGCCGCCGCTGATCTCGATGTCGTGCGTCGTGCCCGAGGTGGTGATAAACGTGCTTGTGGTAGCGCTGTTCTGCAGCGTGGCGCCCGTGTCCACCTGGAGGTTGACGTTGCTTTTGAGCGTGATCGCGGTGGTCAAATAGGCGCCGGCGGACGAGGGGATTTCCACCGTTCCGCCGCCGTTGGCCGAAGCGTAGGTGATGGCGGCATTGATCACCGCCGCGTTGGTCGAGGCCGATGCGCCGGTACCGATCGTGACTCCGTTGTCGATGTTCGAGTTGGACACCGTGAGGTTGTAGACCGTCGAGCCGATGGTCGGCAGCGTGGGGTCGGCCAGAGCGACGCCGCACGCAACAAATGGCGAGGCAAGAAATATCGCGGAACCAAGGGATAGAGACCGGACCTGCCGTGATCGCCCGCGGCGGGGGCACAAAATACGCATTACAAATCCTCCGCTCCAACAACCGGCCCCGACGCGGAACTGACGCAAATCAGGACAGCGTTGTCGCAAATTTACACCCAATTCCAGCCTGGATCAATACAATTGCCGTGGTGTCATAGGAATTGTTCCCATGGACGCGTAATTTGGTGAAACTGCAAGGGTTAGCTCAAGGCAGGCGGGTCGCATCGGCAGAAAATGCACAAGACTTGGCAAAGATGTCAAAACAATGCGAAATTCAGCTCAGGGCGGCGAGGTCGCTTCGACGGCGGGGAACGCAAAAGCTTCGAAGTAATCGGGCGGAGCCTGTTTAGGACCCAGGTGCACGTATTGCGACACGTGGGCGCTGGGCTTTCGGCCCAGTTGCCTGAGCCATTGCTCCTCGAGTCCAGGCCGCACGACGGTGCTGGCCACCACCAAGGGCCGCGATTGGCTCTGCCAGGCGCGATCGTGCTCCCCATCCCACGTGATCTGCGACTGGCGCTCGCGCAAATACCACTGAAAATTCGGCTGCGTGTCCCGCCGTGGCTCCAGCACGACGATCAGCGCCTGCGGCGTCGCCTGACGCAAGAAACCCCGCACCAGTTTTCTGGCCTGGGCGTCAGGCCATGTCTGATAGGGGTGAAAGCAATAGTAGCCGGCGAAGTAGCCGCCCAAGGCGAGCAGACCGCAGCAGAGAATCAACGCGCAAAGGCGTTTGCTCTGCTGCTGCTTGGGCAGATTCTCGATAAGCCAGGCGGCTCCCACGCCGATCAGCAGGACGATCGCCGGCGCCAGGTGCTGCTCGATGCGCGCGCTGTCGCCGTAGGGATAGCGCCGAAACACCGCGGCCACAAACGTCAGAGCAAACGGCGCCACAAGCAGCACGGCCCAATCGCCGCGGCGCGTCTTGATCCATTGCCTTAGTCCCACCAGAAAAACGAGAAAATTGATCGCGCTCAGTCCGTTCTTTGCCCCAAACGGATAGGCGAACATGTTTCCCGTGTGCACTTGCAGGAGCCACAAGAGCAGCCGTAGCGGATTGGCCGGCGGAAAGGCGTCCTTCCAATACTGCGTCATGTTCGCCTGGTTGAGCTGGTACTGTCCCGCCGTGGTCAGTTTCATCAAAGCCGCGAAGCATCCGACCAGAACGACGCCGTACAGCACGGTCAAAATCACCGTTGCCGGCCGAGCGCGGCCCACAGATGCCAACAGCGCCAGCGCGATTCCGCCGGCAATGAACACGGCTGGGAAAGACAGGCTCAGCGCCATCGGCACGATGGCGATCAGCAGCGCCAGCCATCGACGCCGGTTGGTCAGAAGAAAGAGCGTTGCCGGGACCAGCAGGATCAGACTGGCGAAAAAATCGTAACCGTAAGGCTTGAGTTCGACGGCGTAGCGGATGGAATAATTCGACACCGCCATGACGCCGACGGCGATGGCCGCGGCCGCCGGCGTCGCCAGGAGCCGCGCCCAATACGCGAACAGCACAAACCCGCCGACGCCGGCCAGCATCGGCAACAGGCGCATCGCGTATTCCGACATCCCCAGCGCGCCATACGCCGCGCGCTGCGAAAACAAAAACCCCAAAGGCGCCACCTGGGCGTAATCCAGGGGCTTGAGCAAATCCCCGTAAGAGCGATTGAGGATGTTCAGGCCGACAAAGGCCTCATCGCCCCACAGCGGCATATCCACCAGGTAGCGCAGCAGGCGCAGACCGATGCCAATGCAAACAAAGGCGATGAACCATTTTTGTGCTGACGAAGTGGAGGGCGGCGAAAGCGGCGCTGCATCCGACACGGCGGGAAGGATAAGCGGCCGCCGAGCCCCAAGGCAAGCAATCCCGCGCTACTTGGTCACGCCCAGATCGGCTGTGGTGAACAGAGATTCGAAAACATACCCGGCCGATTCGATGTTGGCGCGGGCGCCTTCTTGGCGGTCGATCACGGCGATGATGCGGTCGATCCTCGCGCCGGCGTCTTTGAGCGTCTTGGCCGCCTCCAACACCTGCCCGCCCGTGGTCAGAACGTCTTCGACGATGACCACCGTCTCGCCCGGATTCAAAATGCCCTCAATCAGCGTGGCTGTGCCGTAATCTTTTTTCTGATTGCGCACGATCACGAACGGCTTGCCGCAGGCCAATGACGTGGCCGCCGCCAGCGCCACCGCGCCAAGCTCGGCGCCGGCGATGCGATCCACCCGCGGCGAAACCTTGGCGGCAAATAGTTTGCCCAACTCCGCCAGGACCTCCGGCTGCGTCTCGAAGCGGTACTTGTCCAGGTAATAATTGCTCTTGCGCCCGCTGCGAAGCGTGAACTCGCCGCGAAGAAGTGAAACCTCCGCGATCCGCTGGGCCAGTTGCTCCCGGGTCATGGCGACACTATCGGATCGCCATCCCCGCCCGTCAAATCACGATCGCCTCACCACCCCGAAATCGGCGTGACCGGCCCGCCCCAGAGAATGCTGCTGCAGCCCCACCCGTAACCCGGATATCCGTACCACTGGTAGCACACCCATGGCGTCGGATGATAGTTGTAACGATCCGCCTCGTTTTGGAACTGCGGCTTGACCGCCAAGGTCGCGACCAGGTTGCCGTCAAAATACCGCGACGGCCCCGGAATGGTCGGGCCGTAAAGTACAATCGTTGGCGGAGGGCCTGCGCTTGCCGATTGGCGCGTCGTCGGCCCACTGGCCCAAGCGGTTGATGCCAACATCGTCCCCACGCAAAGGATCGTAAGAAATGCGCGCCTCATCCTGCAATTATACCCGATATTCTTCTGGCTGATTCCAAATCGCCCGGCCGATTCTAAGGACGATTGACAACGGAGCGGCGTACTATATGCAAAAGGTCATCATGTACGGACAGTTCTACAACAACGTCAAGACCGTCTTGCTGATGGGCCTATTGACCGCCCTGATCCTGATGGGCGGCGATCTGATCGGCGGACGCCAGGGCCTGGTCGTCGCCTTGGTCCTGGCCGGCATCATGAATTTCTTCGGCTTCTTCTTCAGCGAGCAGATCGCCCTGGCCTCCGCCGGCGCCGAAGAAGTCGGCCCGGATCATCCGCTCTACGGCATCGTGGCCCGGCTGGCCCAGCGCGCCGGTCTGCCCATGCCGCGCGTTTACGTCTCGCCCCAGCCAGCGCCCAACGCCTTTGCCACCGGCCGCGGACCGCGCCACGCCGCCGTCTGCGCCACCCAGGGCCTGCTGGACATGCTCGACGAGAATGAAATCTCCGGCGTGCTCGGCCACGAGCTGGCCCACGTGCTGCATCGCGACATCCTGATCCAATCCGTCGCCGCGACCATTGCCGGCGCCATTGGCTACCTGGGCTACATGTTCATGTGGGGCGGCGGCTGGGGCGGCGGCCGCCGCGGCCGCGATCAGGGAAACGTGCTGATGGCATTGCTGTTTATGCTCCTGGGTCCGCTGGCCGCGGGATTGATCCAGGCCGCCCTCAGCCGGTCGCGCGAGTTCAACGCCGACAGCGGCGGCGCCCAAATCTGCGGCAATCCCATGTGGCTCGCCACCGCCCTGGAAAAAATCCACTATGCCAATCAGCGCATTCCCATGGACGTGAACCCCGCATTCAACAGCATGTACATCGCCGAGCCGCTCAACGCCATCGGCGCCGTGGGCGGACTTTTCCAAACCCATCCGCCCCTGGAAGCGCGCCTGATGAACCTCATCGGCCGCCCCAGCACCGGCCAATTCCTGCACGCGGCGTGACGCTGTGGGCAATCAGCAGTCATTTGAGGGATCCCTGTCGGCTGCATGCGAACGACTTGACACAGACCGTCTTGATGACTATACGTAGCACTTGGATCGGATTCAAAATGACGGATTGTCAACTAATTTGCGCTGATTGTTGCGAGGTCTTGCGGGGATGGTCGGAGAATACCGTAGATCTCACCATCACATCTCCACCCTACAACATCGGCAAGGAATACGAGAAGCCGCTTGTTTTGTCCGAGTACCTGAACTGGTGTGAGGCGTGGTTGGCTGAGATATTTCGTGTTACCAAGCCGGGTGGAGCCTTGTGGTTGAACCTCGGTTACATCGAAGTTTCCAAAAAGGGTCGCGCGGTCCCGTTGACTTACCTGCTTTGGGACAAATCTCCGTTCTATTTTCTTCAGGAAATTGTTTGGCATTATGGTGCCGGTGTGGCGGCACGGCGGGGTTTTTCGCCACGCAATGAAAAGTGGCTTTGGCTCGTCAAAGATCCCTCAAACTACGTTTTTAACTTGGATGCGGTTCGCGATCCGAATGTGAAATATCCAAATCAAAAGAAGAACGGAAAGTTGAAATGCAATCCGTTGGGAAAGAATCCTGGCGACGTTTGGATTATTCCCAAGGTGACATCCGGATCCGGGCGCGCATCTTGGGAACGCACACGCCACCCGGCGCAATTTCCGTTGGCAGTCGTGACTCGGATTATTAGAGCCTGCAGCCATGAGGGCGATCTCATTTTGGATCCCTTTGCGGGATCTGGGTCGACGTTAGTCGCCAGCATCATGGCTAAGAGAAGATCGATCGGGTTGGAAGTGCGTGCAGACTATTGCGCGATCGCGGAACGTCGCATTCGTGCGGCGCGGGAGCGCCACGTTGAACTTGCCCTATTTGCGTGATTGATCGTAGATTATTCGGAGTTTGTAGGCCTTGGCTTCCTTGGTCAGCCGCGCCTGTTGTCCCGATGGAGCTCGCTGGCCAATCCAGTCTGTCGAACTGAGCCAGCCAAAACGAACCAGACGGATCTCCGGCCGTGCCGACGTTTCATGTGCAAACTTCTCAAAGTTCACGGCAAGGAAGAATGAACCTCTTCGCTTGCGAGCTAGCGGGCTGATATGGGCGTAGCTGCGATTTCCGAAGATACCCCTGGCAGAACTTGACGTCTTAATCTCGAAGGACCACCCATCTTGAAGCCGGTGGACCACATCGCATTCTCCTGGTCCGCCACGTTGCCATTGCCCGGGGTAGGTTGCCGCAAGATTCAACGGGATGAGCTCATGCAACAAGAATCCCAGAATTTGAGGTTCGGGCCACACCTCTCGACCAATTTGAAATCCCTTGGCTCCAATTCTGCTGTGAAAGATGTCTTCCCAGGACGCCAGAACGGTCTCCACCAGTTTGGGCATCTGGAGCGGGAATTTGGCCAGGAGAATCTCCGTCGTCGCCGGCCACTTCGAGGGATCTCGTGGATACGGGTCTTTCATCGTCACAACCGGGCTCGTTCGAGCAGTTCATGAGGCGTGAGTTGCAGGGCGTGACATAGTGTCAGCAAGGATCCCAGCGTCAAATTGCGTTCCCCGCGTTCGACTCCTCCGACGTACGTGCGATGCAAACCGCTTAGGTGTCCCAAATCATCCTGGGATAGGCCGATATCCTCGCGACGGAGGCGGATTGCTTGGCCGAGAATCAATAACGAGTGCTGGACATCGTTGGTTCTCCGTCGCGACATACCTGCTATTCTGAGGCATCCCCATGGCAAAGGCGACAGCCTATAAGTAGCAAAGGCGCCCAAGCGCGCCTGCCGCTGAAATCGATCGAGCCGTTGGAGTAATGCCATGCATCGCGTGCTGTCTGTCAAAGCGAAGCCGGACTGGAACTTGGAGATCGTCTTCTCCGACGGGACGCGGGGGACCGTCTCGATCAAGGATCGTCTGTTCGGACCCGTCTTCGAGCCCCTGAAGGATCCGAGCGTCTTTGCGCAGGTGCGCGTGGATGAATTTGGCGCGGTCTGCTGGCCGAATGGCGCAGACCTGGCCCCCGACGCGCTGTACGAGAAGATCACGTCAAGGACGCAAGTCGCGTAAGGGGGGCGCCCCGACTTGCCACGCCCCAATCGCACGCTAAGTTAGGCGGTGGAATGGATTCTTCACACCACACGGCACGGACGCGGCGGATCGGACGCATCTTCTTTGCTTTGCTTCTGCTGCTGGGCCCGGCTGCCGCCCGCGCCGACCTGGCGGGAGAGATCGCGCCGGTTCTTGAAGACAAATTACTGGCCCGCGCGGATGTGGCCATCGAGATCGTGCGCCTGGGCAACGGGCCTGGCGAGGTCAGCCGGCTGTATCAGATGAATGCCACGTCGCCGATGGTGCCGGCGAGCAATCTCAAAGTCGTCACCACCTCGGCGGCCATGGAAATGCTCGGGCCGGATTTTCACTTCCGCACGCTGCTTCTCCTTCACGAGGGCAACCTGGTGTTGATCGGCGACGGCGATCCGACTCTGGGGGATGCGGAGCTGCTCAAGAAAGTCGGCTGGGATGTCAACACCGTCTTCAAAACGTGGGCCGACGGGCTGCTCAAGCGGAACCTGCGGAGCGTGCACGATCTGCTGGTGGATGACAGCGTGTTCGACCAGGAATTTTTGCATCCGAATTGGCCGGCGGATCAGACGCAGAAGCGCTACGTGGCGGAGATCGCGGGATTGAATCTCAACGCCAATTGCATCGACGTGTACGTTCGGCCGATCGCCCGCGGCAGAACGGTCGAGTTCACCACCGATCCGGTCACGGCGTTTGTGACCATCAAGAACACCTGCGTCGGCGGCGGGGACAACGCGGTGTGGCTGTCGCGCCAGCCGGGGGGCAACGAGCTGATCCTGCGCGGCACGGCCCGCGCGGCCAATGACGTGCCGATCTCCGTCACCGTGCACGATCCGCCGATGTACGCCGGCACGGTGTTGGCCGAAACGTTCAAAAACGCCGGCATCGCCATGACCGGCGCCGTCGTGCGCGACCGCACGGCCCGGGCCGCCTATGCCAAGGACCCCAACGGCTGGGCGCTCTTGGCGGTGCACGAAACGCCCCTGGCGGAAGTGATCGCGCGGGCCAACAAGGACAGCATGAACCTGTATGCCGAGTGCCTCTGCAAGCGCCTGGGTTTTGCCGCCGGCGGGGCCGGAACCTGGGAAGCGGGCACGGCCCAGATGGGCCGATTCCTGGAGTCGCTGCATTTGCCGCCCAAGGAATATCACCTGGATGACGGCTGCGGATTGTCCAAAGAGAACGCCGTCAGCGCCCACGTGATGGTGAGCGTGCTGACGCACGATTTTTTCAGTCCGCAGGCGAAGGTGTGGCTCGGTTGTCTGGCCGTTGCGGGGGAGGAGGGGACGCTGGCCGAGCGTTTCCGCGGCACGGACCTGCGCGGCCGCGTGATCGCCAAGAGCGGCTTCGTCAACGGCGTGAGCTGCCTGAGCGGCTATCTGCACGCCAAGGATGATCGCTGGTATTGCTTCAGCATCATGTTCAACGGCATTCCCGAGGGGACCAACAGCGGGGCCAAGGTATTGCAGGAGCGGATCGTGCACGCCGTGGACCGCTGGTCCGCCCAGAATTGACGCTGGGAATCGCCGGGAATATCCTGCGATGGTTGGCGCCGCCGCGGCAAACGCGGCGGGCGTGAGTTCCTGTAGCTCAATTGGACAGAGCGTCGGCCTCCGGAGCCGAAGGTTGCGGGTTCGACTCCCGCCGGGAACGTTGCATCGTTGCGCTCGCTCGCACATGACAAACGTCAAGGAGTTGGAGTGGATTGCTCGATTCCTTGACAATGGAAGTAGTCACCTTTAACGTGATTTTTGAATTGCCGGGAAGCGGCAATGTCGGATCGTCCGGCGGTGATTCATACACGGGAAAGCGATTTCCCGTGTTGAATCCTCGGGAAACTGAGAAAGAAAGAAATGGCGTTGCCTTATCGCCTGCGTTGCGGCGCTTCCGGCTGTCGCATCAAGAAGTGCCATGAGCGCCTGCCAAGCGCATTGGTGTTGGCGGCGTTGGGAATCCTTGGCCTGTGCGCGTTGGCGCGAGGGGACGGTCCGAGCTTGCGCAGTTCGGCGGTTTCCTCCGACGCGGAGCAGGACGCCAAGGGTCCGCTGCTGGGGATTTCACGGGTGGAGGTTCGATACGTTGCCGGGGCGGCGGTGCGAAGCGATCTTTTGCCGCCGATCGACGAAGTGGCCCAGACAACGATCGAGTTGGGCACCATCGCGCGGGGCGGCGGGACCGTGTACGTCAAGGCCATAGGCCGGACGGACCTGCCCGAAAGCGCGATCACCCAAACGAAACTGAGTGGCCTGGCCGAGTTGCCGGGGCATCGGTTCGCGGCCAGCGCGGTCCGGAGCATTTCCGAGCAGATTACATCGTTTATGACCTCCCGCGGCTTTGCCGGGGTCTGGGTCGAACCGGATGCGGGAGATGTCAAGATGGCGGAGGCCGCGGCGGCAACCGCGGGCCACGCGCCGGTGGTTCTCCATTTCGACGTTCATGTCGCCGTCGTACGGCAAGTACGCACGATAGAAGTGGGCGATCACGTCCCGCCCACGGACGACCAAGGGAACGGCAAGATCAACAACCAGGCCGACCAACGCATCATCGAGCATTCCCCGTTGGAACTTGGCGGCCAGGATCTGTTGCGCAAAGGGGAGGTGGACGATTACGTGCAATGGTTGAATCGACAGCCGGGCCGACGGGTGGATGCCGCGGTCAATTCCGCCGAGGGACCGGACTCGGTGTCGCTGGACTATTTGATCACGCGCAGCAGGCCGTGGCAGATCTATACCCAGGTTTCCAACACCGGAACGCGCCAAACCAACCAGTGGCTGGAGAGGTTCGGCTTCATCAACAACCAGTTGACGGGGCACGACGACACTCTGAGCATCGACTATTCGACGGCGGCGTTCAACAACGAGAATTCGATCAACGTGTCTTATGACAAGCCGATGTTCGATCTGCCTCGCACCCGGGGCCGAGTTTACGCGGGCTATCAGTCGTTCGACTCATCCGACCTTGGCGACTCGCTGATTCACTTTACGGGCGACACGGTCCTGCTCGGCGGCGAGGTCATTCAAAACGTTTACCAGCATCACGCGTTTTTCCTGGACGTGGTGGCCGGCGTCCGCTTCGAGGGCATTCATGTCAACAATTCGACCAGCGAAATCGGGGGAAGAGGCAATTTCCTGTTGCCGTATGTGGGGCTGCACCTCGAGCGGACCGCGCAGTGCACTTCGATGTCGGGTGACCTGACGTTGCTGGGGAGTTTGACGGACAGCAGCCAGGCGACGCGTGACGCCCTGGGGCGGATGGACTCCGGCCAGAACGCGGTGATTCTCCAGGGGAACTACGGCCTATCGGTCTTTCTTGAGCCGCTGTTGGACCCACACGGTTTTGAGGCGGGGCGGAGCACGTTGGCCAACGAATTGGCGTTTTCCGTGAAGGGGCAGTACACGTTCCAGCGTTTGATCGCGGAAGAGGAATACGTCGCCGGCGGGCTGTATACGGTGCGCGGGTATCCGGAATCGATCACGGCGGGAGATTCGGCGGCCATCGGCTCCGTGGAATACCGCTTTCACTTGCCGCGTATATTTACCGTCCAGCCGCAGCCGGACCATTTGCTCGGCCAGCCGTTCCGCTGGGCGCCGCAAGAGACCTACGGACGGCCGGACTGGGACTGCATATTCCGAGCATTCCTGGACGCGGGCCAGGTGTATAACAGCCGTAGGGAATCGTTCGAGACCAACGCCACGCTCATCGGGGCCGGCGTGGGCGTCGATCTGCAATTTAGGGACAACGTGGACCTTCGCGCGGACGTGGGCAGGGCGTTTAATTCGGTGACGGATGCTCAGACCGGCGATACGCTGGTCGGCCGCGGAAGCAGCCACGTGAGTGTCGTGCTCACTTTGAAGTATTGAGCCGCCGGCGCTGAGTTGGGAGGTGGCGAATCATGGCCGCTGAATTGCGTGAAGTTGGGAGCAAGCCGCGTCATCGGCGCCGGGTGACGGCCTTGATGCTGATTTCGTCGGCAGTTTTGGCGGGGGCGCGAGCGGCGCTGGGCGGGAATTTGCAGGTCGATCACGTGGTGAGCGGATCGGCGCAGTTCACCCAATCCGGGACGAGCACGATCATCCACGCGGCCAACCGCACGATCATCGACTACACCCAATTCAACGTCGCAGCCGGGACGTCGGTGCGATTCGTTCAACCGGGTTCAGAAAGTTGGGTGCTGAATCGCATCATCAAGGCCTCGCCGTCGCACATCGACGGGACGCTGACGGCCAACGGAACCGTTTATCTGGTGAATCCGGCGGGCGTCATGTTCGGCGCCAACTCGATCATCAATGTTGGCCAGCTTTATGCCGCCGCGGCGCATCTGTCGGATCAGGACGCCCTGGCCGGCATCAACCACTTCACGGCCAGCCAGGGATCGGTCGTCAACCAGGGCAAGATCACGGCGGCCGATGTATATCTGGTCGGCCTGCACGTCGTCAACGGGGGCTCCATCATCGCCGGTTCAGGTACGGTGGCGATGGTCGCGGACGATGACGTTTACCTGGGGGACCGGGGGGGCGGGCTCATGGTGAAAGTGGACGCGGGGGCGAATTCCGCGGCCTCTGGCGGCGTGGGCGTCCAGAACGGCGGCAACGTCGCGGCACAGGCGGTCGACATGTCCGCCGGGGATCTATATTCCATCGCGATTCGCCATACCGGTCAGACCAAGGCCGCCAGTATCACCCTCGACGGCGAGGGGACCGTGCAAGTGTCGGGAACGCTCGACGCGTCAAACCCGGGCGGCAAGGGCGGGACCGTGCGGGTGCTGGGCGGGCGGGTGGCGCTAAGCGACGCGACGATCGATGCCTCCGGCAGCTCCGGCGGCGGGACGGTGTGGGTGGGCGGCGGCCCGCACGGGTCTGGAACGGATTCAACCGCCTCGATCACCCTCGTGGACAACAAGTCGAGCATCCATGCTGACGCCCTGGCCGGCGGCGATGGCGGGACGGTGGTCGTCTGGTCGGACGCGCAAACGGTATTCGACGGCGCCATCTCCGTTCGCGGCGGAGCGGCATGGGGCAACGGGGGTTGGTCGGAAGTCTCCAGCGCCCAAGCGCTGGCGTTCGCCGGCGCCGTGGATGCGGCCGCTCCTCACGGAAAACTGGGAACGTTGCTGCTGGACCCGCACACCATCACCATCGCCAGCGGCGGCACCGCCGCGCTGGGCGACGTCAGCAGCTTCAGCAACACGGCCGATGAAACCATCGACGCCTCCGCGATCAACAGCGCCAGCGCCAACGTCGTTCTTCAGGCCAACACCGACATCGACATCAACCAGTCGATCAACCTCTCCACGTCCGGCGTGTCGCTGACCATGCAGGCGGGGCGGAGCATCGTCTTCGCATCGGGCAGGAGCATCACCACCACCGACGGAGATGTGACGCTCAGCGCCAACGACAACACGGCCACCGCCGCCAATCGCGACAGCGGCGCCGCGGTAATTTCGATGGACGGCTCGAACAGCATCAACGCCGGCAGCGGACAGATCACGCTGAGCGTCGGCACGCTGGGCAGTTCCGGATCGCTGACGGCGGCGAATTTGACGACCACCGGCAGCGTGCAACTGAGCAATTCCGCCGGGGACGTGGACATCGTCGGCCCGGTCAACGGCGGGCCGTTCACCAGCACTGGGGTGAATTTCGACAACATCGGCGGGGCGATCACATCCTCCGCCGATATGACCATCAACCACAGCGGCGTCGTGACGATCGGCGCGGCGCTCCATGCGGGCAGCGGCGGTGTGGCGATTTCCAGCACAAGCAGCCACAAAATCGTCTTGGCGGTCTCATCCAGTTCGGCCAGCCCCGCGGTCAGCACCAGCGGCTATCAGACCTACAGCGATCCGGTGACGCTTGCCGCGGACACGGCCCTGACCGACAGCGGCGGCGGCGACATCACCTTCAATTCGACCGTGGACGGGGCCTTCGCTCTGACGGTGAATACGGGCGGGAACGCGGTGTTCGGCGGTTTGGTCGGGGGCACGACGCCGTTGACGAGTTTGACGATCAACGATCCGGCGTCGGGCATCAGCGGCGGACGAGTCCAGTTCAACGCCGCGGGGACAACGGCCAGTCCGTCCGTGGTGACCACCGCCGGACAGACCTACAACAACGCGATCATGCTGGGCGCCAATACGACTCTGGCCGACACCGGCGGCGGCCCCATCACGTTCAAATCAACCGTCGACGGCGCTTTTGCCTTGACCGTGAATACCGCCGGGGCAACGACGTTTGTCGACGATGTGGGACAAAACGTCCAGCTCACCACCCTGACCATCGATGATCCCGCCTCGGGCATCGTCGGCGGGCCGGTGCAATGCAACTTTGCGGGGATCGCCACCCATCCGACCATATTGACCACTGCGGGACAGACCTACAACACTCCGATCGTCCTGAATAACGAGACCGCCTTCGACGACGTCGGCGGCGGCGCCATTACCTTCAATTCAACCATCAACGGCGGCTTCGCACTGTCGATCAACACGACGGGATCCATAACCTTCGCAGCCTTGTTAGGGGGCACGACTCCCCTGGCCAGCGTGATGACCGATGAACCGGCCACGCTCATCAATGGCGGCACCCTCGAAATGAAAGCGGCGGGGACAAGCATCGCTCCTTCGGTGCTAAGCACCGGTGTACAGACCTACAACACCGACGTGACTCTGGGCGCCAATACCGTTTTTACCTCCACCAGCGCGGGCGCCATCACATTCAATGCGACGATCGACGGCTCCTTTGCTCTGACCGTCGACACCGCTGGGCCAACGGCATTCGCCGGTTTGGTGGGCAGTTCCACGGCGCTGACGGCCCTGACCATCAACGATCCGGCGTCCGGCATCAGCGGCGGCACAACGCAATTCACGGCGACCGGTTCGTCGTCCACCCCGTCGGTGACGACGACCGGCAGTCAAACGTACAACAATGCGGTCGTGCTCGGCGCGGACACCCAATTGACGGCCAACGACGGTGGGAGCGTGACGTTCTATTCGACGGTGAACGGCGATGGCAACGGGCCCTGGAACCTCACTATCGACACCTCGTCCACCGCAAGCAACGCGGGCAATATCCAGTTCGGAAATGGCGGGGCCGCTGTTGTGGGCGGCGTCAACGCCCTGGCCAGTCTCACCACCACCGCCGACAGCAGCTCGGCCAAAGCAGGCGAGACGATCTTCGATATTTCCGGCAGCGGTCCCGGCCAGCCGGCCGTGCAGACCGCAGGCAACCAGACGTACTTCAATGCTGTTGTGCTCAAGGCCGACACGCAATTGACGACCACGGCCGGCGGAACCGTCGGCTTTGCCGGGACGGTGGACGGCGACGGCAACGGTCCGTGGAACCTGTGGGTCGACACGTCATTTAGCGGCGGCCCGGGGAACATCATCTTCGGAAATACCACCGCGGCCTATGTCGGTTCGGTGCACCCATTGCGAAGCGTGACCACCACGGCGACCGGCACATCGGCCGACGGCACCACGTATTTCGCCATGAGCGACACCAACTCTCCCGCCATGACGACGACGCTGGCGCAGACGTACAACAACCCCGTGAGCTTCGCGGACGCTACGCAGTTGGTCGCCACGGGCAATGCGACGGGCCCGGGCTCGGTCACGTTCAACTCGACCGTGGACGGCGACGGCGTGGACGTCAGCATCGACGCTTCCTACACTTTTGCCGGCACCGGCGCACTGACCAATGCTTCGGGCGGCAACATTACGTTCGGCAGCGGGGGTGCGGACTATGTCGGCTCCACGACCGCATTGGCCACATTAACGACCACGTCCACTCCCAAGGGCAGCGGTTCGCAAGGAAAGACCATTTTGGACATCGTTGGGACCGCAAGTCCCAGCGTAAAAACGACGGGAAATCTGACCTTCGACACTCCGGTCGTGCTGAAGACGGACACCGTTTTCCAAAGCACCGGTGGCTACATCGATCTGGCTGGCGCAACCTCCGGGTTATTCGCTCTGACCCTCGACACCAGTTCCGGCAGCGGCAGCGTGTTCTTCGGCGGACCCACCAGGGTGAATACACTCACCGTGACCAGCGGCACCAGTATCTTTGCCTCCGATATTACGACGACAGGATTACTCTCGTTGCAGCCCAACAGCGGGGTGACTCTGGGGAGCTTAGGGGCCGGCGACTATGAGCCAACCGGCGTGATCGTTTTGGGAGGCAATCTGACGTCGACGGCGGGCGTGATCGATCTGGCGCTGGCGGGCCGGCAATCGGTGCCCGTCGTCGCCACGATCGCGGACAACCCCCAGGGCGGAAACAGCGTGACGATCCAGGCGAAGGGATTGACCGTCGGCCATGAGGAAAAGATCACGGTTTTGGGAAACCTGAGCATCAACGTCGGTTCCGGAACGGCGACGCTGGGGGACATCAACACCGGCGGGAATCTGACCGTGACAGCCGGGACGGTCGTATTTCTACTCCGGCCCAGCGGTCAATTGCTGACGGCGTCGGGCGCCCTGAACAGCGAGCTGGTTTCCTCCCCGGGGAATCCGCCGGAGGGTGTCGACGTTGTTACGTTGGGTTCCAACATGACGTTCGACACCAGCCGCATCACCGTGCAAGGCACGGGATCGAATCCGCGCTTTGCGACCCTCTTCGGGACGGGCACGGTGCCCGGCTACACGGTGTCGCTGTATGCGCCGGCGTTTGGCACGACGCTGGTCACCTCCGACTTCACGCCTCTGGACCTGGAAGCGAAGTCGTACATTCCCCAGCCGCTGGAAATATCGCTGCCACAGCCACAGCCGCCCGTAGCGGGCGCGACCCATCTGTATGCACCGGGCGGCGCGGTCAGCCTCAGCAACGCCTTTGACCTGTTGCAGGGAAGGTCGGGAGAAATCACCGGCCTGTCTAAGGCCACTACAGCAACTATCACTGAGGAATTGCAGTCCATGTTCTGCCAAGTGGTCGACATCGACGCCAATGGGCGGCCGACTTATTCCAACGTCATCGATCCTCAGAAGACCGAGTTGATCCGGCAAGACTTTAGTCAGGCACTGGACGCCTATCGCGCGGCCGGCCACGGTGAGTTAGTTGACCCGGAGTCGTTCGAGTACTTCCTGGAAACTTCGACCGATCGCGGGGCGGTACGGACATTGAATCGACTCAAGCAGTTGAGGAACGTGCTGCGGATGGTGGCGGATTCAGACCTTTCCGTCGATGTCCGGGATCGTATCGAGGATGAGTTGCTGCAACCGGTGCGGCCGAACGAACTGGATTACGATGACTTGGTTCAGATCATCTCGAACATCGGCAGACCGAGAAAACCCTATTTGCGGCCCAGATGATGGCCGCCCCCCCGGCGCGCCGGGGCTCTACTGTTCTACTGATCCACCGCTCTACTTTCTCGCGCAGCGCGGCCCCTTCCGGCTTCCTGGTAGGCACCTCATGCTTCGCGTTGACTGAGTTTTTGCCAGCGCAGGTATTGCACTATCTTCCAGCCCAGGATGACCGCGACAATGAAACCGAGGATAACCCAGGCGAGATTGCCCAAGATCTCTGCAATAGCTTGAACGCGATCGCTGAAGATGTAGCCCAACATCACGTACAAGACCACCCAGAGCACTTCGCCCAGCACGTCCCAGAGGATGAAACGACGCCAGGGATAGTCAGCGATCCCGCTCGTCACATTGAGCCACGGCGCCAGCGTCGTCACCAACCAGCGACTGAAGAAAATGCCCAGCCCGCCCCATCGCTTGGCGAGTGTTTCTGCTTTCTGGATTTTGGCTTCACAGCCTACTTTACGGCTGATCCGTGCGACCCAACGACGACCGCCCCAGCGAGCCAAACTATACCCGATTTGATCGCCCAACACGGCGGCCGTGCTCGCCACGATGATCACTCGCCACAGCTTCATCTCGCCCTGTTCGACAAATGAACCGGCCGCTACGAGCATCAAGTTGACCGGCAACGGGGCGCCGATGGCGGCGATCACGTTCACGCCGAAAAGCGCCGGCAAACCATAGACCAACAGCGCCGCCAGGACTTGATCCGCGAGATTCATGGCGACGCCCCTTGAGCGGGGCTTTGATCGGACGGCGGTGGGGGCGGCGGATACGGCGGACGCGCGTGAATGATCGTGTTTTGCAGGATCGCTCTGATTTCGTCCATCGAACGATGCTGCACTTCAGCAATTTCGCGCAACGGTCGCTTGTCCGGCGGCTTGTGAGGGAGGCCCAATGCCAGATACAACACATGCGGCGGAACGCGATACGAATGCGCGATGTAGCCGACATTCATCCATCCACGAATCGGTTCGTCACGGTGAGCCCGCCAGTAGATCACATCGCGTGCCATATGCACGGCCTTGTACGCGGTGAATCCAGCGGTAAGCAGAAACACCGCCAAGACCAGCCACTGTTGCCAGCGAAAAGCTTTCACGCGGCTGATGATCTTTGATCTCATAAATAAGTCTTGAAACCAGGGCCTCACTTGGACCAGGGGGACTCATGACGTTTCTAATCCCAAGCCAGCGATTCGATGGGGTCGAGTTGTGCGGCCTTTTCGGGCCGGAAGATACTCCACATCCCAGCGCCAAAGCATGCCTTCGTCCGATTCGATTGACCCTCGGACGGCTAGATAGACCAGCGTGGCCACGAGCGCGACACAGCCGACAAAGAGAATCGGGCTGACCTCATCGCTGGATGAGGTTGACGTCGACAGCGAGATTGACGTTTCCTCGACCCCACTGACGGCATCAATCGCCGCTAGTCGACGCAAACCACTAGCCAAAATAATCGCGATGGCGACCATCGCCAGGCACGATGCGACCCGCCGCACCCGCTGTCGGGCATGATCGCCAGCGGGCAAGCGAACGCGCGCTTTGTCGTTCGCCATCACGATGACACGCCGTGCCAAATTCATATCTTCCGCGGGTTCCGGTCGTTGAGCCATCGCCGAGCGGATCAGCGCATCCAGTTCAGCATCATCACGCGCTCGTGATTCGTTCATGGTTGCACCTCCGCTTGAATCAACCGCTTCCGCAGCTCCGCTCTTGCTCGGAACATCAATGTCTTCACCGTCCCAAGTGGACAGTCAAGCGCTTCGGCCACGTCCGCAATGGCCATCCCTCTGCGATAGTGTAGCTCCACCGCCATCGCGCTGCGTGGATCGAGCGACGCGACCGTCGCCCAGATCGTTTTGTTCAACTCGCTTTCTTCCAGGATCGACTCCGCCGACGCAGCATGACGCTCAGGATGAACATCCTCCTTCCATGGTGCGGTTTTCGTCTTTGCCAGCCGTGTTCGAAAGCGATTGAGCGTCCGACAAGCGATCTGATAGGCCCAAGTCGTAACGGCCGATCGCCCTTCGAATGAGGGCAGCGCTTCGTAGACCGCCAGAAAAGTTTCCGCGGATGCATCATCCAGGTCTGGGCCGCGAAGTCCCAGCGACTGTCCCAGTCCCAGGACTATTCTCTGCGTCCGCTTCACGAGCCACGTAAACGCCTGTTCCTCCTGGGCGCGCAGACGATCGAGTGTCGGCACCGCATCGTCTGATAGCGCCTCTGCACGCATGGGCAAACCGTAAGTGGGCTCTCGAACGCGTAGGGTTTCACAAAATCATTTTTGAAAAAAGATGAAACCCCGGCGATCGTACCCTCCACTCACGCAGCGGACCAAACAAAGGAAATGAACGTGGCCCCACATATCGTAAACTTTCTTCTGGGTTCATTCGGAATTGTAGCAGCCCTACTGCTGATCGGCGGATCAATTGCCTTGAGTTGGCAGAAAAACCGTCAGCGATACGAACTGATGCGACGCGCGCTGGAGAGCGGCGCACCGCTGCCCAAGGGCCCGCCGCTGTGGCTGGCGTCCCGTCGGCAGGCCCTGTCCATCCTCGCCCTGGGCATGGGGTTGCTCGTTTCCGGTTCCGGCGCGTGGTGGCTTGGGTCGGGCGTTGCTTTCCCGACGGCAAGCGTTTCCACCGCCGTCGCCCCGACCCCCGAACCCGCGCCGCCGCTGCTCGCAGAGCACGGCGACCGTCGGCCGCCTCATCCACCGGCGCCCAACCCGGAATTGGAGCGATACCACAGCGCCCGGGAACGGTTGGCCGTTGGCCAGACGGCGGTCGGCTGCGGAGTCATCCTCGCCATTCTCGGAATCATTCGCCTCGGATTCACCGCCACCGAACGGCGTTTCGCTGAATGAGGAAGGGCGACATCACCCCATTGTTGACATAAGGGGCAGGGGGGGACCTCACGGCGATGTTTGTCGCCGCACCCAGCGCTGCACGGACTCGTACGCCGTGCGCATATCCGCAAAATCCTTCGTGAAAAAGCCGTGCTTAACCGAGTTTTGGCTGCAAACACACTTCCCCAGAATCGTCTTGGGGCCGGTGCTCTTCTGCCACGGCCTGTTCCGGCGGATGTGCCGGCGCAGGGAGGCCAGGCCCTGCGGCGAGAGTCGGTAAACCCGGCGCCGCCGCCCCCGCGGATACAGTCGCTTCAATACGCTGGACATGATTCTCCTTGAGCCGCCGTTTCGATGCGCCACTTAGCCGAGGACTTTTCTTCTTGCCGCGACCCGCGCCTTGCACGACTTGGTGCTGGGCGATGTTGGCTTGTCGCACGGCAACGAAACGCCTGCCGTGCGGATGGCGATACAAGATCAGCGTCTCGATCAGCCGACGCGAGGCGTTCAGCGTCTTGTTGGCCAGCTCATGGAATAGTTGGATGTTCTTCCTACTTTTGGTCTGGACGACGGAGTAGAAACTCAGGTGGGCCAGGCGGCCGTGGGTCCACAGCAGTTGGGCGGCCAGCATCTCCTCCACCGCGTCGCGCGGTGCGAAATCGCTGAGCATGCGCTGCGCCTCCTGGAAGCAAGCATCCCGCACCGGGTTGTCCGGCTTGAGCACAAACTCCATCATGTTCTTGTAAAGTTGCAGCGTCGTCGGCGTGCTTGGCACCCTCGGCTCCGCCACCGGCGCCAATTCGTCTTGCTCGGTATTGGTCACGATTCCTCCCATTTTTAGGCCCAATGCAGCTTCCCCTACATAGGGTGCGGGGGGTGAAGGTTTCCCAAATTTTTCTCCTAACCCAAATCCAGCCAACAGCTTACGCAAAATTAGGCCCATTTCCGGCGGTTACCTCGGCGCGCAATCTCTTTTCCTCAATATAGTTATGCGAAGCAGACCTCCCCTAATCCCAGTCTGTTTCCGGACATGGGGGAAAAATGTTTTGTGAAAATTGCGGGCATTCGCAGCGCAACGCGTGACAGGCGCGAACGATGCGGCTATTTATCAAGTTACTGTGCACTTAGCAGCAATCTCCGCTGCGTCGCACAGGTAAATACGGGATCAGAACTTATACTTCATCGCCAGCTTGGTGCTTGGGCGGCATCGTTTGCTTTTCGAAAATCGCTGGTTTTGATCGCAACCAAAATCAGCACAACGGGTAAGGGGGCGCATCTTGCATTCGAATCGATTGGCCTCAACTACCGATTCGCCAGCGCTTACGTTCGCGGCCCGCGTGGTCTGGTATGCCATGGTGGGCATCGCGCTGGGGCGCGCGGCCCTGGTGCATTGGCCGCGACATCGGGGGCTTTACGACATTTATGCACAGGCCGGCCGGAACTGGGTGGCGGGCAGCAATCTGTATTTCGCCTGGGACAGCATCGACGGCTTTCGGTATGCGCCGCTGATCGCGGCGGGCCTGACGCCGCTGGCTAAGCTCCCGGAAATATTGGGCAGCTTCCTGGTTCGCGGTGTCAATGTCGTGGTGCTCATGGCGGGGGCGTTCGCCTTTCTGGATCGAGTGGTCTTGGTGCGGCGGGAATCCCGCGCTGCGGCGATCTACTGGCTCGTGTTGGCGGCGTTGACGTGGAGCGGTTTGTTCGATCTTCAGGTCAACGCTCTGGTGACGGGTTTGATGCTGCTGGCCGTCGCGGCGCTGCCTCAGTCGCGATGGAATTTCGCCGCAATATGCCTGGCGGGGGCAGTGCTACTAAAAATCTATCCGATCGCATTGATGCTTTTGTGCATTCTGATGTGGCCGCGGAAGCTGGCGTGGCGCTGCGCGGTGGCGCTATTGGTGGGCTTGGCGGCGCCGCTGGTCATGCAGAATCCCAGTTACGTGTGGCACCAATACCCTCGATGGTTTCACCTGATGACCCTTAACGATCGTCAGCATTTGGCGATGGCCAAGCAGTATTTGCCGCTGGGCAAATGGTATCGTGACGTTCGCCTGCCCTTGGGCGTCCTGGGGATTTACGTTTCTTCCAAGGCTTACCTTATTGTGCAACTGGTCGCGGCGGGATTGATCGCGGCGGTGGTTGCCGGGCTGCGGCGCGGCGCCAGCGATTGGCGGCTTCGGCTGGGGATTCTGTACGGTTTGGCTGCGGGATGGATGATGGCGTTTGGCCCGGCCACTGAAGGCGTGACCTATATCATGCTGGCCCCGGCCGTGGCGTGGCTGGTGGTGGATGCGCTGTGGCAATCGCATGGCCGGGCGTGGCGGATGGGCGCCCTGACGCTGGCGGCATTCTTCGCGGCCACGGAAGCATCCCTGTGGTTTCGCTTCGGTACGCTGTTTCGCGGCCTCGGCCCCCAGCCGGCGGCGACCGTGGTGCTCATGGCGCTGCTCATTAAATTGCAATTTTCTCACCCGGCAGATCCCCCCGCCCGGCTACGGCGCTCGCCAAGCTCCACCTCGGCGCCCCGGGAGATTGCATTTGACGAGGGCGATGGGCCGTTCTAGGCTGCGCTCATGGAGGAAGAAAACCTCGCCCGTGGCGGGGGGACTTCGGCGGCCGTCGACACGCCGCCGCAGCGGGCCATTGCCGGCCGCCCCGCAACTGGACTTCTGCCATCGCGCGCCACCTTCCTGCGCCTGATGGGGGTCAACTATCTCCGCCTGCGCACCGACGACGGCGGCGACCTCTATGTCACCGAGCATGGCATCCCTTTCCTGGAACATCTCAAGCCGGAAAACTGGTATGAGGCCGAGTGGTTCGCCAAAAACCGCATTCCCCTCCTGGGCACCGGCACCGTTTATCTGCTGGCCACCCGACCCATTGGGCGCCGGCCTCGTTCCAGCATCAAGCTGGTCGTCAAGTGGTCCCGCGTTGGGCAGGATGTTCCGATCGACACCTTCACCCTCAGCCATGCCATCAAGGCCGACTTCAACACGCCTTTCGAGGAATTCTCGCTGCTCGAGGAATTGCGGGCCGGCGCCTTCGGGCCGCGCCGGATCAAAATCTTCACGCAGAAGCCGCTGGCCATTTACGTGCCCCCCGAGCGCATGCAGCTCTGGCAGACCGGCCGCTCACGCCACAAGATCCTCAGCAAAGTCAAGCGCTACGCCAGCGTCGAGATCGACATTCTGCGGTCCTACATCATGTTGTATGGCTGGATCGAAGGGATCGACGCCGTGGAAGCCCATAAACGCAACCTGTTTGCGGGCCCCAGCTCGGAGCATTCGCTGTCGGCGTTGACCACACGGGTGCTCGAGGAATTGAACCAGAAAGGCTTTACCGTTATCGATCACAAGCCCGCGCACGCGATTCTCCGAGTTTCTCACGGCGGCCTGCTGTCGCGAAAAAACGGACAACTGGCTTATGCCATCGTCGATTATGAGCTGCTGGCGCGCACGCCGGAGCATGAACGCACCGTCACCAGCGCCTCCCGCAACAAATATCTTTCGCTGCAGCGCGATCGCTTCCATCCCAAACGGGTCCCCGACCTTCCCCCGCATCTCGTGCAGACCAACGTCCTGGGCGTTGACTATATCTGGGGCCAGACCGAAAGCACCGGTGGAACCCTCTGGGTCGTCGGCAGAGATCCGCGGCTTTTCGAATTTTTCCTCCCCGAGCGCTGGCGAAGCAAACACATGCCTCTGTCCGCTTCCGGGCGAACGTGGTACACGCGAGCCAAGGACAACGTCCACCTGGTCTGGAAGGTTTCGCGCGTCGGCGATGTTCCCGCGCCCGACGCCTCCGATGAAGCGGCCAAGGCCATGATCGGCCATGGCTACAACAGCCCGTTTGAAAAATTCGCCCTCGCCCTGGAGATGCAGAGGCAGGGGATTGGCACCGTTTACCCCAGGGCGATCTACGTGACGAGCCATTCCGCCGAAGCCCGTCCAGCGCCGGCCGACCGCCGCCGATTCGATCGTTTCCAAAGCGTTCTGGCGCCCGATGGAACCCCCGCGCTGCGCAACGGCCCCGACTATGTTACGATCTGGGGATATTTCCGCGGCCTGGAAGACGTGGATGCCCCCAACAGCGACGCCCTGTGGAGCCCCATCGGCGCCGGCCAGGCCGATGAACAGGGCCTGCTCACGTCGGAGGAGCTAAGCCGGATCATCGACGGGCACCATCGCATGCTCCTCCAAGCCGGCTACGAAGACCTCAACCCGGACCTGAACCACATCCTGCTTTCTTTCATCCCCGGTGGAGCAATGAAACGAACGGGCAGCGGCGAGATCGAAACCCACCAATGCAATTTCGAACTCGTCCG
The DNA here is from genome assembly GCA_002311745.1 of Phycisphaerales bacterium UBA1161. Taxonomy (GTDB): domain Bacteria; phylum Planctomycetota; class Phycisphaerae; order Tepidisphaerales; family Tepidisphaeraceae; genus UBA1161. Next base: position 152,284 of record DBZL01000014.1, on the reverse strand, counting down.
CCGCGTGGCTTCGACCTCCGCCGGCGTCTGACGATGTGGCAGTCATGTTGGGCCCGGTCTCCGGCGGTATGATGGGGGCGATGCTCGGGGCGTCGCTTTGGGAGCCGATTGTTCGCCGAGCCATTGTAGGGCGGTGGGGGCGCTTGAAAATGGCCCCTGCGATCGACGTTCCTTTTCCGGTCAATCTCGGGCCATTGGGCCTTTATCTTCACGTTCCCTTCTGCCGCAAGCTTTGTCCGTACTGTCCGTACAACCGCTTCGTTTACAGCCAGTCCCTCTTTGAGGCATACGAGCGCGCGGTGTGTGGGGAGATCGAACTGTATGCCCCGTATCTGAATGGAACCCCAATATCCTCGTTGTACATCGGCGGGGGGACGCCGACCGTGGACTTGGCCGGCCTGGTGCGCATCCTGCGACGTCTCAAGAGCCAGGTGGGGCCCATTGGGGATATTTGCGTCGAACTGCATCCCGGTTTCATGGACACGCACTGCTTGGCGGCCCTGCGCGAACTGGGCGTGAACATGGTTTCGATCGGTGTGGAATCGACTTCGGATCGGATGCTGCAATTCATCGGCCGTACGCACAATGCCCAAACCGCGTTGGATGCCGTGCGTCGCGCTCGGTCGCAGGGATTTGAAACGGTCAATGCCGACCTGCTGTTTGCCTTGCCGACGCAGACGCCGCGACAGTGGAGGGCGGATGTTGTCCGCGTGTTGGATGCCGGCGCGCATCAGCTCAGCACGTACCCGCTGTTTTCGTTCCCGTATTCTGATTTCGGGCGTCGGCAACGGCTGGCCCGGGTCCGGCAGCCGCCGGCCCGATCCATCCGCGCCATGCTCGACGATACGGATGGCATCGCCCGACAGCGCGGCCTGCACCGCTGCGCGGTGTGGAGCTGGATCGAAGCGCCGCATAAAAAATTCAGCTCGGTCTCGCGCCACCATTACATTGGATTTGGCCCCAGCGCATCGTCCATGATCGGCTCGCATTTCTACGTGAACACGTTCGATGTCGATGCCTATGCATCCGCGTTGCCCGGGCGCCGGCCCATCGCGCTGGTCATGCCGATGGGTCGTCGCATGGAAATGGCGTACTGGGTGTACTGGCGCGCCTACGAGTTGTTCATAAGCGATGCCGAATTCCGTGGAATGTTTGGGACCAACCAATCGCTGGTAAGACTATTTGGGCCGTCGTTCGCTCCGCTGCAAGCGGCGGGCTTGATGAAGCGGACGAGGGATGGGTATCGGATCACCCACCGCGGCGCCTATTGGATCCATCGGCTTCAGAATCTGTGCACTCTGAGCTACATCGATCATCTCTGGGGCCGCTGCCGATCGAGCGCCTGGCCGCAGGAGGTGGTGCTGTGAACGCTCGACAATGGGCGGCCGCCGCCGTCTACGGGTTTCGGCTGCTGGTACTGCGGCAGAAATTGCCGTTCTTCGTCGGGCTGGTCATGACGGATGCCTGCAACCTGGACTGCTTCTACTGTCGGACCAAAAATCTGGGGCAGTCGCATTTCACCTTTGAGCAGGCGCAGCGCACGATCGCCGACGCCTATCGGCGCGGCCACCGCTTCCTGTACATCACCGGCGGCGAGCCGACGCTCTGGCGCGACGGCTTGCATCAACTTGCCGACGTGGTGGATTGCGCGCATCAGACCGGGTTCTTCAGCGTTTTCGTTTACACCAACGGCACGGCTCCGCTGGACATCGACCATTGCGGCTATGTGATCACCATCGACGGACCCAAGCGCATCCACGACGCCATTCGCGGCGGCACATGGGACTTGATCATGCGCAACGTCGAGCAAGCCCGCCGCCGCAGCGTCTACGCATCTATCACCTTGAGCCAGGCCAACGCGCGGCATCTCGAAGAATTCGTCAAAGAAATCACGTCGCTGGGGCTTTTCCGCGGGATTGCATGCAACTTGCTGACGCACCGGCCCGAGTTCGCTGGCCAATACGGCTTTTCCCCGAAGCAGCGGGCCCAAGTGCTCGACGACCTGTGGCGATTGAAGCGATCGGGCTACCCGATTGCGCTTTCCCATGCGGCGTACCGTGCGTTGCGCGAGAATCGCTGGAAGCGGCCGATCGAACAGGTCGAAGTCATCACCAGCCTTCGCAGCTTTTCTTGCTGCCGGGACGTCGAACATCCGGCGGTATGCGAAACCTGCGGCTACGCCGGCGCGGTTGAGGTATCGCAACTGCTTGCGCTCAAACCATCCGCGCTCGCACAGGCATTGCAGATGATGCGGCTGGGGGGTTGACGACGCTTGGCCCCACCGCAATCGCTTGACGCTCAGTGGCGGCGATACGCAGACGCAGGACTGGACAGGGGAACCTCCAGATACGGCTTCCCCTTATCCTTAACCGCTTCCGGAAGGTGAAAAATCTTAAACTGGTCGTACCACTCCTTGGCGATCTCGTAGCACTTGGCCCGTGCGTCTTTATCCGTCGGAAGTTCCATCACGAGTTCATACACCACGGCTTTCTGATCGGCATCGTTGGTGACGCGGTACCAAACGTTTTTGCAGCCTGCCGCGTACCATTTCTCCACGCTGGGGCTATCCTGCCCGCGACCGGTGTCCTGGATGAATTGCCGCGCTTCGCACAACATGCCGTGTTCCTTGGCATCATTGATTTCCTCGGCCAGAGAGACCTCCTCGTCGGCCGGCGTGCTGGTGGCGGATGGGAGGCTGACGGTCGAGGCGGCCACGCCGCCCAGGCTCAGAATCAGTTTCAGCAGCAACAGCAGCAAAACGATGCGCAGGATTCGGTAGAACACGGCCAGAATGACTACGACCATCCAGGAGTCGCCGGGGTCCATATCGAACAAGTAGATCAGCAGGCTCCAGTAAACGCCTAAGGCGATGGGGAAACCGAGGACGCCGTAGCCAAAGATGCCTGCGCCAAAGCCGCCGGAGTATTTGGCCACGAAGCCATCGACCCAGGTGGTCAGTCCGTCGCAGAAGACGGCGATGGCGGCCAATTTCAGCATGGCCGTGCCCACGCCGCCGAAACTGACGCCCAGCGGCCCGGCGATGAAGAAGGCGAATCCGATCAGCGCCGCCATCTCGAACACGGTCATCACCGCCAAGCCGATGCCGGTCGACATGATCCCCAGCGGGCTCAGGCTGTAGTGGATCGCGTAGTAGCCGATGTAGAGTATCGCGCCGATCGCCAATAGCGCGATGGGAACCTGATAATCGCGGCGTGGATCGATCAGCACCCTGGAAGAAGATCGTTCGATTTCGCGGGCGGTGGGGCCGCGCTGGTAGCCCAGAGGGATGGCGGCTCGGGCGGCCGGGGAAGCAGCGGTCGCCATGACCGGCGCTGGCACCGCCCTGGCCGCGGCGCCGGCGCCGCCTGCCAAAGCATAAAGATCGTCTTCGCTGGGTTGCTCCTGCGGCGGCTGCGGCGGCTGGGTCGGCTGGGCGGGAACAACTATCACTTGCCCGCACTTGCACTTGACGCGCTTGCCGGCCAGCGGCTCCTTCCACGCGTACGTTCGCCCACAACCCTCGCAGGAGAATCCTACAACCGCCTCAGACATGTCGTGCCTTCCCGCTGAGATGCCCGCCCAACGCCGCGATATTTTCCCGGCTCGGTTGGCCGGTGGCAAGAAGAATCACCGTTTGCCATCTCGGGTCGTCCCGGGCCACAGGCGAAAAGCTGCAAATTTCTTGGCAAAGGCGGGCCGACGTGTAAACTGTGCGGCTTCCATGGCTTGTCGGCAGGCCCTGTCGATAAGCTTTTCTTTGCTGTCCTGGTGCAAAACGAGGAGAGATATGGTGCGCGTCGTGATCGTGTCTGTGGCGGTGCTTTTCTGGGGGTTGGCGGCCTATGGGGCAACGGCGGAAGCGCCGCAGGAAGAAGTAAACCCCGCGCCGCCGGTGATTCCGCAGCATGATTTTAATTTGAAGGACTTCGGCGGCGTCGGCGACGGGGCGACGCTGAACACGGCGGCCTTCGCCAAGGCCGTTGACGCGATCAAGCAGGCCGGCGGCGGACGCCTGATTGTTCCGGCCGGTGTTTATTTCACGTTGCCGTTTGTCCTGACCAGCCACATGGACCTGCACCTGGAAGCCGGCGCGACGATCAAGGCGCCGGAGAAGTTGACCGATTGGGGTTTGCCCGATCCCGCCAAGGCGACGCAGGACCAGGTGGATGACGCCCGCGAGGAGGTAAGCCCGCTGATCTCAGCCATGCACGCCACCGACATCGCCATCACCGGAGGCGGCACCATCGACGGATCGGGCGCCATTTGGTGGATCTGGTCGGACAAGGCGGCGCGGCGCTATCCGGCGGGCCGGCTGATCTATCCGCGCCCGCGCCTCGTCGTTTTCAGGCAATGCCAGCGCATTCACGTCGACGGCGTGACCCTGACCAATTCCCCGACGTTCCACCTGGCGACCGGCCAATGCCAGGACGTGCTGATTGAAAACATCCGCATCTTCGCCCCCAGCGACGCCCCCAACACCGATGCGATCGATCCCTCCGGACACCGGATCGTGATCCGCAAGTGCGAGCTGGACATCGGCGATGACAACGTCGCGTTCAACGGCACTCAAGGCGGCACCGAAGACTGCATCGTCGAGGACTGCACCTGCCTGCACGGCCACGGCATCTCCATCGGCAGCCCGACCGCGGGCGGCGTGCACCACGTCATCGTCCGCCGATGCACCTTCGACGGAGGCGACAACGGCATTCGCATCAAGTCCTATCGCGGTCGCGGTGGTCTGGTCGACGACATCCGCTATTCCGATCTGGTCATGAAAAACGTCAACCGGGCCATCGACATCAATCTGCTTTACAACGGCAACGCCAACGTCAAGTCGGATGTCGGCCCGCGTGCCGCGCCGACGACGGGGCCCAGCGAACGGATTCCGGAAGTGCGCGACGTGCGCATCGAGCGCGTGAAAATCACCCACGCCGTGCACGCCGGCCGGATTTTGGGCCTGCCGGAAAAGAAGGCCGGCGACATCACGCTCAGCGACGTCACCATCGAGGCGGATGACGGCTTGTTCGTTCAGGATGCCGCCAATGTCGTACTGGACAAGGTGCAGCTTGACATCCACGTCGGCCCGCCCCTGACCACCGTCGACGCGCAGGTGACCTGGCAGCACTAGAGAGGTTCATCGCTGCGCGCGCAGCCTCCGCCCCCTCGCCCCATGGACTCATGGCCAGAGGGTGGGGGTGAGGGGTCTGCGGTGATGCCGAATGACGAAATTCGAATGACGAATGACGAATGGGGAATGACGAATGACGAATGACGAATCAATGACCCAATGTCCGAATGATCGTGGGCTTTTTCGTCATTCGGTCATTCGTTCATTGATTCGTCATTCGTCATTCGAATTTCGTCATTTCCCCCGCCCTCACCCTGCCCCCCTCGCGTTGGTGACAAGCCTTGCCATTTGTCCTATGATTTTCCGCGCAAAATGCTTCAGCGGAGATGCGCGGCATGACGGTGGAAACCAAAGCAACGACCGCCTCGCCTAAGGCGAGATACGACTATGACATCGTGGTGATCGGCGGGGGGCCGGCGGGGTACGCCGCCGCCATCCGCGCGGGACAACTCAAACAGCGCGTGCTGTGCATCGAAAGGGAAATCCTGGGCGGCACGTGCCTGAACTGGGGCTGCATTCCGACCAAAGCCCTTCTGGACGATGGGGCGTTCATCCGCAAATTGCGCCTGCACTCTGCCGAGCACGGGGTTAGCTACAAGGATTTGACCGTCGATTTCTCCAAGCTCATCGGCCGCAGCCGCGCCATCGCCGACAAGCTCAGCAAGGGAATCGAGCATCTGTTCCGCAAGTACGAGGTGAAGCGCGAAAACGGCTTCGGGCAGCTTTTGGCGCCGCATCGGGTGAAGATCACAGGAGCCAGCGGCGAAAAGCAGGTGACGGCCGACCACATCATCCTGGCCACGGGGGCGCGGGCCACGCCCCTGCCGGGCGTCGCCTTCGACGGCAAAAAAGTGATCACCTCGCGCGAGGCGATGACCCTGCCGCAGCAGCCCAAAAGGATGGCGATCGTCGGCGCCGGCGCCATCGGCTGCGAGTTCACCGACTTTTACAACGCCGTCGGCACCGAGGTGATCCTCATTGAAATGCTCGACCACCTGCTGCCCAATGAGGATGAGGACGTCTCGATCCTGATGGAGCGCGTCTTTGCCAAGCGGGACATCGACGTGCGCATCAAGACCAAGACCGAAAAGGTGGAGGTGAGCGACGGCGGGGTGAAACTGACTCTGTCCGGCGCCAAGGCCGGCGTGGTGGAGGCGGAGGTGGTGCTCGTGGCCATCGGCGTGAGCGGCAACGTGGAGAACCTGGCCCCCCCCGAGGCCGGGTTGGAGCTGATCCACAACCGCGTGAGGATCGATCCGCACTACCAAACCAGCCTGCCCAACGTCTGGGCGGTGGGGGACTGCGTCAGCGTGCAGTGGCCTGCCGGCTCGGGCATGGAGGGAATGCGGCACCCGGACTTGGCCCACGTGGCCCACCACGAGGCGGTCCTGTGCGTCGAGCACATCCTGGGCTTGGCCGAACACTCCATCGACTATCGCGCCATCCCCGGCTGCACCTATACGCATCCGCAGGTGGCCAGCCTTGGTCTGACCGAGCGCGCCGCTCGCCAATCGTATCCCAAGCTCAAGGTCGGCAAATTCCCGTTCAGCGCCAGTGGGCGCGCCCTGGCCATGGGCGAGCCGGACGGATTCGTGAAATTGATCTTCGACGCCGAGTATGGCGAACTGCTGGGCGTGCACATGGTCGGCGAGAACGTCACGGACATGCTGGCCGAATTGGTCATGGCCAAACGGCTGGAGGCGACGGAGGATGAGATCATCGAGGCGATCCATCCGCATCCGACCTTCAGCGAGGCGGTGATGGAAGCCGCCGGCGTGGCCGATGGCCGCTCGATTCACCTGTAAACCCGTAAACAAGGAGACGGCGATGTGGCGATGGCGTTGGGCGGCGATAGGCGGCGGGGCGGTGATGCTGGGGGTGCTGGCGGCGTGTTCTTCTGACACCAAGTCGATCAGCAACAACCAGGTGCCCGCCGGGGTTCAAGCGGCCTTCGACGCCGAGCACCCCTACGCCAAGATGAATCATCCCAGCGTCCGCAGTAACGCCAATGGCGCCTCGGACTACGTCGTTCCCTACACGCGACCCGACGGCACCACGGGCCAGGCGACTTATTCGTCCAGCGGGGAACTGCTGGAGGATAAATGACGCGAAACGGCCGGCACGCATCCCACATGCCGGCCGTTTTCAGGGTGCGACTCCTTTCGCATCTTCCGTGATTCGTCAATGGCTCGGTTGCTCGTTCAAATCAATTCTTTCCACCATGTGATGGTCGATGAGTTCCTCCAGGAACACGGCCACACCGTCGTCGCGGTTGTGGCCGATCACTTGATCCGCCGCGGCCTGCAACTGGGGATTGGCGTTGCCCATGGCCACGCCCAGCCCGGCGTTCTTGATCATGGGCATGTCGTTGATGTCATCGCCGATGGCGATGATCTCCCGCGGCTCGATCCCGTGCCGCCGGGCCACGTGCAGGATGCCTTCCCACTTGTTCACCGCCTGGTCGAAGACCTCCAGCACTTCCACGCCGTAGGCGGGCACGACCAGCCGATGGCTGACGATGCTCGTGCCGAAAACTTCCAAAAGCTGGCGCTGTGCCGCCTCGATCAACTCAGGCGGGGCGACGATGCTGACGCGCATGGTGTGCTGGTGCGAATGATGGGACAGATCGTCCTCCCGGTGAATGGCCGCCGCGGTGACGCTCATCCATCGCTGCGTGGCGTCGTTGAGCGGCATTCCCCGGCTGATCAGGTAATCCACGCCTGCGTGGCCGGTATCCTGCATGGCCAGCACGGCGTGACCGCGGGATTCAAAAAAGTCGCAGAGTCGGCGAGCCAACTCGCCGTCCATCAGCGTGCGGTGCAGGGTCGCACCCAACTTGGTGTCGATGACCATGGCGCCGCCGACGAACACCGCCGAATCGTAATGCCCGATCGCTTCCAGCACGGCTCGGCTCTCGGTGAAGTTTCTGCCGGTCGCGAAGCAGACCAGCAGGCCGGCCTCCAGGGCTTTGTGCACCGCTGCACGGGTCCGCGGGGTCACATCGCCCAGGGGTGACAGCAGCGTTCCATCGATGTCGATGGCGATCATCTTGTACTTCATGACCTCACCATCGCCGCTGCACCGCACCGTAGCAAGTTCCCCGTCCGATGCAAATTCATTTCATCTTTTCAACCGGTTTTTAACACCATACATTGGGCTTGGGGGCGAAGCTACCCCAAAGTATTGGGTCGTCCCGGATTGCGGGGGCATGGCCGCCACGGCTGCCCCAATCCACTTCCGGGCCTCTTTGTCCATAGCCTACGGGACTCGGTTCAGGCCCAGGCGCATCGCGGCTCCCTTTCCCGAAAAAACCGTAACACGATCGCGCGCCGCTGACCATGCCAAACCGGCGCCGCCCCACTTCCACGCCGTTTGGTTCGCGATTTGCACCTTGGCTAAGCAGCCCATGCGACAGGCTATAATCCGCCCAAGGAGCCGGCTAAATGTCGCATCGCCTCATTGAAAAGCAGGTTATTTACTCAGGCAACAAAATCACCCTGGAGGTCCATCGGCTGGAAGATCCGGACGGACGGGTCGTTAAACGCGAGGTTTGCGTCCACAACGGTGCGGTGGTGATCCTGCCCTTTTTGCCGGATGGGCGGGTGGTGCTGATTCGCAATCGGCGCTATGCGGTGGGCCAGGTGCTGGTGGAGTTGCCCGCCGGCACGCTGGAGAAAGGCGAGGATCCGATGAACTGCGCCGGCCGGGAATTGCAGGAGGAAACCGGTTATCTGGCCAGGCGGCTGGTGCCGATCGGAAGTTTTTTTTCTTCCCCGGGTGTTCTGAGCGAGAAGCTGCACGCGTTTGCTGCCTACGATCTGGAGAAAGTTGAGGCGGCTCTGGAAGAGGGAGAGGAGATCGAAGTGATGCCGGTACGGTTTGAAGAGGCGCTGGACATGATCGCCGGCGGCGAGATCGCCGATGCCAAGACGATCGCCACGCTTCTGATGTTCGACCGATTCCACCGCGCACGGAGGTGAAGGATTCAACCATGGGATGGGAAGATCGGCCCTATTATCGTGAACGCAGCGGCGCGGCGATGAACCCGCTGTGGTGGCTGCTGAGCGGCTCGGTGCCGATGTTCACCTTCCTGGGCATCCGGGTGCGCGCGCACGCTTGGCTGCTGGTGTACATAGCTGGGACGATTCTATTCGATTCGGCGCGGGGTTATCCGATCCAGACCCGCGCCTTGAGCATGGGCATACTCATGGCCGTCTTGGTTTTGCACGAATTTGGTCACTGTTTCATGGCGCGGTGGCTGGGTGGGACGGCGGATGAGGTCCTGATGTGGCCGCTGGGGGGCCTGGCCTTTGCCGATCCGCCGCACCGGCCGTTGCCCTCGTTTTTGACCTCCGCGGCCGGCCCGGCGGTCAACGTGCTGATCTGCGTCCTGTGCGCCGTCGGCATCCGCGTTCTGACGGCCAGTTGGGTGCCGCTCAATCCGTTCCATCCCCTTCCCCCCCAAAGTTTTCTTTGGGGCCAACTGGCTTTCCATCTGTGGTGGATTTACATCATCAGCTACGTGCTGCTGCTGTTCAATCTGCTGCCGATTTTTCCGTTGGATGGCGGCCAGATGACGCAGGCGGCGCTATGGCCGATCGTCGGCCATTACCGCTCCATGCTCATCGCCACGACCACCGGCATGGTGGGCTCGGTGCTTTTCGGCATTCTGATGCTGGCCCACGGCGACTGGTGGCTGGCCATCATGGCCGCGTGGTTGTTTTACACCTCCTACCGCCAGCGGCTGGTGCTGCGCGAGACCGGCGACGAATGGGCGTACGCATCCGACTACGGCGGGCTGTACGCCGCCCCCGAGCCGCCGCGACGCCGCCGACTGGGCCGCCGCGCCGTCAGGCGCGCACGCAAAATCGCCAACCAGGAAAAGGCCGAACGCCAACGCATCGACGCCATCCTGGCAAAAGTCTCAGCCCATGGCATGCACAGCCTAAACTGGTTCGAGCGCCGAGCCTTGCGAAAAGCCACCGAGCGGCAGCGAAAACGCGACCTGGAACTGTCGCGCATCGTTTGATCCCGCCGACCACCGCTATAATGCGCGGCATGGACGTCGTTTATCTCGATAACAACGCCACCACGCGCCCTGCCCCGGAAGTCGTGCAGGCCATGCTCCCCTATTTGCAGGACTGCTGGGGCAACCCCTCCAGCGTCCACTTCTTCGGCCAGCGGGCTCGCAAGGCCGTGGAAGATGCACGCGCATCGGTGGCCAAGCTCATCGGCTGCACGGAGGCCGAGTTGAATTTCACCGGCAGCGGCACGGAGGGCGTGAACACCGCGCTGCGAGGCATTTTGGCCGCCCGCTCGCCCCGCAAGCGCATCATCACCAGCACGGTCGAGCACTCCGCCACGCGGCAACTGTGCGCCCAACTCCACAAGGAGGGTGCGGAGATTGTCACCATCCGGGTGGACGGCCAGGGCATGCCGGACCTGGATGCCCTGTCCAAGGCGCTGGACGAGGACGTGGCCCTGGTTTCGATGTTATGGGTGAACAACGAGACGGGCGTGATTTTCCCGGTCGATCAGATCGGGACCCTATGCCGCAATGTGCGCGTCCCGTTTCACACCGATGCCACGCAGGCGGTCGGCAAGATTCCCGTCGAGGTCTGCGACGTGGCCGTGGATGCGATGAGTTTTGCCGCCCACAAGTTCCACGGACCCAAGGGCGTTGGGGGGCTGTACATTCGCCGCGGCGTGAGGATGCGTCCGCTGCACATCGGCGGCCCGCAGGAGCACGGCCGCCGCGGCGGCACCGAAAACGTCCCCGGAATCGTCGGCATGGGCAAGGCCGCCGAATTGGCCCGCGAATTCCTGCCCCGCATGCCGCGCGTCGCCGCCCAGCGCGACCGCCTCCAGGGCGAAATCCTGCAGCGCATCGCCGGCACGAGCGTCAACGGCTCGATGACCCATCGCGTGTCCAACACCACCAACATCTCCTTTGCCCGCCTGGAGGCCGAGGCGATTTTGCTTCTGCTCAGCGAGCGAGGCATCTGCGCCAGCGCCGGCGCCGCCTGCAGCAGCGGCAGCCTGGAGCCCTCGCACGTGCTCTTGGCGATGGGCATCGACCCCAAGATCGCCCACGGCGCCGTGCGCTTCAGCCTCAGTCGCTACACGACGGAGGCGGAGATCGATCGGGCCCTGGAGGTGCTCCCCGCGGCGATCGAGAAACTGCGCCAGGTTCTGCCCGTGGGAGTCTGAGGCGCGGTTGTCTTCCACCTTTACATTCGCCCGCTTCTGCCCCACACTTTGACGCCCGATGAACGCATTGGCATGGGACGAGTCGGGGCGGGCGAGATTGTTGATAGGCGCGGTGTTGCTGTACACGGCATCCCGCACTGCCGCCGAAGCGCTGGCGGGAAAAACGCGCTCGCCCGGGAAAACGGCGCTGGCGCATTGGATGCCCGTGGCCGTCGCGGCGATCGCGGCCCTGTTGGTGCGACGCGCCGATCTGGCGCTTTGCATCATCTTCTGCACCAGCGTGGCCAGCCTCTCCCTGGTGCAGGGGACCATCGTCCTGATGGCGCCGCGCGATGAGGCGCCGCCGGACCTGCGGCGGGTGTGGCCCTTTGCTTTGGTGACGGCCCTGATGGCGCTGTTGGCCGGATTCGCCGGGCGACTGACCTGGATGCATGCCCTGATCTTTCTGGGTGAGGGCGCGGTGCTTCTGGCGGTGTGGATGGACTTGAATCGCCAGGACGTCCCCGTCCAGCCGCAGCCGCAGCCGCAGCCGTCGTCCCGCAAGACAGCTCTGTGGCTCTTGTCGGTGATGATGGCGTTGGTCGGCGCGGCGATCGCGATGCGCGGCGCGGTGGCGATGTCGCGGCCGATGGCTTGGCCGTCGGCCAACGTGGTGATCGTGCTGATTCTGGGCCCGCTGCTGGCGGCGCCGATGCTGTTCGGAGCGGCGGGGCTGGCGCGCCAGAAGCAAGCCGCCATCGCCACCACCACCAGCGTCGGCCTGGTTTTGCTGAACCTTTGCCTGCTGCTACCGGCCGTCGTGCTCCTGTGGTATCCGATCAGCGCGCTGCACTACGATCCGACCGCGCCGCTGCGTTTGAGGATGGATGCCCTCGGCGGTGTGACGCCGATGGTCTTTTCCCTGGTAACCTGGCGGGTGGACAACGTGGTGTTGGTGCTGCTGGGGTTCATTCTATTGCCGCCGGCGCTGGGCCGATGGCGGCTGGGCCGCTCCGAAGGCATCACCCTTGTGGGGCTTTACGTGGCCTATGTGCTGATGGAAGTCGTGGCCGACACGCGCATGTGACCGATGCGCCGGCCGGATCGAAAATCGGGCGGCGCCGTCGTAGGATCAAACTATGAACCAAGCCTTGCCACCGGTGAACATCGAGAAAAAACCCCCCGAGGGGGAAATGGTGGATGTCATGGGCGGGGCGGCACGCTGGGAAGTCAAGGTCCACGATCACGGGCTGGTCGCCCTGTGCGACGTCATGCCGCGTCTGGTTCCTGCCGGAAAGACCGCCGACTTCGCCATCGTCCAGGCCGCACGCGTCTCCTACGGACAGGGCACCAAACAGGTCAGCGAGGACCGCGGACTCATCCGGTACCTGGCCCGGCAGCGCCACACCACCCCGTTTGAAATGGTGGAATTCAAGTTCCATCACGTGATGCCGATCTTCGTCGCCCGTCAATGGATCCGCCATCGCACGGCCAACGTCAACGAATACTCCGCGCGCTATTCGGTCGTGCCCGATCGCTTCTATCGCCCCACCCCGCAGAACGTGCGCAAGCAGAGCACGCTCAACCGCCAGGGGGGCGAAGAACCCATCGACCCAATGACCGCGCGCCAGTTCCTGGAGTATTTGGATCGTGCCGAGGCGATCTACGGCGAATATGAAAAGCTGCTGGAAAAGGGCGTTTCTCGCGAGTTGGCCCGGATCGGCCTGCCCCTGAACATCTACACCGAGTGGTATTGGAAGTGCGATCTGCACAATATCTTTCACTTCTTGTCCCTGCGCATGGACGCCCACGCCCAGCAGGAGATCCGGGATTACGCCACGGCGATGTTCGCCTTGATCCAGCCGATTGTTCCAATCGCCGCCGAGGCATTTGCCGATTATCAATTGGGCGGTGTGCATTTGTCGCGCCTGGAGGTGGAAGCGTTGCGGACGGGCCAACCGCTGGCCTCCTCGAACAAACGCGAGCAGGCGGAGTGGGAGCAGAAGAAGAAGTCCATGGGAGTTTGACATGCCGATCGAAGGACCCGATTCGCAGGATGGTTGGCGGATCTTCCGCATCATGGCGGAATTCGTCGAGGGGTTCGAGACCATGGCCTCGGTGGGCAAGGCGGTGACCATCTTCGGCAGCGCGCGGGCCAAGCCCAACGATCCGTACTACAAGGCCGCCGAGCAGACCGCCCGCCTTCTGGTGCGGGCCGGCTACGGCGTGATCACCGGCGGCGGACCCGGCATCATGGAGGCCGGCAACAAAGGCGCCTTCGAGGCCGGCGGCCAAAGCGTCGGCTTGAACATCACCTTGCCCCAGGAACAGGAATCCAATCGCTATCACACCATCAGCCTCGATTTCCACTACTTCTACGCCCGCAAGGTGATGTTCGTGAAATACGCCTCGGCGTTCATCTGTTTTCCCGGCGGCTTTGGCACGCTCGATGAGTTCTTTGAAACCCTGACTCTGACGCAGACGCTGAAGATCCCGGCGTTTCCCGTGATCCTGTTCGGCACGCCGTACTGGAGCGGCTTGGTGGAATGGATGCGGCGGCAACTGATTCCCCGTTTTGTCGATCCCGAGGACGTCGACATCTTCCGCGTGGTGGACGCACCCAAGGAAGCCGTCGCCCTGGTGGTGGAGAGCGAGCGGCGACGCTGGTGGCAGCCGCAGGACCAGCAATTGCTTGACGCGATGCACGTGGACGACCGGGCCAAGGGCCCGATGTCCGGCGCCGGCTCGACCTCCACCGGTGAAGGCACGCGCTACGGCAAACGCCCGCGCCGCGCCCAAAAAACCCACGCCACCGCGGAACGCAAGCCGCAGCAATAAAATCGCTGGGCCGGCAGGTGCAAAATGCCGAATCGCTTTGACAGGGGTGCGGTGGAAATGTTAAACTTGGCAGATGAATCGCCGACGGTAAGTTTCGTACCTTCAAGAAGGTAGGCGACGTTATGAAGCTGCTTTTTTGCGTGGCGTTTTTGGCGATGATGATGAGCGTTGGCGGCTGTCTGGAAACTCCGGTTTATTCCGGGAGCGAGCGAATTCGGGTGATTGAGAGATCGCAGGAATTCAACGTCAAGTCGATGAACGACGACATTGACGAGGCCCTGCTGCTCCGGCCGGCAACCCACATGACCTACTGGAACGTTCTGCACAACTTTTGAAGCAATCGCACGCAGCGTAGGCGATCGGCGCAGGAAGGGTTAGAAACATCGGCGGCTCCGCCCCAAGGTTGGCTCAGGGCGGAGCCGTTTGTGCTTTGGCGGCGCTGGCGGCGGCTCAGCCAACCATCCGCCGCTTTCGAGCCGGCCGCGACCAGGAGGCGATGTGCGGTTTTCGCTGCTGGGCGTCTTGGAGCCGCTCGAGGTATTGCTGCAACGCCGACTCGTTAAATTGGTCCAGAAACTCGGCCGAAGCCGTGGCGTTGAACTGTTGGATCTGCTCGATCAGTTGACGTTTGCTCATGGCGGATTACCTTCCCTGGCGGTTGACTATTGGTCCCAAAAACCCGCGGTTCTAAAAGGAATCGGATCATTTTGCGGTTTAACTTGAACCTCTGGTTGCCATAGGCGCGCCGAATATGACTCAAGCCCACCCAGGTCCCGGCCGGACGGGGCCAACGAATTCCCAGCCGCCCCAGCACGCCAATGCTGCAGCCGATACCGAGCCGCTTCTGCATCTGCACAAGATGTCCGTTACGGCGGGGCTGGGAAGCGGCGATTACGTCGCCGTCAACGTCACCGCCGTCGTGGCGGTGCTCTTCGGCTTGGCCAGCGTCCTGGCCGCCCTGGGGTACGTGCTGCTGATCATTCCCTTGGTGGGGATCATCCTGGCACTGGTGGCTCTGGCGCAAATCCGCGACAGCAACGGCACCCAGACCGGCAGGGGGTTGGCGCTGGCGGGACTGATCCTGTCCGGGGGGATCAGCGCTGCGGTGATTGGGTACCGCGGCATCGAGGCCATCCATTACCACGCCGATCAGCAGCAAATCGCCGCCCTTTGTCAGAAGTTCGGCCAGCTTGTGGCGCAGCAGCAATTCGATCAGGCCTACGAACTGTTCAGCCCCCAATTCCAAAAGCGCGTGGCGTTGAATCCGTTCAAGATTCACCTTACGGCGCTGCAGCGGGGGGATGTTGTGCCGCCGATGGATGCCATCGCCTGGAACGGACGCGTCCGGTTCCAGAGCGACCAAGAGGGGTCACAGACCGCCCTGACCATGATCCGGATCCACTACAAGGGATCGGACCAGGACGATCGCCAGCCCGCGCTGTTTCGGCGCAGCAGCGCGGGGTGGAGAATCGACGAGCTTCCCATGATGTTCTCCGAGGACCGGGAAACCTCCAGGCCGCCGCGCTAGCGGCCTTGTCGTCGCAGTAACTTCAAGCTGTTGCGGTAGTTCGTCCGATAATCCCCTGATAGGGGACACGCCGCCGGTGTCTCACCCGTAAGCACGATCCTGCCGATACGCCCCAGGGGCGATTATGCCGCCGGTACGTTCGGTGAGGTTTATAATGAAGCTCCATCACGGGAATTTCGCGCGGCTGGTTCTGTGTGTTGCGCCACTGTTCATCTGGGGATGCTCGGGACACTCTTCGCCGCGAGGCTCGTCCGATTTTGCGGCCCTGTCCGGCGGCGCCACCGCGGGCGCGGATCGACCCATGGCGGCTCCCGATGCAGCGCCCGATTCGGCCGATGCCAAAGCCACGCCCGTCAACGTCTTTGGTGAATTCGACGGCGTGCAGCGCACCCTGGCCCACGCTTACGGCGACGCCGGGTTCCAGCAACACACCTTCCTCGAGGAAGGCTACGACAGCGACGTCAACATCGATCCCACCGGCAAGTGGATGGTCTTCACCAGCACCCGCCACAGCGAACATCCCAACCTCTATCTGCAACGCGTGGATGGCATGTCGGTGATCCAGTTGAGCAACGACGAAGCGGACTATGCCTATCCCACGTTCAGCCCCGATGGCCGGCAGATCGCCTTCAGCTCCACTCGCGGCGGAAACTGGGACATTTACCTGATGGACATCGACGGCAAAAACATCGTCCAGGTCACCAGCGGCCCGATGCAGCACGTGCATCCCAGCTTCAGCCCCGACGGCACAAGGCTGGTTTACAGCAGCCTCGGGTCCAAGAGCGGCCAATGGGAACTGTGGACGGTCGACTTGAACTCCGGTGAGAAGCGGATGATCGGCTTTGGCCTGTTCCCGAGCTGGTCGCCCGCCAAGGGCGTCGACCGCATCGCGTTCCAACGGGCCCGGCAGCGCGGCAGCCGGTGGTTCAGCCTCTGGACCCTGGACTTGGCCGACGGCGAAGCCCACCGCGTGACCGAAATCGCCGTCAGCACCAACTCCGCCATCGTCTCCCCGACTTGGAGCAACGATGGCAAGCAGCTGGCCTTCGCCACCATCGCCGAGCCCACCGCCACCACGGGCATCAAGCCCGCTGGTCAGCAGGATATCTGGGCCGTCAACGCCGACGGGACCAACCGCCGCCGATTGACCGATGGCATCGGCATGAACCTGGGCCCCGCCTGGTCGAGCGACGGCCGGGTCTATTTCATCAGCGATCGCTGCGGCTCGGAGTGCATCTGGTCGGTGAAGCTTGAGGGCGCCGGCTCCAAGGACAAGGTCGCGCAAAAAACCACCGGACAAACCCTCGGAGACGCCAACTGATCCGTCGGTCAAACGTCGAACCTGGGCAAAGCTTCAAGGAAGAAGCGATGAAACGAATCACGAGGATCGCCAGCGTGTTGTGGGTTGCTTGGCTCGCCGTGGCCAGCGCGGGCTGTGGCAGCCATCCCAAACCCTATGGCCAAGAGCGTCAGTTGTTTTTGCCCGGCGCGCGGCACTTGGTCTGGGCCGTGGCGCCGACGGTGAACCTCAGCGGCGAGTCGCGCGTCGATCCCTTGCTCCAAAGCGATTTGGTCTTTAACCAACTGCAGCAGGTGCACGGCGTGACCGTGATTCCCGTGAACCGCGTCGCCGAAGTCTACTTCAGCCTGCGGATCGACAAAGTGCAATCGGAACAGGAGGCGGCAACGGTGTGCGATCTGCTCGGCTGCGACGCTCTGGTGGTCCCCACGGTGACGATGTTCGACCCGTACGATCCGCCCAAATTGGGCGCCAGCTTGCAACTGTTCGCCAAGCCGGGGACCGTCGGCCGCTCGCCCCTGATCAATCCGCACGAGCTGCAGCGCAGCCCCAGCCCGATGCCCCAGCAGGCCATGGCCCTGCCGCGGGATATGGTCCAGGTGGTGGGGATGTTCGACGCCGCCGACGGCACCGTCCGTGATCGTGCCGCCGCCTATGTGGCCGGCCGTATGGACCCCAACGCCCCCATGGGTTATCGGGCCATCTACCTGGATATGGACCGCTTCTGCGGCTTTGCCTATCACGAGCTGTTGACGCGGCTATTGGAAGAATTGGCGGCCAATCAACTGCCGCCGTGAGGAGAGATTATGAGCATGAAGACCCTTAGCTTGGTCAAAGGCCGCCATCATTTCTGCTTCCGATACGAGGTTGGACAGGAAGCAAAGGTCCTGGAGGCCCTGGTGGATATGGTGCGTCGGCGGGAGCTTTCCTTCGACTGGTTTGACGCCGCCGTCCTTTCCCACCAGCTTGGCCAGCATTTGGCAAAAGAATTGAAGGCGTTTTTGCCGAAAAAAGCTGCATAAGGATTATCGGGTTGTCCACCGTTCGGCCGATAAAAGAGGCTGGGCTGCTGGACGGCCCATTGTGAGACGGGGACCGTCTCACCAGCGGGCCACCGGGAAACGCCGGCCGGTGGCAGATATCTCGTGACTCCTCGCCCCAGGCGACCGGTTATGAATCTCACCACTTTGCCCGCCCCCTCGGCGTCCGGCGAAAAACCACTGGCCGACAAACACTTCTCCCCCCTCGTCCGCCAGTTCCTGGATTATCTCAAGTTCGAAAAACACTTCAGCGATTACACCGTCAAAAGCTACGGTGCCGACCTGATTCAGTTCGGCCAATTCCTCGGCGGCGAGATCGGACGCGGCCCAACCGACCAGCCTTCGGCGCCCCTCGACGGCCCGGCGCTGGATCAGCGCCACATCGCCTGTGATCCGCTGACCATCCGCGAATTCCTCAACTACCTCTACGGCCAGAACTACACCAAGAGCACCACCGCGCGAAAGCTGGCCACGCTGCGCAGCTTCTACAAGTTCCTCATCCGCCGCGAGCTGATTGCCATCAATCCCCTAGCCACCATCCGCACCCCCAAGCAGGAAAAACGCCTGCCCAAGTGCCTCGACCTGGATCAGGTGCAGCGCCTCCTGGATGCCCCCGGCGACGCCGACCTGCTCAGCTCCCGCGATAAGGCCATGCTCGAGGTGCTCTATAGCAGCGGCATCCGCGTCAGCGAGTTGGTCGAACTGGAAATGGGCGACATGGATTTGCAGGAAGGCGTTCTGCGCGTACGCGGCAAGGGTCGCAAGGACCGCCTCACCCCCATCGGCAGCCAGGCCATCAAGGCCCTGCAGCGCTACTTCGAGCTGCGCGCCATGGACACCAAGAGCCAGGGCAGCCACGCTCACCGCGTCTTCCTCAACAAGCATGGTCAGCCCCTCAGCACACGCTCGGTCCGCCGCAAGCTGGACAAGTATCTCCTCTCGGCCGGTCTGGACCCTGGCATCAGCCCCCACACCCTGCGCCACAGCTTCGCCACCCACCTGCTCAACAACGGCGCCGACCTGCGCAGCGTCCAGGAGTTGCTGGGCCACCAAAGCCTCAGCACCACGCAGATCTACACGCACCTGACGACCCAGCGCATGAAAGAGGTCTACGACACAAGCCACCCGCGTGCCCAGGGCGGAACCATCCCGCACCCGGCGTCCCAGGTGCGCACCATGTACCCGGCTAAGACGGCGTAGCGTCGCCGCGGCCCTTTCTGCGATGGATTACCGGAGCCCCGCATGTACATGCGGGGCTTCTTTATTTCCCGCGTCCATCCCCCGCTGACTTGGACCAGATTCCGATTTGCTTCTTGCTCGCTTCCTTCTGGGCTTGCTGCACCATCCCCTGCAATGCGCACTTCATTTGCGGATCCGCCCGCGCCCATCCCTGACGCACGATCTGGGCGTTGATCGGCTGACGCTCGTCGACGAACGCGTACGCCAGCAGCCGGCCGCGATCATCCCGCGTCTGCGTCGGCTCCAGTTGCAGCAGGATGGGTTTTCCGCTCAGCATGAGCGCAAGCTGCTGCGCCGCGATTTGATCCCACACCGGATCGCCCGCCGCTGCCACGCCGAGCAGATGCACCGCCGTCGCCGCCTCGCCCTCGCTGCGGCGCACGTCGATCGACTGACCGTCATGCGCAGCCACGAATTGCACTTCTCGCCGATCAAACCGCGACCAGTCATCCCCATGCCGATTGGCGGCCCGAACGTGATCCAGCAGAATGGAAACCGCCGCGCACAGGACCGCGGCTCTGGCCAGCCCAATCCACCGCCGCCGCCGCAACCGCGCGGCCATCGTTTGGGCGTTCCAGGATGAAGTCTTTGGTCCTTCCACCGGGCCTCCCGCACGCGGGGAGTCCAACGCTCCGTTACTTGCCCGCGCCCAGCGCAAACGCCTCGTGCACGATCTGCAGCGCCCGCGGACCCTCGTCCTTGTTGATGATGCAGCTGATCTTGATCTCGCTGGTGGTGATGTTCTGAATGTTGATCTTGCCGTCGGCCAGGGCCTTGAACATGCGCTGCGCCACCCCCGTGTGCACGCGCATCCCCACGCCCACCACGCTCACCTTGGCCAAACCCTCCTGATAGATCGCCGAGGTTCTCTCCCCCAGTTCCTTGACCAGCCGCTGCACCACCGGCTTGATGTCGTGCACGTCGCCGTGCTCCACCGTGAAGCTCACGTTGGCGGTGTTGTCGTCCGAGACCGTCTGGATGATGTCATCCACGACGATGTTGGCCCCGGCGATGTCCCCGAACATCTTTGCCGCCACGCCCGGCCGGTCCGGCACGTTCTTGATCGTCACGCGAATCAGGTCCTGTTTCAGCGCCGCTCCCGATACCACGATGTGTTCCATGTTCGCTGTCTCCGCGACGATCCACGTGCCTTCGCTCTCGTTCTGACTGTTGCGGACGTGGATCGGCACATTGTACTTCTTGGCAAACTCCACCGCCCGCGTCTGCAAGACGCTGGCCCCCAGACCGGAGAGCTCCAGCATCTCATCGTAGCTGATCCGCTCGATCTTGCGCGCGCCCTTCACGATGCGCGGGTCGGCCGTGAAAATGCCGTCCACGTCCGTGTAGTTCTCGCAGACATCCGCCTCCAGCACCGCCCCCAACGCCACCAGCGTCGCGTTGCTGCCCCCGCGTCCCAGGGTCGTGTAATCCCCCTCCGGCGTCACGCCCTGAAACCCCGCCACGATCACGATCTTCCCCTTGGCAAGCTGCTCGAAAATCCGCTGCTTGTTGATCGACTGAATCCGCGCCTTGGTGAACGCCCCATCGGTCACCAGCCCGATCTGCCCGCCGGTGAAGCTGATCGCCTCATGACCCTGCGCGTGGATGGCCATGGCCATCAGGGCGATGGTCACCTGCTCGCCCGTGGCCAGAAGCTGATCCATCTCCCGCTTGGGCGGGTTCTCACACACCTTTTTGGCCAAGGCCAGCAGTTCGTCGGTCGCGTCCCCCATGGCCGACACGACCACGCAAACCTGATTCCCCTTTTCCTTGGTGGCGATGGCCCGCCGGGCGGCACGATGGATTTTTTCCGCATCCGCCACGCTCGAGCCGCCGAATTTCTGGACGATCAGACCCATCCGCCGCTTTCGCCTTCCGCCAACGAGCCGCGAATTATAAAGGTGCTCGCCAAAGACTCAAACCGCCGGACTGACGCCAACCGTCGGCGCTTGGATCGGCATCCCGCATTCCGGGCAGCGGTCGCTCTGCAACATCAGCAGCGTGTAACCGCATTGCGCGCAGCGCGGGACCAGAAGCTGAATGGAAAACCGCATGCCGCAGGTGCAGACGCTCTCGCCCGCCGGCGCGGTTTGCTTCTTGTGGCACATCGGGCAGACGATGACGATTTGCGTGAATTCGATGGCTGCTGAAAGGGGCGCGGCCCGACGGTTAAACGCAGCCAGGAGCGCGATCGCCACCGTGCCGCACGCGGCGCAAACCCCCGCAGCGCTGATCTGCCTTTGCAGGTTGTCCCACTGACCGTATCGATCCGTAAGCGTCGCGTAGTCGTACATGGCGCCGGCCGCGAAGGCAAACGCAATCGTGCACCATCGCAGCCAGCGCTGGCCGGGCGTGAGATCACACAGCCAAAGCATATTGGCATGCGCACACAGAAACGCCGCCGTGGCCGTCAGGATCAGCGGACGATCCGCCCCTTGTATGGGCTTGCCCCAGACGTCGCGCATGGCCAGCGCGAATGCCGCGGCGGCCGCCCCGACGCCGATCCATCGCCAATGCCACCGGTCCACGCCGACGCCCCCCAGCGACACCGCTCCCACGAGCGCCAGCAACAACAGCAGCCAGCCTGTTCCCAACAGATTGTCTATCAATTGATACGATGCGTTCCACCGATGGGATGCGGTCGACCAGATGGCCGCCAGGAAAAACGCCAGCGATGCAGCGCAAAGGACGAGCCCCGCGCCGCCGGCCCACCGCCCGGCGCTGCGCTGCCGCACGTGCATCAGCACGGCCGCCGGCACGCCCACGCCGCCAAACGCCAGCGCCGTAAAGGCGAACTCCTCTTCGCGTCGGTGCCCGAATATCATCCCCAGCGGATCCCACAGCGCCAGCAGAACCAGCACGAATTCCGCCAGCAGCAGCCCCATCGTGAACAGAAAGGTCTGGCGGTTCTTATCCGAATCCAGGACTCGTGCCGCGCCCAGCATCAGCGCGCAAGTAATGCTTGCCGCCACGGTCGTGCCGACGAGTCGATAGCTTTCGACACCCCAAGGCGTGAGCAGCGCCACAACCGCCATCGCTGCCGAGGCGGCCAAACAACCCAGCATTACCCGCAGAATAACCCGCCGCCAGGCAGCTATGTCCACCGGCCCCATGCCCAGATAAATTAATCTTTACTAACCGGCGATCAAGTGCCCCCGGCCGCCGAAATCCGCCCGGCCGTCCAGCCCCTGACGCTGCCCCGGAGAAATTGGCCGTTGACTGCGATTGAGCTACTGTCCTAACGTAAGCACGTGGATTTGCCTATCGTCTAACCCGAGGAGGTTTCCATGAGGACGCTTTTGTGTGCACTTATGGCCATGTTGGCCGTTGGCCTGGTGGCCAAATTCACCGTCGCCGACGAACAGAAGGACGCCGCTGCCAAACAGTCGATTACCGGCATTTTGATCGACCAGCATTGCGGCGAAATGATGATGAGCAAGGACGACCCCGAAGCCGCCGCCGCCGACCACCCCAAGTCGTGCTGCACCGCGGAAGCCTGTGCCGCCTCCGGTTATTCCGTCATCAGCGGCAAACAGATGCTCAAGTTTGACGACAACGGCAACAAGCTGGCCAAGGATTTCCTAGCCAAGACCGACATGGAGAAGAACCTCCGCGTGACCGTCGAAGGCACCGTTACCGACGACAAAATCGCCGTGACGTCCCTCACGGCCGCGCCCCCGACGACCCAGCCCTAACGCATTTGCCAACCAATGGGTCTTTGCCTATTAGCCGACGGCGATCCCGCCGCCGCACATATGGATCGACCCGCACCACAGGCTAAATGTCCGCCGAACCCGGCGATTGCAGTCAAATCCGCGCCTACTGTCCGCTCCCGACTCTGCCCTGGAGAGATTGGCCGTTGACTATGTTTGCCCTGCTGTTCTAACGTAAGCGCGTGGAATTGCCCATCGTCTAACGCGAGGAGGTTTCAATGAGGACGCTTTTCTGCGCATTGACGGTCATGTTGGCCCTTGGCCTGGTGGCCAAATTCACCGTCGCCGACGACCAGAAGGGTGCCGCCGCCAAGCAGTCGATCACCGGCATTTTGATCGACCAGCGTTGCGGTGAACAGTTGTTGTTTAAGGACAACCCCGAAGCCGCCGCCGTCGACCACACCAAGGCGTGCGCCACCGCCGAGGCCTGTGCCGCCTCCGGTTATACCGTCATCAGCGTCAATAAGATGTTCAAGTTTGACGACAACGGCAACACGCTGGCCAAGGATTTCCTGGCCAAGACCCCTTTGGATAAAAACCTCCGCGTGACCGTCGAAGGCACCGTAAACGTCGACCAAATCGCCGTGACGTCCCTCACGGCAGCGACGCAGCCGAAGTAGGCCGTCGCCGGATTGTTATTTACCACGGAGGCACGGAGGCACGGAGGCCAACTTTTCTTATAAATCCATTCGCTTGTTTTCTCATCTTGGAGTTTGGACGATCAAACGCTTTGATGCTCAGATGAACTAGAGCGCCTCCGTGTCTCCGTGGTGAAAACCGTTTTTCGCATTTTCGCGGTCAAGCACCGTGGAGGAAAAATTCCATCAGCTCATGTCCGTGCTCGATGACGTGGCCGCTGGCGGCGGCGTTCTTCTCGCTGTAGCGGGCGGGGGTGGGATTGGATACGCCACTGCCGCAAATCGCGAACAGCGTGGGGGCGTAGCCGTGCTTGCGCGTGGCGATGTTGGTGGGATGATCGGGCATCACCAGGATTCGCCACTGCGGGAAGGTTCGCAGCTTGGCCAGAACCGGGCCGACGATGTGCTTGTCGATGTGCTCGATGGCGGCGATCTTGGTTTTCCAATCGGCTTGGTGGCTGGCTTCATCGGGGGCTTCGATGTGGCTGAAGACCAGATCGTATTTGTCCAGCATGGCCGCGGTCTCGCGGCCCTGGCCGGCGTAATTGGTGTCGTGAAAGCTGGTCATGCCTTCGACTTCGTGCACGTCCCAGCCCATCAGGTTCGCCAGGCCGCGCAATAAATCCACCCCGCTGATCATGCAGCCGCTGGCGATGCCGAAGCGGTCTTTGAATTTCGGCAGACTCGGGGCCTTGCCCTGGCCCCAGAGCCACACCTGCGTCGCGGGATTGCGTCCGGTGCGCGATCGCGTCACCGGATGATCCGCAAAGAGCTGGCGCGACCGATCCATGATCCTCCGCAAAATCTCGCTGCCCTGGCCGGCCGGCAGATACCCGGCGATCGGCTGCTCGGGGATGTCGTGCGGCGGTTTGGTGGTGACGTTGAAAGTCTCGCTGCCGCGATAGACCAGGAGGTTGCGGTAGCTGACACCGGGGAAAAACTCAAACCCCGGGAGCTTCAGATCATGGGCCAAATCCGCCAGCAATCGCCGGGCATCGGCGTTGCTGATGCCGCCGGCGGAGTGGTCTTTCATGATGCCGTCGATGACCGTGACCAGGTTGCAGCGAAATACCCAGTCGGTGGGGGCCAGGGCGATGCGCTGGGCGGCGGCTTCCAGGGGTGCTCGGCCGGTGTGGTAGACCTTGGGGTCATAGCCCAGCAGGCACATCGTGGCGACGTCGCTGCCGCTTTCAAAACCCTCGGGCACGGTGCGGACCAGGCCCTGTCGGCCCTGCATAGCGACGCGATCCATGTTGGGGATGTTGGCCGCTTCCAAGGGCGTGCGTCCGCCCAGCTCTGCCAGCGGCTCATCGGCCGCTCCGTCCGGAATGATGATGGCGTATTTCATGCCCACTGCCGCGATTCTCACTGCGTCGAGAATTCCTTGGGTTGATCGATGATCCGCAGGCAGACCGTGGGCGGCTGGATGGAAGAAAGAGCGTCGATGTCCTTCAGGGCCGCTTGGACGGAACCCTCGCGGGCCTGGTGCGTGGTGATGACGACGGGCACGTGCTGGCCGTCGTTCGCTTCGTGCTGCAAGATGGCCGAAAGACTGATCCGTTTGTCGCCGAGGATTTTGGTGACTTGGGCGAGAACGCCCGGCTCGTCGCGGGCCATCAGCCGAAGATAGTATCGGCTGGTTAATTCCTGGTGCGGCAGCACCGATGCGGGCGGGACCTGGTCGGCCAGCATGTGAAGCTGCTTGAAGGCCAGGGGCGTGGTGCCCAGGGCGATGTTGATCAGGTCCGCGACAACCGCGCTGGCGGTGGGCATCTGTCCCGCGCCGCGGCCGTAGAAAAGGGCGTGGCCCAGCGCATGGCCA
The DNA here is from genome assembly GCA_002311745.1 of Phycisphaerales bacterium UBA1161. Lineage (GTDB taxonomy): Bacteria > Planctomycetota > Phycisphaerae > Tepidisphaerales > Tepidisphaeraceae > UBA1161. Next base: position 126,849 of record DBZL01000014.1, on the reverse strand, counting down.
TAGACGCTGATGGCGTTGAAGCTGCCGCTCACATCCGCGAGCAGGTCGTCCTCATGAACCAGCGTCGGATGAACGCACAGGGAGATTTTTTCTCCGTGCCGCCGGGCAATGGCCAGCAGCTTGATCACGTAACCCAGCTCGCGGGCGAACTGGATGTCGGTTTCCTGGAGGTTTTCGATTCCCTCGGTGTGGATATCGGCCTCGTTGACCGCGACGTTGAACGCGAGGCCCGCGAGGATGGAAAGTTTCTGGGCTGCGTCGCGCCCGGAAACGTCCATGGTGGGGTTGGCCTCGGCGAATCCGGCTTTTTGGGCTTCGGCCAGGGCATTGGTGTACGACCAGCCGTTGCGCGTCATGCGGGTGAGGATGAAATTGCAGGTTCCGTTGACGATGCCGACCAGGGCATCGATGCGATTGGCCACCAGGCCGTGCAGAAGGGCGTTGATGATGGGAATGCCGCCGGCGCAGCTGGCTTCGAAGGCGATGCAGGCATTGTGTTTGCGCGCCAGGGAAAAGAGCTCCGCGCCGCGGGCGGCCAGGAGGCTTTTGTTGGCGGTGACGACCGATTTGCCCAGCTTCAGCGCCCGCTGGATGAAAGTGCCGGCCGGCTCGAGGCCGCCGATGAGTTCGACGACAATTTGCGTATGGGGATCGTCTATGGCCCGCTCGGCATCGTGGTGATACGGGACGTCAATCCCCGGTCGATCGTTTTGCCTCACGACCACGTGTTGGATTTTCAAATCCAGGGCGGTGCGCCGGCGGATGAGATCGGCCTGCTGCTGAAGGATGCGGACGACGCCGCTGCCCACGACACCACAGCCCAGTAAGCAGATTCCGATGGATGGTTCGCTCATGCGATCAGCCTCATATCCGTGGGGCTGACTGTACGGACCGCGCGGCGGCGAATCAAGCCGAGCGGTCCCGGCGGCAAGTCGCGTGTTTGACGCGCTTTGCGGTCGTCCTTACCATCACCCGGCTCCGGCAGTTGCCGGGCCAGGAACGCACCCGCATGTTCGCCATCGTCAGCGATATTCACGGAAATCTCGAGGCGTTCACCACGGTCTTGGCCGAGATCGATCGGCGCGGGATTCAGCACATCGTGTGCCTGGGGGACATCGTCGGGTACGGGCCCAATCCGATGGAGTGCATCGATCTGGTGGCGGCGCGATGCCGGGCGTCGCTGATGGGGAACCACGATTTCGCGGTTTTTTATGAGCCGTACAACTTCAACCAGGGGGCGGAGGCGGCGTGCTACTGGACGCGGCGCTGCTTTGAAGAGGACCTGGACGTGCCGCGGCGGGCCAACCGGTGGAGATTCCTGGGAAATCTGCCCGTGCGCTTGCGCACCAACGACTTTGTGGCGGTGCACGCGTCGCCGCGGCGGCCGATCAACGAGTACATCTTCCCGGATGACATCTACACCAATCCGGGCAAGTTCGTGAGCATCTTCGAGCGGTTTGACCGCCTGTGTTTCGTCGGGCACACGCACGTTCCGGGGGTCTTTCTGGAAGGGCCGGATTTTTACAGCCCCGATGAGCTGGATTACAAGTTCGAGCTGACGGATGAGAAGGCGATCATCAACGTCGGCTCGGTGGGCCAGCCGCGCGACCGCGATCCGCGCACCAGTTTCGTGATCGTGACCGACACGTACATCGAGTTCGTCCGCCTGGTCTACGACGTGGAAACCACGGTCAAAAAGGTGGAGGCCGTCGAGGAATTGGACAACTTCCTGGGCACGCGGCTGCTGGACGGGCGATGAGAGCGCGTCTTGGGGGTAAAGGGTCAAATTGAATGGATAAGCGGATGTACATCACTGCGGGGCTGCTCATGCTGGTGGTCATGGGCTACTACGCATTTCTGGTGAATTACGTTTATCCGCGGCACCCGGAGTGGGACACGAGCGGCCGGCGCCCTCAGCCGACCGTTTCGCCGGAACAGGGGCCGGCCACGGGGCCGTCGCCGACCGCGCCTTCGATCGCGGCCGCCGCGACGCAGCCGGCCCAAGCCCCGCCGGGCGGCGCGGCGGCGCTCAAAGCCGTCGGCGCAAGCGGCCCCGGCACACCGGCGTTCATCGGATCGGACAAGGTAAAAGATCCCGAATACGCCCTGGGCGTGCGCATTTCACCGGATGGCGCCGGGCTTGATTCGGTCATCATCAACGAAACCAAGGCGGTCGACGCGATCCACGAGTACACGTTTCAGGAGCCCGATTTTCACTGGCGGGCGCTGGCGACGCGCCGCGTCAGCGTCGACGGACAAAGCGTCGATCTGACCGACGTGAATTGGACGCTGGAATCATCCAACGGCACATCCGCAACGTATGGGATCGATATTCTTTCCATAGGCGGCAAGGCGCTCTTGCACCTGAGCCAGACCTATCAAGTCGAACCGCGGGGGCCAAGGAAAAATCGGGACAACACCTCGGCGGGGTACGGGGTATCGGTGACGTATCGCCTGCGGAATTTGACGGGCGGCGCCGAGCGCGTGCGGATTGATTTTGACGGTCCCGCGATGCCGCCGCGGGAAACCGAACGCGGGGACGATCGACAGATCGTCGCCGGCTACGACCGGGGCGATCAGGCGGTGGACGTGACGCGGCTGGCGCCGGCGGAATTCAAAACCGGCGAAGTGCGTGACCTGTCGCGCAGCAGCAAGGGATACAAGCTCCTGTGGGTGGGGGCGACCAGCTTGTATTTCGGCGCGATCGTCCAACCGCAGAACAAGGACCAGGTGCTAACGGCGCGGGCCACGGTGCTCAATGAGCAGGCGGAGTCGGACCAGCGCGAGATCGCATTGGAGATGCAAACCTCGGAGCTGACGGTGGACGGCAACCAGGCGGTGGACGTGCCGCTGAAGATTTTTTTCGGGCCCAAGCACCGCTCGATGCTCGAGGGGGACTATTACGCGGACTATCCGCGCAGCTACAGCCAACTCCTGGTCACCACCACCGGCATCTGCGGCCTCTGCGCGTTTCCATGGCTGGTGGACCGCTTGGTGGACCTGTTGTGGCTCCTGCAGTGGATTCTTCACGACTGGGGCTTGGCGATCATCGCCCTGGTGCTGATCGTGCGGCTAATGCTGCACCCCATCACCCGCAGCTCGCAAGTCTCCATGATGAAGATGCAGAAGATGGGGCCGGAGGTCGAGCGACTCAAGAAGAAATACGGCGATGACAAGGAAGCGTTCACCAAGGCGCAGATGCAGATGTACAAGGAGATGGGCTTTACTCCCATCCTGGGGTGCCTGCCGATGTTTTTGCAGATGCCGATCTGGATCGCGCTGTACTCGGCGCTGCAAAATGAGTTTGAGCTGCGGCAGGCGCCGTTTTTGTTCACGTACATTCACGACCTGGCGCGGCCGGACCGCCTGATCTCCTGGGACACGCACGCCTTTGTCCTTCCGCTGATCAGTCTGAAGATTGCCTCGCTGAACGTGCTGCCCATCATCATGGCGGTGACCTTCTTCCTGCAGCAGAAGTACACGCCCAAACCGCCGACCACGACGCCCGAACAGCAATCGCAACAGAAGATCATGCAATGGATGACCCTGCTGTTTCCGATCTTTCTGTACTCCGCTCCCAGCGGCTTGAACCTGTACATTCTGACCAGCACGGCCATCGGCGTCTGGGAAAGCAAGCGCATCCGCGATCACATCAAGCGGCGCGAGGAAGCTGAAAAGGCGCAGAAGGTGTTTGTGGACACCAAGCCGACGCGTCATGGAAAGCAGAGCAAGAAGCAGGAAGCGGCGCAGAAAGCGCAGGCCAAGCCCGGCTGCATCGCGGGCTGGTGGGCGAATCTGCAGGCGCGGGCCGAGCAGATGCGCCAGGAAACGCAGCGGCGCAACAAGAACTCGTGATCCTGGACGACACGATCGTGGCGATCAGCTCGGCGGCGGGGGCGTCGCCGCGCATGGTGGTTCGCGCCAGCGGCCCGGCGGCGGGGGAACTGCTCAATAACCTCTGCCCGGAAGGCGCGCCGCACGCCTGGCCCGCCGGCGTCGCGCGGCGCTGCACGATTGTCCTGTCGCCCGAGATCGGTTTTGCGGCCTGGGTGTGGTGGTTTGCTGCGCCGCGGAGCTACACCGGCCAGGACGTGATGGAACTGCACGTGCCCGGAAATCCGCTGCTGGCGCGGATGGTGCTGGATCGCCTGGTGGCGCTTGGCGCGCGGCCGGCCGAGGCTGGTGAATTCACCGCCCGTGCCTATTTCAACGGCAAATTGGACCTGACGCAGGCGGAGGGCGTCGCGGCGTCGATCGCCGCCAACAGCGCCGCCGAGCTGGCGGCGGCGCGGCAGCTTGCCGTGGGGGAACTGTCGCGACGCTTACGGCCCATCCTGAACGACGTGGCCCAGACGCTCTCCCTCGTCGAACTGGGAATTGACTTTTCCGAGGAGGACATCCAGCTTCTCTCCGCCCAGCAGATCGAGCAGCGCCTGGGGGCCGCTGAGGCGCAACTGGCGGATCTGCTCCAACAGAGCAGCCGTTTTGAGAAACTGAGCCACGAGCCCACGGTGGTTCTGGCCGGTCGGGCCAACGCGGGCAAGAGCACGCTGACCAACGTCCTGGCCGGGCGCAATCGCTCGATCGTCTCAAACGTGGCCGGGACCACGCGCGATGCGCTATCGACCGAAGTCGCTCTGGCCAGAGGTATCGTCCGCCTGGTTGACGTCGCGGGATTGGAAAATACCGCGGGACACGATCCGTCCGGTATCGCCCGCCAGATGCATGAGCAAGCGTGGCGCCAGATGCAGGAGGCCGATGCGCTGGTGCTGGTGCGCGAGATAGACGATCGGCGTTCGCCGCCCCAGTTGCCGCGCGACGTCGATTTGGTCGTGCATTCGAAAGCCGATTTGCGCGCCCCCTCTTTCCCCTCCCCCGGTACGCCGGGGGAGGGGCAGGGTGGGGGTCTTCCCATCAGCGCGCTGACCGGCCTGAACATGCAGGAGCTGCGCGACGAGCTGGATCGCTTGGCCTTCGGGACCGAATCGGTCGGGGCGTCTTTGGCGTTGGGGGCCCGGCATCTGCGAGGGATCGAAGAGGCGCAGGCGGCTCTGCGGGAGGCGCACCAGCACGTGGAGGATTCCGCGGAGCTGCTGGCCGTCGATCTTCGCGAGACCCTCGATGCGTTGGGCCAAATTCTGGGTCAGGTCACGCCCGATGACATCCTGACCCGCATTTTCTCGACGTTTTGCATCGGGAAATAGCCCTCGCTTGCGACACGCCTTGCAAGGCGGGCGGGCGGGTTCTACCTTCGGGCCTCTCGTTATGGACAAATCGGTGCCGGCATCGTCGATCAATCCCCCGCCGCCCGCGGCCGACGCGGCGGCCCTGTCCCCGGCGATGCGGCAGTATCAGCAATTCAAGGCCGAGTATCCCGGCTACGTGCTGTTTTTCCGGATGGGTGATTTTTACGAGTTGTTTTGGGATGACGCGAAGCTGGCGGCCCGCGTGCTGGGCGTGGCTCTGACCAGCCGAAGCCGCGGCGGACTCGAGGCCGAAGATGCGATCCCCATGGCCGGCGTGCCGTTCCACGCCGTGGACGGATACCTGCGCCGCATGATCGCCGCGGGCTATAAGGTCGCGATTTGTGACCAGACCGAAGACGCGTCCCAGGCCAAGGGCCTGGTGCGCCGGGACGTGGTTCGCCTGATGACGCCCGGCACGCTGACCGATGATGCTCTGTTGGACGGCGGGGCGGACAATTACCTGGCGGCGGTGGCCTTTGCCGTCACGCGTAAGGACGGCTACCGCGCTGCCTTGGCGTGGGTGGAGCTCTCCACCGGCGCGTGCGTGGGCATGAGCGGCAACGAGGGGCAGGTGAAGGACCAAATCGCGCGCCTGCGCCCGGCCGAAGTCCTGGTCCCGGAACTGCCCTCGGGCCAAAAACACGAAATGGCCAAGGCGATCGAATCCATCGGCTCGATCGCCGTGACCGCGCGCCCCGGCTGGCAGTTTTCCCCTCATCACGCCAAGGAACAGATTCAGCGGCAGTGGAACGTGGCCACGGCCCAGGGCCTCGGCTTTGCCGATGACGATCCAGCGCTGTCGGCCACGGCGGCGCTATTGAGCTATCTCCAGGAAACGCAAAAAACGTCGCTGACGCACCTGCGCCCATTGCGCCGCCACGTGGTCGAGGACCACCTGTGCATCGACCCGGCAAGCTGGCGCAGCCTGGAGATCGACCGGACGGTCCGCGGGGGCACGGTCCAGGGCTCGCTGCTCGGGGCGATCGACCGCACGCGCACGCCCATGGGCAAACGGCTGTTGCGGCAATGGCTTGCCTCTCCCCTGACCGACCTGGAACACATCGAGGCGCGGCAGACGGCCATCGCGGCCCTCTTGGCGTCGCCGGCCGACCTCACCCAAATCGTCGATTTGCTGGACGACGTGTGCGACGTCGAGCGGATCGTGGGCCGCGTTTCGGTGGGGCGGGCCAGCCCGCGCGATCTGGCGGCCCTTTCTCGCTGCCTGGCGTCGATGCCCAAGCTCCTGGACCGCCTCGGCAGCCTCGGTGCCGCCAACGACGTGGCGCCCGAGCTGGTGGCCATGCGCCCCTTTTGCCTCGAGCAGGCCCAGTACCTGGCCGGCGCCATCAAGCCCGATCCCGAGCCGCACTTGCGCGAAGGCGGCGTGATCGCGCCCGGTTTCGATGCCGAACTGGATCGCCTGCGCCAAATCGGCACCAACAGCCACCAGTGGCTGGCCAGCTACCAAGCGAAACTGGCCGGCGAATCGCAAATCCCATCCCTGCGCGTCGGCTACAACAAGGTGTTCGGCTACTACATCGAAGTCACGGATGCCCATCGCCAAAAGGTTCCCGCGGCCTGGACGCGCCGCCAAACGGTTAAAAATGCCGAGCGCTACATCACCGAGGAACTGAAAGCCTTCGAGACCGAAGCGATTGGAGCGCAGGATCGCGCCATCGCCCTGGAGCAGCAACTGTTCGAGCGCATCCGCCAAGAATTGCTGACGCACGTGGAGTCGCTGGGCGAGCTGGCGCAGTCTCTGGCTCGGCTGGACGTGCTGTGTGCCCTGGCCGTGCTGGCCCAGCAGAGGCGCTATTGCCGCCCGACCCTCAGCGAAGACCGCACCCTGGAGATCGTCGAGGGCCGACACCCGGTGTTGGAGCAGCAGCTTGGCAGCGAATTCGTCGCCAACGACGTGCGCTTCGCCCCCGAAGACGCGGTCTTTCTGATCACCGGCCCCAACATGGCCGGCAAAAGCACCTACATCCGCCAAGTGGCGTCCATCGTCCTGATGGCCCAGATTGGCAGTTACGTCCCCGCCAAGAGCGCAACCATCGGCATCGCCGACCGTCTCTTCGCCCGCATCGGCGCCAGCGATGAAATCCACGGCGGACAATCCACCTTCATGGTCGAGATGATCGAAACCGCCAACATCCTGAACAACGCCAGCGACCGCAGCCTGGTGATCCTGGACGAGGTGGGGCGCGGCACCAGCACCCTGGACGGCCTAAGCCTGGCCTGGGCCGTTGTCGAGCACATCGCCCTGGAGGTGCGCTGCCGCACCCTGTTTGCCACGCATTACCACGAGTTGACCGACCTGGCCGAGCGGTTCAAAGCCGTTCGCAATCTCAACGTGGCCGTGCGCGAATGGGAAGACCAGGTGGTCTTTCTGCACCGCATCGTGGAGGGCGGCACGGACCGCAGCTACGGCATCCACGTCGCCCGCCTCGCCGGCGTCCCGCCAACCGTCCTGGCTCGTGCCCGCCAACTGCTCTCCGAACTAGCCGTGCAACACGTCGGCTCGCGTCCCGTGTCCAAAAAGCACGAAGCCCAGGACCCCGACCAGCTTCCATTGTTCGTGGACCCCGCCCACCAGATTGCGCAGGAGTTGGCGGAAGTGAATCTGGACCAGCTATCGCCCATGCAGGCGTTCGATTTGCTGCGCAAACTGCGGGAAAAAATGCGGAGTCAATCCTAAAATGTCTTTGATTGACGATATCCGAGCAAAGTTCCTCCGCGATGAGTTCGAATTCTCGCGGCACGCAGTTGATCAAACAATTCGGCGCAGCATATCGGTGGCGGAGATTCGTCAAGCCGTCGCGGCGGGCGCCGTGATAGAAGATTATCCGAAGGACAAGTATGGGCCGAGCTGTCTGGTTTTTGGTCGAACCGACGATGGTCGGGCCCTGCACATTCAAATCAGCTATCCCTCGCATCCGATCCTTAAAATAGTTACACTTTACGAACCCGATCCGGATCAATGGATCGATTTCCGCACGAGGAAGCCATGAACGAGCAGCGGCCAAGCGAGACGATGGAAGACAGAGAAGTGACCTATACCGTGGAAACGGATGGCCGAATCATCGTCATCGAGCACGTTCCCGCCCGGGTCTGCGTTGAGACGGGCGAACAGTTCTTCTCACCCCAGACCGTCGAGCGCATCCATGCGATTGTGCGCGGCGAGCGCAAGCCCGCCAGAACCGTGCAGACGCCCGTATACGAGTTTGCCGCATAGGGCGTGATTTGATCGGCTGGACCGTTGGCTCTGGCATTTCGCGATCCTGCCCGGGCAGTTCAAGGGGAAACTCGAGAGGTCGCCATCGCCCACCAGATTGCGCAGGAATTGGCGGAAGTGAATCTGGATCAGCTCACGCCCATGCAGGCGTTCGATTTGCTGCGCAAGCTAAAGGAGAAACAGAGCCGTTGAGCAATAGAGAATTCCGGCTCGTTCTACTGTTCTATTGCTCGACTGTTCTACTGCTCTCACGCGACTCGCGTGCGGCCCCCGACGGTGCAATTCAGACATACTCGCCGATCCAGGCAATGTAATCACGCAAGGGAGTGCTCGACAACGAGTTCACCAAACGGCGGTCCGCGGAAACCATGACCCCTTCTTCCCTTATCGCCAGGGCCAAATACAGACAATCGTAGACGGTTCGCTCGGTCCGAATCGCTAGCCGCAAGGCCGCATCGACAAGTCCGGCCGATGGCGATACCTGCAGGGGCAAGCTCAGAAAATCGTCCAGGAGCTGCCCGGCATCAGCCGCATCGATTTCATTTCGACGCCAACGCTTCCAGATGACGTTGGTCAATTCGCAGTAAATCAGGTCCGGCGCCAGCAGCGGCCCCCGGCGGACCAAGAGCTTGCGCGCGGCCTGAGTCTGTTGCTCAGGAAAGAAGGCGGCGGCCACCGCGCTGGCATCGACGACGCAGGATTTCATCGGGCGCGGTCCTCGCGTATCAAGCCTGCGCTGGATGAGAATTTCCGGCCGGCGAATCGCTGCTTCCATCGGTCCAGCAAAATCCGAACGTCGTCAGACCCCGCGGACTGCTCGATCAGCAGCTTGGCTTCGCTTTGGAGGGATCGCCCATTGCGCCTGGCCCGATCCTTAAGCTGCCGGACCGTTTTGGCCTTCAAACCTCGCACGAAGATACCGGGCATCGTTCACTCCTTATTGTCAAGCGGCGTGATGCTAGCATATTGCTAGCACCGCATCCAGTGTTATCGGCGGTTCGGCCCGAGCGCATAAGTCGCCCGTTGCCGACGCCGATGGCGTGTCTCATTTCAACGGCCACACGCAGGAAATCATCCACTTAACGCGCGTCCAGCTTGGCGATCGCTACAAGTTCGATTTCATCCCCCGCGGCCCCCAGCAGGAATCCGCCGGCAAACGTGATCGCCGGTGAAAATCTGTCGGCGCCTCTACTTATTGAACTTGGCAGGAATCGCATACGCGCTTGAAATCATCCCAATACTGGTCGAATGTCTGAGGTGTAGCGTTGAACACCACACCCAGCACCTTCCCTTGCCTCAATGAGATGATCGCCGCGTCACGCATCTTTCGTCCGCGGACCTGGTAGTCCATAGTAAAACCGTAGGCATCCGTGCCCGCCAAAGTCGTGCGCACCGGATCGGAGCATGTGGCATTTGGATCGATGTGTTGAATCGGCGCGATGGTGTTGTGATATAACTGATCCAAGTCCATCTGTCTGCCAGGGGGCAATGTATTGTAGCTAACGACAATTTCCACAGGCGGCTTATTGCTATCACCCGTCCATGGCGATCCAAAAAACACTACTGCTCCGCGCCGCTTGCCTGTCTGAAAATCCGCAGGATATTGAACGGTGACCCCGGACGTGGTGTTGGCATAAGTCAAGTCGGGTTGGGTTGGCGGCGCGCCTGGGCGAGCTAAACGATCCTTGAACGCTTGGCTGGGGTCGGTCGCGTCCGGTGCCGTAGTCGCCCTAGTCAACGATGGAGTAGATGGTGGCGCCCCGGAGCCCGGCTGGGTTATCGATTGGCCCGCGTTGCCGCCTCCTGATCCGCTCGGAGGAAGTGCATCTTCGGAGATAGGTGCGACGGAACCTTCCTCATAAAGAGGCTCTGGCCCGCCGCCAAAAGCAACCTCCCAGCCCCGATCTTTTCGTTTGGTCAGGTCATAATTCCAAATTGGACTGTCGCGAGTCGTCCAATTCGCCCACGTGCCCTGTTTCCACGAGCGAGCACCTTTGGGCTTACCCAACGTTCGCGTGGCAGCGGCGTAGAACGATACGCGCCCCTTCCACTCGACGCCGTTCAGTCTGTCCGCCTCTTCGATGCGGATGGTTCCCACGCGATAGTAAACGTTGTGGCATTGAAGAACGTAGGTTCCGAAAACAGTTTGCACAAGACTCGTCGCGAGACTGGCCCCATACGCTCCATGGAATTGGGGTGAGATGCTGCAGTGGCTTGCAAACCTCATATATGCCGTGAGAACCGCTTCACCGTCGAGGATGGTAAGACCATCCTGTGGCGGTGGTTCCAACGGCACGCCATCCGCACCGACCCGAACGAATGTATCAGTCGCAGAACCGTCATCATAGGACAAGTGCAGCCACGATCTGTCTACGGTTGGCTTGCCGCGGACGGGAGGCCGTACGTTATTGCCCGGAGCAAATTCTACCACTAAATAATTGGCTTCATCGAGCTTCCATTTTCCGGTATATTGCTTTTTTCCCCCACTGAATATTTCGCACTTCTCCGTCAAATCAACGCTGCCATCCCCGCCAAGAGTAAGCGTGACGATGGCTTCCCATGGCCGTGACCCAACTAGGTGCATACAGGCCCAAGCTCCCTGTAGTTGCTTCCAGGCAGGCTGTTCATAGAGCCCGTTAGGCGCGTTTGCTGTCGCGGCGACGGGTTGAGTGGCTGCCGGCGAAATCTGCGCAGCACCTGACCCATTCGGCGCAATTGTGGGATTCTTAACATCAATAGTTTTGATTTCCGCGCTCGGTAGTCCAATATCACCATGCAAGGTGACAAGCGTGATTCTTTCAGTGCCTATTCGCCCCTTGAGTTTAGTTCCGTCGCTTAACACGAATTGACCATCCCCGAATCCGACGATGTCCGTTGCGGTCATTTCTTGAGTTCCATATTTCGTCGTGATCTCCACCTTTGTTACTTGGAAGTGACCGATCAGCACTGATCCGTCTTGCATGACTACTGACACCTCGGGCGCAGCGGTCCCAGGGGACGATTGATCTGCGGAAACAGCAAGTGCAGCGCCCAGCACCAGCGTAAGGGCAACGGCAACCGAACCCAATTGAGTCGTGTGTGATCCGAACTTTTTGCGCGACATCAAGCCTCCTCCCTCAATTTGACTTTCGTCCGCTTATGCGAAACCAAACGCCCCCCACATCGCACAAAAGCGGCTTCCGGAGCAATAGTTCCGCAAAGACTTCAACCGGCAACTCAAAAGCATTCTGGGATTTGGGTAAATCAGCCGAGAGCAGCACCCTTCCCACCATTGTAGACACTAACGCTTGACAATGGGTTAGATCAAGCGCCGCTTCATTTCACAACAATTCCACGCTGACGGGTAAATACTCAGACTGCCGAATGAAATCAGAAAAGCCTTGAGTTTCGTCTCGGGTACGGTGCCCGCACTCAAAATGACGGAAAACGCGGGGCAAGTCGATCACGCTACGCGGGTCTTGCGCTTGTGGCCTGGGCGGGATGATTCAATGCGGCGCATGGCTTCGGGGTCAAAGAGTTTCTCGCCGCAGTTGGGACATCCATGGTGTTCAACGTACCGGGCGACGTACTGCTTGCCACGGAAATTGCCGTGATAATCCCCCACTACCAGCCGAATCCTGCGGCTACCGCACGTTGGACATGTCTTGATCTTCAGCATGGCGATCTTTCTTCGAGCCTGAGCGTCAGAGTCGAAGGCTGCGGTAGTACCCGTCTACTGTTCACCTGTCCACTGTTCTCCTCCTCTCGCGCAGCGCAGCGCCCCCAGAGGCGGCACGCGCGTGAAGGTCTTTCAAAATTTTCTCGTAACCCAAACCCATCCAATATCTTACGTGACCACTGACTGGTTCGTTGCGCTCTCTCTAGCGCGCAATAAGTTGCTACCAATACACTTGTGTTGATAAAAAAGGGGGTCAGGACCCCTTTTTGGAACGTAACCAAAATGGAGACAATGGCTTACGCGTTTTCGGCCTATTTTCCGGGCCGTTCGCCGCACGACTTACGGCCCAAAACGGCGATATTGCGCCAAAAACCGCTTCGCTAATCTCACTTCCAGTTCGGTCCGAGCGCCCGGGGAAAATTTTTCTTGAAAAATCATAAGCAAAATGTTGCGTAAGTACCCACCTCCGCCAAGGTTGTGTTTCGTTCCTTGCGCGATAGTGAATTTGCACCCAGCGCACAAATCCTGCTCCTGCCGTGCGATGTGATTGTGCAGCATCGCGGGCAACAAACCAGCCAAAACATGATTGCATCGATTGCAATTCTCGGCCGGGCCATCGGATAACCGCATTACGGGGACGTCGGCTCGGGCGGGGGCGCGGGCGGTTGGCGTTTGCGGGATTGGTCCAGGGCCATCTTCAGGGTGTCCAGCAAACGCGGCACGTGCGGAGGGGCCATGAAGACTCGCGTGGAAACGGCCGCGGTGGGGTAAAAATCGGTGATGAAATCGAAGAAGAACTCGGCCGGGGAATGGCCGACGCGAAGATTGTTGGCGTAGCCGCCGCTGAGCAGCTCGTCCGGGAGTTTGAAGTTTTCGTAGATCTCGGCAATGCTCGGCCGGCGTTGCGGGGGCTTGGGCAGCGGCTTGGGCGGGCCGAAGTTCTTGGTGTACTTTTCCAGGTTGTCGCCCACAACGTGAATGAGCTGCTCCATCAGCATCGGTGAGACCACCACGCGGGCGACGATCTGGAAGGGGCGAACCAGGCCCTGCATGAAGTCAATCACGAATTCGTTGGGGGTGTCCAGGACGACGACGCCGGTGCTGGTGACGCCACGCAGCACTCGCTCGGGGACACGCGCCGAAACGGGCTGATGCTGGAATTGCTGCGTGAAGGCGCCGGAATCCTGGGGATTGTCCGGCTGCGGGTTGTCGCGCGGCTGATCGCCGGGGTTGCCGGGTGTGCCGGGTGCGTCGGGGGCATCTTCCATGCAGGACAAGTTACCGACAGTCGCGGCCGCAATCCACTCTTTAGGAAATGCGGCCACGAAGCAGTCGCTAGAACCCGGTGCGTTTGAACTGTTTTTCCAGGTCGTGCAGGGTCATGCGCAGGGTGGTGGGTCGGCCGTGGGGGCAATTGCTGCTGCGGTCGATCAGGTGGCGGCGGGCCAGGAGAGCTTCGATCTCGGCGGGGGAAAGGGGATCGCCGGCTTTGACGGCCGCTTTGCAGGCCATCATGTCCAGAACTTCATGCAGGACTTCTTCGTGATGCAGATCGAGCGATTCCTGCTCGCCGCGTTCGAGCAGCTCGCGGAGAAAATCCGCGGGGTCCAGGCGATGCAGAAAACTGGGGAAGGCGTGGATGGCGGCGCCGGTGGGGCCAAGGGGGCTGGCCTCGATGCCCAGGCGTCGCAACAGGGGCTGGATTTGATCCAGAAGCTCCAGTTGCCTGGCGGAGGCGGCGAAGGTGAGCGGGATGAGAAGCCGCTGGCTCTCCAGGGGGCCGTGCGAAAGACGGGCCAGCAAGTCCTCGTACATGATCCGCTCGTGCAGGGCGTGCTGATCGATGATGAGCAGGCCGTCTTCGCTTTCGACGACGAGATAACAGTTGTGCAACTGAATGGCCGGCACCGAGCCGGTGGGGATTGGCGCGGGGACCGGCGAGGGCGATGGCGAAGCCGCAGGCGCTGGCGCAGGCTGCGGGGGCCGCGGCGAATCCGGCTGCGGAAAACTGCCCTGCGGCAACGCGGATTGAAAGAACTCGGCCAATTTCTTGCGCATGTCCTGGCGAACGGGATCGTCCACGGGCGGAGCGATCTGGCGAGCGGCGAGGGCGACGGGAGAAAGGTCGCTGCCCAGGAGCTTTTCGCGGATCACGGAGAGGATCAGGCCGTGAATCCGGCCGCTGTCACGGAAGCGGATCTCGCTCTTGGTGGGGTGGACGTTGACGTCCACGTCCTGCGGGGGCATGGACAGGAGCAAAATCGCGGCGGGGTGGCGGCCGGGTTCGATCAGGCCGCGATAGGCTTCGCGCAGGGCGTGCTGAATAAAACGATCGCGGATACAGCGGCGATTGAGGAAAAAATACTGGTGCTTGGGCGTGGGCCGGGCCAGCTCGGGTTTGCCGATCAGGCCGATCAGGGAGATTTCGGCGTCGCGCAGGTCCAGGGGCAGGCACAGGTCGGCGAATTCGGCGGGCCAGGCGGCCAGCCAACGCCGTTGGGGGCTGGTGGCCGGCAAATCGAGAATGGTGCGCCCGCCGTGGATCAACGTGAAGGAGACGTCGGGAAAAGACAGTGCCAGGCGCACGAACGTGTCGCTGATATGGCCGAACTCGGTGGCGGAGCCTTTGAGGAATTTTCTGCGTGCGGGAGTGTTGAAGAAGAGATTGCGGACTTCGACGACGGTGCCGCGGTTGCCGGCGGCGGCCTGGGGCTGGTCGATCTGTCCGCCGCGGTTGTGGATTTCATAGGCGACGGAGTCGTCGGAGGTGCGGCTGAGAATCCGGGCTTGGGAGACGGCGCCGACGCTGGCCAGGGCCTCGCCACGGAATCCCATGGTGGCGATGCGGAATAGCTCCTCGTCGCTGCGGAGTTTGCTGGTGGCGTGGGGGGCGAAGGCCAGGGGCAGCTCGGAGGGGGGGATTCCGGCGGCATCGTCGATGACGCGGATCAGCGAGCAGCCGCCATCCTCCACCTCGACGACGATGCGCGTGACGTCGGCGTCGAGGGAATTTTCGATCAGTTCTTTGACGACCGAAGCGGGCCGCTCGATGACTTCGCCGGCGGCGATGCGGTTGATCAGCGCCGGCGGCAATGGTTGGATGGGACTGCGCGACACGCGGGCGATTATAGCGACAAGGGGTGAAAAAACGTTCAAAGGATGGATCGCACGACACCGCCGTCGACGCGCAGGGAAGCGCCGTTGGTTGCCGAGGCCAACGGGCTGCAGACATAGGCGACCAAATGGGCCACCTCCTCGACGGTGGCGAATCGCTTGAGCAGGGACGATGGCCGCACGGAATTGAAGAATTCGGTCTCGATCTGCTCGGGTGAAACACCGCGGCGGCGGGCCATGTCGGCGACGAAAGCGCCCACGCCTTCGGAGGCGGTGGGGCCGGGCAGAACGGCATTGACGGTGACGCCGGTGGCGGCGGTGGTTTCGGCCAGTCCGCGCGAGAGGGCGAGCTGGGCGGTTTTGGTGAGGCCGTAGTGGATCATCTCGACGGGAATCTGCACGGCCGATTCGCTGGAGATGAAAACGATGCGTCCCCAGTTCTTGGCGCGCATTTTGGGCAAATAAAAGCGGCTGAGCCGAACGCCGCTCATGACGTTGGTCTGAAAAAGCTCGTCCCATTCCCGGTCGCTGATCTGCTCAAAAGGCGTGGGGCGGAAGATGCCGGCGTTGTTGACCAGGATATCGACCTCGGGGGCGGCGCCGATGAGCCGAGCACAACCTTCGGCGGAACTGACGTCGGCATCGACGCCAGAAACTTTTGCGCCGGGGCATTTGTGGCGAATGGCGGCGACGGCTTGATCGACGCGCTTGGACGTGCGCCCGTTGACGATGACGTTGGCGCTTTCGCGGGCGAGCAAGGAGGCGATGGCCAAGCCGATGCCCGCCGTCGATCCGGTGACCAATGCGGTTTTTCCGCTCAGTTGAAGGTCCATATCCGCTCCTGGAGTCCAGTGGCGGATGATAGCGGCGGTATTGGGTTTTTTCGCCTGTGCCCGGGGCGTAAAATGAGGCGATGGAGTGTCTGGAAGGTCGGCAGTCGGTGCTGGCGGCGCTGCAGGGCAGGTCGCGACGATTTGAAGTGATCCTGATTCGCCAAGGCGCGCATGAAGAAAAAATCCGGGAGGTGCTGGAGGCGGCGGCCGCGGCGCGGGTGCCGGTCAAGCGGGTGAGCGGACGGGAGCTGGATGCGCTGGCGCACGGGGCGAGCCATGGCGGGGTGCTGGCGGTCTGCTCGAGCAAGCCGCCGACAACGGCAGATGAGCTTCTGCAGTTGCTGCGGCGAACCGGGCATCAGCCGCTGCTGCTGCTCGTTGAAGGCATCGAGGATGCGCGGAACCTGGGTTTTACGCTGCGCAGCGCCCAGGCGATGGGGGCGGACGCGGTGTTGATCAAGAAGCATTTGTGGGACTTTGACGAGACGGAAGTGGCTCGCCCGGCCTCGGGGGCGTTGGAGCGCGTGCCGATGGTGCAAGTGGAGGATGTGAAACTGTTGCAGCGGCTGAAGGGCGAGGGGCTGCGCCTGCTGGGGTGCGTGGCGGGGGCCAAGAGAAGCATTTATGAAGCGGATTTGACCGCTGGAGTGATCTTGGCCATCGGCGGCGAGAAGCGGGGATTGTCGGGCGCGGTAAGATCGGTCTGTGACGCACTGGTGAGCATACCGACGGTGGCGGGGGCGCCGTCGTTGGCGCTGTCGCATGCGGCGGCGGTGGTGCTGGCCGAGGCGCGGAGGCAAAGAATCCGTTACAATATTTCCGAGCGGTAGGGGCCGTGAAAGGTTGACTATGGCAAAGGCAAATGTTGATCCGACCGAACTGCGTCGATTTGCTCAGGATTTGAATCGGTTCAATAATGAGTTGCAGGGCCTGCTCGGCGGGCTGAACGCCAAGCTTCATGGATTGGAGGCGACGTGGCGCGACCAGGAACAGCGGAAATTCACCGAGGCGTTTGAGCAGACGGTCAAAGCGGTCGGGAAATTCCTGGAGAGTTCGCACGAGCACGTGCAGTTTCTGGGCAAGAAGGCCGCGGCCATCGAGGACTACCTCAAGCAGCGGTAACGGCGCAGCCGAGGGATGGGCCGGCGGGCCCGGACGGGAGCAACCATGACTACTTCCGCGCGCGTTGACTCGATCGATTCGATCAAAGAGTTCCGCGCCTATTTGACCAAGTTCCAGGAGTCGGCGAGTCTGGCGCTTGGGGACGCGGATTCGGACATTGGGCGGACGGAAAGGTGGCTGGAAGGGGAACAACAGAATTACTGGGCGAGCCAAATCCGCAAGCGGCAGGAAACGCTGTCCAGGGCGGAGGATGCGCTGCGG
This sequence comes from Phycisphaerales bacterium UBA1161, assembly GCA_002311745.1. Taxonomy (GTDB): domain Bacteria; phylum Planctomycetota; class Phycisphaerae; order Tepidisphaerales; family Tepidisphaeraceae; genus UBA1161. The sequence goes on along the minus strand of DBZL01000014.1, from coordinate 109,380 downwards.
CAGAAGACCATTTTCAAGGATTCCACGGGCGCGACACCGTCGGCGGTGGACGAGCAAAAGGCGGTGCAGATCGCCAAGAAGAACCTGGCCGACGCGCAGATAAAATTCAACAACGTCAAGCAGTGGACGCGACGGCTGCTGAAGGAGGCGACTTTGTACCGTGGCGGGGTGGCGCGGTTTTCCAACTCGGTGTCGGCTGGCGTGCCGGCGGCGATCGCGCAGCTTGGGGCGACGATCGAGATGCTGGAAAAGTACATCGGTCTGGGTCCCGCGGGGGTCGCGGAAGAGGGCGAGATGGCCGGCGCGGCGGCGGCCGGCGGCGAAGGAGGCCGAGGAACGATGGCACGAGGGGCCGAGACGGTGGAAGCGCCGCGCAAAGGGGAGGCGGAGATCGATCCGGCCGGGATCCGGGCGCGGGTTGCGTCTGTGGAAACGTTGGCGGCGGCAGAGCCGCTGGCGGGACCGGTGGCTCTGGGGTGCGGATTGGTGAGCGGCGAGCATCAGGCCGCGGCGGCGGCGCTGGCGAGCGAGGCTGCGCCGGCCGAAGGACGATCCATCGCCGTGGCGCAGTCGGCGGCGACGGCCAAGCGGCTGTACATGCTTCGAATGCCTGCGGAGTCGGCCATTTCGTGGTGCATCGGGCCGGTCGATGGCGGCGGATCGGAGGGGTACAATAAGGCATCGGTCGCGGATTTGTCGGTTGGGCGGCCGGACCTTGCCGACTTGCTGAAGTTGCCGGTTGGTTCGCTGGTGGTGCTGGACGATGGCGGGCTAGTGGCGATATATAACACAAGCAATGACAATATCTTGCATTCGTCGAGGTGACTGATGGGCATGCATGAAGGCCGGGCTCGGGTGGGAAAATCGGTCAAAGAGCTCATGACGCGTTGGAATGACACCAAATCGCACTGGGACGACTCCACGGCCAGGGCGTTTGAGTCGCGGTTTTTGCAGCCGCTGGAGATGGATTCGCGTCAGGCCATCAACGCCATGGATCAAATGGCCCGGGTGCTGCAACAGATCAGGCACGATTGTGAGTGATTGCTGAATCATGGAAAACACTTCTCCCGACAGTGATCTACTGCCCGATCTTCCGGCGACGATTTCGCCGACGTCGGAAACCGATGAAGATTCGGCCCCGGCGGCGGTGGTCAGCGCTGAAGCGGAAGCGACGGAGATGGGCGAGCCGCTGCCGCAAACGCATCGGGACCTGCAGCGGGGGGCGCTGCGGGATTTGGTGGAATTGGCCACGCAGTGCGCGGACCTGGAGGTGCGGATCGACCGCCAGCTTCATGATTCGTTGGCGGATACGCAGAGCAAGGACCAGCGCAAGCACAGCGACCTGGAGCGGAATTACAAGAGCCTGCAAGAGCAAATCGCGCGCAAGAATGACGAGCGCCTGGGGCAAATCGAAGCGCGGTACCAGCAGAATTTGGCGGCGAACAAAAAGCATGACGAAGCCGTCCGACGTCGGGCCAACGAGGAATTCCAGGCGGTTCAGGAAGACATTAAGCAGAAGTACGAGCAGGCGGTTTGGCTGGCCGAGAGCGTGCTGGAGGCGTCTGAGGGGAAGGTTGCCGAGGAATTGAAGAAGGCGACGGAGCTGTACGCGGCTCACATTGAGTTGCTGGATGCCAAGGAGGATGAAGCGAAGGCGCTGATGGAGCGCTATAACCAGCCGGCCCCGCCGTCAGCGGCGGCCGGCGAGGTCGAGGATGACGGAACATCGTTCGAGCAGCGAAAGCAGATCATCGAGCAGCAGCTTTCGAGGTTGTCCACCCTGTCGGTTCCGAATCTGCTGGTGGGTGCACGACCGTACCTGATCGTTTTTTTGCTTTTGGCGTTGTCGATTGCGGTGCCGCAAGTGGTGAAGCAGACGCTGGAGCCGCAGTGGGAGCTGCTGGGGATTTGCGTGGGCTCGGTGGTGGCGGTGGTGACGGTGGGGCTGTTTGTGCTGGGGTCGATGGCGCGACGGCAGGTGGCGGCGGCGTGTCTTCCGCTGCGCCAAGCGCTGGATGCGGCCCGCATCGGGAACGAACGCGCGCTGGAGCGGGCCAACATGCAGCGCGACACGGACCTGGTCAAGTCCGTGCGGCAGCAGAAGGCGGAAAGTCAAAGCGCGCGGGACAAGGCGGCGCCGTTGCTGGAAAAGGCGGTCAAAAAGAAAGAGGCGGCGCTGGCGGCGGGCAAGGCGGAGCAGGAGAAGAAAACCGCGGAAAACGAGGCGCTGCGCAAGACCGCCGCGGCGGAACTGGAGCAGTGGCGCACGAAAAAACTCGAAGAACTCAAGCAGAAGTACGAAACGGAACGGAAGAACATCGGTCAGCGGACGTCGCAGCGTCAGAACGAGTTGAACGAGCAGTTTCGTGCGGCGCGTGCGGCGCTGGAGAAGCGCTGGAGCGAAGGGCTGCAGAAGATTCAGGCGCCGATGCAGGAAGAGGGCGGCGGGGCGGTGGCGTGGGACGACCCGAGCTGGGAGCACTGGACGCCGCCGACCAAGTTCCCGCCGACGGTGCGATTCGGCCAGCTTCAGATTGATTTAAGAACGATCATCGCCGACGTGGCCAAGGCCGCGCCGTTCACGCTGCCGCTGTCGGAGACGTTCAGCGTGCCGGCGCTGATGGCGTTTCCGCGGCAGGCGTCGCTGCTGATCCACACGGACCGCGCCGGGCGGCTGGACTCGGTCCGCGCCATGCAGATGGTAATGGCGCGTCTGCTGACGTGTTTGCCGCCGGGGCGCGTGCGGTTCACGCTGATTGACCCGGTGGGCCTGGGGCAGAATTTCGCCGGATTCATGCACCTGGCGGATTACGAAGAGGCCCTGGTGGGCGTGCGCATCTGGACGGATACGGATCAGATCGATCAGCGCCTGGAGAATCTGACCGAGCACATGGAGACGGTCATCCAGAAATACCTGCGAAACGAGTTTGCGACGATCGACGATTACAACGCCCAGGCCGGGGAACTGGCTGAGCCGTACCGGTTTCTGGTGATCGCGGATTATCCGGTGAAATTCAGCGACGACGCGTTCCGTCGGCTAAGCAGCATCGCGACCACGGGAGCGCGCTGCGGGGTGTACACGCTGGTCATGCGCGACGTGCGCGAAACCATGCCGGCCGGCACGCACCTGGAGGACCTGGAAGCGCACAGCATCAACCTGGTGAGGGAAGGGGACCGGTTCGTGTGGCGCGACGAAGTGTTCCAGCGATTCCCTTTGTCGGTGGACGCGGCGCCGACGGAAGAACAGCTCACGAGTCTGCTGCACCAAGTGGGCAAGAAGGCCAAGGAGGCCAAACGGGTGGAGGTGCCGTTCACGAGCATCGCGCCCAAGCCGTCGCAGTTCTGGACGCTCAAGACCAATTCGGACGTGCAGGTGGCGATCGGGCGGATGGGGGCGACGCGGCTGCAGACGTTCCGGCTGGGCCGCGGCGTGGCGCAACACGCGCTGATCGCCGGCAAGACCGGTTCGGGCAAGTCCACGCTGCTGCATGCGCTGATCAGCAACCTGGCGATGTGGTATTCGCCGGAGGAAATCGAGCTGTACCTGATCGACTTCAAGAAGGGCGTGGAATTCAAGACGTACGCGGAGCACCAGTTGCCGCACGCGCGGGCGATCGCGGTGGAAAGCGACCGGGAATTCGGGCTGAGCGTGCTGCAGCGGCTGGACGCGGAGCTGACGCGGCGCGGCGATCTGTTCCGCAAAGCCGGCGTGCAGGACCTGGCCAGCTACCGCGATGCCACCGGCCAAAAGATGCCGCGCACGCTGCTGATCATCGACGAATTCCAGGAATTTTTCAGCGAGGATGACAAGCTGGCGCAGGATGCGGCGCTGCTGCTCGACCGCTTGGTGCGGCAAGGCCGTGCGTTCGGCATCCACGTGCTGCTGGGGTCGCAGACGATCGGCGGATCGTCGGGGCTGTCGCGCAGCACCATCGGGCAGATCGCCGTGCGCATCGCGCTGCAGACCAGCGAGGCGGATTCGCAGATGATCCTGGGCGACGGGAACTCGGCGGCGCGGCTGCTGTCGCGTCCGGGCGAGGCGATTTACAACGACGCCGGCGGGTTGGTCGAGGGAAACAGCCCGTTCCAGGTGGCCTGGCTGCCGGATGAACAGCGGGACGTTTATCTGGAACAAGTGAACGACAAGGCGCGGGCGACGGGGTTGAAGCCCGAGCCGCCGATCGTGTTCGAGGGCAACGCTCCGGCCGATTTCTACAAGAACCGGGCGCTGATGGAGCTGATCAACGCCGACCGATATGGCGCTGTGCCGACGGCGCCGGTGGCGTGGCTGGGCGAGCCGGTGGCGATCAAGCCTCCGACCGCCGTGGCGCTGCGGCACCAAAGCGGGGCCAACATCATGATCATTGGGCAAAACGAGGAAGCGGCGCTGGCGATGATGTCGCAGTCGATGATCGGCCTGGCGGCGCAGCTTCCGCCGTCGGCGGGGAGCTTCTACATCCTGGACGGCAGCCCGACGGATTCGCTCTCCTTTGGCGTGCTGGCGCGGGTGGCGCAGGCGCTGCCGCACACATCCAAGAACGTCGATTACCGCGCCGTGCCCGAGGCGATCCACGAATTGGCCCTGGAGATGCAGAACCGCCAGGCGGCGGAGACGTCCAGTCCGCCGCCGATCTTCGTGATGATCTTCGGCATGCAGCGGTACCGGTCGCTGCGCAAGAGCGAGGAATCGTTCAGTTTTTCCAGCGGGAGCGGGGACGAGGAGAAGCCGACGGATGCGGGCAAGGAATTCAACGACCTGCTGCGCGACGGTCCGGGCGTGGGGATTCACTTCATCGCGTGGATCGACACGGCGACGGCGCTGGACCGAGCGCTGGATCGCACCGCGATGCGCGAGTTCGACCATCGCGTGCTGTTCCAGATGAGCGCCACCGACAGCAGCAATCTGATCGACTCGCCGGCGGCCAACAAGCTGGGCGCCAATCGGGCCCTGTCGTACAGCGAAGAGCAGGGTTCGATGGAGAAATTCCGCCCCTATGCGGCGGCGGACAACGATTGGCTGGCGTTGGTGAAAGGCCGCTTGGCCAAGAAGGCGGCGGCCGCGGCGGGGCCGTAAGGGTCAATCGCACAGGCCGTATCGGGCCAGGGCGGCACGCACGCCGTCATGGTTGTTGGATGGCGCAATCCAATGCGCCGCGCGCTTGACGACGTCGTGGGCGTTGTCCATGGCGACGGCGACGCCGGCGATCTGCAGCATACCCACGTCGTTGGGCGCATCGCCGATGGCCATGACGTTCTGCATCGGCACGTTGTAGTGCTCGGCGACCCTCTGAAGCGCCACGGCCTTGCTGACGCGGCGATCCATCACCTGCAAGAGCTGCGGATCGGCGCTAACGATGGTGAGCTGTCCGTCAGCAGCACCGGCCAGGATCGGCTCCAAGGCATCGATCATCCCGGGTTGGCCCAAGAGCATCAGCTTGGTGATCGGTTGGCAGCAGAACTGGTCCAGGGGGGCGATGACGTCCGGCTTGAACAGTCGGCCGGTTTCCGTGGTGTAAGTCTGATCGAACCGATCGGTGTACCAGCGGTCCAGGACTTCGCAGCTCACCAGGGCGTCGGGGAAGCGCAAGCGGGCAAGGTCGATGATGCGGCGCACGGTCTGCGCGGGCATGGGGCGATGAAAAACGGCGGTGCCGGTCGGTTCGTCCCAGATCAAAGCGCCGTTGTAATTGATCTGCCAGGTGTCCAGGCCAAGCCGGTTGTAGATGTGGCGCACGCTGCGCGGCGGGCGGGCGGAGGCCATGATGATCTTGATGCCGCCGCCGGCGAGATTGGCCAAGGCCCGGGCGGTTGGCAGGCTGATTTGCTTGGAGTCATCTAAAAGCGTTCCATCCAGATCGATGGCGAGAAGGCGAATGGCGCGGTCGCGTGCTTTGGCCTTGGGCGAGATTCGGCGGCGTGAAACGGCCTGGCGATGCATGCAATGGATTAGAGCTTTTGGCCGGCTGAAGGCAAGCGGTTTGCGCCGGGGCGCTGGATTAGTGCCGCCGCCGCAAGAGTTGTAATCTAGGCAGCCCAAATTCAACCGGAGTTTTCAATGGATCGACCCCGCAGCAGCGTTGTGACCGAAGGCGACCAGCGTGCGCCGCAACGGGCGTTTTTCCGCTCGATGGGATTGACCGACCAGGATATCCATCGCCCATGGGTGGGCGTGGCCAGCACGTGGAACGAAGCCACGCCGTGCAATCTGACCCTGGACCGTCAGGCCAAAGCGGTCAAGGAAGGAGTGAAGGCGGCGGGCGGGACGCCGCGGGAATTCGTCACCATCGCGGTGTCGGATGGGATCGCCATGGGCCACGAGGGGATGAAGGCGTCGCTGGTGTCGCGCGAGGTGATCGCGGATTCTGTGGAATTGATGATGAACGCGCACGGCTACGACGCCCTGGTGGGGCTGGCCGGGTGCGACAAGAGTCTGCCGGGGATGCTGATGGCGATGGCTCGGCTGAACGTGCCCAGCATCTTCCTGTACGGCGGGACGATCTTGCCGGGGAAATTCAAGGGCAAGGACGTGACGGTCCAAGACGTGTACGAGGCGGTGGGGGCGCATGCGGCGGGGAAGATGAGCGATGCGGATTTGTACGAGATGGAATGCAACGCCTGTCCATCGGCCGGAAGCTGCGGCGGGCAGTTCACGGCCAACACGATGGCGTGCGTGGCGGAGGCGATCGGCATGGCGCTGCCGGGCAGCGGCTCGCCGCCGGCGGTGGACACGGCGCGGGATGCTTACGCGGTGGAATGCGGCAAGCAGGTGCTGCGCCTCATGGAAAAGAACATCCGCCCGCGCGACATCATGACCCGAGAGGCGTTTGAGAACGCGGTGGCGATCGCGGCGGCAACCGGGGGATCGACCAACTCGGCATTGCATCTGCCGGCGATCGCGTACGAGTGCGGCGTGAGTTTGACGCTGGACGACATCGACCGAATCAGCCGGCGCACGCCGATCATCGCCGATCTCAAGCCGTTCGGCCGCTACACCGCCCTGGACGTGTTCCACGCCGGCGGAATCCCGGCCATCATGAAATCGCTGCTGGATGAGAAACTGATCCACGGCGAGTGTCTGACCTGCACGGGCAGGACGGTGGCGGAAAACCTAGCCGGCGTGTCGCTCAAGGCGGATCAGGACGTGATTCTGCCGGTGTCGCGCGCCCTGGAAAAGACGGGCGGGTTGCACATTCTGCGCGGGAATCTGGCTCCCGATGGGTGCGTGATCAAGACGGCGGGGGTCAAGCGATTGCAGCATCGCGGGCCGGCACGGGTGTTCGACAGCGAAGAGCAGTGCATGGCGGCGGTGCAAGCGCAGCAGATCAAAAAAGGGGACAGCGTGGTCATCCGCTACGAGGGCCCCAAGGGCGGCCCGGGCATGCGCGAGATGCTGGGGGTGACGGCGGCCATCGTCGGGCAGGGTCTGGGCTACGAGGTGTGCCTGATCACGGACGGCCGATTCAGCGGCGCGACGCGCGGGCTGATGGCCGGGCACATCGGCCCCGAGGCGATTGTCGGCGGGCCGATCGCGCTTCTGCGCGATGGGGACATCATCGCGGTGGATGCGGAAAGGGGCACGATCCGCGTGGAACTGAGCGACGAGGAACTGACTCGCCGCCGAGCGGCGTGGAAAGCACCTCCGCCGCGTTATACGCGCGGCGCGTTGGCCAAATACGCCAAGCTGGTCGGCCCCGCGTGCTTCGGCGCGGTGACGCATTGAGCCGGTCGCGTGATCGGCGGTGAAACTGAATTTTCCGGGCTAGGTGCCTACGACATCAATTCGGCTCACTCCGTTGCCGGCGGCGGCGCATCAGCATCGGCACACTGCCGAGAACCAGGAGGGAGATCGATGCCGGCTCAGGCACCGTCGTGATGTCGAATACGGTGTCGCTTGCGTAGCCGGACCCAACCAATGCCCCTGGGTAGGTCGAGGTGTCGCCGCTGACGGGATTAAGCTCGAGCAATTCCACCGTGTAGGTTTCGCCGGCCAACAGAGTGCCAGCGGGAATCGTGACGCTGGTCGTGGCTCCGGTCAAAACGCCTGGTTGGCTGGGAAGGGGCGTTTCGAAAACGTCAGGCCCATTGCCAACGCTACTAACGCCGAGCACCGCGAGCGTGTCGGCTGACACATTCGAGGGGGTCCAATCAACCGTGATGCCCTGATTCACGTTCGCCGATTGCAGGGCGCTCCAGTTGGTGATGTGGCTGGCGCCAGGAAAACTGTCGCCGGAGAGCGACAGGTCATTGAAGGTCTTGGTGCCATCGTGCACGGTATTGACTTGGAGGCTGTAGGTCCCGTCAAAGCCCTCCAGGTTGGACAAGGAACTTTGGTAGAGATCGCGATAGAAGTTGGCTCCTGGTGAATCCTGGCTCAAAGGATCGTTGAGCGAATGGGGGCCGCCCGTGACGGTAGCGCTGGAGACCGAAATTGGCTGCCCGAGGACGGAGGCAGCAAAGTCAAACGGCGAGGTGTTTCCCGACAGGCTACTGGATGGCGCGCCGGGCGCCGCTGAACTTGTTTGCGAATACTCAACGCCCTCACCCACGAGGCCGAGTTGGAAATCCGCCCCACGGGCGGCCGGTATGGCGACCAACCCTGCGGCAGCGACCCCAACGGCCCAACAGCTTGCGCGACGCAACATGGTTCCCTCCCTTCCAAAAAGACAGCCACACTCAAAACAAGGCGACGTGCAATCAGCTTTGTTCCGTCGTCTGTATACTGGGGACACCGACGACATCAAGGAAAAAGTGGGCGTTTTCCAGCGAAGAAGCGATAATATCTGCGAATTTTCCGTTTCGGCCGGGACAGGATTTTGAGGCGCGAAGAATCAATACAACCAGCCTGCAAAAAGGGACATATTTTCGTTTCTATATGCAAGCGGGTGGCTATTTCTCGGCGAAAGCGAGGGCGGAGCCGCGCGGGGTGATGTCGCAAAGCGGTAAACGCGTGCCGTAATGCAGGAGTTGTAACTGGAGAATCTGGCTCATTCCTCACCTTCAGCCGATGCAACAGGCGATGCACGCATTGTGAGTACACCGCAGCATATGAACTGCGTGCGACGCGTAATGAAACGGATAAGGCGCGGTGTCCCTTGCCGGGGCGAGACGACGAGGAACTGGCTCGCCGCCGGACGCGGTGGAAGGCTCCGACGCCGCGCTATACGCACGGTGCGCTGGCGAAATACGCGAAGGTGGTGGGCGCGGCGTGCTTCGGGGCGGTGACGCATTGAGTTGCGCGTGGGGAAAGACCGGCCGGGGGACCGGCCGGCTCAATGACGAGGTCGGGGGTGTGCGTCGTTGGGATGGGTGTGTGGGGAAGGACCGGCCGTTAATTGGATTGCGTCGTGGCGGCGGCGGTGGCGGGCAAAGGGGTGTAAATCCTTACGCCATCGTCGGTGACGGTGTAGGCAAGGCCGGTGAAGCCGGAAATGCTCTCCAGGGTCTGCTGAATCGTCGCGTTGTCCAGGACCAGGCGAATGGTTCGGAACTGGGGCGCGATCTTTTGCACGGCGCCGGGCTGGATCTGAAATGCCACGCCGCTGCGTTTGGAGAGTTCCAGTAAGACGTCGCTGACATCTTCGCCGTTGAAGCGCGTCGAGATGCGCTTGGAAAGCTGCATGCAGATTTGATCGGTTTTGCCGAGCACGACGATGGTTTGGCCCCAGGGATACCAAGTGGCGCTGGTTTGCAGGGAAATTTCCTCCAGGGCGTCGAGCAGGGTGGAGTGCCGCGAGACGTTGAGGGTCGTCTTGTTCTGGGGAGGGAAGGCGCGGTTCTCGACGGCATAGGGGGATTTTTCCAGTCTGTCGTCGATCAGGGCCAGGAGCTTGACGGCCGGGAGGCTCAACTCCTTGGCCTCGAGGGGCGTGCGGCCGAGAAGATCCAGGGCCTGCAATTCCTCGACGGTGCAGCGGCGGCCTAGGCGCTGCAGGGCGGGCAGGGGAGACAGATGGACGGCCTGGTCTTGCAGGTCATATTGCAGACCGAGTTTTTGGCAGATGGCGGTCAGGGCTTGGCGAAGGGTCTGGTGTTTGAACTCGGCGTGGAAGGTGGTCAGATCGCCCCAGGGCAGGGCGTCGTAAACGGCATCATCCGCTTCGATGCGGACGCCGGTCATGTCGCCGAAGGCGGCGATGGCCTGGGGCAGCGTGCCGCTGAATTTGAATTCAGCCTGCGGCAGCTGCTTGTCCAGGGCCTGGCCGATCAGGGCGGAAGTGCGTTGCGCGTAGAGACGCGGGGTCAGGAGAGCGCCGCACATCAGCAGAGCCAACCAAAACCATCGCATGGTGATGCTCCTAGTGCACGGGTCGATCCAGGCTCGTGGCGGCAGAGGCGATGTAGACGTGAGAGGGCTGAATGACGACGCCGGAGACGTCGTGCCACAGACCGGCTTGCGCCGGAGTCGGGCCAAGAGCCACCTCGGCGACGGCGGAGCCGGCCGCAGTTTCGATTTGCGGCCCGGTGACGCTGGCCTCGGCGATGGCGGTGTTCGGCTGTTGCGAGACCGCGACATGGTTTGGCGCGCCCCATTTGAGATGGAAAAGGACGGTGGCTGCGATCAGCATGCAGGCGGCAAGAGCCGCTGCCCCGACCCACGCACGGGGCAGCGCGTAATCCTGCAACCTGTAGCTTTGCACGGGCGGCGTATGAGCGGCGACCGCCGAGGAAATGCCCTGGGCCAGCGCGTCCCATCGAACCTCCGGCAGGGAGGCGGGCGCTTTGAGTAAATCGTTGAGCTTGCGGTGCTGCTGCAGGAGCGTCTGAAGCTGGGGGTCCTGGGCCAGTTGCTGTTCCAGCGCGAGCCGCTGCTCTTGGGACAGGGTGCCGTCCAAGTACTGCATCAGCGAGAATTCCAGATCGTCGGTCATGGGTCTTTCAAAGGTGCTCTTGCAAAAGTTCGCGCAAGTTTTTTCTTCCCTGGAACACGTGCCATTTGACGGCCTCGACGCTGCATTGCAGCGCCTCGGCCACTTGTTTCTGGGGCATCTGTTCCATGGTGAACAGAATGATGGCCAAGCGCTGCTTTTCGGGCAGTTGGCCCAGTGCTTCTTGGAGCCGCTGGCCCAGTTCCTTGCCCTGGAGCTTGCGGACGGGATCGGCGTCGCGGCTCATCCAGTCGCTGCCGGCGCCGGCGTCGGCGGCGTCGGTCGGGCCCAGCACGTCATCCAGCGGCAACTGCCCGCGTGATTTTCGACCTCGCCGAAAGTTCAGCGACAGGTTCGAAACGATCCGCATCAGCCAGCCGGCAAAAGCCTCCGGCTTTTGCAGGGTCGCGAGGCTGGCGTACGCCTTGAGCAGCGCATCCTGCGTCACCTCCAGGGCGTCGTGTTCATCGCCCAGGAGCCGATAGGCCACCGCGACGGCCTGACGTTGGTGGCGGCGGGTCAGCGCATCAAACGCCTCGCGCTGACCGGCCAGGGTCTGTTGCACCAAGTGGCCGTCGCTTGGCGCTTCGGTACGCCGCGAGGCGCCGCGATCAGATGCCTTTGGCTCCATAAACAATGACACTGTATCTCCGGCGAGGTTAGAACAAAGGCGGCCGTTTAGAATCACCTGCCGGGCCGCGAAGCAAAACGCCCGGCCGCCGTGGCGCAAGCATGGTTGCGGCAACGACATCCGTGCATTCTTACGAGACGCGATGATGGGAGGGGGTTTCCGCAGCTGCGGAGGCTATTGGCCGCCCAGAAGCTGTCGGCAAAACTGGGCGACGGATTGTGCGACGGCGGCTGGCGGAGCGGAAGCAGACTCGGCCATGCGCTGGACGATGGCGCTACCGACGACCGCGGCATCGGCCGCCTGCGCCAGCCAAGCCAAATGCTGGGGTTTGGAGATTCCAAATCCGACGCAGATGGGCAGATCGGTCAGGCTCTTGAGTTGGCGGACGTTGTCGAGGATGTCAGGCGGCAAATGATCGCGCACCCCGGTGATGCCGGAGAGGGATAGATAATAAACGAAACCGCTGCAGAGGCTGACGATCTGGCGGCGGCGGTCGAGGGGCGTGGTGGGGGCCACCAGGAGGATCGTGTCCAGAGCGGCATCGCGGATTTGTCGGCAGGTGGATTGAGCCTGGGGCGGGGGCAGATCGGGGATGATGACGCCGCCAAAGCCGCTGTCGCGGGCATCGGCGAAAAATCGCTGCGGTCCGTAACGGAAGACGATGCTGAAACTGACCATGGCCACCAGGGGCACGGAAATTCGCGGGCTGGCGCTTTGGACTGTTTGAAAGATTTCCGGTACCTTCAGCTTTGCCGCCAGGGCCGCGGTGAAGGCTTGCTGAATGATGGGTCCGTCGGCGATGGGATCGGAGAATGGAAAGCCGACTTCGATCGCCGCGATGCCCGGCGCATTGAGCGATTCCAGTACGGCCTGCGTTGTGGTCAGGTCGGGAAATCCTGCGGGGATGAATGGGACCAAGCCAATGCCGCGGCCATGCAGGGCGGCAAAGGATTGAGCAAGGGATCGGCTGTGGAGGAGCGGCGCCGGCGGCATAGAATCTTTCTGCTTGAGGCGGCGATGATAAGCCCGAGCTAATGGCGGTCAAGCAATGTCTTCTGAACCGCGCAGCATTGGCCAAGGGACTGGCGGCTCGCCGCGACGCCAGCGGCGTCCAGTCGCGCTGCTGCCGCCGCTGCTGGCGGCACTGGCTTGCACCGGCTTGATCGTCGAAGCCATTTACACGGCCATGGGGAGCCGGGCCAACGGCGATCTCATGCTGCTGTTCCTTCCCATTCTGGGGGCGGTGTTCTTTTCGATCCCGGCGTTTCAGGCGTGGTACGCGTGCGTGAGAATCCTGCGCGGCCGATAGATCCTGGGGTAGATCGCGGCGGTCATTGGCCGGTCAGGCGCGCCACTTCTTGGCAATCCTTGTCGCCGCGGCCGCTGAGATTGAGGATGATGATTTTGTCCGGCGGCAGCGTAGGGGCCAGGTCGGCCAAATAAGCCAGCGCGTGGGCGGCTTCCAAGGCGGGAAGAATTCCTTCCAATTTGGCGAGTTGCTGGAAGGCGGCCAGGGCCTGGTCATCCGTGACGCTGGTGTAGTTCACGCGGCCGGTGTCCTTCCAATAGGCGTGTTCGGGTCCGACGCCGGGATAATCCAACCCCGCCGAGACGCTGTGAACGTCGGCGGTCTGGCCGTCATCGTCCTGGAGCACGTAGGACAGCGACCCGTGAAGCACGCCGGGCCGGCCGGCGCAGAGGGCGGCGGCGTGCTGGCCCAGGGCGGAACCGCGGCCGCCGGCTTCCACACCGATCAGTTGCACGGAGGCATCGTCGATGAACGGGGCGAAAATTCCCGCCGAGTTGCTCCCGCCACCCACGCAGGCCAGAACGTAATCCGGCAAGCGCCGTTCGGCCTCCAGGCATTGCTGGCGAGCTTCGCGGCCAATGACGGATTGAAAATCGCGCACGATCATCGGAAAGGGATGCGGACCGACGACGCTGCCCAGGATGTAGTGCGTGTTCTGGACCGAACCCATCCAATCGCGCATGGCCTCGTTGGTGGCATCCTTGAGCGTCTTGCTGCCGCTGGTGACCTCCTTGACGGCGGCGCCCATCAATCGCATGCGGAAGACGTTGAGGTTTTGGCGGCGGATGTCTTCGGTGCCCATGTAGACGTCGCAGGAAAGGCCGAACAGTGCGGCCGCGGTGGCGGTGGCGACGCCGTGCTGACCGGCGCCCGTCTCGGCAATGACGCGTTTCTTGCCCATGCGCAGGGTCAAAAGCGCCTGGCCGATGGTGTTGTTGATCTTGTGAGCGCCGGTGTGATTGAGGTCTTCGCGCTTGAGGTAAATTTTGGCGCCGCCGAGGGCTTGGGTGAGACGGCGGGCAAAATAAAGCGGGCTGGGCCGGCCGACGAAGTGGCGGAGGTAATATTCCAGATCGCGGGCAAAGGCGGGATCGGATTTGGCCTGGGCGTATTGGGCCTCAAGCTGTTGGAGGGCAGCGACGAGCGTTTCGGGGACGTAAACGCCCCCGTAGGGGCCGAAATGCCCGGTGGCGTCGGGAAGGGTGGCCAAATCGACTGCCATGACAACATGGTAGGGGTGCGCTTGCCGCGTCGCAATCCAGGTACTCCGGGATCGCGATTGACAACAACAGCCGTCGGTTGTCTGATCGCTTTTTTGGAGAATCGGTCATGGCTCGCCCCGTCACCCTGTTCACCGGCCAGTGGGCCGATCTGGCCTTTGATACTGTCTGCAGCAAGGCCAAGCAATTCGGGTATGACGGCGTGGAGATTGCGTGCTGGGGAGATCATTTTGACGTTGCGGCGGCGCTGGGGGAGCCGGGCTACTGCGAGGGGCGATGGGAGATTCTTTGCAGCCATGGACTGAAGGCGTTTGCGATCAGCAATCATCTGGTGGGACAGGCGGTGTGCGACCTGATCGACCAAAGGCACCAGGCCATTTTGCCGCCTGAGGTGTGGGGGGATGGGGATCAGGAGGGCGTGCGTCGGCGGGCGGCGGCGCGCATGATCGACACGGCCCGGGCGTGCCGGAAGTTTTTCGATGCGGCACCCGCGCCCACGGGGTTGCCGGCCGTGGTCAATGGATTCACCGGCTCGAGCATCTGGCACAGCATTTACGCCTTTCCGCCGACCGACCAGCAGTATTGGCAAAAGGGTTTTGACGATTTTGGCCGGCGCTGGAAGCCGATTTTGGATGAGTTCGACAAGGCGAACGTCAACTTCGCCCTGGAAGTGCATCCGACGGAGATCGCGTTTGACATGGCCAGCGCCCAGCGGGCCCTGGATGCGGTGGCGGGGCACAAGCGGTTTGGGTTCAATTACGACCCGTCGCATCTGGGGTATCAGGGTGTGGATTATGTGCGGTTCATCCGCGCGTTCGGGAGCCGGATCTTTCACGTGCACGTGAAGGATGCCTGGTGGGGACACGGGGATGGAACGGTGGGGGTGTTCGGGGGGCACACGAGCTTTGCCGATCCGCGGCGCTATTGGGATTTCCGCAGTCCCGGGCGGGGCGACATCAGGTTCGAGGATATCATCGTGGCGCTCAACGACGTCGGATATCAAGGGCCGTTGAGCGTCGAGTGGGAAGATAGTCGAATGGACCGCGAGCACGGAGCGGCAGAGGCCGTTGGGTTCGTACGCAAGCTCGACTTTAAATCGTCAAGGATCGCCTTCGATGCTCAGTTCGACCGGTAAACAGCCACTGCCTGGCCATGCAGCTTTCTGAGTTTTTTGCCAATCGCAAGAGTGGGACGAACCAATATTTCGCGTCGCCCGGGGGCAATGGGAAGACGGTATTGGTCAGCAGCCACATCTATTGGACGGACCTGATCGGTCTGGCGCACCTTCGGCTGGGTTACAACGTGATTTTCGCGGTGCCGTGGTACGGCTTCTGGACGGAGGATGCGTGGTGGAACGATTTTGATCGCCAGTACGAGCAATGGGTGAACACCATTCGCCAGCACAAGGTGATCTGCGTCATCGGGGGGAACACGACGGCGATGGTGCCGCATCCGCGCACCGGGGAGCCTTTGCACCGCGCCGCCGGGGTGCCGCTGGTGAATTACTGGTGGGACCAGCCGCGGGCGATGCCGCCGATGGCCCGGCGGGGAATTTCCCTGGTGGATTACATCGCATTGATGAAGGACCCGCGCACGTTGAACGTGATCTGGGACGTGGACGTGCGGGAGGAGTTGGGAAAATTCCTGGGCATCGTCAATACGATGCACCTGCCGCTGGCGACGGCGCCGGAGCTTTGGGAGGAGCCGTTTGTTCCCCTGCAGGAACGGACCAAGGCGGCTTGCTTCCTGGGGAACTGTCATTTTCTGACCGACCAGCAACGGGCGGAATTGGAGCCGGACTTGACGGCCTGGGCCCAGCAGGTCGCGAAGCGCAAGCTGTCCGATCTGGATCGCCCGATCGTGCAGTGCGTGCAAGACGGTGACGAAGCGACGCGCGTGGATACTTCGGACGAGCGAGCGCTGGCGCGGGATTTTCGCCGCTGGTTCATCGTCGATGCGATGCTGATGCAGGGGCATCGCGGCGACACGGTCAAAGCGCTGGCGGCGAAACTGGGGACGGCGTTTACCCTCATCGGAGGGCACTGGGACAAAGTGAACCTCCGCGCGGAAAAAGATCACAGCGGCGTGCCGGGGGCCAAAACCTATTACGCATCGCATCAAGCGTCGCTGAATTTGTACGGCGGGTGCGTGCACGGCGGGATGCCGTTGCGGCCGTATGAAATCGCGGCCTCCAACGGCCTGATTTTCACCCATTACAATCGCGAGCTGCCCGATCTTTTTGAGCCGGGCAAGGAATGCGTGGCCTTCAGAAACGAATCGGAAATGCTCGATCAACTGGATCGTATTTTGACGCATCCCGCGGACTACAATCGGGTGGTCGGCGCCGGCCGGCGACGGGTGATCCAGGAGCATAACTGGGAGAACCGCATGCGGGCGGTCATGCAGGCGGTCGGCCAGAGGTTCGGCGTGGCGGTGTGAACGATGAACGTTCGGCTGAAAATGTTCGCGGTGCTGAAGGAGCGCAGCGGTGCGGCCGAGGCGGAACTGCAATTGCCGCAAGGCACAAAAGTGTCAGCGGCGCTGGAGCAGATCGGGCGGCGGTTTCCCGGAATTGCGGACGTTTTGCCCAAGGCGGCGGTTGCGGTCAATTTGAATTATGCGGGGCGCGATACGGTCCTTCACGACGGCGATGAGCTGGCGCTGATTCCGCCCGTGAGCGGGGGACGAGCATGAGCGGGGAAGATGATCTGATCCGGTTGCAGGCCGAGCCCATCGACGTGGGGGCCGTGGTGGGCTGGGTGTCGGATGTCGATGGCGGCGCGATCGCGGCGTTCGTCGGCGCGACTCGGCGGCAAGGAGGAGAGGAGGGCAAGACGCTGGCGGCGCTGGATTATGAGGCGTACGAACAGATGGCGTTGGGGCAGATGCGGCAGTGGGCGGCGCGGGCGCGGCAGCAGTGGCCGATCCGCAAGCTGGCGATCGTGCATCGCACGGGGCGCGTGGAAGTCGGCCGGCCGTCAGTCGCGATCGTGGTCTCCACGCCGCATCGCGCCCAGGCGTTTGAGGCCTGCCACTATTTGATTGACGCGCTCAAGGCCGAGCTGGCCGTCTGGAAAAAGGAAGTTTGGTCGGACGGCAACTCGAGCTGGGTGGATTGACTTTGGGCGGTGGGCTTCTACTCTGACGATATGCTCTTTCAACTGGTGCAGGTGATCTATTGGCTGGCGCTGTCCACGTGGTTTGGAGGGGTTTTGTTCATCACGGCGGCGGCGCCGGTGGTCCTGCGGACGGTGCGACAGAGCAATCCCGTGCTACCGCACGTGCTGAGCGTGAACCTGGAAGGGCAGCACGCAACGCTGCTGGGGGGGACGATTATCGGGAACCTGATCTCGATGTTGTCGCGGATCGAACTGATCTGTGCCGCCGTTTTGCTGCTGACGATGGGGGGGCAGTGGTTTCTGATCGACATCCAGAATCGGTGGAATCTGGCATCGGCGTTCGTGCGGTCGGCGTTGTACGTGGCGGCGACGGGCCTGGTGATTTACGACTGGTGGTTTCTGTGGCCGCGGATGTGGGCGGCACGTGAGAAGTTCATCGAGAACGCCGATGATCCGGACATCGCCAATCCGGCTCGGGAGCAGTTTGATCGCTATCAGCGGGAAAGCGTGACCCTTCTGTCGACTCTGTTATTTCTGTTGCTCGGCATCGTGCTGTTCAGCGGCGGAATGAGCCAATCGACCATTATCACGATCAAGGGAAGTTGAGGGGCGTCGCATGGTCAAAGCGAGCGCGATTGGGCAGCGGCACGAGCGTGTCATGGCGATTTTGCCGATCTTGAAACGGACGTATCCGAAGGCGGCGTGCACGCTGGATCACAAGACGCCGCTGCAACTTCTGGTGGCGACGATCCTGTCGGCGCAGTGCACGGACGTGCGGGTCAATCTGGTCACGCCGGGGCTGTTCCGGAAGTACAAGACGGCGGCGGATTACGCCGAGGCGCCCGCGGCCGAGCTGGAGCGGGATATCCAATCCACGGGCTTTTATCACAACAAGGCCAAGAGCATCCAGACGATGGCGGCATCGCTGGTATCCAAGCATGGCGGCAGGGTGCCGGACACGATGGAAGAATTGACCTCGCTGGCCGGGGTGGGGCGCAAGACGGCCAACGTCGTGCTGGGCAACGCCTTTGGCAAAAACGTCGGGGTCGTGGTGGACACGCACGTGGCGCGTCTGAGCCAGCGGCTGGGCCTGAGCAGCCACGCGGCCGCGGAGAAGATCGAGCGGGATCTGATGGAGATTGTGCCGCAGGACCAGTGGACGCTGTGGTCGCACTTGCTGATCCATCACGGCCGCGCGGTCTGCACGGCCCGCCAGCCGCTGTGCGAGAAATGTCCGATCTTCGATCATTGCCCCATGGGGGAGAAAATCCTGGCGGAACGAAGGCGGGGGCAAAAAGCCAAAGCTCCGTAAAGCGGCTGGCCGACCATGCGACTGGCGGAATTGTTCCATTCGATTCAGGGCGAAGGAAAGCTGATGGGCGTGCCCTCGGTGTTCGTACGCGCCAGCGGGTGCAATCTTCGCTGCGTCTGGTGCGATACGCCCTACGCGAGCTGGGAACCGGAGGGTCAGGATGTACCGGTGCCGCAGATCGCCGATCGCGTGGCGGAGCTGGGCGCCAAGCACGTGGTGATCACGGGAGGCGAGCCGATGATCATGCCGGACATCGTGCCGCTGTGTGAGCTGCTCCAAGGGCGGGGATATCACGTGACGGTGGAGACGGCGGCGACGGTTTTTGCGCCGGCGAAGCTGGACTTGGCCAGCTTGTCGCCCAAGCTGTCGAATTCCACGCCAACGGACCGGGCGGGCGGCCGGTTGGCGGCGGCGCATGAAAAGCAGCGTCTGAATTTTCCGGTGATCCAGCAGTTCATCGACACGGCGCCCGATTTCCAACTGAAGTTCGTGATCAGCGCGCCGGGCGACGTGCAGGAGGTGCGGGCGGTTCTGGATCATTTGAGCGGCTGGTCGCCCAGCGACGTGCTGCTGATGCCGGAAGGGACGGATCGGGCGACACTGGAGGCGCGCTCGACGTGGATTGCCGAAGCGTGCAAGCGCGAGGGGTTTCGGTTTTGTCCGCGGCTGCACGTGCTGTTGTACGGGAATCAGCGCGGGACGTAAGACGGCGGGGACCGGTCGAGGACGAGCCGGCTCAATTGCGAGATCGAGCCGCACCGGTATAAGGCGCGGTTACAAGCGGTCTTCGGTTACTCTTCTTGCAGCGAAGTAATCGGCTGGCGTCCGGCGAAGCCGGCGCGCAATTCGTGCCAGTACCCGATGGTTTCCTCGCCCAGTTTCCAGCACAGGCACACCGGGCGGCCCTGGTGCCGGCCGAGAAAATCGACCAGTCCGATCTGGTAATCCTTCAGATCGCAGCCAATGTCATGCAGCTCGTCGACATAGGTTTGCAGTTGCTCCAGAGCGCGATCCAGATCGGCCTGGACGGCGGGCTGGTCCTTCAGTTTGGCGGTTTCCACGGCGGCCTGAAGGGCAACGACCTGAGCGTGCGTTTTGACGATGTCGGAAACGATGCGCTTGACCAGAGGCAACGTGCGGTTGGCCTTGGCCAGCGTGAATCGCTTGACCGGCGATGGAGAGGAGAGCGGTTTGGGAGTGAGGAACTGCGGGCTCGCCATGGAACTGCTGCCTTTCTGTGCCGGATCGCCTGTCTGTGCCAGATCGCCTGTCTGTGCCGCCGGGGCGACGCAGCCGCTGCGACTTTCTTCCGGAGGCGATTATGATTCGTGCGTGGCGGGTGTCAACCGAACAACCGGCGGCACTTGGTTTAACCTTAGGCTCAAAAAGTAATCCGGGAAAGCCGGTCCGAACATGCGGGACAAACGGGGCGAATTTTAGGACGTTGCCGCAAGGTCCTGGGCGGTGGCCTCGGGAACGACTTGGAGCAGTTTCTCGACGATCTGATCGGGGCCGATGCCCTCGGCATCGGCGTTGAAATTGGTGAAAAGCCGGTGGCGAAGCACGGGGTGGACCACGTGGCGCACGTCCTGGCAACTGACGTTGAGGCGTCCGTCAAGGATAGCGTGGGCCTTGGCGCCTAGGACCAGATACTGCGCCGCCCGGGGACCGGCGCCCCAGGTCAACCAGTCATTGATAAACCCCGGGGCGCCGTCCTGGTGCGGCCGGGTGGCTCGGGCCAGACGCACCGCATAATCGACCACGTGGTCGCTGACGGGCAGCCGGCGCAGCGTCTTTTGCACGTACAGAATGTCGGTGGCCGTAAGAACGGGCTCCGGGATGCCCTCCAGTTCCATCGTCGTGGCGCGGACGATCTGACGCTCTTCGGTTTTGCTGGGGTAGCCGATGTTGACCATGAACATGAATCGGTCGAGCTGGGCTTCGGGCAGGGGATAGGTGCCTTCCTGCTCGATGGGGTTCTGCGTCGCCAGGACAAAAAACGGCAAATCGAGGGGGAAGGTGCGTCCGCCGGCGGTGACGTGATACTCCTGCATGGCCTGGAGCAGGGCGGCCTGGGTCTTTGGGGGCGTGCGGTTGATCTCATCGGCCAAAAGGATGTTGGCGAAAATCGGTCCCTGGACGAAGCGGAAGGCGCGTGTTCCGGTGGTCTGGTTTTCTTCGAGGATGTCGGTACCGGTGATGTCGGCCGGCATCAGGTCGGGCGTGAACTGGACGCGATTAAAGTTCAACTTCAACACCTTGGCCAAAGTGCTGACCATGAGGGTCTTGGCCAGGCCTGGCACGCCGACCAAGAGGCAATGACCGCGGGCAAACAGGGCGGCCAGAAGCAGCTCGATCACCTGATCCTGCCCAACGATGACTTTGTGCAGCTCGGCCACGAGCCGCTGCTTGGCCGTCTTGAATTTTTCAATGAAAGGGCCCTCCCGCTGCCCGCTGTCCGGATCGGCCGTCGTCTGAGACAAGTGGATGCTCCTTTAGAGTTATATGTTAATGCGAGACCACGTACATCAACACGTTGACGCCCAGCTTGAGGGCATCGTCATTGGCATAACCTTTGTTGTACGCCCGGGGCAACTGTTCCCAACCGGCGCTCATGCTCAGGGGGGAATAAATCACCGGCAGCGTGCCGTCCACGTCGATCGCTTCCAGGCGCGGCGCTTGCACCTCCGGCAGCAACTGCCTGGCCAGGGGCGCCAGCTCGACTCGCCGTACATCGTACACGAAGCCGTAGATCGGATGGTTCGGCGGCAAGGGTTTAAGCTGCCTGTCCGGATAGATCAGGGCCATTTCGCGTCGGAAAGCCGCGTCGAATTCGCTGCTGCCGACGGCGCAGTCGACGATGATCGTGCCACCGTGGTCGCAGTATTGGCGCAAGCGCTGCCGGGCGGCGTTGGAGAATTGGAAGTCGCGCTGCCCGACCATATAGAGGACGGGAAATTGCAGCAGATCGTCCTTCTGGGCTTCCACCGGCACGCGCTTGAACTGCACGTGCATGGTGGTGTTCTGGTCGATCATTTTGAGCAAATTGGGCAGGCCCTGGGGGGTGGGATCCCAGTCGCCGCCGTGCACGATCTGGCCCAGGACCAGTTGATCGCGCGTCTTCTCGGAGGCCTCGTGATAGATTTTTTGATGGCTGAAGAATCGGGCGTATTGGTATTCGGCCAGGCAGTAGGTGACGATATTGCTGGCGAGCTTAAGCGCGTCGTTCTGGTCGTAGAGGATGCCGCCCTCGATGGGATGGGCGCCGGCATCCCAGCCGCAGGACAGATCCACCGGTGAGAATATCACCGCCGCCCGCGTGCCGATATTGACCGTTTCCAGGTAAGGGGGCACCTGTTTCCACGGCTGGCTGCCGTTTCGCAGGCGCATGGACGTGATGGGATAGAACGCTCCGAAGAGCGGATGATCGGCGGGGATGGGGGCGAGCTCGCGGTCGGGGAAGATGCGGCGAATCTCGCGGCGGAACGACGCGTTGAATTCCGGCCTGCCGCAGTTGCTGTGCACTACCCACGTACCGCCGTCGATCAGATATTGCCGCAGTTTACTGATGGTCGCTTCATCAAACGGCGGCAGGGCTTTCCAGCCGGTGAAGTACAAGATGGGCAACTCGGCCGGATCGTAACTGAATTTGCTGAAATCGGTTTCGACGAATCGGTAATGCTGCCTGAGCTGGTCGTTGGTGAAATCAACCCAGCGTTCGATGTCGATGGTGGTGGTTTGCCAATCGACGCCGGAGCCTTGGAGCGAGGCGGGACTGAAGGTGATGCATCCGACCAGGCCGGGCGGGGCGGGCTGGCGTTGTTTTTCGGTGCGTCGAAGGGGCGACGAGAGGGGTATGGGCATGGGGGGCAATCCCTCGCCCCCGCCGCGGCGCTGTGGCGAGGCCTTGGGCGGAATATTGGCCTTGGGATTGACAAACTCATCCGCCCGCGTTGGCGGTGGCGCGGCGGAGATCAGCAACATAACCACCAGGCGTGCCGTCCATCTGTTTAACACAGCCGCTCCAACCAACATCGAGTTGCCGCACATCATACTCCGGCCGCAACCTGAGCCTACGACTGAGCTTGAAAAAATTTTCGCAAAAACCTTCACCCCGCGGACCCTATGTAGGGGCAGTATGAAACGGTGATGAGGCTGCCGTGAACAACCTGCCCCGTGAGGTTTTCCAATGCGCGTCCGGTTAGTTCACTTGGCGGTGGCGACGTTGCTGGCGTGCGCGCTGACGGCGTGCGCGACCGGCGGCGTAGCGCGGCTTGCCGCGGTGTCGCAGTCGCATCTCGACCAGCAGTCCAGCCACCTGGATGCCGCAACGCGGCATCTGCTGGAGGCGCACAGACGCCTGGCGACACAGAACGATCCGCACAACGCCGTCGAGGAAGTCGATGCGGGCAACGAGCAAGTCCGCCAGGCAAGCGCGGCCAACCAGCAGATCCGTCAGGATGAAATTGCCCTGCGCAACGCGGCGACATCGCTTCAGAAGCACATCGATGAGCATCGCAACGACCTGCTGGGTCCGCGGGCGATTCGCATCCGCAATTGGCTGATTCTGATCGCCGTCGTTCTGTCGCTGGGTGCGGCGCTGCTGCAGTTTGGGCCGCTGCTGGGCGGTCCGCTGGGCGGGGCGGTGATCATTGCAGGGCATGTGCTGACGGTTTTCGCGTGGCCGATTTTGCGCGGTGCATGGGCGCTGACGGTTCGCCTGGCGCGCTGGGCCTGGTCGGGGCTGGAAAAAATCGCCGATCGCGCCGCGCAGCCAGGAGCCGCGCCAACTTCCGCGGCGGGAGGGACTGCCAGTGCCACGGTTGGATCTGCTTGAAGCACAGCGGCTGAAGAAAGTCGTCGTGGATCCGCTGCTGGCGGCGTTGCGAGCGGAAATGCGTCAGAACCTGGGGCCGCTGGTGGAGGAAATGTCCGCCCTGCGCCATCACGAGGCTCGGCAGGATCAGCGCCTCGAGCAGATCGAACAGCGTCTGGGGGCGGTGGAGCGATTCAAGCTGAGGATCGTGACGGTGTGCAGCGCCATCGCGGTGGTGACGGGCATCGTGTGGCGCACGGTGCTGGATTGGATTCGACAACATTTTCCCAAGGACCACTAAGGCCCATGAGCGCTACCCCATCCGCTATCGACGTCGCGTTGGACAGCAGTGTGCCCAATCAGTTGGGCATCAGCGTGCGGCAGAACGGAACCGCGATTGCGCAGGCAACGGCGGCGATTCCAGTGACCACGCCCACGCCCGTCGGCGTGGAGATTAGCAGCAATGGCGGCGTTCTGGCCAACTGCGAGGTCGTCGTGCAGCCATCTCCCTACGGCTCGGATGGATGGCTGGCCATGTTTGGGCGGGATGCCGACGGGTACACGAATTTTCCGGTTCCCGCCAACGCGGTGATCGTCGGCAACCAGAGCGGCGACGTGGGCGACTTTAGAACTGCGCAGCAACTGGCGGCGAGCAACTCTTCGCCGTGCGTTCTGTTCCGCCGGGGCCAGACGTACACGGCGGCGCAGATCAACAACAACATCCAAACCAATGGAACCTCGCCGGCCCGGCCGTTCATCGTGGGCTGCACCGGCGATGCGAGCCTGCCGCGACCGATCCTAGCCGCCGGCTTTGGCCTCTGCGGCAAGAGCGGCCAGCCCGTGCAGAACGTCGTCGTTTTTGGTTTGGATTTCTACGATTCAACCGCCGACCCCTCTGCGCAGCGATCGCCCGAGCAAAGCGCCACCGAGGCGGCGATCCGCATGATCGATTGGCTCCCGGGCGGCCAGAACGTCTCGGTCGAGGATTGCCGCGTGCGCTTCATGCAGGGGGGCCTGGAATTTCAGGAAACCGGCGCCGCACCCTTCCAAACGCTGATCGTGCGTCGATGCACGGTGGACCATTGCTACGGCCAACGGTGGGGCATTTACACCAATTACATCCGCGATCTGCTGATCGACCAGTGCGTGTTGGATCACAACGGCTGGATGGAGAACATTCATCCCAAGGACATTTTCAGCCACAATGTCTATCTGCAGACGTGGCCGGCGTCGGATACAAGCGATCCGCAAACGCGGGTCAGAAATTGCATCTTGGCCAGGGCCGCCAGTCACGGCTGCCAGCAACGCTGCGGCGGGCTTAACGATGGATGCTGTTATGTCGGCAACCCCATTGCCGGATTTGTCGCTAAAAAAAGCGGCTCAGCGATTCAAAACGCAACGGTGTGCGGCGCGGGGTTTGATCTGTCCATCGCGGGTCAGCTCAGGGGCATGGGACTGCAGACGATTGCTTGCCCATCGGCGGCCCTGACCAATTGCATCCTGTTCGACAAACAGGACGCCGCCAACAATGGCTGGGCACTTCAAGTCGCCGCCCACGATTCCGATACGGGCCTGAACGTGCCAACGGTTCTGACGGCCAGCGGACTGATCGTGCACAACTGGACGGGTCCGTCGTTCACCATCGCCGATACGCCCGGCGCACTGGCATTTTCCAACTGCGATCTTCCAGGCTACATGGCCCCGGGAGTCGTCGCGACGCCGACGTACGCCGACCCGGCCCGGACTGTGGTCAGTTATGCCAAGACACTGGGCTTGCCGGACGCCGCGGGCTTTCTGGCGGCGGCGGCGCTGAACCGGCGGGGCTCGTACGACGCGCGGCTCACGGCCGCGGCGTTCAACGCCTACATCAGGGCCGGTTACGCGGCGCCAAGCGCATGAAAACGTGAAGAGGTGAAGAGCGAATTTCTTTCACGTTTCACTCCTGAGGTCTTCGCGTTTTTAGTCCCCCCTCAACTCAAACGGAACGTCCATGAAGCTGATCGAACACCTCGAACGCCGGGTCCTCCTGAGCACGTACACCGTCGGCGCGGGCGGGGATTTTGCCACGCTCCAGGCGGCGGCAAACGCGGCCAAAGCCGGCGATACCGTGAGCGTGCTGCCCGGAAGCTACGCTGGCTTCAGCCAGTCGGCCAGCGGCACAGCCTCGGCCCCCATCGCTTGGAACGCCAAGCCGGGCGCGATCGTGAACGGTGCGCCAGCCGACCGCAACGGTGAGATTGACGTCACTGGATGCAGCTACGTTACCCTCAACGGCTTTGACATCGAACTCAACGGCAGCACCGCGACGCGCGCGGGAATCTGGGGCGGGGGTTACGTCGGCGCGGACGTCAGCGGGTTGCTCATCGAAAACAATACGGTGAACGGCGCGGACTGGTGGGGCATCTTGTTCGGCCATCTGGACAACTCCAAGATCATCGGCAACACGGTTTCAAACACGCTGGTCCAGCACGGCATTTACGTTGGCAACTCCAGCCAGAACGACGTGATCTCCGGCAACACGGTTTTCAACAACCGCGGCTGCGGAATTCAGATAAATGCCGATGGATCGGATGGGGGTGTCGGCGTCAGCCAGGGCATGGTGGTCAGCGGAAACCGCATCTACAACAACGCTCAAGGGGTCGGCGCGGCAATCAACTTCGATGGTGTTCAGAATTCCATCATCCAATGCAATCTGATTTACAACGCCCAGCGGAATGGTATCGCGCTGTACCAGATCGACGGAAACGGACCGTCCAGCGGTGACAAGATTGTCAACAACACGATCATCCAAAACGGCAACGGTCCGAGCGGGTACGCTGCAATCCAGGCCATCAGTGGTGCAGTCAATACGACGATCCTGAACAACGTGCTGTCCTCGCAGGAGATGAGCCTGGAGATCGACCCATCGTCGCAAGTCGCCCTTGTCAGCGATTACAACGCCTTCGGGGCGAGCGGGATTGACCCAACTGGCCAGAGCTACGCGAACAACATCAGCCTGGCCGCCTGGCAAGCGATGGGCTTGGACAAGCATTCGATCTACATCGGAAGTTCCGTTGCCGTCGACGCACTTTATAGGAACGTGGCGGCTGGCGATTTTCACTTGAATCCGAGCGGCGCAGGCCCGTTGGTGGGCACCGGCGAGATCGTCGCTGGCGTGACGCCGACCGTCGATTTCTACGGTTCGCCGCTTGGTTCGATGCCCATGTACATCGGCGCGGCATGGAGCGTCGAACTGAGCGGCACGCCGACCCCGCCTCCAGTAACTCAGGCGCCCCTGGCCAATGCCGACAGCTACTCGGTGCAGAGCGGGCAGGCGCTGACCGTAAGCGCGCCGGGCGTGCTGGCGAACGACACCGATCCGAACGGGTTGGCCCTGGCGGCGGTCCTGGCGAGCGCTCCGGCGCATGGGACGCTCGCCTTGGCGAGCAATGGCGGATTCACCTATTCGCCAGCCAGCGGATTTGTCGGCTCCGACAGCTTCACCTACAGCGCGACGGATGGAAAGGCGACCTCGAGCGCGGCGACGGTGATGATCACGGTTACGGCGCCGCCTGTGGCAACGAAATCGCCCAGCGCCCCAGTGAACCTGCAAGCGAAGACGCTGAGGTGGAGCTCAATCGGGCTGTCCTGGCAAAATACGGCGACAAACACGACGAGCATCCAGATCGAGCGGCAGGGCGCCAACGGCATTTGGCAGATCATCGCCACATTGCCCGCGACGGCAACGGGCTACATCGATAACACGGTGCTGCCGACCCAGGGTTATTACTATCAGGTTCGCGCCTGCAATGCCGCAGGAAATTCCCAATGGTGCCTGCGGGCCTGGACGTGGGGATAAGTCATGGCGGCTAACATCTGGCAAAGCACCAGCGTTTCTCCGATGGATGCCCATTGGGCCAATGACGCCAATTGGAGTTTGGGCAAAGCTCCCCATTTCGTCACCGTTACCGGCGTCAACATCTCCGGCGGCACGGCGACGGTCAGCACCAGTCCCGTGCCCCACGGCTTCGCCAATGGAGGCATGGTCGTCTTTTACGGCGCAAATCCGTGGCAGGGCCATAGCCCAGCTCTTACGATTGCAGTAGTGGATAGCTACACTTTCACCTGCCAATCGACTTATCCGTCGGTTGGGTGCAACGTCTGCAGCGCTGACAAGATTGTTTTCACTGGCACGGTCAGCCCCGTCGATGGGCCGACATCTTGGCTTGTCATTACTGGCTGCTATGCGGGCAGTGAAGCGGCGAATTCCAATCTCAATTTGCCGTCGGCAACGACGGCGTACCTTTACGTCCTGGGCGGCGCCGGATACGACCTGGAACTCTTTCCCGCTTCTGGATTCACGCACACCTGGTCCGGTCGGACGGAAAACGACAGCGCATCGGCTCAGCGGTGGTTGGGTGGGGCCGGCCAAATAAACATCGACGGTGGAAAAATCATATCCGGCAACCTGCGCATCACGGGGAAGGTGCAAGCACAAAACTGCCAGATCCTTGCGACTCTGTGGGTCTTCGGAAGTCTCAATGCGCAAAACACGGTGTTCGATTACGATAATGGATTTTTCATCTATGGCTCGCTGAACATCGACTTAACGACATGCACACTCGACGACGGTGTCCCCATAAGCATGATGGGACGGGGCGCAAGCTATAACGGCCTGAGCGACGCCAACGGCAGCAATTCCCCGTTGGTCGCTTCCTATCCACCACAAAGCCTTACGGGAGTTGTCGGTGATGGAGCGCGATAATCATGCTTAGAAACTGCACTTTTAGGGTCTTCGATTCGGCGAATGGCATCGGCGCTGCGGCACTGACTCCGACCTTCGTCCTTCTGGAGTCCCTAAATCCGACGACAGGGACGGCCAGCGCCGGGGGCGCATCGTCTCTAACTTTGGCTTCAGGTCAAACGTTTGCAACGAACGTCCTCGCGGGAACGGTCGTGCACATCATCGGCGGCGCTGATTCGGGCGACTCTGGGACCGTGGCCAGCAACACCAACGCCAATCCCAGCGTGCTGACGATGGTCGCGCCCTGGGCCACTGCCACGAACAACACGAGCGCTTACAAGTTTTTCCCAAACCTTCTCACGAATCCCGGGCCTCCAATCGTTGTTGAGAGCGGCAATTCTATTAGCGCTGGCCTATATTCTTTCGATTGGGACGCTGAATCTACCGAGATAAGATTTGTGATCGACGCTGGCTCAAGCCTAGCTCCGGCTGACCGCTGGGTGATAGGGACGATGACTTGCGAGGGTAGCCGGATCGTGGCCGGGATCAGCGCCGCGGGCGCGGTGACGCTGCCGCAGCCGCCGCCGTCGGGTTACGGTAGTTCGGCCGGCTCGGGGCCAATGGCCATCAACCACAATACCGGTGGAACCGACAATCTGCGCTACGTCGAGCGGAGTGGTGCAGGCATCGGGGGCGCGAGCGTGCTGATCTATCAAGCCGGCGACTGGCCCGCCAATCCGAGCCGAGTGCAGGCGGTGGCCACAACAGGCCCGAATGGACGGTGGGTTGCGCCCGCATTCGTATCAGCCGGCACGTACGTTGCGGTGTTTACGATCATCGGGGCCGACGGACCGGATGTCTCGGCGCCGTTCACTGTCTAATCTCCACGAGGGCTAGTTCCATGGCCGTCACCGCAACCCCGATCGTCGCAACCTCCGCCACTGGGCGCTACGCTTCGCAAGCGGACGTGGAGTCACAGTTCGGCGTCGAAAACGTGCGCGTCTGGTCACAATTGGACAACTCGCAGACCACCGCCGATGCGTCGCGCATCCAACAGGCGCTGAATTTTGCCGATGCGAAGATCATCAGCACGTTCGCCGGTTACGGCAATTACGTCACGCCGCTTTCCCCCCTGGGGACGGATGTAACGCTGGTGCAGCACTGGGCGGCGATCATCGCCGGCGCGTGGCTGTACCAATCGCGCGGCCTTCGCGACACGGATGCCGTGGGCGATCACATCTCGCGACTGCTGGCGGACGTGGACGCGGAGATGCTGGGGTACCGCGCGTCGCAGAAGCTCAACGCCGCCCGCCGCTGGCCCACGGCCACGGCGCCGGTGGGGTATTGATCTTCGCGATGACTATCGAAACCGTTTTAGTCGACACCCTCAGCCTCGATCCGGCCAACGCGCGCAAGCATGGCGAGAGGAACCTGGAGGCGATCAAGGCGAGCCTGCGGCGGTTCGGGCAGCAAAAGCCGATCGTCGTCGATTCGCGCGGCGTGGTGCGGGCGGGGAACGGGACGCTCGAGGCGGCCAAGGCGCTGGGATGGCGCGAAGTGCAAATCGTCCGGTCGGATCTGCCGACGACGGAATTGACGGCGTATTCGATCGCGGATAACCGCGCGGCGGAGTTGGCAGAGTGGGATATCGACGCTCTAGCGGACCAACTTGCAGCCCTGACCAGTGACGGCTTCGACGGAGGCGAACTGGGGTTCACAGACGACGATCTGAACGCATTGCTAAGCGACGCATCCAGTCCGGCGACGCTTAATCAGCTCGAGGTTCGGGAACCGCCGCCTATGACGTGGGTTCTCATTGGAATTCCGACGGTCAGATTCGATGAAGTCGCCGCCACAGTAGAGATGATCGCGCAGATTCCTGATGTAGTTTTGGAAACGACGAGTAACGGTGCAACGCTCGAAGACTGACAATACCAACTTGGCCGCCAAGCTAGAGCTTCGTCGGCATTTTCTTCGAAAGTACCACTGCACTGGTCGCACTGAGGTATTGGATTGTTGCCAAGGAGACGGCAGAATTTGGTCGGTGCTGGGTGCCGAATTCAATTGCGGCTACTGGGGTGTGGATATCAAACCCAGAAAAGGGCGATTGAAGCTTGACTCCGTCCGGATCCTCCAACAACCAGGGTGGCCTCAGACAGTGATCGATATCGACACATACGGCAGCCCGTGGAAGCATTGGGCGGCGATGTTACCGAACGTCGTTCGGCCCGTTACCGTATTTCTGACGATCGAGGCCACGATGTTTAGTGGTGCAGTTGACCGATGGGCTCTGTCCGCAATGGGTCTACGGCTATCGAGATTGCGACTTCCACCAACGATTTGCGGCAAGCTGACCGATTTTTCATTAAGGTATTGCCTGGCCTTGTGCTACAATCGCGGCATAGATATCGTCGAGGCGGCGCAAATGGATTGTCCCGGCAATGCACGCTACATCGGCGTGCGCCTAGTACCGCAGAGTGGTGTGACAAAAGCACATGGGCCAGGCGACGATCATTGGGTGGACGGATCACACCTTTAACATCGTGTGGGGCTGCACGAAGGTCAGCCCGGGATGCAAGAACTGCTACGCGGAACGCCTGTCGGAGCGATATGGCTGGGACGTTTGGGGGCCGGGCAAACCGCGGAGGACGTTCGACGAAAAACATTGGACCGAGCCGCTCAAATGGAACGCTCAGGCGCAGAAAGATCGCCATCGTCGGCGCGCGTTCTGCGGCTCGATGTGCGACGTATTTGAAGATCATCCGACCGTCGCGCAAGAATTGGGCAGACTTTGGGCGCTGATCCGCCGAACACCTGGGCTGGATTGGCAACTGCTCACCAAGCGGCCGGAGCGAATCGCCGCGAATCTGCCGTCTGATTGGGGCAGCGGGTATCCAAACGTTTGGCTGGGGACCTCGATTGAGAGCAACGATTACGCCGCTCGTGCTGATCATCTGCGCGTAGTTCCCGCGACGGTGCGATTTGTGAGTTACGAGCCGGCGCTGGGGCCGTTGGATCAGCTGGATTTGACGGGTCTGGACTGGGTGATTTACGGCGGGGAATCAGGGCCAAATTATCGGGAGCATGATCTTGCCTGGCCGCGCTCGATGAAGGAGTGTTGCGAGGCGGCGGCCGTGGCGTTTTTCTACAAACAATCCGCCGCGCCGCGAACGGAAATGGGGACGACGCTGGATGGCCAGATCGTTCGCCAATATCCCAGGCCAAGAATTCCCGTTGCTACATGACGGTTGAAACTGTCTTGATCGACTCGCTTTCGCTCGATCCGGCCAATGTGCGCAAGCACGGCGAGCGGAACCTGGAGGCGATCAAGGCGAGTCTGCGGCGGTTCGGGCAGCAAAAGCCGATTGTCGTCGATTCGCGCGGCGTGGTGCGGGCGGGCAACGGCACGCTTGAGGCGGCCAAGGCGCTGGGTTGGCGCGAAATCCAAATCGTCCGCTCCGATCTGCCGCCCACGGAATTGACGGCGTATTCGATCGCGGACAACCGCACGGCGGAACTGGCCGCATGGGATACAGAGGCTTTGGCCAAGCTGCTGAGCGAGCAGGAGCTGGGGGATGTCGGATTCGACGCCGATGAATTGGCGAAGCTGAGCGGGCAGATCGCACCCGGCGGCGATGAAACCGCGTCCTTGGAAGCGAAGTTCGAGGTTGTCGTTGAATGCCGCGATGAAGCGCAGCAGAAGGAAGTGTTCGATCGCCTCAGTTCCGAGGGGTACACGTGCCGGCTGTTCACGCTGTAGTCGAGTGTCGCCTGCCGGAAAGTTTTCGCGTGCGGCAGGTGGAGGGGATGTTCGATCTTCCACCGGCGGCGGGCGAGCGCTGTGCTTTCGACGTGGAAGTGCCTTCGACGGAAGAGCCCTGGACGATCGGCCTGATCGTCGGTCCCAGCGGCTCGGGCAAGACGACGGTGGCGCGGCAGGCGTTTGGGAATCATCTGATCGAGCGGTGGGATTGGCCGGCGAACAAGAGCCTCCTGGATGGTTTTCCGGCGGCGCTGGGGATTAGCGACATCACGCAATTGCTCAGCAGCGTCGGGTTCAGCACGCCACCGGCGTGGGTGCGGCCGTATTGGGCGCTGTCCAATGGGGAGCAGTTTCGCGTGAATTTGGCTCGCACGCTGGCGGAGATGCCGGAACTGGCGGTTGTGGATGAATTCACCAGCGTGGTGGACCGGACGGTGGCGCGGATCGGGTCGGCGGCCGTGGCCAAGGCCGTGCGGCGGCGCGGGCAACGATTCGTGGCGGTGACGTGCCATTACGACGTGATGGCGTGGCTGGAGCCGGATTGGGTGTTGGACATGGCCGATGGGTCGCTGACGCGGGGGCGGCTTCGGCGTCCCGACATCGCGTTGGAAATCGTCCGCTGCAATAGGTCGCCGTGGCGCCTGTTCAAGCGTCATCATTATCTGAGCGCCGAGCTGAATCCCGCGGCGCAGTGCTTTGCGGGTTTGATCGAGAATGAGCCGGCGGCGTTGGTGGCGGTGCTTCCGTTTCCGCATCCGCACTGTCCCGGGTGGCGGGAGCACCGCTGCGTGTGCCTGCCGGATTATCAGGGGCTGGGCATCGGCACGGCGATCAGCGAGTTCGTGGCGTCGCTGTTTGCCGCAACGGGCAAGCCGTACACCAGCGTCACCAGTCATCCGGCGATGATGCGGCATCGCTCGCGATCGCCGCTGTGGCGGATGATTCGATCTCCCTCGCGCGTGGGGGCGGGCAGACGGATGGGGCGAGGACGGCGCCTGGCCGGTCTGGACAAAACACTCAGTTGGCGGCGGATGACGGCCAGTTTTCGGTTTGTTGGACCGCCGCGGCCGGAGTTGGCGCGGCAGTTCGGCGTTGTCAAAGACGTGAGATGATCTGTGGATGGAAGCGGGGCCTCCGATCGAAGAGCAGCAGATCCGAGGCCTGGTCCTGGGCGGCGCGGAAGATCAGGAAATTGCCGATTTTCTGGGCTGGACGGCGGCGCAGTTGCAGGAAAAGTTCGGTCCGCTGCTGGCGCGGCTGCGTGCTCAGCGGCACATGTCCCTGAGACAAAAACAAACCGCCATCGCCGCCAAGGGTAACACGGCGATGCTCGTTTTTCTTGGCAAGCATGAGCTTGGACAAAGCGACCGAGCCGGCGAGTCCGATGACTGGCCCGAACCGCCGCAACTGGAGCCCAAGGTGGGTTGAGCTGCGATGGCACGAGGTGCAGTGGCGGCTGTGGAACGACCAAACGCGGTTCAAGGTGGTGCCGGCGGGGCGGCGCAGCGGGAAGACAGAGCTGGCCAAGCGGCGATTGGTGGAGCATCTGTTCCGTCTTACCTGGCACGGGAGGCCGGGGCGGTACTTTGCGGCGGCGCCGACGCGCGATCAGGCCAAGCGGGTCTTCTGGGATGATCTTAAGGCCTTGCTGCCGCGGCGTTGGACGCGCGCGATCAGTGAATCGGCGCTGCGTCTGACGGCCTGCAACGGCGCTCAGCTTTGGGTGCAGGGGCTGGACGTGCCGCAGCGCATCGAAGGGAGTCCTTGGGACGGCTGCGTGATCGACGAACTGGCCAATTGCCGCCCCGGAGTGTGGGATGCGCACATTCGGCCGGCGCTGGCGGATCGGCGCGGATGGGCTTGGCTGATCGGCGTGCCGGACATGGATGCGCCGGGCCAGGCGGAATACGAAAAGATGGTCGATCTGGCCCGTAGCGGGTTGGATCCGGAATGGGCCTGTTTTTTTTGGCCCTCGGCGGACATTTTGCCGCCGGAAGAATTGGAATCGGCCCGCCGGCGATTGGATCCGCGCATCTTCGAGCAGGAATACCTCGGGAAATTCGTGATTGCGCGGGGCAGGGCGTTTGCGGATTTCGATCCCGCGGCGCACGTCAAGCCCACACCGTACGATCCGGCGCTGCCGATCTGCTGGTCGCTGGATTTCAACATCGATCCGATGTGCAACGGGGTGATCCAGCACCACCAGGGCCAGGTGCGTGTCATCGACGAGCTGACGCTGCCGGACACGCACACGGATGCCGCGTGCCGGGAGTTTTTACAGCGGGCGGCGCAGCGCAAATGGGATTTGCGACACCTGAGCGTTTACGGCGATGCCAGCGGCGGCGCTCGCGATAGCACCAGCGGCGTGTCCGACTGGTACCTCGTGAGCAATCACCTGCGTCGGCTTTGCCCGACATTCAAGGTTCCGCGCAGCAATCCGCCCGTGAAGGACTCGATCAATGCTGTGCGCGCCAAACTCAAAGCGGCGGATGGGGCGGTGAGGCTGTCGATCGATCCATGTTGCGGGCGGTTGATCGAAGACCTGCGTAGCGCCGTTTGGCCCGGCCATCTGGACGCCCAGCATGCCCTGGCGTGGCTGCGGTATTTCATCGCCTGTGAGTATCCCATCCGTCCGGAAGCGCCGCCGGCGGGACAGATCAGTTTTTCAACCTGATGGTTGCGGTTAAACGTATGTCACAGTTCTCCGTCATCACACTCGATCCACGTTCAGATCTGTTCGGCCTGCCGGTGGGCCAGTCGCCCAAGCCGTCGGCGGGAGAGCTTACAACCGCACAAACGAGGGCCAGCAGCGCGGGCGGACTGCCCGGCTTCAGCGCCGGCGGGTTGGCCGGTTTCACGGCGGCGGCGCCGGGAACCTACCAGACGTATCGCCAGATCTCCGCGCATCCGACCAACGCGCTGGTCCGCGGAATCGTCTCGGCGCCGATCGTGGCCAATACATGGCGATGGAAAAAGCTACGCCAGGACGTGCCGGACCAGTGGCTGGTCTTTGCGCGGCAGGTGCTGGAGCCGATGCGGGCGGCGCTGGTTCGCGATGCGCTCAAAGCCCTGGAATTCGGCTGGGCGGGATTCGAGAAGATCTGGGACGTTCGGGGCGGGCGGCGGATTCTTCGGCGACTTAAGCCGCTTCTGTGGGATTGCACGGAAATTCTGGTGGACGAACACGGCAATCCGGCGGGACTGTTGAATCGCGCCCCCGGCTCGCCGCCGGTAGTCCTGAAGGATCAGAAGTATTTTCTGTACACGTACGACGGCGAGGCGGGCAATCCGTACGGCCGATCGCGGCATGAAAACGTCCGCCAGGTCTGGTCGGAGAGCGAGCAGATTCGCCAGCGCTTGGCCCAGTATCTGAAAAAAGTCGCCGGCATCGTCGTGCAGTTGCATTACCCCGAAGGGACCAGCCGCGACGCCGCGGGCGCCGAGCGGCCCAACCAGTGGCTCGGCCAGCAGGTGCTGGATGCGGTCTCGGCGGGGCGGAGCGTGATGTTCCCCAACGGTTTTGCTTCCAGCAGCGATCCGCGAAGCGCGTACGAACTGGCGGGCAAGAGTCCGTGGCAGCTCTCGGCGTTTGAAAGCGCCGGCGCCGACCACGCGCCGGGCATGAAGTTGGTCCTGGAGTATTACGATGCGCTGATCTTCCGCGGCTGGCTGAGGCCCGAGCGGGTCGGTTTGGAATCGCGCCACGGCAGCCGCGCCGATGCGCAAACACACACGGATACGGGGACGCTGGATTGCGAACTGATCGACCGTGACCTGGCCGATGCCGTCACGCGGGACGTGTTGGACGAACTGTTGGTGCTCAATTTCGGCAGCGCGGCCCACGGGGCCGTCGCCATCGAGCCGGCGCCGATCGAAGACCAATCCCTGGGAATCCTGCGCGGCGTACTGAGCCAACTTCTCTCCAGCAAGGCATCCGACGCGGTCAGTCGGATCGACGTCGACGCCTTGCTGGACCAATTGGCGGTGCCGCGCGGGGCGTAACGGAACATTTCGACAGTTTTTCAACGGCTTTATTGCGATGAATACACCATTCCATCTTCACGCGCAGCAAGTGTCAGCGGATTCACAGGTCGAGCCGAGCGACGGTTTGCCGGCGGAGGTGTCCGGGCAGCCGGCGACGTACTTCTGGAAGGAAGTGATCCACATCGGCAATTACGTACATCCGACGCGCGGATATTCGCTGAACGTCGATGCGGATCGGCTGCAGAGCTGGGCCGAGACGGGGACGGAGATGCTGGCCGCGGGCGTGCCGATCCCGATCAACTGCGATCATTCGGACCGGGCCCGCGACGTCGTCGGTTACGTCAAACAGTTCAAGCTTGACGGGGACCGGCTGCTGGCGTTGTGCCAGTTCATCGGACCCGATGCAGCGCTGACGGCGGCGCGGAACTGGGTGTCGGTGGGGATTCACCCGGACTTCACTGATGGCCAGGCCCGGCAGTGGGGTGAGGCGATCGTTCACTTGGCCCTGACGCCCGTGCCCGTGGTGCCCAATCAGGGGCAGGTCGTCAGCGCCTCGCGCGATGCGGACGGCGGGGACACGCTGGTACTTCTGCAAACCTTGGCCGAGAACGAGGAGGTTTCGCCATCGGCTGATGTCCACGGCGACCTGGAAAGCCAGTTAGCGGCCGCGCAGCAGCGCATCGCCGAGCTTTCAGCGCGGCTGCCACCGGCGCTGAGCGACGAGGCGCAGCAGGCGATGGTGGAGGCGGCGATCGCGAAATTCGACGCGGCGGTGGCGGGCGGCGGGCTTTCACCGGCGGCACGCGACCGGCTGGTGGCGACGCTGGTCAAGAACGAAAACGGCTCGGCCAACGTGCTGGCCCTTTCGCGCTTGTCCAATCCGCAAGGCGACCGGTGCCTGGCGCTGAGCATTGCCGAGATTCTGCTGGATAACCGGCCGATCAACACGGGCGAAAAAACCGGGCTGCAGAGCATGGCCCGGGTCGCTCCGGGAGAAGAGTCCTCCGCGATCGAGCAGCTGCGTCAGTACATGACCAAGGTGGCAAGTGTTACGGGGTGAAGACGTTTCATCCATCACCCATGACCATTTCTACGTGAAAGGATCTCCATGTTCTCGATTCCACAAGGCAAACCCGGCGTGGTTGGAAACTTCGTTTCGCAGCCGCGCGAGGTGTTCTATTCCGGGCGCGAATTCGCGCAGTTCTGGGCCCCGCCGGTGACGGTCGACGGCACGGCGTCGGGCAATGCGCTCAATGCACCGTATACGTGGCTGCTGTGGGCGGGGATGCCGATGGGGCGGATCACCGCCAGCGGCAAATACGCCAACAGCATCATCGGCCTGAGCGGATCGGCAACGGCCAGCGGGGCGACGTCGATTGCGACGGACGTGAACACGGCCGCCGAGATCGTGCGGCGCATCGGCGCCAGCGGCACGTTCAAACTGACCGGCTCGCCGACGGCCGGCGGCACCGTGGCCACGCAGATCGTCACCTACTCGGCGGTCAACACCAGCACGGGCGTGATCACGTGCTCGGCCACCAGTGCCGCGGCGGTTACGCAATCGCCGATTCAGCCCACCGATGGCAGCGAGACCATCTTGACGCTGCTGTGCGAAGTCGACGGCCTGCAGGTGGTCGATCAGACGCATACCAACCGCGTGGACGTGTTCTGCGGCAGGCTTTTGGCCGGCGGCGGAACGATCAACACGGGCATGATCGTCAACTATCCGTCCGATGCGAGCCTGAAAACCTACATCAAGTCGGCGATCCGCGCGGCTTGCCCGGGCGTGACCTTCCTGGACGACATCACGGGATGAGCCGGACCAGCCGACTGAAGTCGGCCGGCCGCGAGCGAGATATTCACGCGGAAGGCGAAGCCTCCGCAAACGAGGACAATCACCATGGCGTACGTTTCCATCAACGACATTCTGGGCGCGCCCAATCTGTGCGGGATCATCCAGAGCACGGTCAGCGGCATCCCCAATCCGTTCCCGCCAGCCTTCTTCCAGGTCGATCAGACCGTGGACGGCGACACGGGAGAATACAAGGTCTTCAGCGGCTCGCGCACCAACGCGACCCTTTCGCCGTACGGCGCGCCGTCGAAGAACCGGCAGCTTCGCGAGATCGGCGTCAAGGCCGTCAAGCTGCTGCACAGCATCGAAAACATCGTCCTGCCGGTGAAGGACTACCTCAACCTGCTGAACTATAACGACCTGGCCAAGCAGAAGCTGGGGATCGACGAGGTAAGCCGGCAAATCCGCGAGGCCCGCTGGACGCAGGACAACCTGCGCATCAGCGCCCTGACGTCGATGCTGTTCAAGACGCAGATCTATTACGACGGCCAGGGCAACCTGCTGCCCAGCAGCACCAGTGCGCAGACGACGGTGGATTACGGCGTGCCGGCGGGCAACCAGAACCAGCTCGACGTCTTCGGCACGGGCAATCCCATCATTTCCACCAAGTGGTCGGACCCGACGGCGGCCATCGATAAGCAGGTCCAGGCGCTGCACCAGGCGGCCGTGGAGCTGACCGGCTACGAGCTCAAGCACGCGTTCTACGGCAAGAACGTCGCCAATTATCTGACGACCAACAACAGCCTGAGCAACTACTTCTTCCGCGCCAACTACGGCCCGGAGGCGTTCGGACCCAGCTTCATCGCCACGGCGGATATTCCCAATCCTCTGCTGGGCTTGACCTGGCACAAGGCGTACCACAGCTTCTTCGTCGACCAGAACGGCAACCGCCAGACGCTGGTCGGCGACGACCAGGTCGTCTTCACGCCTGAGCCGAGCACCGCGTGGATCGGCACGCTGGAGGGCACGTATCCCGTACCGACCAAGGCGGGGATCATCACGCCGGCGGAGCCGAGCGTCGTCTCCAGCATGGAAACGCGCTCCGGCATGTTCGCCTACGGCATCGCCAGCGCCGATCCGCCAACGGCCAAGATCATCTACGGCGATACGTTCCTGCCCGTGCTCAAAGTCCCCAGCGCGATCTTCGTGGCGACGGTGAAGTTTTAAGAGTGAAACGTGAAGACGTGAGGAAGTTTTTCACGTTTCATGTCCCATTCCATGGCGACGGACCCTTTCACTGCCGCATCGTCGGCGATCCTGAAGGCGCTGCAATCTTGCAGCGCTTTTGCGGCGATCGTGCGTCCGGGGAATTTGATCGACATGACGGCCGGCAGCTTCGAGCGGTTCAAAGGGCAGTTGCAGGCGTCGGACACGCCGGAAGTGGTGCTCCTGCCGGAAGCGTTTGAGCTGCAGCCGTTCGGCGGCAACTCGCGCGTGGCGTCGCTGTCGCAATCGTACCAGCTTGTGGCGACGCACGAGTCGCTGCGTGTGACGCCGGTCAATGCCCTGAAATACGCGGCGATGGCGGCGTTGTTGCGTGCCGGGCCGGACCTGGGATTGGGTGGGCTGGTGCGGTCCTGGGAGATTCGCCAAGGCCGCGATGACGCCTTTGGCCAGCCGCAGTGGCGAAGGGCCACGCAGCGATGGGTCAGCGTCATGAGCATCGTCGTGCACATGGAGCTGGATCGGTCGGTGATTTTGTCCACCCAGCCATAAGGGGGCAGAGCGAGGAGAAAGTATGGCAACGGTTTTATCCAATCCATCGATGTCGTTGTCGCTCAAGGCGCAGCTCACCGCGGGGGCGGCGCCGGCGGTCGCCGCGTCGCAGGTGAATCACAGCCCGACGTTCACGGTGGGCGCGGGAAACACGGCGGGAAACGTGGATCGCTGCTATTCGGCCCCGATCCAGGTCAGTGCCGGTGCGCCGCTGACTATTAACGTCGGCACTGCACTGGACCCATTGCAAAACGCGCTGGGGATGCTGCACGTGTGCGCGATTCTAGTGGAGAACGACAGCACCACCGCGGGGCAGGACATGACCATCGGAGGCGGGACGCATCCCGTCTCCGCCACCGACAGTGGAACGGCCCAAGCCAACGGCGGGGTTTGGCTGATGTGGAACCCCAATCCCGGCTATGCCGTCAGCGCCGGCTCGGCCGACACGATCACCGTCACCGTCGCCGCCGGCACGAACGTGGCGGGAAAGATCACTATTCTGGGTCGCTCCGCGTAACGCAGGAGTTGGGAGGAATCCATGGCCGCTTCGGTATTTCATTCCGGGTATTACGGCACGGCCGCTCTGGGCAGCAGCGAGTTGCCGATCACCAAATGGGAAGTCCAGCCCACGGTGGAGCTGACGCCGTTCAAGAACAGCAAGAGCGGCGGATACGTCCTGCGCGAAGCCACGTTCAAAGACTGCACGGTGGAGATCGACATCGATTTCGACTTCGGCAACAACCCGTTCGCGGCGCCGCTGTCGATCAACGTCGGGGCGGTGCTGAGCAACGTGAAGTTGTGTCTGCATCAGTCGTCCGCCGGTGCGCTGGATGGCTTGTGCTGGAGCTTTTCGTCGCTGATCGTGGACGGCACGCCGCAGCAACTGGTCGTGGATGGAAAGATCACGACCAAGGTCCTGTGCAAAGGAAGCGGCAGCTTCACGTACCCGAGCTAACGCATGTCGGAACTTCAGGATCTTGTCGGCGGGGGGAATTCTTCGGCGGTGCCGGGCGCCACGCTGTCACCGCCGCGGCTGGTGGAGTGGGCGGAGGCGGAGACGGAAGCGGCGCGGCATTATCTGCGGACGGTGGCGCAGGCGTCGGCGGCCCTGCCCGAGGTCGTGCGGCAGGCGATGTATGCGCGGGCGGTGGATAATCTGAAGGATTCGCCGCCGGTGTTTGGCTCGCCGGCGTTCGATGCGTGGGCGGTGTCGGCGGGGGCACTGCCATTTTTGCTTTGGCTTTCGCTGCGGAAGGGCCAGCCGCGGACGACGCGAGTCCAGGCGGCCGAGCTTCTGGCGGGGCCGGAGGGCGAATCCATCGCCAAGGCGGTCTGGGATTTGTGGGGATACCGCGGCGAAAAAAAATCGCCGGCCCCTCCGTCGCAAACACCGGCGTCCGATGGCGGGGCATCTTCAGTCAGCTTGGCCGGCGCGGATACCGCTGCCAGGACGTCGCCACCATGACAATTCCCCAGGTGCTGCACGCCCTGGGTATGGACAGCGTTTCGCCCGCCGAGGCAGCCCGGATCGCCGCCGATCGGCGGGCGATCATTTTGGATCAAGTTGCGGCGGCCAACGGCTGGCTGCCGTCGCGCCTGTTGGACGTTCCGCCAAGTGATATCGCGACTCAGATTCGTCTGCACGGCGGGGGGGCGGTTGATGCGGATGCGCTGGGCGGACAAATCCAGCAGTATCTGCGCGATAAGGGAGTGATATGAGCGCCGAACAACACGCCAGCAGCTTGGCCGCCGAAGCGCACAGACGCCGCCAACAGGGATCGCACGTTTCGTTGCATCTTCGAGATGCACGGGAACCGGTCTTTATCGCAGGCGGCACGACGGTCGCATCGCGCTGCGGACAAAACTCGCTGATTGCGAGCCTGACCAGTGCGGCCGCATCGCGTGCCGGGCAAAACTCGCTGGCTGCGAGCCTGGCCGGTGCGGCCACTGGCGACGAAGGGGTTGGGGCCCGCCAAGGTGCGACGGATACCAGCGACACGGTCGCGTTTCCGGATAGCTCGCTATTCAACCAAGCGGTCAAGAAACTGGATGAAGCGGTGAATCATCTGCCCACCGTTGCGGTGGTGAAGTTCTAACCGATGGCGGGAACCATGGGACTCGACGCATCCACTGCGATCACACTGTGCGGCGTTCAGGTCTGGGATGAAGGGACCAAGGAGCAGTTTGTCCGCAGCTCCCCCTCATCGGCCATCCGGACGCTGGTGTGCACCTGGACGGACCGCGTGGCGCTGATCAACGCCCTGCGTGGCTCGGTGGTGCAGGAAAGCCCCTACCTCGTTGAGTACGTCGCGCCGTCGGCGTACCCGGATGCGCCGTGGCTATTCGTCGATACCATTGAAGTCGAGGGAATCCCGGGGGAAAGCGGGTTGAGCGTCGGGCCCAACGGCCTGGTGGGATACAAGTACGCGCGCATCCGCGTGATCTACAAATCGCTGCCGTATCAGGAAGGGATCGAGACGGGCGTCTTTTCGGTGGACTACGGGGCGGAATGGTTCACACTTTCCGGCTCGACGGCGAGCTTGAAATTCAGCGATAGCAGCGGCGGCGACGTGGCGACGGACCAAAACCCGGCTTTGCGGATCACGACGATCACGTTTCGCCAGACGCGCAACAACCTGCCGTCGATTCCCGTCGGCCAGATCATCGCCGCCACCAACACGGTGAACTCGGCGCCGTTCCAGGGTGCCGCGGCGGGGACGGTGAAATTCGACGGGGCGGCGTCGCAGCGGCGGCTGTTCAGCAACGGCACGCCGGGATGGGACATGACCTATGCGTTCACCTACCGCTCGGTGGGATGGAACGTGGCGTACGATCCGGCCAACGGGTGGCGGCCGGTGGCGTTCAAGGCAAGCAATCAGCCGCCGTTCGCGTCGTACGATTACAACGGGCTGTTATTGTGATTGGAGCGGGTCATGAAGCCGTTGCCGCGCGCAGCGCCCGGAAGCGTCATCACGCTGGAGGCGGACCTATTCAACTATATCGCGGAAAACCTGGAGCGGTTGGACAAGTGGGCGGTTAAACCGCCCCTGAGTTTGCACCAAACGGCTGCGGGGAACCTTCTTTCCGTGGCCCCGTCCGCCGGCCCATTGGCGCTGGTCGCCATCCTCGGCCCCGAGCCGACGACCAGCGACGGAGGCTCGGGATCCAACCCGGACTACACCGGCGGCGGCGGGCGATACCGCGGCACCATCCTGTCCGGCAACAGCACCGGCAGCACCACCACGCAATTTCAGCTTCAACCCCAGACGACGCAGAATTACACCGACGGACCCAAGTACGCCACGACAACGCCGAACGGATCAATTCCGGTCAACAACGCCCTGGTCATCAACGTGCCGGAACAATACGTCAAAGGCACCCACCTGCTTTGTTCCGTGCAATCGGATTTGTTCTACGCGGTGGGCCGCATCATGGGCCAGACCAGCGAGAGCACGCCGCGGACGATTGTCTACATCGGCGACTGGCCCATCCGCCCGGTGCTCGCCAAGATCACCGGCGCCTATCTGAACACGTACGGCGGCGTCTACCGCGGAGAAATTCCGCGCGGACAGTTTGCCAACTCTCAAAACTCCTATTCATCTCCGATGGCGAATTACGCCAACCAGGGCATCACGGGCCAGGACAACTGCTGGATCGTCAACAACTGGGAGCAGACGTACCGGCCCAATTCGGGCCTGAACGCATTGACGAGCGGCACGTACGTCTGGGGCATGATGGCCGGATTCCCCGTCGGCGCCTATCCCGGCGGAAGCCCGACCAACGACATCTGGTACATGGTCTACACGTGGTTCCCACCGCAATCGGCGGCCATCACCATCCAGAGCCTCGCGACGTTTCAAACCGCCGGGAGTAACTACAGCAGCAACGAGCAGAACATGCTCAACAATCTCAAAACGGATGTGACCAACCTGCGCTCGGAGCTGAACAGCCTGTATACCAACCTGAAAAACGCGGGGTATTCGCTGTGACGAAAACCGATGGATGGCCATCCATCGGCTTTGGCGGACAGCAGGGGCGGCTATTCCGCATCCTCATCCACAGCGACGTGTTTGGACATGGCGCGGGCGATGCGAACGATTTCGTCGCGGTGCACGCGCTGGTCCTGGGGGTATTTTTTGCGGTTCCAGCAGCGTAGGATGTAAATCTCCGGATCGCGCTCGTCGAAAAAGACGCGCTTGAAAGTCGTGCTGCCATCGGTGAAGGCGATATAGTACGACTTGCCCGGCAGTATGCCTTCGCGTTCGACGGCGTCGTAGCTGAAGACGACGATCTCGCCGTGCTTCCATTTGGGATGCTGGCAGTCGCCGTCGACGGGGGCGGTGAACGCGCGGCGATCGGCGGTGGCGACCAGGCGGTTGGCCTCGGGGTAATCGGCCAGCTTGTCGAC
The DNA here is from genome assembly GCA_002311745.1 of Phycisphaerales bacterium UBA1161. Classification (GTDB taxonomy): domain Bacteria; phylum Planctomycetota; class Phycisphaerae; order Tepidisphaerales; family Tepidisphaeraceae; genus UBA1161. Next base: position 65,662 of record DBZL01000014.1, on the reverse strand, counting down.
CCGGCGATTGGCGGCGATGCCGATGGGGAATTCGGGCACGATGCGCGCCGGTTGAACGCGGCGCATGTTCAGGCCAGCGGGCAGGCCGGCCTTGGCGGCGGCGGCATCGGAGTGGAGCTTGTCCAAAGGCGGGCAGAAGCTGGTCTTGAATTCTTCCAGGCTCATGCCCAGAGCCGCGGCCAGCTTGGGCAGGCGCTTGGCCAAGATGCCGGCGACCTCGTTGCGTTCAACGCGGCTGATGGTCTCATCCGAAACACCGCCGATGGCCTCACCCAGTTCGCGCTGAGTGATTGCCAGCCCGTTGCGGGCCGCGGCCAGCTTCTTGCCAAAAACGTACGCGACGCGGGGCATGTGCTTGCCTACCTTTTTACCCAGCATGGGGCATTTTTCAAGAAATAAATGCCACAGATTTTACTTGCATATTCCATATTATGGAGTATGATTGGATAGTTGTCAAGCGGGATTGACGGGCAATTTGGGGGCACAGCCGGCGGCAACGCAAGCCGGTGGAGGGATGGGCATGTTCAACGTTGCGGACCAGCGACAATTTCGTGAGGCCACTCCCACGCGTCAGCCGGGCTTGCCGGCGGGGGTTACACAGGCGGATTGCGACGGACCAGCCGATGAGCTCGCCGGGGCGAGCGAGGCCGAGCTGTGGCGGATCTGCCTGCCGGGGCAACGCGAGGCGATCGCCCAGGGTTTCGCGCAACGCCACGGCGACGATTTGCGGGATGCGCTTCTGGAGGCGCAGGACGCCGCGGGTTTGCCCGGCAGTGCAGGTTCGCGCACGGCCCATGCGGGGTGGCGCCCGGCGCGGTCGCCGACCCAGGTGCTGGCGGCGGCGATTTGGCGGCTTTGGCTGGCCCATCGCGATGGCGCTTTGAACGATCTGTATCGGCGCGGGGAACTGTCAGTTTCCACCCGCACCTAAGTCGGGGGAAGGCGGCCATGTCACCGGTCAAGGTGAACAACGCGAACATCATGGTGGAAATCCGCTCGGTCGACCGGCAGATGCGGATGGCGCAGCGGCAGCGGATGCACTCGCCGCACGCGGTGGATCGCGATCGGCGAGCCACCGAGCAGGAACTGCGACGCCAGATCGAGCAGGTGCGGCAAAAGCTGGATCGCCTGGTCTGTTCCTCCGTTTGGGCTGAGGACTGTTTGTATCGCGGAGCGCAGTACGCGCCGGATTTCCGCTGCTCGTGCGCCGTGTGCCGCTGCGAATTTCCGCAGCGGCGGTATCCGCGGCAGGCGCGTCAGTCGGACATCTCCGTGGACTGTCAGGTGGAGGCCGAGGAGGACCCGGAGTTGGCCGAGGACCTGGCGCGGTTGCGCAACGACCGGGAGCGACTGGGCAGCGTGTTCATCGCCCGTGGGCGGGATGACCGGGCCGCAAGAGGATTGCGGCGAATTCGCGGGGGCTAAAGATGATCGCGGCAAACGCACCATCCGCCGAAGGCGGCTCGCCGCGGCGAGTCATCGCGCCGCCGAAATTAACGGCCAAGCAGAGAGAAGTGATGCGCCTGCGTTATGAACACGGCGCGACGTTTGGACAGATTGCGGCGTGGCTGAAGATCAGCCGGCGAGCGGTGCTGTACCGGATTCGCAACGCTCGGCGGCGATTGGGCGAACTGCCGCGCCAAAGCGCCATTTCGCGGCAGCGCACGTACAACGCTTCGCAGATTTCGGTTGCCGCCAGAAACAGCACGCTGAACCTGGATGAGCTGTAAGAGTCATCGCCGTTGGGCGAGCTGGGGGCGATCAACGTCGCGGCGGCGATGTGGGTGGTTCCTCATCGCCACCCTCGTTGATCAGCTTCGCGGCCGGCCGAGTGGCGGCGCCGGCGTTGCCCGGTGGACTGCCTTGATCGACCCACTGTTGCTTGAGCTTGTGGTCGGAACTGTTGGAATCGAGATCAGCGCGGCGGATGGAGGTCTGGCCGCTATCGTCGACGATGGTCACGTGGAATTGCCGGCTATGTACGCGTCCATCGACATAGGTGCATCCTGTGGAGTAATCGACGCCGTCGGCGACCGTGCCGATGGCGTCGCCGGGGTTGACCGTGAACGTGTGCTTCTGCCACAAGCCGGATGCCCAGGTAAAGACGTCGAACGGGAATGGGAATCCGGGTTTTGGCTGGTTTGCCGCCGCGCAATAGAAGAAGGTTTGCGGCTCGATGGTGACCTCGGGGCTGTAGTCGCTTTTCTCTGAGAGGAGATCGAGTTGATCGACCCAAGCCTTGTTGGCGGCACGATCAGCCGGTTTTCCGAACAGCGGATTGAGAAGCATATAGGCGATGCAATAGCGGTAGGTTTTGCCCGGTGTGACTTGATCGTCATGCAAATAGACCAGCAGATCGGTGGTTGTCGCTGCGGGGTTGAGGTTGGCCTGTGGCGCGGCCGGAAGAGCCGTGGGTAGCGGACGCACGGGGTCGACTTTGGGTTCGTTCATCAGCGTCACGGCCACTGAGCTGGCCGGCATGCCTGGGGTGGGCGTGGTGGGCGTGGTGGACGTGTCCTCTTCACCGGCACCCCCTTCGATGCCCGATGAAACGACGCGGCGCGGCGCAGCCGGCGCGGGATTGGCCGGCGCAGGATTGGCCGGCGTGCCGACGGCGCTCATCAGCCCTTGCAGAATCATCAGCGGGTCCTTCCACACGGTGCCGGCGGGTTCCGGGGCACGCGTTGGGAACAGCGGGGTGGCGATGTCGGTAGAGTGGTTTGCGGCCCAACTTTGAAAATTAATCTGGTCGATTCTCCGTCTGACTGGGAATGGTTGCAGGACGTTGTTCAGCAGACGCGGGACTTCCTTCTCTTCGCTCCAGCCGCCGCCGGGGAGTTTTTCGCTGCGATAGGCGGTGACGGCGATGATTTCGGTATTGTGCTGCGTGTCGGGTAGTTTCCAGGGTTCGCCCGGCTTATTGGGTCCGAAGGCCTTGGTCCACTGGTCGCTCAGGGGCGCGATGGGGATGGTAAAGGCGATGGTGGTCCAGTGGATATCCTTGTGGGCCGACGGAGCGGCTACGGCGGCCGGGGTGGGCGCATTCGTGGCCAAAGGGGCGGGCATCGGCACGATCGTGGTTTGGCCGTGGACGACCATGAGCGGCTTAGCCGGCGGCAACACTGGGAGCTGCGTAATCATGGGGCCGGAGGCCACGTTGTTGGCTCCAGGCGTTGCGCCCGGCTGCGCCGGTTGGAAATCCCAGACCAGCGGCGGCAGGGGCTGACCGGGGGGCAGGGCCAGACCCTGCGCAACGGTTTTGGGGAAATCGTCCACCTTGAAACTCGGCGGCGTGGCACCTTTGATCGCGGTGTCGAGCCTTTCTCCGGAGGTGTTCCAGATTTCATCGTCGACATTGCCGGGCGTCATGACAATGCCGCCGACGACGTTGGAGACGGGCGGGATGATCAGGTACGTCCATGCCGCCCAGCCCAGGAAAAGCACGCCCAGGCCCAGAGCGAGCCATTCCACATTTTTCTCTAGGAACTGAAGGATCTTTTGCATAGTTCACCTGGGCGACAAGCGGGTGTCGCCGGGGTTTAGTTGTTTTCTTCTCCGGAGGGCGCGCCTGCGCCAGGGGTGGCGCCTTTGACGGTGCCGCTCTTGATCGAATCCGGCATCAAATCACCTGTCCAGTTGCGCATCAACAGGTCTTCGCAATCCAATTCCATACGGACCACGGGCTTGTCTCCATACCTATAGCCGTTGGAGGCGGCGATGGCCGGGTCCACCACCTCGTTGATCTGCACGTTCAAAACGCTCAGGAACTGCTGCGACTGCAACTCGCGCAGGATGATCGGGATTTTTGCGGCATCGACGACCAGGGCGACCCTGAAGCGCTCCACGTCATAGAGGGCATTGCAGACGCGTCCGGTCGGTGAAACCGAGGGCACTTTGGGGGTTGGGCCACCGATACCCGCCTGCGCGTCGGCGGCCGACGGAGAATACACCGCCACGAGATTGTCGACACGCTCAAGCTGTTTGATCGGCGCGTGAAGGATGTCGCAGACGGGCGGGCCGTCAGGCGCATCCGAATCAGACCACGTCTTGTTCGTGCGGGCAATCGCCTGGGTAATGTCGTCCAGAATCCAGACTCCGAGTTGGTCGGCCCAGATTTGCTCGGGACCGGGCGGGGCATGACCGGCGGCGACGCTGACGGTTGCATCATACGGCATCGCGCCGATCTGGCCTTGCGTTGGTAACAGCATATAGATCGAATACTTCCGGGCCGCCTCCATCTGCATCGCGGGCTTGATCTTTACCGCCTCGGCGTTGAAGTCGTCCGCGGCCTGCCGCACCGCTCCGGGGTCGCCGCCGCCATTGGGCTGCAAACCCCATTTTTTATAGATCCGATCCTTCAGGTCCTGAATCGCCTTGGCGACCTGGTCCTGCGTCGGAGCGACGCCGGAATTCAATATCCGCTGCCAGCGCGCGTAATTGGTGGTTTCCTCGATGTACTTTTGTGCGAAGCTATATTTGGTGGCGTCGTCCGGCTTGGGCAAGGCATTGGGGAAAAGCAGGATGTGCCGGTTGACCTCAACGGCCTTTTGCATCATGGCTTCAGCCTGGGCGGCCACCTTGTCGGTAGCCGCTTTGCCAGCATCGATCACCCCCTGGGCCGGAAACACGGTCAATACACCCGCATCGGTCTGGTCCGGGGAGACCAGCGGCAGGTGGCGCTGCGCCGAGAGCAATCGGTCCATGCTGGATTGCACCGCCAGACGCTGGGTCAGTCTTTTCTGTAAATCGGTGTACATGCCGCTGATGGGCCAGAAGATGGCGGCCACGGCCAGGATCGCCACCACGCCCACGACGATGCTGATCAGGTTTTTCTTGAGGACTTCCATAATCCGGTGCTCTGTTACTGACCCGGCGCGCTGGGCTTGCTGCCGGGATCGATGACAACGATCAAAACGACTTTCATTTCCCAATCCGACCGGCGGTCTTCACCGGTGAGCCGATCCTGATACCGGATCGCTTCCGCGGCCGCTCCCGGCGCGGGATTGAAGGAGGGGGTTTCTCCTCCACCCTCCTCGCCCTCGCCGCCGCCAGTAGAAGCCTGTTGAACGTTGGCGAGTCCCATCAGCGCGGCATACGAGGTATCCATCGCCTGCAGGCGTTCGGGATCATTGATGAGCTGCTTTTGGCCGGTCGGAGTAAAGGCCTTGGCGATATAGTAGTTCTTGCGGGTGGCTGGATTCTGACTGTTGTACTGGTCCATCCACGCGTGGTTCATCTTCTGCAGATTGCTGATGTAGGATGTAGGTCCCAGGAGAACGAACAAAAAGCCGTCCTTGTGAGGCGTGGTGAGGTTGATGGTGACGATGAACCCGCGGCAGCCGGCCGGCAGGGCGGGATCGTTGGGCAGGGGAGCGGCGATGTCCGGGCCCAATTGACCGGATGCGATCGAACGCAGCAGATCGTCGCTGTACTGGGATACGCATCGATCGATCAGGATGACGTTGCGTTCCTGCCGGGGGACCGCGAGCAATTTTCTCATGTCCTCGGGCGGCTTGGGCAGGGCGGAGAGGATATCGCACAGAATCCCGGGCCAAAGCTGGTGGCCGCTCAGCATCGCCCGCACGTTGGTGATCTTCTGCCGATCCGCCGAACCGGCGCCTTCAACCTGCGACCGCCAGCTTGCATCCAATTCCTTGCCCTTGGCATTGAGGGTGTCGCAGTTCTGGCGGACGTCTTGCGCCTGCTGGTACTCGACGCTCTGCAAATAATAACCCCCGGCGGCCAGGCCGGTGCCCAGGACAAAAGCGGCGGCGGCGGCGGAAAACCACTTGGTCTTGTCGCGCCACAACTGCTCGCGCCGAATCCGCCGCGGCAGCAAATTGCTGGTGATCTTCCCCTCTCCCATCGCCTGGATCGCCAGGCCATAGGCGCTGATGAGCGACGGCAGGTTCTGATTGAAATTGCTGGCCAGTTTCACATCGGTTGGGGCGCCGGCCGTGATCTCATGCAGCTTCTCCACCTCAAGCTGCAGGTTCTGTTGCAGGTATTTCTGCAGGCCGGCCAGGCGAAACGTGCCGCCCAGAGCCAGCACCTTGGCGATGCGCGAATCGCGGTGAACGGATGAATAGAACCCGATGCTGCGTTGGATTTCGGCCACCAGGTCGGCAAAGACCGGACGCATCGCCTGGAAAATCTGCCGGGCGTATTTGCTGGTGTTGGCGTTGCGCTTCAGCTCCTCCGCTTTTCCGAACGGGAGCTTGAAGCTCTTGACCAGTACGTCGGTGAAATTATTGCCGCCGATCGGGATCGAACGCAGCCAGATGCTTTCCCCCTCGGCGATGATCAGGTCGGAGTTCTCCGCGCCCAGATCGATGATCATCGTCGTTCCCTTGATGCGGCCGTCGTAATACATCGCGTTGTAGACGGCCAGCGGATTCATCTGCACGACCTGGACGTTCAGGTTCACGTCCGTGAAGTGCTTGATGTGCTGGTTGACCAGTTCGTGCCGCATCGCGAAGATGCCCACCTCCACCTCGGGAGAATCGGGTGATTGGAAGAGCTGGTAGCTCCATTCCACGTCGTCCAAGGGGAAAGGAATTTGCTGAATGGCCTCGAAGCGGACGATGTCCGGGATTTTCTTGGGTTCGACGGGGGGCAGCTTGATGAAGCGGGCAAAGCTGGAGACGCCGCTGACGCTGATGGCCGCCACGCCCCCCTTGGACGGATGCCGCTGCACGAAATTGGCCAGCGCCGCCTGGATCAGGGCTTCCTTGTTGTCACCGGCGTTGGACAGGACGTTTTCGTGCTCGATGACCTCGAAATCATCGATGCGCAGTCCGGAGTCGCCGCGGACGAGCTTGATCGCCTTCAGGGCGCGATTGCCGACATCGATCCCCCAGGCGAAACGGGCGGTGGCCATCTAAATCTCCTGTACACGACGTCAAGTCGCTGCGGAAGGGCGGCGGGTGCGGGGTTCGGGTAGGCCGAGCAATACCCGCCGCGCTGAGCTATGGTTTACCGTTTTTGCGCGACAACTTCAATAGTTTCCGCCTATTGCGCTGCGGCCCAACCTCCCCGTAACTTGCCTCCAATGCTATACTTTTGCCGGTGCGAACTTTCTGGCTGCAAACGCTGGGCTGCAAGGTCAATCATTACGAAAGCGAGCAAATCGCCGCCGTTTTGCGCGCTGCCGGATTGACCGAAACGGACGCGGCGTGCGCGGACCTGCGGATCGTCAACACGTGCAGCATCACCACGGAAGCGGCCAGCAAAAGCCGGCAATCCATCCGCCGCGCCGTACGCCTGCCGGTGCTTCAATCGGTGCCGGCGCCGCCCAGCGGCCGTGCCCGAGTGGTCGTCGTCGGGTGCTGGGCCACCAGCAATCGGCCTGAGGCGGCCCTGCTGCCTGGCGTAACGGCCGTGATCACGCACCACGACGACGTTGCCGCACGCCTCCAGCAGCTTCTGGCCGATTGGAAGCGACAAGACCTACCGCCCTCGGCGCCACTGGCGCCTCATGCCACGCCACTGCAAAGTCCCTCATTAATAAGACGAACAAACCCCGATAAGGTTCTTGCGTCGCCGCCCGTTGGCACGCGGTCATTGCCCCTTTTGCATCAGCGTCAATCGCACCAGCAGCGTGCATTTTTGAAGATCCAAGACGGCTGCGACGCGCGTTGCACGTACTGCATCATCCCAACGCTTCGCCCGTCGCCGTGGAGCAAGCCGCCGGCGGATGTGCTGCAAGAAGCCCAGCGGCTGGTGGATGCCGGGCATGTCGAAATCGTTCTGACCGGGATTTTCCTGGGCGCGTATGGGCATGCCACCGCCCTGCGGCGACGCCAGGAGCCGGGCCGGCGACAGCCGCTGGCGCAACTGATCGAGGATCTTTGCACGCGCGTGCGTGGGCTGCGGCGGCTGCGCCTCTCCAGCCTCGAGCCCGGCGATCTGAGCGACGACTTGCTCCGGACCCTGCAAAGCCACGGGCAGGTCGTTCCGCATTTTCATCTGCCGCTGCAATCCGGATCCAACCGCCTGCTCAAACGCATGAACCGACAGTATCTTCGTGACGATTACCTGCGCCTGTTGGATGCGGCGTACGAGGGCTTCGACCGGCCGGCCATCACGACGGACATCATCGTCGGCTTTCCCGGCGAGAGCGACGCGGAATTCGCACAGACGCTCGACGTGGTCCAGCGCGCGCGATTCATCCATATGCACGCATTTGCGTATTCTGCGCGTCCGGGGACTGCCGCGGCCCGGTGGCAGCGCGATTTCGTGCCTGCTCCGATCGCCAACCGACGCCTTGAACTGCTGAATCGGCTGGCCCAGCGGTTCAGCTTCGAATACCGCGCCCAGTTTATCGGGCAGAGCGTTGCGGTGTTGGTGGAACGGGATGAGGCCGACGCTTCCGGCCGCGTCCCCATGATCCGCCACGGGCGGTCCGCGCGGTATTTCGACGTTCAATTCCCCAACACCGGGGCATCGCCCGGCGATCTGGTGGCTGTGCGCGTCGACGAGGTGACGCAAAACCAAACGCTGGGCACGATCGAGCCATCCCGGGGATTGGAGCTGGCCTCAGCATGATCTGCGTCGTCCAGCGCGTCAGCCAAGCCAGCGTGATGGTGCAAGACCGCCTGATGGGGCATATCGACCGCGGAGTGGTGGCCCTGGTGGCCGTGCATCGCGACGATGGTTCCCAAGACGTCGCCTGGATGGCGCGCAAGCTGGTGGAGCTGCGACTCTTTCCCGGCGGGGACCGGAATTTCGATCAGGACGTGAAACAGATCGGCGGATCGATCCTGCTGGTCAGCAATTTCACGGTCGCGGCTGATGCGCGCAAAGGCCGCCGACCGTCGCTCGACGCCGCTGCCGATCCCGCCGTCGGCCGCACCCGTTTCGACGAACTGGTCGCGGCCGTTTCCGCCCAGGGCGTCGCCGTCCAGACGGGCGAATTTGGCGCGCACATGATCGTTACCCTGGCCAACGACGGCCCGGTGACGTTTCTTCTCGATAGCCGCGATTTACGTTAACGTACGCCCGGCCATGGTCCGCGTGATCCATCTGAGCCCCGTCCACAGCGACTTTCAGACGCAACGTTCTCTGGAGTATCTGCGGCGCGATCTGGGCGCCGACGGATCGGCTTTGACCCTGGGGCCCGGCGGCGACGTTCGCAATGTACCGATGGCGGCGATCGCTCTGCGCCGATTGCTGCGGCGCGGCGCCGAGGTCGTCCACGCGTGGGGGCCATCTGCGCTTGCCGCGGCGGCTTGGGCCGGTTGCCGGCGGATCATCTACAGTCCGCTGCCCGATTCTCCATTGCTTCTCGGTCGGTGGTTTGGCGCCGCGGCGGCTGGCCGTTATCTCCGCGTCGTCTGCCCCAGCGAAGCGATGCGGCGGGCACTGGTTGAACAGGGCGTTGCCGCCGAGCGCTGCCAGGTCATTCACCCACCCGTGGATTTTGCGCGTGTGCCCAGCGGCGGCAACGCACTTCTGCGCGCTGAATTGGGGTTTGGCGAATCGGACCGGGTGGTGCTGTTGCCGGGTGAATCGACGCACGATGCCTCGCATCGCGCCGGCGTATGGGCCCTGAGCATTTTGTATGTAATGGAAGAGCGCGAGCGCGTTCTGGTTTGGGGAAGAGGCCGCCAAGCCGAATCGCTGGCCCGATTGGGCAAACGACTGGCCCAACACGACCTTGTCACGCTGGCCGAGCAGCGGCTGGGGCGAGCCGTGGAGTTTGAACAGTTGACCGCCGTGGCGGAAGCCGCCGTTGTGCCGGCTCAAGGGAACGCCGCAGTGCTTCCCTTGCTCATCTGCATGGCCGCTGGCTTGCCCATCGTCGCCGGCTTCACCCCTGCCGCGGCGGAGTTTTTGCAGGACCGCCAAACCGCCCTGGTGCTTGCCCCCGCCACCCCAAAGGCTTTGGCCCAGGGAATTATGGAACTTCGCCAGAACCGCTCATTGCGGGATCGCCTGATCGAATCAGCCCGCGCCAAAGCCAAGGCGTGCTATTCCCTGCCGAAGTTTCTCGATCAGTGGCGTTGCACTTATCTGGTGATGGGCGAGCGGGGGACCTCGGTCCGCGTCTAAAACCTGCGATCCAGCAGGCGGTATTGAACCGCCTCGGCCAAGTGGTGCTCCTGTATGTCCTTGGCCGATTCCAGGTCGGCAATCGTTCGCGCGACGCGACGAACCTTGTCGTAAGCGCGGGCGGATAGACCCAGTTCGGTCATCGCCTGTTTCATCAGCCGAAGACAGCCCTCGCTTAGCTCGCAGTGCGCCTTGAGCTGCTTGGAATTCATGGTGGCGTTGGTCGTGGCGTTGCCGAAGCGTTTCTGCTGAATTTGCCGGGCGGCGTGGACACGCTGGCGGATGGTGCGCGTGTCGGTGCCGGACGTCTTGCCGGTTAGTTCGGGGTACGGCACGGCCGGGACTTCCACGTGAATGTCGATGCGGTCCAGAAGCGGTCCGCTGAGTTTTTCGAGGTACCGGTCTCGGGCGCGCGGATTTTGGCTGGCAAATCCGCTGGCGGTGGGGTTCATGGCCGCCACCAGCATGAACTGCGCGGGAAAGCGGATCGATCCATGCACGCGCGCGATGGTCACTTCGCCGCTTTCCAGCGGCTGACGCAGCGTCTCCAGCACGTAGCGGCTGAATTCGGGCAATTCGTCGAGGAACAGGATGCCATGATGGGCCAAAGAGACCTCTCCCGGCCGGGGGATGGTTCCGCCGCCGATCAGCGCCTGCGCCGTGGCCGAGTGGTGGGGCGTGCGTACGGGGCGCTGGTCCATCAGGGCAACGCCGTCCGGCAGCAGGCCCAGGGCTGAATAGATCCGCGTCGTTTCCAGCGATTCGGCGCGGCTCAGGGGCGGCAGGACGGCCGCGATGCGCCGCGCCAGCATCGTCTTGCCCGTGCCCGGCGGACCGATCATGAGCAGGTTGTGCCCTCCCCCTGCAGCCACGGTCACGGCCCGCTTGACCGATTCCTGACCCCGCACATCCGCAAAATCCAACTCCGGCGATAGCGCGGACGCCGCGTACCGCTGGCCGTCCAGCTCAAACGGCGCCAGCGGCAATTGCTGGTTGAGGAAGGACACCGCCTGCGAAAGCGATGAGACGGGATAAACCTCCAAGCCCTCGACGACCGCCGCCTCGTGGGCGTTTTCCTCCGGCAGGATCACGCCTGTAAACCCCTTTTCCTTGGCCAGCATGGCCATCGACAGCGCGCCCTTGATTTTTCGCAGCCGCCCATCCAGCGCCAGTTCCCCGGCGACGAGAAACTGTTTGTGCCGATCCTCGGCGATGGAATCCGTTCCGCGCAAGATGCCCACCGCCATGGGCAGATCCAGCGCCGGCCCTTCCTTTTTCACGTCCGCCGGCGCCAGGTTGATCAGCAGGGCATGGCCGGGGAACGGATAGCCGCAGTTGATGATGGCGCGGCGCACGCGCTCGATCGATTCCTTGACCGCCGCCTGCGGCAATCCGACGACGGTGGTCTTGGCCAGGCCGCGATTGCTCACGTCCGCCTCGACTTCACACAACAGCGCGTCGATTCCCATCAGCACGAAGGAATGAACCCTGGCCAGCACGGCAAAAGTCTACCATCAGCCGCGTCGGCGTGACAGAATTCCACCGGGCGCCGCCACGCGTGGCGTTGAGGTTTCGCACTTACGCGATACCGGTATACTGGCAGCCTTTGTGGATCGAGAAAATCATGGACACATTAGATGAATTGTTGGAGCAGGCCGTTAAGCTGCACCACGCAGGGCAGTTGGATGAAGCCGAAGCCCTGTATCGACAGATCCTCGCTTCGGATCCCAACGACGCCGATGCGCTGCAGCTTCTGGGCATGGTCCAGTTCGAATCGGGGAAGAAACAGGAGTCGCTGGAGTTGCTGCGCCGCGCCCTGGAGATCAATCCGCAGGCGCCCGACTGCCATTTTCATCTGGGGTTTGTGCTGGCCGACATGGGCGAGCACGACCAGGCCATCGCCGCCTTCCGCCAAGCCGTGATCCTGAAACCCGATTTTGCCGAGGCGCTTCATTATTTGGGGATGTCCTTGCGGGAGGTGGGGCAACTGTGGGACGGGGTCGAGGCGATTCGTCAGTCAGCGGTGTTCAAGCCGCAGTACATGGAGGCGTTGAACAACTTGGGAGTGGGCCTGCGCTCCCTGGGGGATCTGGACGGCGCGATAGAGGCTTATCGCCAGGCGCTGCGTCTCCGCTCGGATGTGCCGGAGGTCTACAACAATCTCGGCAACGTCCTGTTAGAGAAAGGAGAGGTGGATGAATCGATAGCGGCGCTGCGAAAAGCGCTGGCCTTACGGCCCGCCTTTGCCGAGGCGCGCAGCAGCCTGGGACGAGCCTTGCAAGTCAAAGGCCAGTTCGAGGAGGCGGTCGAGCTTCTCCAGCAGTCCTGGCGCGATCACCCAGATTCAGCGGACATGGCGTTGCAGTTGGGCAACGCCCTGCAGGCGCTGGGCCGGTTGGACGAAGCCATCGCGGCGTACGGCGACGCGCTGGCGCTGCGGCCCGATCATGCCGATACCCACCAGAGTCTGGGCAACGCGCTGCAGATGACCAATCGGTTGGACGAAGCCATCGCCGCTTATCGCCGGGCGCTGGAGCTGCAGCGCGACTTCCCGGACGCGTACAACAATATGGGCAACGCGCTGCTGGCGAGCGGCCATCTGGAGGAGGCCATCCGGGCTTTCCACAATGCCCTGGAACTGCAGCCCGACGCTCCCGGGTTCTTGAACAACCTGGGCAGGGCCTTGCAACTCAAAGGCGATTTCCGCGGCTCGTTCCATTTCTTGCGCCGCGCGCTCAACATGCAACCCAATTATCTGAGCGCGCACAGCAACCTGCTTTACGTTTCGCATTTTCATCCCGATTTCGATTCGGAGGCCATCTACCAGGAACATCTGACGTTTAATCGCGAGCATGCACAGCGCGTCAAGGGCGAGATTGCACCTCACCGCAACGATCCATCGCCGGATCGACGGCTGAAGATCGGCTACGTCTCGCCCGATTTCCGCGAGCATTCCGTGGCGTTTTTCCTGCGGAGCCTGCTGGGCGCGCATGATCCGAATCAGGTGGAGGTTTTTTGCTATGCCGAGAACATACTTCCCGACGAGTTCACCGCTCGGTTTCAGCAGTCGGTGCATCATTGGCGCCGCACCGCCGGGCTGGGTGATGCGCAGGTGGCGCAAATGGTCCGGGACGACCAGATCGACATTCTGGTGGATTTGGCGGGGCATTCGGCGGGCAACCGATTGCTGGTCTTTGCCCGCAAGCCGGCGCCGGTGCAGGTGACGTATTTGGGGTATCCGGATACCACGGGGTTGACGACGATGGATTACCGCTTCACCGATGCCAACGCCGATCCGCCGGGCTTGACCGAGCAATTTCACACGGAGAAGCTGATCCGGCTGCCGCAGACCTTCGCATGCTATTGTCCTCCGGACGATGCGCCGCCGCTGACGCCCCTGCCCGCCCTGGCCGCCGGTCACGTGACCTTCGGCAGCTTCGGCAACATCGCCAAGGTCACCAACGCCTTGTTGGATAGCTGGGGGCGCATCCTGGGCAAGGTGCCGGCGTCACGCCTGATTATGGTGGCGCGAGGATTGCGGGATGAATCGCTGCGGCAGCGCATCATCGACACCTTCGAGCGTCATGGCATCCAACCCGAGCGACTGTCGCTGCACGAACGCCAACCATTGGCGCAATACCTGGCCGTGCACCAGCAGGTGGATGTGGTGTTGGACACGTACCCCGTCAACGGGCACACCACCACGTGCCATGCTCTGTGGATGGGCGTGCCGGTGGTCTGCCTGGCGGGAAACACGCCTTGCCGCCGCTTGGGCGCCAGCGTGCTGAACAATCTGGATCTGTCGCGCCTGATCGCCCAGACGCCGCGGCAATATGAACAGATCGCGGTGGAACTGGCCGGGGATCTGCCGCGTCTGGCGGAGCTTCGCGCCGGTATGCGCGATCGGATGGCCCGCTCACCGCTCATGGACGCGGCGGGTTTTGCGCGGAATGTCGAGGCGGCCTATCGCGACATGTGGCGTCAATGGTGCGGCCGGCAGCGCCAGCCGCCGTAGGAACGTCCAAGCCATGCAAATCGGCACGTATTACTACCCGGAGCAGTGGCCGCGCAGCCAGTGGCAACGCGATTTCGATCACATCGCCGCGATGGGTTTGCAGATCGTCCACATGGCCGAGTTTGCCTGGTTCGATCTGGAGCCCAGGGCGGGCGAGTTTCAGTTCGATTGGCTCGGGCAGTGCATCGACATGGCCCGGCAGCGAAACCTCGGCGTGATCCTTTGCACGCCCACGGCGGCGCCGCCGATCTGGCTGAGCCAGCGGCACCCCGAAACCTTGCCCGTGCGCCGCGACGGGTCGCGGGCGCGTTTCGGCGGCCGGCGGCATTACAACCCACTGTCTCCGGTTTTTCGCGACGCCGCCGCTGGCATTGTCAGCGCCATGGCGGATCGGTTCGGCGATCATCCCGCCATCATCGGCTGGCAAATCGACAATGAGTACAGCCTGTTTTTTGATCAGTCCGAAACCACGCACGCCGCTTTCCGCCAGTGGCTGCGCCACAAATACGGCGACATCGCCGCCCTCAACCGCGCCTGGGGCAACCCATTCTGGAACACGTACTACACCGATTTCGATCAGATTCTGTTTCCGCCCGACCGTGATCCGCGCTACGCCAACCCGCACCAGTGCCTCGATGCCTCACGGTTCTGGTCGTGGGCGTTTGCGCAATTCAACAAATTGCAGGTGGACATTCTCAAGCCCAAAATCGGCCGGCGGTTCATCACGACCAATTTCATGCCCATGCACCTGGACTGCGATCCCGGCGACATGGCCGAGGATCTGACGCTGTTGGCGTGGGATAGCTATCCCGTGACGGGGATGGAAAAACAGGTCAAGGACCAGACGTACCGAATCGCCGATCCCGCGGCCATCGGATTGATGCACGATCAGATGGCCAGCTATCACCACCGCTGGGGGTTGCTGGAGCTTCAGCCCGGCCAATTGAACTGGAGCGGCGTGCCGGCCCAGGTTTATCCGGGTGCGGTGCGCTTGTGGCTGTGGACGGCCTTTGCCCACGGCGCGGAATTCGTCACGACGTATCGCTTCCGTCAGCCGCGTTTTGGGATCGAGCTGTTTCACGGCGGGCTGGTCCTGCCGGATGGTGTGACGCCCTCGCCCGGGGGAAGGCAGTTCGCGCAGGTGATTCAGGAAATACGGCGTCTGGATTTGAGCCGCGTGCCGCATCTTTCGCGGGAGTCGCACGATCCGCGGCGAACGGTCGGCCTGGTCTTCGATTTTGACCAGCTTTGGTATTACGAAACGATGCCGCAGGCCAAGCGATGGAATCAGCCGCGATGGCTGCAGATGTGGTATGCCGCGCTGTGCCGCCTGGGTGTGCGCGTCCTGGTACTGCGGCCGGGCATGGCTTGGCCCGATGATCTGCCGCTGGTCGTCGCTCCCGGCGTTCAGATGGTGGACGATGCGCTGATGGCGCAGATGGACTCGTATGCCCGCGGCGGCGGGAATCTGGTATTGACCTGCCGCTCGGGTCTGATGGATCGCACGGGGCAGCTTTGGGAATCGCCTCTGGGCGGGCCGATCCTGCCGCTGATTGGCGCGACGATCGATTCCTATGACGGTTTGCCCGAAGGCGTCGAGGGCCGAATTAAAATGAATCGCCGGCACTACGCGTGGAACGTCTGGGCCGATCAGTTGACGCCGCAGAAGGGGGCGCAGGTTCTGGCCACGTACGCCGACCAACCCTACGCCGGCGCCGCCGCCATCACGCGCCGCGTGCTCGGCAAAGGCTCGGTCCATTATTTCGGCGTCTACAGCCACCAGGGTCTGCTCGATGCGTTCGTTGAATCTCTGTCCAAATTCATCGGCCCGAATCGTCTGCGCACCAAACCACTTCCGCCGCGCGTGCAACTATTGCGTCGCGGTCCGTACCACATTGCCTTGAACTATCAGCATCGCCCGATGCGAACACCCGCTCCTGCTAAAGCGCGCTTTTTGATCGGTTCGGTCCGCCTGGCCCCCGCGGACGTGGCGGTGTGGGAAGAATGAACACGGCTGCGGCCGCTTAATGCAATGACGCCAGTTTTTCGATGACGGTAAACAGCGCCTGGGTGCCGTCCTTGCCGTGGCCGGCGGCCTGGGCGGCAGTGAAGAGCTGATGCGCCAGGCTCGTGGTGGGCAGGGACGTGTTCGATTCTTCGGCTGCCTGGAGGATCAGACGAAGATCCTTCTGCTGCAGATTGACCATAAAGCCCGGGCGAAAATCACCTTCGATCATCTTCGGGCCCAGGTTGGAAAGCTGCCACGATCCAGCCGCGCCGGCCGAGAGGGCCGCGATCGTTCTCTCCAAGTCCAGATTGTTCTTCTTGGCAAACGCAAGTGCTTCGCAGACGGCGAGATTGGTCACGCTGACCAGGATTTGATTCACGAGCTTGGTCAGTTGCCCGTACCCGCTGGGGCCGCAGTGGGTGATGGTCGCACCCATTTTCCTTAGCAGAGGCTCGACGCGCTCGAAGGCACTTTTGTCGCCGCCGACCATGATCGACAACGTGCCGTTCTTGGCGCCGCTTTCACCGCCACTGACTGGTGCATCCAGCAGGATGGCGCCGCGGACGGCCAGCTCATCGGCCAGTTCGCGGGTGGCACTGGGCGAGATCGTGGAATGATCGACGACGACGAGCCCCGAGCGCGCGGCGGCCAGAATGCCATCTTCGCCGGTGATGACCGAAACCACGTCCGGTGTGTCCGTGACGCAGATGAAGACCATGTCGCACTGGGCGGCTACTTCCCGGGGCGTAGCGGCGTAGCGCGCCCCACGGGCCAGGAGTCGCGACGCCTTGGAGCGCGTCCGCGTATGTACCACCAGGGGAAGGCGCGCTTCCAGGAGCCGGCAGGCCATGTGCCCGCCCATGATGCCCAATCCGATGAATCCGAGGGTTTGCATAAATCGGCAACCGGCGGCGCAGGGCCGGTAGTCGCGCGATTACCGCTGCTGCGCACCCACGTTTAGCGATGCGTCAGGATAAGCAATAGGATCACGTTGACAAGCAGAGAAACGCCCATGGCTCCGGCCAGCCACAGCACAAACGTCGAACTGAATTGCCACGTTTGCGGCTGCGGCACGGGTTTGGGCACGATGTCAACGGTTTTGCCCGTTTCCTCGAGGCGGGCCAGGATATCCAGATCGACGGCGCGACGGCCGTGCTTGGGCGGCTGATTGTTCCGAACAGCGCGCAGGTCCTCCAACAGCTCTTCCGTGGACGCGTAGCGCTCCTCGCGCTTCTTGGCCATCGCCACGTCGATGATCTCCCCGAACCCTGCGGACAGGGAGGTATTCAAATGATCGGCGGGAATCAGCGGCTGGCGCAGGTGCTGGTGCATCACCGCGCTGGGCGTCTCACCCTCAAATGGCGGACGGCCGGTGACCAGGTGGTACATCGTTGCGCCCAGCGAATAAATGTCGGCGCGGAAGTCGATGTCCAAATCGCCGCGAATTTGCTCGGGGCTGATATAGTACGGCGTGCCGTACGCCTTGCCCGCCTCCATTTCCGCCGCCAGCTTGTCGTCCATCTGCCTTGCCAAACCCAGGTCGGTTAGCTTGGCCACGCCTTGCGGGGTGAGGATGATGTTCTTGGGCTTGACGTCGCGGTGGATCAATCCCCGCTGGTGGGCGTGCGCCAGGGCGTCGGCGATCTGAATGGAGATGTCCAGGGCCTCGGCCTCGGTGAATTTCTTGCCTTCGCCGGCCGGTGGGGGGACCATCAGATCGTACAAGGTCTTGCCTTCCACGTACTCCATGACGAAGTAGTGGAATCCCTCGGGGGATTCGCCCACGTCGATGGCCTGGACGATGTTGTTGTGGCTGAGCCGGGCCGCCGCTTTGCCTTCCCTGTAGAACCGCTCCACGAAATCGCGGTTTTCATTCATCTTCTTGGGCAGGATCTTGACGGCCACGATCCGGTCCAGCGAAAGCTGGCGGGCCTTGTACACCCGAGCCATAGCACCCTTGCCCAGTTCGCTGAGGATTTCGTATCCAGGGATGCGGCTCGATTTTCTCTCAGAAAGGGTCTGGCGAATCCGCTTGGCCTGATTAACCGTGATGAAGCTATTCTCGACCAGCAGGTCGGCCAGGCTGCGTGCGTTGGGATCGGAGGCTTGCTTCTGTGCCTCGCGACAGAATTCGATTTCCGTCTTTGTCGCTAACCCCATGTCTATCACAACCTTGCCGACTTCGGTGTCAAGGTTGGGCGATGATGACGCAGCCGCAGCGGACCCGGGAGCGCCGACAGAGTTGCGTGACTGAGACATGTTCAACCCGTGGCTCCAGCGATGGACGCAAACAAACCCCTAAACCCTCGGCTGCGTCCAAGCCTACCCTGAAAAGGCCGCTCTAAGCCACTATAAACCTAGGAAGTTCCGAACAATATGTCAAGTTTAGCTTGACCCCGCAGATATTGGGAGCTCAAGGTCAAATCGCCCATCTTGCCAGCAATTGTCCGCCAAACGCCGCCTCATTCAGGCTCAGGCCATTTGGCGTATTATTTCCGCCGCAAACTCGCTGCATTTGACCTGTTTCGCCCCCTCCATAAGCCGGGCAAAGTCGTAAGTGACGGTTTTGGCAGCAATGGCGCGTTCCAGGCCGCGGACGATCAGGCCGGCCGCCTCTGGCCAATGCAGATGTTGTAGCATCATGACGCCCGAAAGGATGACGCTGCCCGGGTTCACCACATCCTGGTTGGCGTATTTCGGGGCGGTGCCGTGGGTGGCCTCGAAGATGGCGTGGCCGGTGATGTAGTTGATGTTGCCACCGGGTGCGATGCCGATGCCGCCCACCTGGGCGGCGAGGGCATCCGACAAGTAGTCGCCGTTGAGATTCAGCGTCGCGATGACGTCGAAATTTTCCGGCCGGGTCAGAACCTGCTGTAGGGTGATGTCGGCGATGGCGTCTTTGATCACGATGCCCGCTCCCGGCTTGCCTTGCGGGATCTGGCACCACGGCCCGCCGTCGATCTCGACAGCGCCGAAAAACTGCTTGGCCACGCGATAGCCCCAGTCGCGAAACGCTCCCTCCGTGAACTTCATGATGTTCCCCTTGTGCACCAAGGTGACGCTTTTGCGATGGTTGGCAATGGCGTAACTGATGGCGCTGTGGACCAGCCGCTCGGTGCCGAGGTAGCTCACCGCCTTGACGCCGATCCCGACCTCCACACCAACGTCCCGCGGCGGGGCGCCGATTTCCTCAAGCTGTTTTTGCCAGCCGCGCGCCGCGTCCTCGGTCCCGAAGCGAATCTTCTTGAACTCTTTGGGGAAATTCTGCTGAAGGAAATCGAGCACCTTTTGCGCATCGGCGCTGCCCGCGGGGTATTCGATGCCGGCGTAGATGTCTTCCGTGTTTTCGCGGAAGATCACCACATCCACTTTCTGGGGATTCTTCACCGGCGAAGGAACACCCTTGAAATACCGCACCGGGCGCAGGCAGACGTACAAGTCCAGCATTTGCCGCAGGGCGACGTTGAGCGAGCGAATCCCGCCGCCGACGGGCGTGGTCAGCGGACCCTTGATGCCGACCAGAAACGTCTTGAACGCCTCCACCGTGTCATCCGGCAGCCAGGTGTCGAACCTTTTGAAACTCTTTTCCCCCGCGAAGACTTCCATCCAGGCGATGCTGCGTTTGCCCGTGTAGGCCCTTTCGACGGCGGCGTCGAACACGCGTCGGCTGGCTCGCCAGATGTCCGGTCCGGTTCCATCTCCTTCGATAAACGGAATGATCGGCCGATCCGGCACGTTCAGCGCGCCGCGGGAAAAAGTAATCGCCCCAGCGTCGAGCGGCACGGTGACATCTTTGAATTGCGCCATGGGCCGAAGAAGGTAGGGCAAGGCCAGGCAAACGTCAAAGCCGCCTGGAATCGCCCGGTTTACCGACCCACAAAGCGCCCCTTGCGACCGCGGGGGCGCCAGGACTAGAATTGCCCAGCGGCGGCGGATGGACGGGAAGATCGGATCCATCGGCGATGTTCAAAAACTACGAGGCCAACGGCTTATTCGACGAGGTTTTTTCCCCGTCGGGCCAGCCGCGGCCGCACTATGCCCCGCTGGTCAATCGGCTTAAGGCGGCGGGCTATCCAGCCTTTGAGCGCCGCCGCCGCATGAGCGACGTGCTGTTCCGCAATCAGGGGATCACTTTCACCGTCTACAACGACGCCCGCGGCGTCGAGAAAATCTTCCCGTTCGACTTGGTTCCGCGCATTGTGCCGGCGGATGAGTGGGACGCAATCGAGCACGGACTGATCCAGCGCATCACCGCCCTGAACCTGTTTTGCCAGGACATTTACCACGGGCAGCACATCCTCAAAGAGCGCGTCATCCCGCCCGAGCTGATCTACGGCGCCAAGATGTTTCGCCGGGAAATGTTCGGCGTGAACGTGCAGCGCGACATTTACATCCACATCTGCGGAACCGACCTGATCCGCGACAAGGAGGGCAGGTATTACGTTCTGGAAGACAATGCCCGCACGCCCAGCGGGGTCAGCTACGTCTTGGAAAACCGCGTGGTCATGAAGCGTGTTTTTCCCTCGCTGTTCAGCGAATACCGCGTACGGGCGATTGAGGATTATCCGTACAATCTGCTGCAGTGCCTCAAGCACGTCTCGCCGCATCATGCGGATGAACCGAGCGTCGCGATCCTCACGCCCGGGGTCTACAACTCGGCGTATTTCGAGCACAGCTTTTTGGCGCGGCAGATGGGCATCGAGCTGGTCGAGGGGCGCGACCTGCTGGTGGACAAGGGATTCTTGTACATGCGGACGACGGCGGGTCTGCGGCGCGTCGACGTGCTGTACCGTCGCGTGGACGACGATTTTCTAGATCCCCTGTGTTTCCGGCCCGACAGCGCCCTGGGCGTGCCGGGGCTTATGAACGCGTATCGCTGCGGGAATCTGGCGCTGGCCAATGCCGTGGGCACCGGCGTGGCGGATGACAAGGCGATCTACCCGTTTGTTCCCGATATGATCAAGTTTTATCTGGGCCAGGACGCCATCCTGCCCAACATTCCGACGTACATCTGCGCCCGCGAGGCCGACCGCCAATACGTCTTGGAACACCTGCACGAACTGGTGGTCAAGAGCACCAACGAATCGGGCGGCTACGGAATGCTCATGGGCCATCAGGCCGCTCAGCAGGAGCGGGAGGAATTTGCCGCCAAGATCAAGGACGATCCGCGCAATTTTATCGCGCAACCGGTGGTGCAGCTCAGCCAGCATCCCAGCCTGGTGGAGGATCATTTTGAAGGCCGGCGCGTCGATTTGCGCCCCTACATTCTCTACGGCCAGAAGGTGATCGTGATGCCGGGCGGGCTGACGCGCGTGGCGCTGCGATCCGGCAGTCTGGTGGTCAACAGCAGCCAGGGCGGCGGTAGCAAGGACACCTGGGTGCTGGAAGAGGAAATGGTGGGATGATATGCCTTCGACAGCGGACAACACGCCGGCGCGCGGATTTACGACGATGGGCATCGCCTCCCCGCCCTTGCCCAGTTCCGCCCGGCCGATGCTGGCGCGCGACGCCGATGCCATGTACTGGATGGCGCGCTACGTCGAGCGGGCCGAGCACGTCGCTCGATTGCTTTTGGTCAATGCCAACGTGCTGATCGACATGGGCGATCTGGCACCCGCCATGGTCGCCCGGCAATGGCAGAGCATCCTCACCATCCTGCGCCTTGCGGAGCTGCCCGAAGCCAACGGCGACATCTCCATCCGCGTCGCCCAGCATTTGACGATCGATGCGGACAATCCCAACAGCATCGTCAACTGCATCACCCGCGCCCGCGAAAACGCCCGAGGAATCCGCGAAAACATCTCCGCGGAAATGTGGGAGCATCTCAATGCGCTGTATTGGTCGCTGCGCGCCGAGGACGCCCCGGCACGTTTCGAGGAATCTCCCGACAGCGTCTGGCGCTCGGTCATGACCGGGTCCATGCTCTTTCAGGGCCTGACCGATCAGACCCTGGCTCACGATCAGCGCTGGCTGTTTGCCCAGCTGGGCAAATACCTGGAGCGCATCGACGTCACCTGCCGCATCATCCAAACCAAGTTCGACATTCTCAAGGCGTCGGAGCAGATGCTGGAAAACACGCTGCGCAACATTCACTGGATGGCCGTGCTGCGGAGCTGCTGCGCGATCGAGGCCTACCGTCGCAATCACGTGGGGGACATGGACCCGTTCCGCGTGGCGGGGTTTCTCATCCTCGAGCCGGATTTTCCGCGCTCCGTGCGATTCTCGGTGCGTAGCGCGCTGGCGTCGATCACGGCGATCCGTTCCGGCACCCGCGGCGGGGTCATCGACCCGGCCGAGCGAATCCTGGGACGCCTGGACGCGCAATTGGAATACGCCGAGATCGGCGAGATCGTGGCCGAGGGTCTGGGCAATTACCTGCAGCGCATCCAGAGCGCCGGCCACGACGCGGCGCTGGCCGTGCAACAATCGTATTTTCTGCTGTGATGGAAAGCGTGCGATGACCGACACCCTGCTCACCAGCCCGGCCCAGACGTTGCGCACGCGCCGCCTGCGCGTGCGCCACCGCACGCGCTACGCCTACGACCGGCCGGTGCAGCGCAGCACGCACGAGTTGCATCTGCGCCCCATCGACGATTGGAGGCAAACCGTCCTCGATTACCGCCTGCGCGTTTCACCCGCAGGACAGCTCATCGAATACGAGGACGTCTTCGGGAACTGGGCGACGCGCTTCAGCCTCGAGCAGCCGTACACCGAGCTGACGATTGCCGCCGAGTCACAGGTGCAGCTTCTGGACGTGGACCCCTTTGCGTTTGCCAAGCTGCTCATCCGGCCGTCGTTCCCGCTGGTCTGGATGCCCTGGGAGCGGATGATGCTGGCGCCGTATCTGACGCCCGAGGAATTGCCCGTCACGCAGCTTCAGGAAATCTACCAATACGCCATGGGATTCGTGGAGAGGAACAATCGCGATTTGATGGAAACGCTGTTTGCCATCAACCTGACGCTGTTTCGCCAGTACGAATACACGCCCGGCAGCACGGGGCTGCACACCACCGCGTACGAGTTCATGACCCGGCGGGCCGGCGTCTGCCAGGATTTTGCGAATCTGTTGATCTGCATGGCGCGGATGCTTGGAATCCCGGCGCGATACGTGTGCGGATACATTTACACCGGCACGGGCGCCAGCCGGGCACGGTCCGAATCCAGCCACGCGTGGGTGCAGCTTTACATACCGCACATCGGATGGAAGGGATTCGACCCGACCAACGGCGTGCTGCCGCAGACCAACCACATCTGCGTCGGCTACGGCCGCCATTACCGCGACACCGCGCCCACCAGCGGCACCCTCTTCACGCCGGCAACGGAAAAAATGTCCGTCGCCGTCGAAGTCACGGAGGTTTGATCAACCCATGCTGCTAAAGATTACTCACCAAACCGATCTTCGCTATTCGGACATGATCAGCGAGTCGATCATGGAGCTGCGCATGGTGCCGCGGCAGGAGCAGGACCAGCACCGGCTCTCGTTCGACCTGGCCATCGGCCCGCCCACCAGCGTCAGCAGCTATTTCGACTGGCTGGGCAACACCGTGCACACGTTTTCCGTCAACGGCTTTCACAACCGGATTCGCATCCTCGCCACCAGCGTCGTGGAGACGGACCGCCCGCACAAACAGCCGGAGCGCTTCCGCGACCAATGGCCGATCGCTCCCGATGCCTACGACTACACCGTTTACGATTACCTGCAATTCGGCGGACCGATCGTCGATGGCCCCAAGCTGCGCGAGCTGGCCCAGTACCTGGAGCCGGGCCAGGGAACCAGCTTGGGCGAACTGGCCCTGCGCATGCTGTACCTCATCGACGACAAGTTCACCTACAAAAAAGGGATCACCACTTCGGCCAGCCCGATCACCGAAATCCTGGAGACGGGGTTCGGCGTCTGCCAGGATTTCACGCACCTCATGATCGGCCTGGCCCGCGCCCTGCGCATCCCCGCCCGCTACGTCAGCGGATTCATTCACCCGGTCTCCGAGCGTTCCCGCGGCTACGCGCAGACCCACGCCTGGTGCGAGTTGCTGTTTCCGTCGGCCGGCTGGGTCGGATTCGATGCGGCCAACCGCGCCGTGGTTGCCGGCCAATTCGTGAAGGTCGGCATCGGCCGCGATTTCCGCGATGTCCCCCCCAATCGCGGTGTCTACCGCGGTAATGCCACCGAAATCATCGACGTCACCGTCAAAACCGCGGAGCTTGCGGCGATTCCCACCGAACTGGCTGCCGAACGCCTCCAGTCATTGGACATTCCCACCTACGCCTCGGGCTACCCCGGCCAACGTGAATTCGCCAATCAGCAGCAGGAGCATCAACAGCAGCAATAGAGGAGGAACCCATGGCCATCGTGGATAAAGCCGAAGCGAATTTGGGGCGGATGCTCAAGCAGGCCCAAAAGACCATTGCCGTAAGCAGTGCCGCATTTGGGCCCGGCAAGCCCATCCCCCGGAAATACACGCAGGACGAGCAGGGCGTTTCACCGCCGCTGCGTTGGACCGGCGTGCCCAGCGGAGCACGGGAACTGGTGCTGGTCTGCGAAGATCCGGATGCACCGACGCCGCAGCCCTGTTTGCACTGGATCATGTACAAGATTCCGCCGCAAGCCGACAGCCTGCCGGAAAATGTCCCCCAGCGCGCGGAAGTCGGCAATCCCGTCGGCGCGCGGCAGAGCAAGAACTACGCCGGCAAGGAAGGGTACCTGGGCCCCAGGCCGCCCATCGGCCATGGCGTGCATCGCTACTTCTTCCAGCTCTTTGCCCTGGACCAGCCGCTCGCTGTGACTGGCTCTCCGGACAAGAATCAGTTGCTCAAGGCGATGCAGGGCCATGTTCTGGCCCAGGGCGAATTGATCGGAACCTACGAGCGCGTGGCGTAGAAGCGCAGGCCGGCGTCCTCCCGGTTGAATTCAGCGGTTCAGGGCTCCCATGCCCTCGGCAAAATAGCGCTCGCCGGCGGCAACGCCAGGCGGAACCACCTGCTCAATTTCGGCCACTTCGGATTTGCTGAGCCTCACGCGGACGGCCGCCGCGTTTTCTTCCAGGTATTTCAGCTTCTTGGTGCCGGGGATCGGCACGATGTCCTGGCCGCGCGACAGCACCCAGGCCAGCGCCAGTTGCGACGGCCTGCACCGCTTGCGGGAGGCGAGCTGTTCGATCTTTTTGACCGACTCAACATTCTTCTGAAAGTTTTCCCCTTGGAATCGTGGGAACGCCAGTCGCCGGTCGCCGGCGGAAAGATCCTCCGGCTTCTTCAACGCCCCGGTGAGAAATCCACGTCCCAGCGGGCTGTAAGCGACAAAGCCGATGCCGAGCTCGCGGCACGTGGGCAGAATTTCCGCTTCGACGTCTCGCGTCCAGAGCGAATATTCGGTTTGTAGTGCGGCGATAGGATGAATCTTGACCGCCCGCCGCAGCGTGCCGGCTCCCGCTTCGGACAGGCCCAGGTAGCGAACCTTCCCCTTTTTCACCAGCTCCGCCATGGCGCCGACGGTCTCCTCGATGGGCGTCTTGGGATCGACGCGATGCTGGTAGTACAAATCGATGACGTCGATACCCAGGCGCTGGAGGCTGGCGTCGCAGGCGGTGCGCACGTAATCGGGCTTGCCGTTGACGTCCAAAAACGCGCCGTCCGCGCTGCGGACGTTGCCGAACTTGGTGGCCAGAGTCACCTTGTGCCGCCGGTCGCGGATGGCGCGTCCGACCAGTTGCTCGTTTCGTCCCAGGCCGTACATGTCGGCCGTGTCCAAAAAGTTCATGCCCAGCTCGATGCTGCGATGGATGACGCGGGTGGATTCTTCATCGTTGCCCTGGCCGTAGAATTCGGACATGCCCATGCAGCCCAAGCCCAGAGCCGAAACCACAAGCCCGGATTTGCCCAGTTGGCGGCGAGGCATAGAGGACACGTTCATGATTAGGGTTCCTTTGGTTAGGATTTCGGGATTAAACGTTGGACTTTAGGGCTGCGGATTGTACGGCAAGTGCAATTCAGGAAGAATGGGCAAAGGCGCGATAAGATATACTGTAACTTTCCCGGAGTCGGCGCGTGTCAACCGATGAGACAAGTCCGCAAGCCAAAGTGGCGACGACGGAGGAATTGTTTGAGCAGGCGGTACGGCAGCATTCGCGGCGGCTGCTGGCGGTGGCGCGGGCCATTGTGGGCAACCGCGCTTCGCCGGAAGATGTTGTACAGCAGGCCTTTATGAATCTGTACCAGCATCGTCACCGATATGACTGGCGTCAGCCCGGCGGATTGGTGCGGAGGACGGTGGTCAATGAGGCTCTTCGTATGCTTCGCCAGCCCCGCATGGCCAGCTTGATCGACGACACCCTGGAGGCCGCCCAGGTGCATTCGCCGGGCCGGCAAGTGATGGAGAGCGAAACGATCCTGCAGGTTCGCCGCGCTATCGATCGCCTTCCGGACAATTTTCGCGCGGCCTTGGTGTTGTGCGAGTACGAAAAAATGTCTTACGCCCAAATCGCCGAATCCCTCGACGCCAGCATCCCGCAGGTGAAGACCTGGATTCACCGCGGTCGCCGGCAACTGGGTGAGATGCTCCGGGCGTACGTGAATCAGGATTGAGGGAAAATCATGGCCGTTAACGACAACGATTTGGCACTGCTTCAGGCGTATCTCGACGGCGAAATGCCGATCAGCGAATGCGAGGGACTATGGCGGCGGCTGGCCGTGGAGGAGGAACTGACGGCCGAATTGGATCGCCTGCGCGCCGAGGCCGGCATGCGGCAGGTCGTCTGGACCTCCCTGGAACCCAATGACGATGCCCTCACGCAATTGCAGGACAACATCCTGCGCGAAGCGCGACGGCAGGACGCCCGCGCGCGCGTCAGTGGCTCGCTCAGGACGATCATGACGGCTGCGGCATGCATCATGATCGGAATCGGCCTGGGCTGGATGGGACACGATCGGTGGGCGGGGCTGTGGCGCGGCGCTACGGTGACAGCAACGCACCAGGCCAGTTTGGGCGGGGGACCCGGACCGACGCTGGGCGGCGGACCTGGGGCGATGCTGGGCGGCGGCAAATTCGTCGTCACTGTTAGCGACTCCTCCGGGCGGGTGGTCGCTGCTCCCCAGTTCAACACGTTTGACGAGGCCCGGCAATTTATCGACGATTTGGCCAAAGCGCAAGCCAATCGCGGCGGCATCCACGAGGTGGTGCCCGCCGGCGATCAATTCTAAAGGCGGCGTAGTTCGGACGGATCGTTCATGGTGCGGTTTGCAGACCTCTGGCGGCGCTCTTGCGCCGCGCTATTGCTGTGCGTCATGGCCGGCGCCGCGCGCGGCCAAGACCATTCGCCTGCGACCCGTCCGCTTCTGGATGAGCTGAATCGCGAGACACAATCCCTTTACAATCAGGCGGCACCCAGCATCGTGCGCGTGCAGTTGCCGGGCGTGGCGTTTTTCGCGGCCGGCGAGGATCCGCTGGCCAAATGGGCCTCGCGACTTGATCCCGACGCTCGCCGCCAGTTGGAAGAGATCGAACGGCAACAGGGCCAGTTCTTCGTTCGTGAGGATATCGCCCCGACCACGGCGCCGTCCGACGCCACAACGGCTCCCAGTCCGCACCTCATTCTGTGGCAGTTGGGCCGCTTCGTTCCCAACACGGTGGGGGTGGTGATCGACCAGGATCGCCACGTGGTCGTCCCGCGATTTACCCAGCGGGAGGATTTCCGTGCGCCCGTGCAGGTGCTGTTGGCGGATGGGAAGCTGGTTTTGGCGACGTTTGTGGCGTCGGATCGGCCGGCGGAACTGACGGTTCTGCAACTGCAAGACGGCGAGGTGAAGCCCGCGGCGGTGGCGACAGACATCCCTCAGCCGGGCAGCCTGTTGATGGTGGTGCCGCTGAATCCGGCGATGTGCCGCCTGGCCGTCTGGCTGGGGGAGGGGCCGGACCAGGCCGCGCTGGTGACCCTGGATGGTCACATCGCGGGAATCTCCCAGGCCGGCAGATTCTTCTCGCTGGCGGTCTACCAGCCGCTGACGCGCGAGCTGATCGAGCACGGCCAGGTGCGACGGGCCGTATTGGGCGTGGCGGTGCGATCGGTCGCCCAGGACGATCCCCAGCGCAAAAGCGAGTCGCGTGGCGCCACTGGGGCGCTGCGCGTGGTGGGCGTGGTCGCCGGCTCTGTTGCCGAAAAAGCCGGCCTGCAACCCAACGACCTGATCCTCGCCCTGGCCGGTCAGTCCGTTGGCGATGTACCCTCCTTTGCCGCTGCCATTGCCACTCGCCGTGGAAAGACCGACATTCTAGTCCTTCGCAACGGCCAGCGCCTGACGATCACCGTCGATCTCCAAGTGCCATGAGACCGCGCTGGCGGGTTCGAATGCGATTCGTGCCATCGCGGGTACAATGCCGCTGCCGCGTTCATGCCCAGGTACCTGACCAGATTCAGTGTTGCGAGCGTAGCGTCGCTTGGGCGCTCGATGTGGGCGCTTCCGGCCTTCATGCTGGCGGTCGTTATTGGCCTGACGGTGATGATCTGGCATCTGGAGCGCATCAATGGCCGAGCCCAAGCGCAGTCGGAAGCGACCTATTTCGCCGGGCGCCTGGCGACGCGGGGCGAGCGGGACCTGGGCGGCGCCGTCAGAGCGGTGAGATGGCGCTGGGAAGCCGGGCGATTTGCCACCGAAAGCGCGTTCGTCGCCGAAGTCAAGGATGTCGGTTCATGGGGTCCGGCGATCGCCACGATCGCCTGGGTGGACCCTCAGGGTGTCTGCCGCCAAGTCCAAGGCCAGGCCGCGCCGTTTGCCCCGTGGCAGAAGCTGGGTCCACCCTGGTCGGAGCTGGTCGCTCGCGCCCAGACAAAACGGGAAGCGGCGGGCAGCCCGGAATCCGGTTCAAAGTTTGGGCCGCTCCTCGACGTGGCGCTACCCGGCATCGACGGCAAAAGCGTCGGCTCCCAAGGAGCCGTCATCTATCAGCTGCGCCTGTCCATGGCCCTGCGGGATCTGATGGATCCCTCGTTCGAGGGGCGCTTTATCCTGGAACTGACGGACCAGGGGCAGACGGTGTACCGCGTACCGGCCCGGTCTTCGCCGACGGATGCGGCCGTAGTGGATTTGCCACCGGCGCCCATGCAGGTTCTGGACCGAACCTGGCAACTGAACTTGGCGCCAACGAAGGCATTCGTCGATCAGCACGTTGACAAGGCACCGAATTGGGCGCTGTGGACATGGCTGGCCGGCTTGGTGTTGTTCGTGGCCAGCGTGTGGCAGGGATATCAGTTGCGCTTTCAGAACGACCGTCGGGTCCAGCAGCAACTCAACGCTCTGGAGAAACTGGCCGAGACCTCCGCCGTGGTCTTGAGCAAAGTCGGCTCCACCGGCGAGGTCTGGCCGCGGTTGGCGGAGGCGGCACGCGAGCTGATGTCGATGTCGATGTCGGCCGTCGCCGTACTGGATGAGCAAAGGCGGTCGCTCCAGTTCGTGGTGGATGCGGGCGTTCAGCCCTCGCTTAAAGGCCGCGAATTTCCATTGGATAAGCTGCCAACCACCAAGCGGTGCATGGACGGGCGCCGGCCCATCGCCATGCCCGACCTCGACCGCATAACGGTGCCCATGAATCGAGCCTTGACCGACCCATACGGCTTGCGGTCCATGCTGGAAGTCCCGTTGTTGGTTGGCCAAAAGACCATCGGAGTGATGATCCTGGGTCAGCAGAAGGTCCGGGATTTCAGTGCGGAGGACATTCGCCTGGCGGAACTGTGGGGCATGCTCGCCGCCGTCGCCATCGCCAATGACAGAATGTACGAGCAAGCCGGCCAGGCCCTGGCGTCGCGCAATCGGCTGCTTGAGCAACGCGATGCACTGTTCGCCGTCATCAACAATCTCGTCGCGCAATATGGCTCGATGGACCAGATCCTCCAGGGAATCGTGCAGTTCGCTCCGGTGCCGTTGGAGATGGATTTGTGTCAGGTGGGCCTCGCGTCGGAAAATCCCAACGAGCTCGTTCTGGCGGCGATGACCAAGGATTATGCTCCCGACCTGGTGGGAACGCGATATCCGATCGAAGGGTCGCAGTCGGGACGGGCGTTTCGGGAGCGGCGCGTCATCGTCGTGGAGAACGGCGGGCCGGATAATCCGACCCTCTATGCCCCGTTCCGCAAGCGCCTGCCCTGTGGCAGTCTCCTGTTCGTGCCGATGATGGGCGCCGGCGTCAATCCCATTGGGCTGCTGACCTTTACGCGTGTCAAATCCGGATCGTTCTCACCGGAGCAGATCAGCTTGAGCCAACTCCTGGCCGTGCGTGCGGCGATGGCCATTGAGAATTCCCGGCTCTACCAGCGCACGCGCGCCGACGCCGACGCCAGGGCGACGTTGCTCCGCGAGTTGAATCATCGCGTCAAGAACAACCTGGCCGGGATCGTGGCGCTGCTGTCCATCAACCAACCGGACATGCCCCCCAAGGCTCGCAAGTGGCTCAATCGCGTCGGGGATCGCGTGCGCACGCTGGCCCGCGCGCACGACATGCTCAGCGGCTCTCCGGAGCGGGTGTCGCTCAAGGAGCTGGTGGATCAGACGCTGCATTCGCTGGCCGTGGTCACGCCGCCGGGCGCTGCCGTCCGGACCGAGCTGTGCCAGGGCGATGTGTTGGTGCGCACCGATCGCGCCGTGACGCTCGCCATGGTGTTGCACGAATTGTGCTACAACGCCCTGGTCCACGGCCTTGGCGAATCAGCCCCATTGAAATCGGGAACCCTGTTGGTGCGTGCCGCCGCCGGGGGACCAAACACGCTGATCATCGAGGTGATCGACGACGGCGGCGGATTCGACAGTTTTGACCAGACCCAAAGTTGGAGCAGTCCACCGGAACCGGCGTCGCCGCCGGGCGGCCCGGGCGAACTGCCCGCCGATCGCCTGGCCGTGATACGCCAGTCGCGTCACGGCCTGGGGCTGAACCTCGTGAGCGATTTCGTCGCCCGCGAGCTGCGGGGACAATTCGACGTCATCAGCAGTCCCGGCCGCGGAACCACCGCGCGCGTGCAGTTCCCCCTGTTGGAAGACGAATCGCACGGTCGTGGCTTATAATCCGGGGCAGACGCATGGAGACATCCGTGAGCAGTTCGCCATCGACTCAGGGCTCTACGTACCGCTGCCTGGTGGTCGAAGATGAGACGCTGGTGGCGCTGGGGCTGCAATCGCACCTGGAAAAGCTGGGCCATCGCGTCGTCGCGCAGGCCGCCGATGCCGAGCAAGCGGAGATCCTCTTCCGCCAGCATCAACCCGATCTGGTCCTGACCGACATCCGCCTCAGCGGCGGCGACGGCCTGGAACTGGCCGGGCGCCTGCTCAAAATCCGCGCCTGCCCCATCATCGTCGTCAGCGCCTTTGGCGAAAAGGAGCTGATCGATCGGGCCAGCGTCGCGGGTGTCTTCGGCTATCTCATCAAGCCGGTGAGCGAGGAGGCGCTTTTGGCCCAGATCGAAATCGCCGTCGCCCGCTTCCGCGAGCACATGGTGCTGCTGGCCGAGAAAGCCGCCTTGGCGCAGAGCCTGGAGCACCGCAAGCTCATCGAGCGCGCCAAAGGCATCTTGATGAAACGCGCCAATCTCTCCGAGGCCGATGCGCACAAAAAGCTGCAACAGGAAAGCCAGAATCGCAGAATCAGCGCGCCCGAACTGGCCAAGAAGATCATCGAATCGGAAGAACTGCTGGGGGAAATGGGAGCAGATGAACCATGATGAATGCGGAATGCTGAATGAAAAGCCCCAATTCATCATTCAGCATTCGGCATTTTCTTCATCCCGGCGCCGGCACGGGTCCGCCGCCCAGCGTCAAATCCGGGCCCTTGGGCTCGGGCGTCGGCTGGATCGTCACGCCGCGACGCTGCTCTTTTTCCAGCAGATCGCCCACCGTCGGCTTGGTCAGGGTTTCGCCGCGCATGATGCGGTCCACGTCGGCGGTGTCCAGCGTTTCGTATTTCAACAGCGCCTTGGCCATCGCGTCGACGCGTTCGCGGTTGGCTTCCAGCAGCTTGCGCGTCTCCTCGTACAGCGAGTCGATCAGTTTTTTGGTTTCCTCGTCGATCGCCTTGGCGGTTTCCTCGGAATAGTCGCGCGCCATGCCGAAATCAAAGTAGTTCTGTCGAGTGTCGTCTTCGCCGTAGAAGACAAAGCCGAGCCGATCGCTCATGCCCCAGTCGCGGATCATCTTGCGCGCTAGCGCCGTGGCCTGGCGGATGTCGGCGGCGGCGCCGGTGTTCACGTCCCCGGTGAACATCTCCTCGGCGATGCGTCCGCCGAAGCACACCTTCATGAACGCGATGCACCACTTCTTGGAATGGGCCATGCGGTCTTTTTCCGGCAGCGCCATCGTGGCCCCGCCGTACTGGCCGCGCGGGATGATCGTCACCTTGTGAATCGGATCGGCATCTTTTTCCAGGGACTGCACGACGGCGTGACCGGCCTCGTGATACGCCGTGGCGATCTTTTCCTTTTCGTCGATGACCCGGCTCTTGCGCGCCCGCCCCCAGCGCACCTTGTCGCGCGCCTCCTCCAGGTCGTCCATTTCGATGTATTCCTTGTTCGCCAGCGTCGCGCCCAGGGCCGATTCATTGATGATCGCGGCCAGGTCCGCGCCGCTGAAGCCGGGCGTCGCACGCGCCAGACGCATCAAATCCACGTTGGGACCCAGCTTGACCTTGCGGCTGTGCACCTTGAGGATTTCCAAGCGGCCCTTGACGTCCGGCAGCGGGACGTAGATCTGCCGATCAAATCGTCCCGGCCGCGTCAGCGCCGGATCCAGCACATCCACGCGGTTGGTGGCGGCGCAGACGATCACCTGGTCGTTGGTGTCAAATCCGTCCATTTCCACCAGGATGGCGTTGAGCGTCTGCTCGCGCTCGTCGTGGCCGCCGCTGGAGAACCCGCTGCCGCGGCGCCGGCCCACCGCGTCGATTTCGTCCAGGAAGATGATGCACGGACTGTTGTCCTTGGCCTGCTTGAACAGATCGCGCACGCGGCTGGCGCCCACGCCCACGAACATCTCCACGAAATCCGAGCCGCTGATGCTGAAGAACGGGCAATCCGCCTCGCCAGCGATCGCCTTGGCCAACAGCGTTTTGCCGGTGCCCGGCTCGCCGACCAGCAGCACGCCGCGCGGAATCCGCCCGCCCAAGCGCTGAAATTTCTTGGGGTTCTTCAAGAACTCGACGATCTCCATCACCTCTTCCTTGGCTTCTTCGATGCCGGCCACGTCGTCGAAGGTGATGTTGGTGTGATCCTTGGCCGTGATTTTGTGCTTGCTTTTGCCGAAGCTGCCCAGCATGCCGCCGGCGCCGGCGCTGTTGCGAAGCTGGCGGAGCACGAAGAAATAAAGGACGCCGAAGATCAGCAGCCACGGCACCAGGGGTGCGATGATGTTGATCAGGATATTGGAATTGTTCTCCGCGTTGACCTGGGCGTCGCCGCGCTTTTCCATGATCTTGGACAAGTAGCCGCTGCCGCCGGAGAACGTGCCTGTCGGGTAGGTGACGCGGAAGGCCGCCACCTTCACCGAGTAGGGCGGCACCGTTTGCGCTTCCTTGAATTCGCCGGTGATGTCATCCCCGTCGATAATGAGCGTCTTGACCTGATTCTCCGACAGGCGCGTTTCAAAGTCGCTGATGGCGATGGGCTGGTAGCTGCGGCGCGTGTTCTGCAGGAACAGGAACAGCAGGATCAACAACCCAATCAACAGTGCCCATCCGAACAGACCCCGACCAACGCGCATGGGCCCATTGGGGCCGGAGCGGCCGTTGCGCCGGAAAGGGCGATCGGGAGGTTGTTCGGACATAAACACTCCTTGGCCGCGGCCGGCATCCATCACCAGCCGTGCCAGTTACTTGTCATCATACGGGTTAGCCGTGGTGCTTTTCCAGCCGTAAATCTTATCGCCCAATTCCCCGCCGCACTTTGAAATTACCGGGCCTTGGGCGGCTTTTGCGGCCTACCACGGCGCCTCCATCTCGTGCACGATGGCCAGCGCCAGCCGCTCGGCGGCCGTCTGGGCAGCCACGTACTGCCCCTCGCCCAAGGTCGGATAATAGTTGGACGTTTGTTCAAAATCGCGGCGGTTGACCAAAACCTTCCCATCGTGCAGGTTTTTCCATGTGAAGTTCACGACGATCGTGTATTGCTGCTCCTGGGGGGTGGCCGTGTGCGGATCCAACGTCACCGTCAGCGGCCGCACGGCCACGATCTCCCCCTCCAAAATCGTATCGGCCCGCTCGCGCGGCACGACCTTGTACGGCGTAAACTCCTCGATCTTCTTCACCAGCGCATCGGATACCTGGAACTCCACGCCGCGGTGATAGTCCTTGCTGCTAAATAGGGGCACCGCGACCGTGGAAATGTCCTGGCGATACAGCGAGCTCCAGTGATAACTGCCGCCGTGCGATACGCAGCCGCCTGGCAGCAGAAGCATCAGCACGCAAGCGATTCCCACCCGCGACATGGCCATCCTGCTCTAATGCAACTCCGCGCCAGCGGTCGGCCGCGTGGCCGGGGCGTAGCCCGCGGCGGCGGGCGGCGGACCCTCGGCCAACAGCGCCGGCGACATCTTCCCCAGCCGAGCCCGCGCTTCGGCCGCCTCCGGTGAATTCGGATACGTCTGCGCCAAAAACCGATAGTGATACACGGCGGCCTTGGGCTCGTGCGTCCTGCCGTAATACTGCGCCGTTTCCAGAATCTTCTTGGCAAAGGCGCTGTCGATCTGCTCGATGACCGAGGGGACGTTTTCCTCGGCCGCCATCTCCGGATAGGTCTTCTCGATGTCCACGAGCTGGGCCCGGGCGTCGATGATGCTGGTGGCGTCGAACCGCACGCCGCGAAATTGCGCCAGCGATGAAAACGCCGCTCGCAGTTTCACGCGCGGAACTTCCGCGCTGCGCGGATAGCTGCGCACGTAGGCGTTGTAGGCGTCCTCCGCCAGGTCGTAGTCCTGATTGTTGTAATAATAGTCCGCCGTGTGCAGCAGGGCCTGTTCCGCCAGGGGCGATCCGGGGGCGCGCTGCTGGATGCGGTACAACATTTCGATTCCATCATCGCTGGCGTCGATGAATCGGAACCACAAGAACTGCCGCTTGTAGCCGTTCAAATAGGCATCGGCAATGTCGAACTGTTTCTGCAACGCCGCCTCAAACAGCGGGCTGGACGGGTATTCGTCCATCAATTCATCGCAGTAGTAAAACGCCTTGGTGCGGCTGTCGTCCTGGAAAAAAGCCTCCGCCAGAAGGAAGATGCACCGGTCGCGTCCCGGCGAATGTTGGTGGTGTTTTTCCCATTCCAACAGGATTTTGCGGGCGGCCTTGTGTTGGTGCTGGACCAGCAATTGCTCGGCGCGGTCCAGGTCCGGCTCGACCACCGGCGCCGTGGTCGGCGTGGGCTGCGCGTCCGTCCACATTCCGTCGCGAAATTCCCAGGTCCTTTTTTCCTGCCCCCACGCCGCCGCCCCGACACAAAGGATGCCCAGAAAAAAAGCCCCAATCCATCGGCCCATGGCCGGGATTGTAATGGATGAGTTGCTGGTTGCCAGTTGCTAGTTGCTGGAAAAAGGGCTTAAATTCGCCGACGAGCAGCCAGCAACTAACCAGTGGCGACTCATATTGCCATGCTTCGTCCCCGTCGATTACGGTTGAATGCCCGCCTCCGCGGCAGCCTGGCGGAGGTGCGTCTGTCGCGAGGCGATCTGATCGTACCGGTCTTCGTGCGGGAGGGCGGGGGCCTGCGGCAGGAAGTCGCGTCGATGCCCGGCGTGTATCAGATGTCGGTGGATGTCGCCGCCAACTGGCTCGAGGAATTGTCCGAACAGGGCCTCAACGCCTTTTTGGTTTTTGGCGTGATGGATGCGGATCGGAAGGATGCCGCGGGCTCTGCCGCGCTCGATCCCGACAACGTGGTCTGCCGACTCCTGCGCCAGAGCAAAACCCGCAAGGTCCCCATGGTGGGCATCACCGATTTGTGCTTCTGCGAATACACCAGCCACGGACATTGCGGCGTCCTCACCGCCGACCGCTCCACGGTGGACAACGACGCGACGGTCCAGCGCCTCGTCCAGCAGGCGGTCAACCACGCAAAAGCCGGAGCGGACATCGTGGCTCCCAGCGGGATGATGGACGGCGCCGTGGCCGCACTTCGGGCCGGGTTGGATTCAGCGCAGTTCACGGACGTGGCAATCCTCTCCTATTCGGTCAAGTACGCCAGCGCGTTTTACGGACCGTTTCGCGACGCGGCCGAGTCGGCGCCGCAGTTCGGCGACCGGCGGTCGTACCAGATGGACCCCGCCCGCGGCATCCGCGAAGCGCTGCACGAAGCCCAGCTCGACGTCGATCAGGGCGCGGACCTGGTGATGGTCAAGCCCGCCGGGCCGTACCTGGATGTCCTGGCCGCGATTCGCCAACACCTGAACGTGCCGCTGGTGGCGTACCAGGTCAGCGGCGAATACGCCATGCTCGAGGCGGCCGCGCGGCAGGGCTGGCTCGACCGCGACGCCGCCGTGCTGGAATCCCTTCTGGCCATCAAACGCGCCGGCGCCGACTTGATCATCAGTTACTTTGCGCCGCTGGCGGCTAAACTCCTTGCCAGATAATCCAGTGGCCACGCACGAAGAAAATCAGGCGGGTTTTCCGATGCCCCCGACGACGGTTCCCCAGGCGTTGCAAGCCGCCGCCCAGCGACAGCAACAGGGGCAACTGTTCGAGGCGGAGGCGATTTATCGCCAGATCCTGGCCGGCGAGCCGGCCCAGCCGCAAGCCCTGCACGGTCTGGGCGTCGTCCTGTTTGGTCTGGGACAAAAAGATGCGGCGCTGCGCCTGATCGACCAGGCGATTGGGCTCAAGGCCGACGAGGCGTCCTATCACTACAACCGGGGGATGGTGCTGGCGAACCTGGCGCGAGCGGAAGAGGCCATCGCGGCTTTGCGGCGGGCGCTGGCCCTGCAGCCGGATTTTTCCCCGGCGGCGTACAACCTCGGCCAGATGCTCCGCGGCTGCGGGCGCTTCGGCGAGGCGATCGACGCGTTCCGCCTGGCGGTGCGGTTGCAGCCTGATCGGGCCGAAACCTGGCTGAGCCTGGGGATCGCTTGCGGGATGAATGGCGACGCCGCCCAGGCCATCGCCGCCTACCGCCGCGCCCTGGCGCTGCAACCCGACAACGTCCAGGCCCTCTACAACCTGGGCAACGCCCTCTATCTTCAAAACGATCTCGACGAATCGATCGCGTGTTTCCGGCGGGCGCTGGCGGTGCGTCCCGATTGCATCGAAGCGATCAACAACTTGGGCGTCGCATTGAAGGCCCGCCAGGACGTGGATGGATCGATCGACTGCTATCGCCGGGCGCTGGCACATCGCGGCGACGATCCCGAAGCCCTGAACAACCTGGGCGTGACTCTCTTTAACCTGGGCCAAATCGACGAGGCCCTGGCCCAGTTCGATCGGGCCATTCTTCATCATCCGGAAAACAAAACGGCGCATAGCAACCGGCTTTACACGCTGCATTTTCATCCCGACTGGGACGGGCTCGCTCTGCGGCGGGAACACGAGCAGTGGTACGACCGCCACGCCCGGGACCTGGCGCGGGAAATCCCGCAACACGGCAACGATCCCGACCCCGATCGACCGCTGCGCATCGGCTACGTCTCGGGCGACTTCCGCTCCCATCCCGTTGGGCTGGCCATCCTGCCGCTCCTGGAGCACCACGATCACCGGCAGTTCCAGATCGTCTGTTTCAGCAACAATCCATCGGACGATGAAGTGACGCGGTCCATCGCCGCCTGCGCCGACCAGTGGCACCGCATCGCCGGTTGGTCCGATTCCCAAGTCGCCCGGCAGGTGGCCCAGTGCCAGATCGACATCTTGGTGGATCTGTCCCTGCACATGGCTCACAATCGCCTGCTGGTCTTCGCCCGCCGCCCGGCGCCGGTACAGTTGACGTATCTGGGATACCCCGGCACCACGGGTCTGGCCGCGATCGACTATCGCCTCAGCGATCCTTACCTGGACCCGCCCGGCACGGATGACTGTTATACGGAAACGACGATTCGCCTGCCGCGGACGTACATTTGTTGGAAAGACAAATGCGGGGATCGACCCATCGGCCCGCCGCCGGCGCTGGCGCGCGGGCACGTCACTTTTGGAAGCCTCAACAGTTTCTGCAAAGTGACCCCGGCGGTTCTGGCCACCTGGGCGAAGCTTTTGTGCCAGGTGAAGGATTCGCGTTTGGTATTGCGCGGCCCGGCGGGGCGGACCGCCCAGGCCGTCCTAGAGACTCTGGGCCGCCTCGGCGTCGCCCCGGAGCGGGTTGAATTGGTTGAGCGCCTGCCGTGGGAGCAATATCTCGATCTGCTGGGCCGCCTGGACATTGCCCTGGACCCCTTCCCCTATCCCGGCCACACGACGAGTTTGGACGCCCTATGGATGGGCGTCGCCCTGGTGACGTTGCGGGGCCGCACCGCCGTGGGACGCGGCGGCGTCAGCATCCTGAGCAATCTGGGCCTGGCCCATTGCATCGCCCGCGATCCCGACGAGTATCTCGACATCGCCAAGGATTTGTCGCGCGACCTGCCCCGCCTGGTGGAAATGCGCGCCGGTCTGCGTGAGCGAATGAGGAATTCCCCGCTGACGGACGCGGCCGGCCTGGCCCGCGACGTGGAAGCGGCCTATCGCGACGTCTGGAAGCGGTGGTGTCACAAACATGATCCTGCTCGATCGGTTGATCCGCCAGTTCCCCGGCGCCAAGCGCCAGACGCTTAAGCGCATGGTGCAGGACCGCCGCGTGAGCGTGAACGGCATCGTCGCCGCGGCGCTCAAGCAGCCTCTGGCTGAAGGCGACGTCGTGCGCATTCTGCCGCGCGGCAGCTCGCCCGCCGCGCTGCCCTTTGCGGTGGTCTTTGAAGATCGCGACGTCCTGGTCATCGACAAGCCCGCGGGGCTTCTGACCAGCACCGTTCCGCGCGAACCTCGCCCGACCGCCCTGGCCATCCTGCAGGCGGCGCGGCCCACGGACAAAATCGGCCTCGTGCATCGACTGGACCGTGACGCTTCGGGATTGCTGATCTTTTCCAAAAATCAGCTGGCGTTGAATGCGCTCAAGCGTCAATTCGCCCGGCACAGCGCGGCGCGGATTTATCTGGCGATGGTCTCGCCTCCTCCGCTCCACAAGAGAGGCCGGATCGAATCCGCCCTGGTCGAATGGGCCGACGGCTGCGTGCATTCGACCCGTGTGCCCGGCCGAGGCCGGCATGCCGTCACCGAATACGAGCAAATCCGCCGCGGCGGTGTTTGGGCCCTGCTGCGCGTCAAACTGCATACGGGCAGAAAACACCAGATTCGCGCTCACCTGTCGGAATTGGGTTGCCCCATCGTCGGCGATGAAGTTTACCACGGTAAGCCGCACGCGGGCGGCTTGATGTTGGCGGCCATCGAGCTTCAAGTCGATCATCCGCGAACCGGCAAACCCGTGAAGTGGCAAATTGAACCGCCCGGGCGAATGCGGCCTCGCTGATTCGAGGTTGGTCCGTTCCTCGGCGGGGCATAGAATCGAGCCGTGGTCATGAGCCGCCAGACACCATCCATTTTCATGCGCGTCATCTTGCCGGCGACGTCGCTCTGTCAGCGGGAGATCGTGCGCTTCGTGCGGCAACGGCACCGAGTCGTCGGCGCTCTGGCCACGCCGATCGTCTTTTGGGTCCTGCTGGGCGCGGGGATGGGACGCAGCTTCCGCTCGGCCGCGCCCGGTGGGGGCAATTTCATGGAGTATTTTTTCCCCGGCACGCTGGTCATGATCCTGCTCTTTACCGCGATTTTCTCCACGATCTCGATCATCGAAGATCGCCGCGAGGGGTTTTTGCAATCCGTGCTGGTGTCGCCGGTGTCGTCCATGGCGATCGTGCTCGGCAAAGTGCTGGGCGGGACGCTGTTGGCCACCGGCCAGGGAGTGATCTTCCTGCTTCTGGCGCCGCTCATCGGCGTGAAGCTGCAAGCCGCTTCATTCCTCTTGGCGGTGGGCATCATGCTGATCGTCAGCTTTGCCTTGACCGCCCTGGGTTTTTGCATCGCGTGGCGGATGAGCTCCACACAGGGGTTTCACGCGATCATGAATTTGTTTTTGATGCCGATGTGGTTTTTGTCCGGCTCGATGTTCCCCGCCGACGGGGCCCGAGGGGCGATGCGCTGGGTGATGAACGTCAATCCCCTGAGCTACGGCGTCTCCGGCTTGAGGCGGGCGCTGTACTGGGCGGACTCGGGGAAGCTGGCGTTGCCGTCGTGGACGACTTGTCTTGGCATCAGCGTCGCCTTCGCGGTGGCGATGTTTTTGGCGGCCAGCGCCATCGCCCGCGGCCGCATGTCGGCGGATTGGCAATAACTTCTTGATCAGGAGGCCAGCCGATGAGCTTCGGCTTTCCGGAGCTTGACGCATCGCTCAACGCCGCCAGTGGCTTGCTGCTTTGCGCGGGCTATGGCCTTATCAAGAGGCAAAGATGGCGCGCCCACGGGTGGACGATGGTCAGCGCGACGCTCGTTTCAGCGATCTTCCTGATTTGTTACCTGACGTATCACTACCAGCACGGCGAGCACCACACGGGCGCCAGCCATGCAGCGCCGTGGCTGCGGCACACCTATCGGATGGTCCTCTATCCGCACCTCATCCTGGCTATCGTGATGCTGCCGATGATTTGCCTGACCCTGCGGCGGGCCTACCGCCGCGATTGGGAAAACCACCGGCGCCTGGCTCGCAAAACCATCGGCATCTGGCTGTTCGTGTCCGTTACCGGCGTCATCGTGTACCTGATGCTGTACCACACGGCGCTGGCAACATGAGGCGGCGTCAGATCGACGCAAAGTTTTGCAGTATTTTGAGCCCGATCTTCTGGCTCTTTTCCGGGTGAAACTGCGTGGCCATCACGTTGTCGCGGCAAATGCTGCTGACAAACGCGCCGCCGTAATCCGTTTCCGTGGCGATCACGCGGCCATCCGTCGGGACCACGTGATAACTGTGCACAAAATAGACGTTGCATCCGGCCGGCAGATCGCGCAACAGCGGCGAGGGATTCTTCACCATGAGCTGATTCCATCCCATGTGCGGGACTTTCAGCCCCATGGTTTGGTCGACGTCGAAGCGCACGCATTGGCCGCCGATCACGCCCAGGCCGCGGTGCTCGCCATCCTCGTAGCCGACCTCGACCAGCAGTTGCAGTCCCAGGCAGATTCCCAGAAACGGCCGGCCGCGCTGGACGTGACGCAGGATGGCCTCGGCGAGGTTGCGTTGTCGCAGCGTGGCGATGGCATCCTTGAACGCCCCCACGCCGGGCAAAACGAGTTTTTCGGCCCGGTCGATGTGCTCCGGTTGCGCGATGATGTCCGCGGCAAATCCAACCTGCGCAAACGCCTTTTGCACGGAGCGCAGGTTGGCCATGCCGTAATCCAGGATGGCAATCGACATGGCCCCAGTATAGGGCGCGTGCGGCGGGGGGTCACGGCGGAGGCGCCGAGGGGTTTTGCGGCCTGGTTTGCAGCATCGCGGCCTTGGTGTGCATGTCGGCCAGGTCCTGTTGCGCTTGCGTAGCCTGACGCCGCTGGCGGATATCCTTCACCTGCCGCAGCGTGCCCCAGGCCATGCGAATCAGCAGCGTCCCCACCACGCCCACCAGCAGCAACGACGGGATGAGTTTCAGCAGCGTGGTTTCCACGTCGTGGCCGAACCAAACCCAGATCGTCACCGGCTTGTTGGCATTCTCTATGATGAAAATCAGCAGAAAAATCACCACCAGGGCGAAGACGGTGATCTTGGTCCAGACCTTGATTTTGAGCCAAAGGTTTTCCATGTGATCCTTTCGCCATCAGGACGCGCCGACAATCTGGCGGACGAAGTACATCAGTCCCTGGATTCCCGGCCTCAGATAACCAGCAATCGGGCAATAGAATAGCATGACAAAGGCGGTGGCCAAGCTCAGATAGGGTCCGTAAGGCAACTGGCGGCGTGCCGCGGTCAGCAGCATGTAGATGGCGATGGCGAGCCCGAAAAACGGCGCGATGAAAAACGCCACGGTCGCGGCTCCCGCACCCAGCACCGCGCCGATGCCAAACATCAGATGCACGTCGCCCAAGCCCATCGCTTCGCGGCCAAATCCGTACGACCCGAGAATCCTGGCCAGCCAGACCACCAGTCCCCCGACCATCGCGCCCAGCAACGAGCCCAGGCAGCCGCTGAGCCAATAGTGCCGCCAGCCGTGCAGCCAAAAGCGCGCCACCGCCGGCACGTAGGTGTACAGCAGCAGCGATGCCCCGCCCAATATCACGGGGGCGAATAAAAAAAGCATTTCTTTGCGCATCTCCGCGCGGACCTGCGCGGGGGTCAGTTCCGGCGGAATTTCCGGAACGCTCCGGCCGCTTTCTTGCGCCTGCCGGGCCTTTTGTTCCAGCTCACGCCGCTCCCCTTCCAGCAGATCCCCGTCGGGGAAACTCAGGGGGATGATTTTCAGAAAGAGCAGGGCGATGCTGATCGCCAATCCCACGGCCGCCCCGGCCGCCAGCGACATTGCAGCCGGCGCTGCCGTGAGCGTGCCCATCGTCCACGGCCGGTCCACCCAGCCGTGCACCACGACCGCCGCCGCGGCAATCCACCACGGGATCGACGCGGGGATCACGTAATACTCGACGTCGATCACGCTGGCCGCCAGCAGGCCGGCGATCAGAACCATGTCCAGCCCGTACAGCGGCCACAGGCCGGCGCGATTGCTCGGGTCGTGGGCAAACAGCAACAGCGGCGATGCGCCGAGGCACGGCCCCAGGTGCAGCACAAAAAACATCGCGTAATAGAACGCAAACAAAATTCCCGTGACGGCCTCGATGATCGGATACTGCGGCGAAATCGGCTTGCGGCAATAACGGCACCTGCCCCCGAGCATGATCCATCCCAGCACCGGCACATTGTCGTACCACGCCAGCGGCTTTTCGCACCGCGGGCAACGCGACGGCGGCCACCACAGCGACATCCCCCGTGGCAGACGATAGATCACAACGTTCAAAAAACTCCCCACGCACGTCCCCAGCACGAACAAAAAGATGATAAAAACAAGATGTGGGCTCATGCGATCTCTACAGCAGCAGGACGATCTGTTGGGCCGCCTGGTCCGGCGTCAGATGGGTTACGTCCAGCTCAGCGGTCATCGCCGCTCTATAGATCGGCTCGCGCTGCGCCAGCAGCTTTTGGATTTCCTCTATCCCTCCGCCCAGGTTGGTCAGGTGCGGCCGATTATCGGATGTCCCCGCGTCCCCGCCGATGCGCCGCAACAGC
Organism: Phycisphaerales bacterium UBA1161; assembly: GCA_002311745.1. GTDB lineage: Bacteria > Planctomycetota > Phycisphaerae > Tepidisphaerales > Tepidisphaeraceae > UBA1161. The sequence continues at coordinate 22,299 of DBZL01000014.1, read as the reverse complement.
TCCATCACTTCGCAGCGGAGGTAAATGATCTGATGGTCCCCGGCGCCCAATGCCCGGCGGTTCTCCGCGCGCTCCAACGCTCCGCCGCCCAGGGCGATCACGTGATCCTTCCGTCCCGCCAGCTCCAGGATGAGCTGTGCCTCCAGATCGCGAAAGGCCGGCTCGCCTTCTTCGCGGAAAATCTCGCGGATGGTCTTGCCCGCTCTTTGGACGATCAACTCGTCGCTGTCGAGGAACTCTTGCCGCAGCCGCCGGGCCAGGTTGCGTCCGATGGTGCTCTTTCCGCACCCGCGGTAGCCGATCAGGAACACGCTCATCGCCCGCCCAATATAGATCGCAACGCCAGGAAGACAACGCGGCAGCGGTCGCTATAATCCAGGCCCATGCACGACACCAAATCCGCCAAGGCGGCGGCCGGCCGGGAATCCGCCGCCGGCTACTCCCGCGTCCTGCTAAAAATCAGCGGCGAAGGATTCTGCCGCGAAGGTTCCTTCGGCATCGAAGCGCCCGAGCTGGACACCATCGCCCGCCAATGCGCGGAGGTGGCGCAATTAGGCGTGCAACTGGCGATCGTCGTGGGCGGCGGCAATTTCATCCGCGGCGCTACGTTCGCCGAGGATGGCAACATCCCGCGCGCCACCGCCGACTACATGGGCATGTTGGCCACGGTCCTCAACGCCGTTGCTTTGCAGGAGACGATGGAAAAAATGGGCCAGCCCACGCGCGTGCAGTCGGCCTTGGGCGTTTACAGCGTTTGCGAGCCGTTCATTCGCCGCCGGGCCGTGCGCCACCTGGAAAAAGGCCGCGTGCTGATCCTGGCCGGCGGCACCGGCAACCCCTTCTTCACCACCGACACCTGCGCCGCCCTGCGCGCCACCGAGATCGGCGCGGACGTGCTGCTCAAAGGCACGAAGGTGGACGGCATCTATTCCGCCGATCCCAAGCAGGACCCCAAGGCCCGCATGCTGCAGAACATTTCCTACGAGCACGTCCTGGCCGAGAAGCTTCGCGTCATGGACCTGACCGCGATCACGCTCTGCATGGAGCGCAAAATCCCGCTGGTGGTGTTCAATTTGAAAACCCCCGGCAACCTTGCGAAGGTCATCCGCGGCCAGAACGTCGGGACCAAGATCGTGCCCAAGTGAGGTCTTCTTATGCCGGTCGACGACATACTTCTTGATTGTGAAATGCACATGGAGAAGGCGACAGATCACTTGCAGTTGGAGCTGCGGGGGATTCGTACCGGCAGAGCGTCGCCGGCGTTGGTGGAGCACATGAAGGTGGATTATTACGGCTCGCCGACGGACCTGCGCTCCATCGCGGCGATCGCCGTGCCGGAGGCCACGCAGTTGCTCATCAAGCCGTTTAATCCGGGGGATATCCGGGCGATTGAGAAGGCGATCAATGACAGCAAGATCGGTCTGACGCCGCACAGCGACGGCCGGCAGATTCGCCTGGTCTTGCCGTCGCTGTCGCAGGAGCGGCGCCTTCAGCTTACCGGGCAATGCAAGCAATTCGCCGAGGCCGCCAAGGTCGCCATTCGCAACGCCCGCCGCGACGCCAACAAGGTCCTGGAGACCGAGGAGAAGGGCGGCGTCGTGGCCGAGGACGACGCGGACCACGGCAAAGAGCAAATCCAGGAATTGACCAAGCAATACGAGGCGAAGGTGGACGAGCTGGTGGAGAAGAAGCGCGCCGAGATCATGCAAATTTGAGCCGCATCGTTGCGACACCTAAAACAGTCAGCCGCGTGATCGCCAAGGGCTCTCGTCAGCCTGTTGTGATTATTTTTTTGTGTGGGCTTCCCATGTGCGGCGATTTCTTGTAGCATGGGGCAAGTGGCGTCGAGGGAATGGCGGCGTTGCGATGGCAGCTCCGCGATGGCCAAAGCGATGGCCGACGCCAGGGGCGAGCATCATCAATTGAGAAAACAGTCATCGGCGCCATTCAGCGATGGTGGGTGCCGGTGCCGCCCAGTCCGGCGAACGGAACTGCGGGCTCAAGGATGGCCGGAGGGGCGGTCCTTGGGCCCATTTTTTTGCGCATCGGATCTGTAAGTCTGCCTTGCGTCAGCGCAAGCGGCGCGTTTTTATCAGCCGCGGCCGCCGCGCGGTATTTGTCCGCGTTGTGCTCTAAAGTTTGCGCGGTCACCTGCCCGAAGAATGAAGCCAAGTCAACGATCGAACGGATTCGGTCGCCAGTCCCTTTGGAACAAGGAGGTTCTCAACCCCACATTAGCGCCATTTCACTTCACAGCCGGAGCGGAGCGCCGGCTCTAGCGGTTCTATCGTGAGTGTTTCGGCCGCGCGGTCGCCCGATGGGCGGGGATGCCCGCGGCGGATCGGCGTCGGCCACATCCATCGGTATGCGTCGGGGACGGATCCCCGCCGCGCAAAAAACGGCCGTCGGCCAATGGCCCGGCCGAGTATCACGGAGGATACCCATGAGTCGGATTGACACGAAGATCTCTTCCCTCACCGCCCTCAATCAGGTGGCGACTCTCCGCGCCCGACTGGGTGCGTTCCAGACCGACCTTATTCAGGCTACCTCCAACAGCCTGTCGGTCGCTCTGGAAAACATCTCCGCCAGCGAAAGCAACATCCGCGACGTGGACCTCGCCGCGGAAACGGCGGGTCTGACGCGATCGCCCATCCTGGTGCAGGCCAACGCCGCGCCTCCGCCCGTGTTGAAGCCTCCGCAATAACCCCGACGGCAGAATAAACCCACCGAAGGCGGCGCCCGCAGAGCGCCGCCTTTTTCGTTTGACCACCGCACCATTGGCCTCAATCGATGGCGCACGGCCCGGGCCCGCCGCAGCGGCCGCAGATGCCCGCTGGACCATCGGTTGTTTTGTGCGTCTGGGTGCCGACGGCAAACACGCTCAGCGAGCGCGACGTCCGCGTTGATCCGCACTTGGGGCACCGCACGGCCGCGTCGGCCGAGATCGACTTCACCAGGCGCTCGAACGCCGTGCGGCATTTTTGACAGGTGTATTCGTAAACCGGCACGGCTACTCCTTCGTTGCTGGTGGTATTCGTCCCACGGAGGTCTGCAGCGCATCGCCGGTCCAGCGGACGGACAGGTGTTGTTCGCCCCGCAGCAGGGCTAGCAAGGCTTCGCCGACGGCCTGGCGGCGCCAGCCGCGCAACAGGCGCATAGCCGACGGGTCTTCGCCGCTGCGCCACAGGCGATACAGCTCGCCGATTTCCTGGCGGCTGGCGACCAGGGTGGGATCGATTTGCCGCCCGGCACACAAACATTGCAGCGCAAAATGCAGGGCATCGGCGCGGAACTTATCCGGCGGCGTCGGCTCATGATTCACGACGGTGGGCAACTGATCGTGCGGCAGGGCCATCGCCCGCCGCGTGGCCTGCACGATCTCGGCCCCGTGGGCGGACTCCACCGGTCGCGGCAGGCCCCGCACTTTGGCCAATCCCGCCACCGATTCCACCGGCGCGCGAGCCATCTCGATCAGGATTTGGTCGCGCAGCAGCGTTCGCGGCGGCAGGTCTTCCTGCCGGGCCGCTTGATCCCTCCAGTTCATCAGCTCGCGCAAGACCGCCTGGTTTCGCGGCGGCAGGCCGCCGGCGCCGCGCAGCCTGAGGTATTGCCTCTCCGGATCAAACGCGTAAAGCGACGGATCCGCTAGCGCTGATGATTCTTCTTTGGCCCAGGCACTATGGCCGGCCGCCTCCAGGCGCTTGCCGATTTCCTGCCGCACCGCCGGCAAATACCGCACGTCATCGGCCGCGTAGCGAAGCTGGTGATCGGACAGCGGCCGGCGATCCCAGTGCGTGAACGTCAGCCCCTTGCTTAATTTGACGCCCAGCACGGCGCCCACCAGCTTCGAGAGGGACAGCGGGTATCCGAGTCCGACGAATCCCGCGGCGATCTGGGTGTCGAACAAATTGGCCGGGGGCCGATTCACCCGGCGGAACAGCGGCTCCACGTCCTGCAGCCCCGCGTGAACGACTTTTTCCACCGAAGCTTCCGCGACCAGCTCCCAAAACGGCGTCACGTCGATTTGGGCCAGCGGGTCGATCAGGGCGATGCGCGACGCCGATGCCACCTGGATCAGGCAAAGCTGCGGTTCGTAGCTGAGCTCCCCGATGAATTCGCTGTCGTAGGCGAACGATCCGGCGGCCTTGAGGTATTCCAGGAGTCGCGTTAACTGATCTTGTTGGGTGATCAGTTCGGGTGGTTGGCGGCTGACCAGGGGATGATCGCAGGAGGGGGATGGCTCGCTACCGGAGCAACCGGCGTGGGCGTTGGCGTCGCTGTGCGCTCGGTGCTGCCACCGCGGCGGCCGCGAGGGCCGTTGTCCGCCGGAGGACCCTTCCATACCCCAGGCCATGTTGGCAGACTATACGATCCCGCCGGTTTGACAAGGCCGGCACGTGATAAACTCGAGCTTTCCCAAAGAAAATCGCTCTTTTAACCGACCCGGCGTGCTCGGCTAACCGACGGCCGCCGGTTCCAGAAGTTGGTTCCACGTCCGCGCCGTGCGATGGCGCCAGCCGCCCTTGTGATAGGCGTAGCCGACGATCAGCGGCACGGCGATCGTCGCTTCGCTGTACACCATCTGCTCGAAGACCGTGTCCACCTTGCCCCAACTGCTCGCTTCCTTCAGCGTGCTGCCCGAGAGCGCTCCATCCCGCACGTCCGCCACGGTGATCTGAATGGCGTACTTGTGCATGGGCGCACGGGCGCCCAGGATTTCCGCGGCCACGACAACGTCCTGGGCGAAATTCTTGGGCACCCCGCCGCCAACCATGAACAGCCCCGTCTGCCGGCTCTTGATCTTCAGTTGCGTCAGCTCGTAAAAATCCTTGGCGCTGTCGATGCTGACGGTGAGCCCTCCGGCGGCTTGGCGGTTCTGGATGTGGGCCACGAAGCCGAACCCCGCCGAACAATCACTGAACGCCGGACAGAAAATCGGCACGTCCTGCTGGTACGCCTCCCCAACGATGCTGTCGGAAGTCTTGCCGTGCTTTTCCAGGTACGCCCCCATTTCGCGGATGATCTGGCGCGAGCTGTAGGGCTTGGGTTCCATTTCGTCGATGATTTTCTGCATCGTCTCGTCGCAAACACGCAGCTCTTCTTCATCGATCAGCGTGTCGTAGATGCGGTCGATCATCAATTCGCGCAACAGCGCATCATCGTTGCCCGCCTTGAGGTAATCCTCGGCGAGGTAATGGCGAAAGCCCAGGGCTTCGAAGAAGTCCTGATCGACGATGTTGGCTCCCGTGGCGACGATGGCGTCGGCCATGCGGTTGCGGACCATGTCGACGAAGACTTTTTTCAAGCCCGCACTGACAAGAGAGCCGGCCAGGCAGAGGATGATGCCGCAATCGCCGTCGCGGAGCATGCGGTCGTAGATCTCCGCCGCCCGGTGCAAATCGCGGGCGCTATAGGACATGGGCCCAAAAGCATCGACCATCGGCACGACGTTGTGGCGGGTGATATCGATGTGCTCGATCGTGCGGCGAAGCAAGTCTTTTTTGGTTTTCGCGGCCATAGTGACTCCTTCGTTGAGACCCACAAAAAAAGCCACCGCGGCCTGCTACGGTGTGTTCTGAAAAGAACAACCGCCATTGCGGGCCGGGGTGGCTTTACGGCGGCCTATTGTCGCCAAGAGCCGCAGCGCGTCAACAATAATTCCCGCCGATTTGGCCAAAATCCCGCGGGATAAGATTTTCTTGCCGGCGGGCAACGGTCCATTTACCATCGCTTCCCATGTCCGATGATACGACCAAGCAGCAGTTGTGGCTATGGCTCAAAAGCGAACAGGCGTTCGGTTTGGACTCCGTGGTGCTCCGCCCAGTCGCCGAAGGAGTTGGCGCCGAGGCGGCGACAGTCGCTGGGCCGCCCGCGGCTTTGCCGCTTAGCCGCAAGGAGAAAATCGAGCGATTGGCTGCGATGGATCGGGAGGAAGTGCGCCCGTGCACGCGATGCCGGCTATGCGAATCTCGCAAGAAAACGGTCTTTGGCGAGGGGGATGCCGACGCCAAGGTCTTCTTTATCGGGGAGGGCCCGGGGGAGAACGAGGACTTGCAAGGCCGGCCATTTGTGGGCCGGGCCGGCGAGCTGCTCAACCGGATGATCGCCAGCATGGGCCTGAAGCGTGAGCAGGTTTACATAGGAAACATCGTGAAATGCCGGCCGCCGGGCAACCGTGAGCCGGCTCCGGACGAAGTGGCGACGTGTACCCCGTATCTGGTGCGCCAGCTTGAGATTATTCGCCCGCAAGTGATCGTGACGTTGGGCCGGCCGGCGACCTCTTACATGCTGCAGACCAAGTTGGCGATGGGGAAGATGCGCGGCCAATGGCACAACTGGCGGGGGATCAAGCTCATGCCGACGTTTCACCCCGCCTACCTATTGCGTTCCTACACCGAAGAGAACCGCGCCGCCGTTTGGAGCGATCTGAAAAAGGTCATGGCCGAAGTGGGGCTGCCCATCCCGGATCGCAAATAGGCCTGTTGGTTGTCGAAAAAAAATTTCATTGAACTTGTCAGCCGTGGCGCGCGGCGCAACGCGTTGTGCAACAAAGAATCAGCCGCGGTCGCGCATCGGCGGGCGGCGCCGACGCGATTTTTAGCGCTTGCATTGTATGTGCGCCTCACTAATGTGGGGCCAATCAGACGTGAAGAACCGGTGTCGCTTGTGGCGACTTTTTTTTATGGCTCGCCACGCACCGGATAAGATCAAGATCGTGAAATTGCGCCGGGCCGGCCAGTCGGAAATCGGCGGCTCGGATTGATGGGACACTTAACTAGCGGATTCGCCGAAGACATTGCCATGTTAACGACCCACCTGCCCTCGCCGCGCGAGGCATCTTTGCGCCGCGCGCCGGAGCCCGTTTTCGATCCTTCGCTTTGGCAGCAGATTCTCCAAACGGTCCGCACCCAGCACCCCAGCCTCAACCGCCTCTGGTTCGACCAGCTTGTGCCGCGGCAACTGACCAACGGCGTCATTCAGGTGACCGTCGCCACGCCCGCACAACTCAATTTCTGCCAGGGCCAGTGCCAGCAACCCTTTACGTCCGCGGCCCAGCAAGTCACCGGCCGGCTGGTGGCCGTCTCGTTCCATTGCGAAAACCTCAACCGCGGCGGCATCTTCAACGAGGGCGACCAGCCCCTGCCGCTCAACCCGGATTACACGTTTGACCAGTTCGTCACCGGCCCCTGCAATCGCCTTCCGCACGCCGCCAGCGTTGCCGTCGCCGAGCATCTGGGCAAAAACTACAACCCGCTGTTCATCCACGGCGGCGTGGGGCTGGGCAAGACCCATCTGCTTCAGGCCGTCTGCCAGAAGGTGCTGGAACGTCAGCACGATGCCAGGATTTTGTATCTTTCCTGCGACAGCTTCATCAATCAGTTCATCTTGGCCGTGGAGAACGGCGACATGCACCAGTTCCGCTACCGTTACCGGCACGTGGACATGCTGGTGATCGACGACATCCACTTCCTGGCCGGCCGTGACCGCACCCAGGAAGAGTTTTTCCACACGTTCAACACACTTTATCAACAGCAAAAGCAGATTATCCTCAGCGCCGACTGCCCGCCCAGCGAAATCCCCGAACTGGAAGAGCGGTTGGTCAGCCGCTTCAACTGGGGCTTGGTCGCCCGCATCGAGAAGCCCTGCTACGAGACCCGCGTCGCCATCCTGCAAAAAAAGGCCAGGATGCGCGGCCTGTCGCTGCCGGACGAAGTCATCTGCTACGTCGCAGCCAAGGTCGAGAGCAACACCCGCGAACTGGAAGGCGCCATCACCAAGATCCAGGGCATGAGCCTGCTGCAAAACGGCCCGATCGATTTGGAACTGGCCAAGGCCGCCCTGGGCGAAAGCGGCACTCCGGAACAACAGCGCATCACCGTCCAGCAAATCCTCGACGCCGTCACCAAGTACTACAACGTCCGCGTCAGCGACCTGCAGAGCAAGAAGCGCCATAAGAGCATCGCCTTTCCGCGCCAGGTCTGCATGTTCCTGGCCCGCCGGCACACGCGCTACAGCCTGGAAGAGATCGGCGGCTATTTCGGCGGCCGCGATCACACCACCGTCCTGCACGCCGTCCGCACCGTCGAGCAGGACTGCACCCAGCAGCGCGACATCGCCGATCAGCTCAACCAGATCGAAGGGCAGTTGATCGCGTAGAACGATCAGCGACCGCTGATTTTGACGTGTCGCAACGCGCGGCCGATCTCGTCAATCCGATGCCGGCCAATTAAAATCCCCGCCGAATGGCGCTGGTTCTTTTTCACACAAGCAAGGTCCGCCAAGCACTGAAGGCTCCGGCCAGCCTGGGTGTGGATGCCGTGCTGCTGGTGGGCCTGGCTGGCCTGGTGGCCGCCCTGGCGGTGATCTTCGGTCAAGCCACCGCTCCCGTCGCCCGACAGGTGCGGATCGATCTGTCCCTATGGGCGCTGCCTCGGTACACGCTGCTGAGCCTGGGACGCGGCTTTGCCGCTTACCTCCTCTCCCTACTGTTCACCCTTGTTTACGGCACCGTCGCGGCGCACAACCCCACCGCCGAAAAAACCATGCTCCCGGCTCTGGACATTCTCCAATCCATCCCCGTCTTGGGATTTCTTCCCGGCGTCGTCCTGGCCATGATTCATCTGTTCCCCACGCGGCAGATCGGCCTTGAGCTGGCCTGTGTCATCATGATCTTCACCGCCCAAGCGTGGAACATGACCTTCAGTTTCCACGGTAGCCTGCGCTCGATCCCCACGGCCCTGCGCGAAGCTGCCGCCTTGCAGGGGCTGGGCGGCTGGCAGATTTTCCGCCTGTTGGAAGTCCCCGCCGCCATGATCGGACTGGTTTGGAATTCCATGATGTCCATGGCCGGCGGTTGGTTCTTCCTCATGGTCAACGAGGCGTTTCAGCTCAAAATCAACGGCGAAAATCGCGACTTCCGTCTGCCGGGCATCGGCTCCTACATGAGCGAGGCGGTCACGCAACACAACCGCCTGGCCCAGGTCGGCGCGGTCGTCGCCATGATCTTGATGATCATCATCGTCGATCAAGTTTTCTGGCGCCCCATCGTCGTCTGGAGCCAGCGGTTCAAATTGGAGGATTCCTCCGACGCCGATGTTCCCCATTCGTGGATGATGGACCTGTTCAAACACTCGTGGCTTCTGAATCTGCTGCGGCGCTGGCTGGGCCGCCGCCGCACCCAACCCTCGATCCCCGCGGTCCGGCGCTCCGGCCCCCGACGGCCGCTGATCACGCCCGCCGTCAAGCGGATCGCCACTTGGCTGGTCATGGCGGTCCTGGCCGCCTTCGCCGCGTGGGGCGCGGTCAAGCTTCTGATCCTGCTGATTCATCTGCCGATCCGCGACCTCACGCCCGGCAAGCCCTTGACCGAGCGCGAGGATTGGATCGCGGTGCTTCTGGCGTTGCTGGCGTCGTTTGCGCGGACAACCGCCGCGGTTGTGCTTGGCGCGGCCTGGACACTGCCGGTGGGCATTCTGATCGGGCTTGCGCCGCGATGGTCCCACCGCCTGCAGCCCGTCACGCAAGTCCTGGCCAGCTTCCCGGCGCCGATGCTCTTTCCCCTCGTGTACGAAGCCCTGGTATGGATGCACATTCCTTTCGGCATCGGTTGCGCCGCGCTGATGCTCCTCGGATCGCAGTGGTACATCCTGTTCAACGTCGTGGCCGGCGCATCGACGATTCCCGCCGAGCTGAAGGAAGCCGGCGCGGTCTACCGCATGAGCGCGCCGCAGCGCTGGCGGCGCCTTTATATTCCCAGCGTCTTTCCGTACCTGGTGACCGGGCTGATCACCGCTGCCGGCGGGGCGTGGAACGCAACCATCGTCTCCGAGGCTCTGCTCGGCACCGACGTCCGCACCTTCGGGCTTGGTTCGATGATCGGTCAGACCTACGACAGCGGAAGGTATTCCCTGCTGGCCGCTGCGGTCGTCACCATGTCCCTGTTTGTCGTGCTGCTCAACCGTGTCGTGTGGAAACGCCTGTACCGGTTGGCCGAATCGCGCTACAGTCTGAACGCGTGAGCGAGGAACTCATGGAAAACGGCTCCACCATCTCCGAGGTTATCGACGTGACCGTTTCCTTCAGCCAGGACAACCACGGCCCGGATTTGCTGGTGTTGGACAAGGTATCCCTGGCCATCAAGCCGGGGGTGGTGCTGGCCATCCTCGGCCCCAGCGGCTGCGGCAAAAGCACCCTCCTGCGCGCCATGATCGGATTGCTCAAGCCCACCAGCGGCACCGTCCTGGCGCACGGCCGGCCCCTGGTCGGTATTCACCCCGGCGTGTCTCTGGTCTTCCAGAACTTCGCCCTATTTCCCTGGCTGAGCGTCCGAGACAACATCAGCATGGCCCTCAACGGTTTGAATCTGGATCCGGCTGCCACCCAGGATCGCGTCGCCCGCTGCATCGACGTCGTCGGCCTCGAAGGATTCGAGCAGGCCTATCCCAAGGAGTTGTCCGGCGGGATGAAACAGCGCGTCGGCATCGCCCGCGCCCTGGCACGCGGGCCGGAACTGCTTTGCATGGATGAGCCCTTCAGCGCCCTGGACGTCTTCACCGCCGAGACCTTGCGCAGCGAAGTCTATCGGCTCTGGTCCGGCGGCGGCAGCAAACTGCCCTTTGCCCTCAAAAGCGTGGTCATGATCACCCACCTGATCGAGGAGGCGGTTTTTCTTGCCGACCGCATCGTGGTGATGAGCGCCCGTCCCGGACACATCCGCACCATCATCGAAAACGACGTCGCCCACCCACGCGAATACCAAAGTCCAGCCTTTTTGCGGATGGTGCAGCGGCTTCACGACATCATCACCAGGGAACAGATGCCCGACCTGCCCGAAGCCCCGCCGCTCGTCGAAGCGCCGGGGCAGATTCCCGCGCCGGCGCCGCTGCCGCCGGTCCACACCGGCCACATCTTCGGATTGATGGAAATCCTTCGCGACCACGGCGGACAGATGGACGTGTTCAGCCTGGACCAGCTCACCGATTACGATTTCGGGCACACCATCGCCGTCGTCAAGGCCGGCGAAATGCTCGATCTTCTGGATACCCCCAAGAACCAGGTGCTGCTGACCGACCTGGGCCGCCGCTTCCTCGACGCCGACATCAACGGCCGCAAAAGCCTTTTCCGCGATCAAGTGCTGACGCTGGGCACGTTCCGCTTCGTGCTGCACCTGCTGCGTGAAGCCCGCGGCAATCGTCTCAGCAAGGAGATCATCGAGGAAGAACTGTGCGTCCGCCTGACCACCGCGGACGTGGAGCGGATGTTCGGCACCATTGTCGGCTGGGGCCGGTTCGCCGAATTGTTCGGCTACGACGCCTCTTCCGAAGAGTTGTATCTGGACGTGGCTCCTGCCGAGGCCGCCGGCGCGGCGCCCGCGGCCGGCGCGTGAGGCAATTTGCCCACGCTCAGTGCCACGGAGGGTTGCGCCTGCGGGCGAATCGCGGCAGCGGCGGCAGCCGCGGCTGGGGCGGCAGGGGGTATCCGCTGCGGCTGACCGGGAATGCCCGCCAAACGCGCCCCATTGGCCGGCGCCGCCTTGGCCGGCGCCGTGGCGGATGCCTCGCTGAAAGTGGTGGGCGTGGCCGGCCGCAGCGGCGCGTGCGAGGGTGGTGCGGCTTGCGGCGGCGGGGCGGCTTGCTGCACGGCCGGCGCTTGCTGCGGCGCAGCGACCGGGCCGCCCGGCGCCTTGGTCTCCACCGCCGCATACGCCGCGTCGATCCGCTTTCTCAGCCTCGCATCTTCCGGATCGCTGGCCGACATCAACGCCGCGTTCGCCTGCGCCTGCAATGCCGCGAGCTGATGCTTCAGCGACGCCAATTCCGACGCCTGCTTGGCCAGTTGCTGTTGTTGATTGGCGATGGTCTGCTGCAGCCCCGCGATCGTCGTGTCTTTGGCGGTGCATTGCCTTTGGACGTCCGCCAAGATTGCCGAAAGATGATCCCAATCGTCCAGGATTACCGAAAGCTTTTCCGTAAGTGGAGACATGTCTAAGCACTCCGTTGCTTAAGCCACCCCGATTTCAACAGCGCTCCATCGCTGATCTAATCGTGAATTTACCTTCAGGGAGTCCAAACAGCAACAGACACGACGGCAAAAGCGCCATGAATTCCGCCCGCGATGGGCCATCCGCCGCCCTTGACCCGCCGCGGGGCGTTTCCTAGAATCCCCGCGAGTTACCGGGCGATTTGACTCGCAGCTTGCGGCCCGTGGGCACACGTCCACCAAACAGCTAAAGCGCGGCAGAATGGGGTCTGCCACGGGCCATGCCGATTACCGGCATGGTTTTCTTTTTGGCCCGGAGCAAAGGCTATAGTTATTTATGACTCAGTATGGTGACCAATCCTCTAAAGCCGTCTCGCAGCTCAGCACCGAACAGATCAACCGTTACAAGCGGCACCTGATCCTTCCCGAAGTCGGCGTTGCAGGGCAATTGAAGCTCATCAACGCCAAGGTCCTGTGCATCGGCGCCGGCGGATTGGGCGCGCCCATCAGCCTGTACCTGGCCGCCGCCGGGGTCGGAACCATCGGCATCGCGGATGTGGACGTGATCAGCCCAAGCAACTTGCAGCGGCAGGTTCTTTTTGGCGTATCCACCGTCGGCGAGGACAAGGTCAAGGCCGCCGCCGCTCGCCTGAGCGACCTTAACCCCGATGTTCACATCGTGGGACACAAGACCATCGTCAACAGCCGCAACGTCCTGGACTTGGTCAAGGATTACGACGTGGTGATCGATGGGACGGACAATTTCCCCACGCGCTACTGCGTGAACGACGCCTGTGTGATGCTCAAAAAACCCAACGTCTACGGCTCGATCTTCCGCTTCGAGGGAATGATGACGGTCTTTGCGCCGCACCTGGAGAACCCGCAGCGCCCCGGCGAGCACGGCCCATGTTACCGGTGCATGTACCCCGAGCCGCCCGATCCGGGCTCCGTGCCGAGCTGCGCCGAGGGCGGCGTCCTGGGCGTGCTGCCGGGGATCATCGGCACCCTCCAGGCCAACGAGGTGATCAAGTTGATTCTGGGCATCGGCCGGCCGGCCGTCGGACGCCTCACGATTTTCAGCGGACTCGACGGCGAGTTCAAAACCTTCAAGCTGCGGCGCGACCCGGCCTGCCCGGTCTGCGGCGATCATCCGACCATCACCAAACCGATCGACTACGAGCAGTTCTGCGGCACGCCGATCCTGGATCCCAAGAGCCTGGCGGAAACCGAAGCCGAGGTTCGCCAGGCCAAGGGCGGCAACGGTCAGGCCAAGCCCCTTCCTGATCCATCGCTGGATGCCCGCGGATTGCCGCCGGGATACAAGTTCGATCCCGCCTTGGAGGTGACCCCGCGCGACGTCAAATCGTTGCTCGATCAGCACAAGGATTTTGTGTTCGTCGATTGCCGCCAACCCAATGAGGCCGCCATCACCAGCATTCCCGGCGGCCGTCTGATCCCACTACAGCAGTTGGCTCAGCGCTTTGGCGAGCTCAAGGGGCACGAGAAGGACCAGGTGGTCATCTATTGCCGCAGCGGCAGCCGTTCGCTGCAGTTCGCCCGCTTCCTGCGTCAGCAGGGTTTCACCGATGCCAAGAGCATGGCCGGCGGGATTCTCCTGTGGAACAAGGACGTCAATCCTGGGGGACCCCAGTATTGAAATGACGAATGACGAATGACGAATGACGAATTCAAGTCAGCATTCGTCATTCGTCATTTGTCATTCGAATTTCACTTGATCCCGTGCGCCACTTTGTACAGGTTCCACGTCAAGTGAATTTGCCCCTGATGATGCGCCTCGTGCCAGCCCATCAGCAGGATCGTGTCTTCCACGCTGCGCTGCTTACCGCCGGGAGCCGGCATCAGCCGAGCCAGTCCCTCCGGCGGCTGTGTCGCGATCCACTGTTTGAGTGCGTTGTATTTGCCGGCGAGCAGCTCGCGGATCGCGCCGATCGGCGGGATGTTGCCGTCCGACGGAGTCGAGCCGTGGCCGAACTGGACGACTAATTTTTCGTCGTACGGTTGGTTGAGGAATCGTTCCTTCAAGTGCCTTTCATGGGTGGCGGCGCAATGCATCGCCTGCCAGCCGATGTTCGCCCGCCCCGGCCCCGGCCGCCAAGTCAGCACTTGGGCAACGTCCTGACCGCTTTTTTCGATCGTTTGCAGTTCGTCCAGCAGGCGCGTTCTGGATAATTCCAACGCGGCCAATAGGGTATTTTTGTCCATGATGAATTGTTGTAATGCGATGGACCGGCGCAGGCAAGACGAGGCCAAGGATCAAATCGGAGAGAAGTGATTTTTGCGGGCGGCGGCGATCAACTGTTCATCGGTGGGGACGTCAACCCATGCCTCGCCATGGGCGGCGAGCGGATTGCGCGACACGCCGAAATTCGTACGTATCGAATACCCGGTGAATGGCGTGGCGATTATGTTCAGCGAATGCCTCCAACCGGAGGTCGCGGCAAAGGGCCGAGCCACCGCGAAAAAGAGCAATCCCGCAAAAACGGGAGCCAAGAACCAACCCATGGACGACCGCTGGCGGCCAGCGCCGGATTTCAAAACGTTCGGCCCAACGACCGACCACGATTTTCCAAGCAGGACATAAGCGGTGGCCACGCATAAGGCAGGGAGGTAAATCTGTACGTAGCCGAGTGTGCCTAAATGGCCCATCACGAAGAAGAGGACCCCTGGCAATATCCACCACCCAAGCAGTAGCAGTTCCGTTCGGCGTAGGCCGGCCAACTGGCGGCGCCGGACCAAAAGCAGCAGGAAGACCATCGCGATCGACGGCAATGACAACAGAATCCACCACGCCTGTTTGGCGCTCTGCAAAATGGCCAGTCGGGCTGCCCTAGTGAGCGAAGGCGTAGGCCAGTCTGGAACGTGGGGGAGCAGACGAAATCCCGTTTTGTTCTCGACCCAGGCGAGTATCTCGGCCATCGGCATGTGATACGTATGATGCGACGCCGTTGTGCTGCTATGAAATGACGCGTAATCGTAGCTTGATTCCTGCATGACCTGCAGATCGTACGTTCTGCCGCCGTAGCCGGCCTGGGTCATCAAACGGTTGTTGGCGTAGGTCCAGGCCAAGACGATGGGCAGAGCGATAGTCGCGTGCAACACCAGCCACCGGCCGCGCGGGACAGCCGCCTGGCGAGTATACGAGAGCAACACATAAAGCCATGCGGGCGCAAGCAGCAGCGTTGTGGAAGGCCGGAAGGCTCCGGCCAGGGCCACGATGAGCGTCGCGCCCAGCGCATCCTTATGCGACCCGCCACGCAAGGCGCGCAAGCAGAGCAGCCCAAAGAGGGCCGAGAACATGCCTTCCAAACCGTAGGGGGAGACGTACAGACTGCATATGAGGGTGTTGATGCTGAAGCAATAACACGCCGCCGTCGCCAGCGCCGCGGGCCAGCGCAAACCGAACGCTTTGGCCAGACAATAACAGACGATGGTGCCCACCATCGTGGCGCAGAGGTCAATCACGTGAAACGTCGCTTGAATGTGATGGACAAAATGGTTGAACCCGCCGCCGAGCAGGCAATATCCCACATAGCCCGGCGGATGGGCGACGTGGGTGGTGAGGGCTGCGATGCTGTAGCGGATGGCGTCGCCGCTCTGATTGCGGTGCGGCCAGAAGGCCAGACGCACCAGCACGCCTGCTGCCAGCAGCAGAGCCAGGGAAAAAAACTCGGCGCCGCCCATCTTGCGAGCGGCGCCGGCTGATTTTGGACAATCCATGCCGTTGGCCTGCATGGGTTCTTACTGCGGCACGCCGCCGGGGAGGAATCCTTCCAGCTTGCGGGCGCGCACGGGATGCTGGAGCTTGCGGATGGCCTTCGCCTCAACCTGGCGGACCCGCTCGCGCGTCACCTTGAAGATGCGGCCCACTTCCTCCAGGGTGTAGGTGTACCCATCGCCGATGCCGTAACGCAGCTTGATGATCTCGCGCTCTCGGTAGGTCAGCGTCTTGAGCACCTGCTCGATCTTGTCCTTGAGCATTTCCTGCGTGGCGGATTCGACGGGATTGTCCGCCTTTTCATCTTCGATGAAGTCGCCGAAGTAGCTGTCCTCGCTTTCGCCGACGGGGCGGTCCAGGGAAATGGGATGTCGGCTGATCTTCAGCACGCGGCGCGTCTCGGCGACGGTCATCTTCGCACGCCGCGCGATCTCCTCGATCGTCGGCTCGCGGCCCAGCTCCTGCATCAGCGCCTTGCTGATGTTGCGCAGCTTGCTCATCGTCTCGATCATGTGCACCGGGATGCGGATGGTGCGGGCATGATCGGCAATCGCCCGCGTGATCGCCTGGCGAATCCACCACGTGGCGTAGGTGCTGAACTTGAAGCCGCGGCGATATTCGTACTTGTCCACCGCCCGCATGAGCCCCGTGTTGCCCTCCTGGATGATGTCCAGGAAGGAAAGCCCGCGATTGCGGTATTTCTTGGCGATGGAGACCACCAGGCGCAGGTTGCCGCCGGAGAGTTTGCGCTTGGCATCCTCGTACTTGTAGTAGATCTTGCGGATGGCCACGACCCGGCGGTGCAGGTTCTGCGCGTCTTCCAGCACCAGGTCTTCCAGACCGCTCAGCTCCTCCTGACAGACCTCCAGGTCTTCGCCGGGGTCTTTGAGCTTCTTGAGTTCTTCAATGCGCTGCTCCAGCTCCACCATCTTGGTGCTGATGGAGGAGAGCTTTTTCATCAGCGGGGTGACCTTGCTGGTCCGCAGGGCCAGCTCTTCCAGCAGCTTGACGCTGCGGCGGCGCCGGCGGCGGACCGCCAGACGCAGCTCATCTTGCTCCTTGCGCGTCTTGCCCGGGTGCAGCGCGTCCCAATTCTGCCGGTTGCGCGCCAGCATCTGCCGCACCGTGGCCAGGTTCATCGGAATGCGCTGACCGATCGTGCCCTTGTCGGCCATCCCCTCATCGGTGCTGATCTTCATCGTTCGGTCGAAGGGAAGATCGCCGTCGTCCACCTGCTGCAGGATTTCCACGGCCGACTGCAGGCAGTAATCGCTCTCCAGCACCTTCGAGCGGAAGATTTTCCGCGTGATCTCGATTTTCTTGGCCAGGGCGATCTCCTGCTCGCGGGTCAGCAGGGGGATTTCACCCATCTGCGTCAGGTACATGCGCACCGGATCGTCGATCCGCTTGGTGGAGGCCTCGGCCAACTCCGCTTCCAGGTTCAGGTCCAGGGCTTCGTCGTCGTCCTCCTCATCGACGATGATCTCCTCTTCCGCCGGGCGGATGGGGCGGGTCTTGGTGCCCTTGGTGACCTTCGCCGCGGCCGCCTTGGTGGGCTTCTCCGCGCCGTTAACCGGCCTTTCCACTTTGACCCGCGTGGGCTTCTGGTATTCCGGAACATCCGAATCGTCGATGAGCTTGATGCCCATCTCGTCGATCATCATCAGAAGCGAGTCGAGCTTGTCGGGCGAGACCACTTCATCGGGAAGTCGGGTATTCAGCTCCTCGTAGGTGAGGTATCCGCGCGAAGTACCCAGGTCCAGAAGGGCCTGCACGCGCAGGTCGACTTCTTCCTGAGAGCCCGAACCAATCAGGGGGGATTCGATCGTTGCCATGTCTTGCAAACCACTTTCCTGGCAAAAGGCAGCGACGTTGCATCGCTACTCGAGTGGCTTTGGCGGTTTGGCCAAGGAGTTCAGGGATGTTCCTGATCCTTGCAACGGGACCGCGCAAGTCACCAGATGTTCATCTTTCAGGCACCGGGCGTTTTAAGTTCGCCCGGCTCATTTTCTCTTGCAATTGTCGCAAGGCGGTCGTATCAGCGGACGGATCATCCGGCGAGCCGGAGGATTCTATGCTGTTACGCCGCAACTGGGCGATCAGTTTGCGCTCTTGATCGCGCTCTCGTTCCTCGCAAATGTGCCGCAGGCTGCCTGCCAGCAGGCTCTGCGGGTCGGGCATGGAAGAGGCCTCATCCGCCCAACGCACCGCCAGACTCTTGAGCTGCTCCTCGTCCAGCAGTGCCAGAAACTCGTTCAAAACAACGCTCCCTCCATATTCTTGGCGCTTCCAGAGCTGCGCAGCGATTTTCCGCAGGTCCAGATCCGTAAAGTCCGATGGACCAATGCCTTGCACCGCCTGACCCCACCGCTCGCCCTCCAATAGCAACAGTCCGATAATGTACCCTTCTGCCCTTTGCCTAGCGGTTAACGGGCCAGCCGCCTGGTCCGGATCGGTCCCAACGGCGGGGGCGGCCGGAGCATTGTTATTCGGCTCGCCCGACTTGCCGGCTTGAGTCCCGGCGCCGGCCCCTGCCGTGCCGGGGACGCGCTTCTGGGATATTCGAGGCCGCGGCGCCCTGATTCTGAACCGCCGATTCAACTGCTCGACGGGGATGTCGCTCAGGCGGCTCACGCGAGCCAGCGCCGCTCCCCAGCGCAACGAGTCCACCGGTCCCGAGCCTCGCGCCGCCGCCAACGTCTGCAAGTACTGATCCACGGCCTGCTGCTGCGCCGTCAAACCGTCGCCGTGCTTGAATTGCCGCACAAGCTGCTTCCACTTGTACGTCAGGGCATCGGCCGCGCTGCTCAAGATGCGGCTAAACTCCTCCGCCCCGTGCTTGAGCAGAAACTCGTCGGGGTCCAGCCCTTGGGGCAGGGATGCAATAGCGATCTCCACCGGCTGAGTCAGGAACAGTTCGACCGCGCGGTTGACCGCCGCATCGCCGGCGCTGTCGGCATCGAACACCAGCACGACCCGGTCGGCAAACCGCCGCAGCACGCCGATGTGCTGCGGCGTGATGGCCGTACCCAATACGGAAACGACGTTGCACAGACCGAACTGATGCGCCATGACGACGTCGGTGTATCCTTCGACGACTGCGACCGTGCGCGTCTCGATGATCTTGGCTCGGGCCAGGTCCAGCCCGAAGACGCACCGGCTTTTGGAAAACACCGGTGTTTCCGGGCTGTTCAGGTACTTGGCCGGGTCCTGCGAAGACGGCATCACGCGGCCGCCGAAGGCGATCACGCGCCCGCTTTCATCGCGGATGGGAAACATCAGGCGATTGCGGAAGGTGTCGTAGTAGCCCTCGCCGCGTTCGCGGGGCTTGACCAAGCCGGCCAGGGCCAGATCGGGCGGCGAAAACTTTTTCATCGCCGCGCTGCTCAGCAACCCGTCCCAACTGTCAAGCGCCACGCCGAGGCGGAATCGCTGGATCGACGAGTTGTCCAAGCCACGCTGGGCCAGGTACTGTCGCGCCGACTGGCCGTGCTGAGGATGAGAGAGCAACTTTTCAAAGAACAGGCAGGCAGCCGACAGCGCTTCAAGCAAGGTCTGCCGCTCGCCGGAATTTTTCTTCCCGCTGAATGCGGGCAACTCGATGCCCGCCACGTCGGCCAGCAATCGCAACGCGTCCATGAACTCGACGCGGTCGCGATGCATCACAAAGTCGATGGCGTTGCCGCCTTTCTTGCACCCATAGCAGTAAAAAAACTGCTTGGATGGGCTGACGTGAAAGGACGGCGTTTTTTCCTGGTGGAACGGGCACAGACCGACAAAGTCCTTACCCCGCCTCTTCAAGGCGACCGTCTGGCCTACCAGCTCAACGATGTCGGTTGCTTGAAGAACGCTGGCTTTTGCATCTCCACCGGAGCTTAGCCCAGTTGACACCATCTCACCGCCGATGACGGGGTGTTTCCCGTAAATCCTTCAAGCGTCTAATCTTAATAAACGCCCACCACAGGCGCTGGCCGAAAAAATATATCACCCGTTAATCGGACGGTCAAATCCGCCAAGCGCTTTCGACACAAAAGTCCTGTAACTGCCCGTGTTTACAAAAAAGCCAGAAATTCGCGTGACTGGGCCCTCTTTATTGGTCGGTTGCCGCTTCGCCGGCATCGGCGGTAACGTCTGATAACCAACCTTGTCCTGCCAATCAGTCCCTGACGCTTTTGCGCCGGACACTGGTATGATAGGCAAAATTTTCCGGCGATAGTGGACTGTCCATGACGCAATTTACTCTCGATCTTGAGACGGATGGAAGCAACGACATCGTCAACCTCAGCGCGGAGTTGAAATCCAAAGTTCGCGACCTCCGCGGCGACGGCCTCTTGCACCTGTTTCTGGTCGGCAGCACCGCCGCCCTGACCACCATGGAATACGAGTCCGGGCTGGTCAAGCATGACATGGCCGAGGTCCTCCAGCGCCTGGTTCCCGACGACGCTCACTACGTCCATGAGGCCACGTGGAACGATGACAACGGCCACAGTCACGTGCGTGCCGCCCTGATCGGGCCCAGCCTTACCGTGCCGTTCCGCGACGGCCGGCTGCTCACCGGCGAGTATCAGCAGATCGTGCTGATGGAGTTTGACACGCGTGCGCGCAAGCGCACCGTCATCTGCACCGTGCTGCCGTAGAAGCCTTACGAAGCCAGGAGGGATTTCAGTTCCATTGCCGCGCGCTGGATCGGCCGCGTCCAATCGCCGTCTTTTTCTTGGCGAAACAGGCGCATCGTCGGATACCAAGGCGAATCGCTGCGCCGCAGCATCCATCGCCAATCCGGCACGTGCTTGAGAAGCGTCCAGACCGCCTTGCCCATCGCGCCCGCCAGCTGCGCCGCCGCCGTGTCAATGCTTACGATCAGGTCCAACTGATCCATCAGTGCCGCCGTGTCGGCAAAATCGCTGATCCGATCCGTTGCGTCGCTCAGTTGCATGCCCGATGGAGCAGACTTGGCTTGCTCGGCGCCCTCGCCCACCTGTAGGCTGTAAAACTGCACGCGCGGATCGGCCAGCGGGGCCAGCATCGCCAGGGGTACGGATCGGCCGGGCGGCTGTGCGCGGCCGGACCACACCAGTCCGACTTTCAACTTGGCGCCGGCTTGCTCCAATACATCCGCGAATTTCCTACGCAGCGCTTCCTCCGAGTGCAGGTACGCGCCCCTCCAGGGCAGCGACTGCGGCTCGTGCAGTCCGAGCACATGGGGCAGACTCGGCAGGGGGCAATGCAGATCGAAATCCGGCAGTGCTTGGTTGGTTGCCACGAATTGCGCGACGCCATGCAGACTCTTCATCAGCCGCAGGAGCTTGGGCTGGCAAGCCAGGAGAATCTTTCCACCGCCCGCGGCCACCGCCTGCACGTAGCGGGCAAAATGAATCGTGTCACCAAAACCCTGCTCGGCGTGCAGAAGGATGCGCTTGGGGCGCAGATCGCCGCCATCCCACATCGGTTGGGTGAAATCCGGCATCAGCTCCCTAAACGCCGGGACGCGTTTGCGCCATTCGTACTCTGGCCACCCTTGCTGGAAATCGCCCTGCAAAAGCAGCAGGAGTCCCAGATTCCAGTGCAACGTCGCGGCATCGGGACGCAGGGCCAGACCTCGACGCCAAACCGCCCCGGCCTCGTCGAACCGCGCCGCCGACTGCAGCGCCGCGCCGAAATTCTCGTAGGCGTCGATGAAATCCGGGTGCGCTTCGATGAGTCGGCTGAACAAGGCGATCGCCTCTTGGGTCCGTCCGGAGTTCTGCATCGCGATGCCCAGGTTCCACAGAGCCCCCGGGAAATCCGGCTGCAGCGCCAGGGCTGTTCGCAGCGCATCAAATGCCTGCTCGTATTGCCCGTCCTGGGTCAGCGCGTTGCCCAGGTTGCTGTACGCATTTGCATCATTCGGCTTCAGGGCGATGGCGGCTCGGTAAGCCGCGATCGCCTCGCGCACACGCCCGTGGGCCCGGAGGGCGATCCCCAAATTGTAAAACGCCTCGGCAAACTCCGGCCGTATCGCCAACGCCCTGTGGTACGCGTCGACCGCCTCCTGCATTCGTCCGAGCTTCGCCAGCGACAGGCCCAAATTGCAGTGATACTCGGGGCAACGCGCATCCAGCTCGACCGCCCGGCCGATGAGATGTGCCGCCTCCTGCGGCCGGGAGGTTTGCAGTGCCAGGGTTCCCAGCAAGTGCAGCGCTTCGGCGTGATCCGGCTGCTCGGCTAGCAGTTGCCGATACAAAGATTCGGCTTGCGCCCATCGTCCGGCGTCGTGGTGTTGCTTGGCCAGGTCGAGCGTTTGCTGGATCGACATCGGGGACATCGGCGGCAATTCCCGTTCACGACTTCGTCTGACACCACCGCCGCCAAAGATTCCGGTACGTCGACTCGATGTTCCGCGCAAACCGCTCGCCGTCCATCAGCGGCGATTTCTCCATCCGACCCCGCAGCGTCGCGCGAAGCTGGGCCAAGCGCGGCAAGTCCCCAGCCAGGCCGACGGCCAATTTCACGAATTGCTCCTCGCTCCGCGCCGCCAGCTCCTTCAAATTCAAATTGCACAACTGGCTCCAGCCCGCGCGTCCCACCACCGTCTGGCCCACCAG